>NZ_JBEPQC010000003.1:0-803855 GCF_040547675.1 Bradyrhizobium sp. RT6a
CTGCGGCTCCCCCCCGCCCCGAGGCGGCGGGCTGTCGCACCCTCGGCGCGTACCTGGATCACTTCCGGTGCTGCGTGTCTTCGCGCGCGCGCCCCCCGCCCCCCCCCCCCCCCCCCCCCCCACCGCGGAGGTCTTGAAGGCCCGCGCCTCAGCGCAGCGAAGCCGTCCGCATGACGAACGATGTCGTCTCGAGCTTGGCGGTCGCCGTGCCTGAGAAACTGTCGCAGGACAGGCCCTGCATCGGATCGTCGGCAAATCCCATGGCGATCACGGATTGCGGCTTGACGAAGTAGGCGCGCATTGCGGCCGTGTCGACTTCGCCCATCAGCGTCACCGACATCGCGCGGCTGGCGCTCGGCGACAGCATCACGATCTTGAGCCAGATGCTTTCGCCCTTGGCTGCGGAGAGCCGGGTCGCGGTTGCGACCATGCCGTCGACGCGTTTGCCGACCACCGTGTTGATCTCGGTCGCGGGCGTAAGGTTGCGCGACGCGGAGGCGGGACGGGCAGGGCGCGGGATCGGCGCGGAGGCGGCGACGACGTTGGCGCGGTCGACCGGAGAGGCGGACGCCGGCGCGTAGGCCAGGGCCTGATAGGCGGCACTGGACACGCTCGCGGTCGGCTGCGGATCGGTGGCGGCCGCAAGCGCCTGGCGGGCCTTCAGCGCAGCCACTTGAGCAGGCGTCGCCTGCTGCGGCGTAGCCGGGGCGTCCCAGAAGCCACGGGCATTGATGATGTCGGCGGGGGTCTCGGGCTTGGCATCAGCAGATTTGCCGGCGGCCGGCTTGTCAGCCACGGGCGCGGGCTTCGACTTGGGCAACGCGACGATCTGCGCATCGGCCGAGGCGAGCTGAATGGTCGCCGCGACTGACGGCTTGGCGCGCGGCGTCGGCACCGGATCGGCTGGCTTGGTCGCGGCGGCGACCAAGGTCGGCGCAACAGTCTTCGCGGCCGGCGCGGGCGCGCCCTCGTCATCCTCGTCGTTGCTCGCGGCGGCCGGAGCCGGCTTGCCCTTGAACAGGTTGGCAAAGAAATTCGATTTGCTGCCGGAATCCTCGCCGCTGCCGCGCCGCTCGATCTCGGCCTTGGCGAGCTCATAGCCCTTCAGCGGCGTGCCGTCGGTCGGGACGTGGACGGTGCGTCCGTCCGGGAAGACCCGGGCGAGCTGGTCATGCGTCATGCGCGGCCAGTGCCGGATGCTGCCGGTGTCCAGATGCACGAACGGCGAGCCTGAGGTCGGGTAGAAGCCGACGCCGCCGCGCTGGAGGCGCAGGCCGGCGAAGCGGATCTGCTCCAGCGGCACGTTCGGGATGTAGAAGTCCATCGCATGCCCCAGCATGTGCTGGCTGAAGCGCGCCACGCCGGAGGACCGGCGGCGGAGCATGGAGTTGGTGGCGGGCGAGCGGTAGGCGGAGATGATCTGGATCGGCTGCTTGCCGTCGACGTCGCGATAGACTTCCCACAGGATGTCGAAGAGGTGACGGTCCATGACCGTCTCGTCCTGGCTACGCCAGTCGCGCAGGAAGTGGTTGAGCTGCTTCAGCGCCGCTTCGTCGTAGCGCCCGTCGCGCTTGAAGGTGACGGTGAGGTCTTCGCCGGAATGGGTGTGGTGGAAGGAGAGCGTCTTGGTCTCGTTCAGCGCGGCAGCGTCATGAACTGAACCCGCGGCAGCAAACAGCAATACGGCAGCGAGGCCGATCCTGGATCCGGCCTTCACTCCCGCATGGGACAACGACAGCACAGCGAATTGGCGTGCGATACCAGTCAGCACGTTAGAGCCCACCCAGTCGACGAGCGTTCAAAATGGACTCTCCCGCAAACCCCGTTAGCGCGCGAAAGAGGATGAACGCTTTGTTAAAGCGAGAAGGTTAATTCGAGGTTGACCTTCCCGCCCCCAAACCAAGTCAGATTGCGAACCTAACCGGGTGAGTGTGGCGAAAAAACGCCCGCTGCCCGAGGTCAGGTGGAGAATGGTTAACGTTAAGCGACCCCATCCAGAGGATGAGGTCGCTGATTTTATTGCATAATTTCAGCAAATCAGGCGTCGGGGCGGGCCTGCCTCAGCGGGTGAACACCCGCTGCTGCTGGGGACGGCGGCCGACCGGAGCCGGCGGCGGGGTCGGGGCTCCGAACAGCCGCTCGAAGAAATTCGGGCCGGACGAGCCGCCATTGTTGGCTGCCAGCACGCCGTTCGGCAGCGTCGTTGCCGGGCGTGAATAGCTCGGCTGGGAGTGCGCCACGACGTTCTCGAGATCCCTGCCGCGGCCGTTCTTCAGGATGTTGATCATGGTCGCGTCGCGGCCATAGACGTCCTTGCGGAATTGCAGCTTGCCGCCATCATCCACGAATGCGGTCTGATAGGTGATGTTGACCGGGATCGGGGTCGGGAATTTCAGGTCGATCTCGCTCTTGCCGTACATGCTGCGCACGCGCTCCGGCGTGTACTTCTCGTTCGGCAGCGCGATGTTGAGCAGGACCGAGGCGTACTGATCCGGGTTCTGTACGCGCATGCAGCCGTGGCTAAAGGCGCGTTCGTCCCGGGCGAACAGGTTCTTGTCCGGCGTGTCGTGCTGATAGACCAGGAATTTGTTCGGGAAATTGAAGCGGATGCGACCGAGCGCATTGGCTTCACCGGGCGGCTGCGAGATGTGCACCGAGCCGTCGCGGTTCTGCTCGAGCTTGAGCCCCATCCGCTGGAGCACGGTCGGGTCCTGCTGAAGCGCCGGCAGATATTCGTTGTAGACGATCGACGGCGGCACGTTCCAGGTCGGATTGACCGTGATGTACTTCATCGTCTCGGTGAGCAGCGGGGTCGCATGCGTGCCGGGCTTGCCGGTGACGACGCGGGTGGTCCAGACCTGCTGGCCGCGCTGCATCACCTTCAGCGTGTAGTCCGGAATGTTGAGTATGACGTAGGCATCGCCGAGCGCGGGCACGCCCAGGTCGCGCGGCAGCCAGCGCCAGCGCTCCATGTTCACCAGCACCACGTCGATCTGCTTGTCGCGCTTCGGGGTGTTGATCGCCTTGACCGTCTTGTCGTCGAGGATGCCGGTCGCCTTGAGCTCGGCGCTGTTCTGGAACTTGCGCACGGCTTCGGCGACCGCCGCGTCATAGCGGGTGTCGCTGGCGTTCTCGGCGATGCCGAGCTTGGCCCGCAGCTGCGGCACGCGCGGATCTTCAACGACGATTTCAGCCTGCTTCTTGCCGGCCGGGGTGTATTTCAGCGTCGGACCATCGGCGATCTCGATCATCGGGCCGTTGCCCTGGCCGCGGAGCTCCGCGAGCTTCGCCTTCAGCTCCTTGTAGAGCTTGTGCGGCGGATTGTAGCTGTCGAGCGCCGCGGAGGCGTCCGCTGCGGTCGTGACTTTGGCGAGCACCTCGTTCGGATCGACCGGATGCTCGGGATAGAGGATGTCGCCGCTGACCTGCGACCAGTGCATGCGGCCGCTCTGGGCCTGGCGCGCATAGTCGAACATGCTGGCGGTGAGCTTGAGCTCGGCATCGGCGAGCGCATCGGGCGTCGTGGCGGCGGCGAAGTCCGGCAGCGGATAATCGGCGGGATTGAGACCGTCGGACGCTGCATCCTTCAGCCGAGCGATCACGTCCTTGGCCGCAGCGGTCAGGCTGCCGCCTTGCGTCCAGACCGGTGCGAAATCGCGTGCGCCGTAAAACTTCTCGATCGCCGCGCGTTCGTTCTTACGGTCGAAATAGCGCGCAGTCTTGGCGCCGACGATGTCCTTGAGCTTGTCGGCGACCGGCTGGTCGGCCGCGGGAACGTTGCTCGCGGCCTTCACCGGCTCCGAGGCCGGAGCAGCAGCGGTGGCGGGCGCGGCCGGCGTGTCGGCCTTGGCAGGTTCGGTCTTCGCCGTCTCGCTTTTCGGCGCCTCGGCGGCGGGCGTGGTGGCGACGTCGGAAGGCTTGGTCTCGACCTTGTTTGGCGCGGGAGCGGCTTCCGCATTCACGGGTTCCTTGACCGGCTCCTTTGCCGAGTCCTGAACCGTGGCGGTGGTGTCGAGCTTGATATCGGATGCGGTCGGGGGCGGGACGTTTGCGGGTTCGGGGCGCGGGATCGCGGCTTCGATCGCAAGCTCGGCAGCGCTGCTGCGCGCCTGATCCTGCGCCAGGGCCGAGCTGGCCGATACCGTGAGGAAGGTTGCCGCGACCGTCATCAAGACACGGTCAAAGCCTGCACGGTGGTTCAAACAGTCACGCATTGTGTCGCACCCCTCGGGTGAACTGTCCCCCATGGAACAGCTTCGTTATCGCCTATTGAGCTTCGGCTAAACCGCGCCGGCCTCTCGAAAGTTGCACGCCTGCACGCAACGATTCCTACGCAGACGATATACAGGCCCCGATTTCGCGGCCAGCGCTACCCGGGACAACTCACGACAAACTGACTTCAAGGAAGCCTCTTGGCAACGGATTGTGCGCTTCTGCCACGCGCTTTTCCGTGTGTCTGTCACTTACAAGTCACGGTTCAAATCGCAGTCGAATTCCGTCGTCATGCGAACGGCTTACAGTCGTATCGCACCGCCCGGACGAACCTCCGTTCGCGTCCGGCTCAGTGCGTCTCCTCACCGCTTTTGCCGCCATGGCCGGGAACCCCGGCTTCATCGAGTTTGCGGTAGAGGGTGGAGCGGCCGATTTTGAGGCGGCGGGCGACCTCGGACATCTGCCCGCGGTAATGCGAGATCGCGAAACGGATGATCTCGTTTTCGATCTCCTCCAGCGGTCGGACGTCGCCGGTCGCGGTCAGCATGGAGAGAGCACCAGCTTGGGGCAACGGCGCGATCGGTATTTCATTACCCGATACGACAGAGGGGGCCGCGATCGGCTCCAGCATCAGCGGCGCGGTCGGAATGTCTGTTCCCGGGTGCGGCTGCGAGGCGATCAGGGGGAAGTCGTCAAGGCCAAGCTGGTCGCCGTCGCTCATCACCACGGCGCGGTAGACCGCGTTTTCGAGCTGGCGGATGTTGCCGGGCCAATCGAGCTGGGCGAGATGCGCAACAGCCTCGCCGCTGATGCCGGTGATGGGGCGGTTCTCTTCGGCGGCAAAGCGGGCCAGGAAATGCCTGAGCAGATGTGGAATGTCCTCGCGCCGGGCGCGCAGCGATGGGATCGTCAGCGGCAGCACGTGCAGCCGATAGAACAAATCTTCCCGGAAGTGGCCCTGCTTGACCCGCTCAAGCAGCCTGCGGTTGGTCGCCGAGATGATGCGGACGTCGACCTTCACGGGTTTGCGGCCGCCGACCGCCTCGACCGCGCCTTCCTGAAGCGCGCGAAGCAGCTTGACCTGCGCGCTCAGCGGCAGCTCGCTGACCTCGTCCAGGAACAGCGTGCCGCCATGGGCTTCGACGAACTTACCGTTGTGGCGTTCGGTAGCGCCGGTGAAGGCACCCTTCTCGTGACCGAACAGGATGGACTCGACGAGGTTGTCGGGGATCGCGCCGCAATTGACCGCGACGAACGGCTTTGCCTTGCGCTCGCCGCTGCCATGAATGGCACGCGCGAACATCTCCTTGCCGACGCCGGACTCGCCCTCGATCAGCACGGGGATCGAGGAGTTTGTTGCTTTCTGCGCCGCGCGCATCACGCCCGCCATCGCCTCGGCGCGGGTGATGATATCGGAGAAGGTCAGCCGACCCTCGCGGCTGTGACGGATGCGCTGCAATTCGCCCTTGAGCGCGGACGAATTGAGCGCGTTGCGAAGAGAGACCTGGAGCCGCTCGAGGCCGACCGGCTTGACCACGAAATCGGCCGCGCCCGCGCGCATCGCCGAGATAACATTGTCGATGCCGCCATGGGCCGTCTGCACGATGACCGGGATGCTGAGGCCCGCTTCGCGGATTTTCGCCAGCACGCCCATGCCGTCGAGGCCGGGCATCACGAGATCGAGGATGACGCCGTCGATGGCCGCGTCAGGGGCGGTGAGGGCGGCGATCGCCGCGTCGCCGGAGTCCACCACGATCGTCTCATAGCCGCATTTCTGCACCATGTTTTCGACCAGCCGGCGGGCTACAGCGTCGTCGTCGGCGATCAAAATACTGGCAGCCATGGTGTTCCCCGCACGCTACTACTATCTGTATCGAATCGGGGCACTCTGGCCGAAGCCGATTAACGCACTGTTAAACCCTGATGCCCCCGCCCGCCGTCGCGATTGTTGAACACAGGTTTCCCACACAATGAATTCGCGCTCCAAGTCTGCAGTTAAGAAGTCCGCCATCAGCAAGCCCGCTCTTCGCAAGCCGAACACCAAGACATCCGCAGCCAAGGCAAAACCCTCCAAGCGTTCACCCACCAAGCGTTCACCCACCAAGCGTTCACCCACCAAGCCTTCACTCGCCAAGTCTTCTCGCGCCAAGTCTTCGCCTGCCAAGCCTGCGAGCAAGACCGGCAAGCTTCCGGAGTGGAACCTCGCCGACCTCTATTCCGGGATCGATGCGCCGGAAGTGGCGCGCGATCTCGCAAAGATGGATGCCGATTGCGTCGCGTTCGAGACGGACTACAAGGGCAAGCTCGCCACAGGAACAGCAAAGGAAGATGGCGGAAAATGGCTCGCTGAAGCCGTGCGACGCTATGAGGCGGTCGACGACCTCGCCGGCCGGCTCGGCTCGTACGCCGGCCTCGTTCATGCCGGCGACAGCGTGGACCCCAAGATTTCAAAGTTTTACGGCGACGTTTCCGAGCGCCTGACGGCGGCATCGACGCATCTGCTGTTCTTCGCGCTCGAGCTCAATCGAGTCGATGACGATATTTTGAACCGCGCGATGCAGGCCAGCGAGCTTGCGCACTACCGTCCCTGGATCGAGGATCTTCGCAAGGAGAAGCCGTACCAGCTCGACGCCAAGCTCGAGCAGCTCTTCCTGGAGAAGTCGCAGACCGGCTATTCAGCCTTCAACCGGTTGTTCGACCAGACCATCTCGAGCCTACGTTTCAAGGTCGGGCCCAAGGAGCTCGCGATCGAGCCGACGCTCAATCTTCTACAGGACCGCGACGGCGCCAAGCGCAAGGCCGCGGCAGAGGCGCTCGCAAAGACCTTCAAGGCCAATGAGCGCACCTTTGCGCTGATCACCAACACCCTGGCCAAGGACAAGGACATCTCCGACAGCTGGCGCGGCTTCAAGGACGTCGCGGATTCCCGGCATTTGAACAACCGCGTCGAGCGCGAGGTAGTGGATGCGCTGGTCGCCTCGGTCCGCGCGGCCTATCCAAAATTGTCGCATCGCTACTACGCGCTGAAGGCGCGCTGGTTCGGCAGGAAGCGCCTGGCCTATTGGGACCGCAACGCGCCGCTGCCTTTTGCGGCGACCGACGTGATCGGCTGGCCCGATGCGCGAAGCATGGTGCTCACCGCCTATCGCGGCTTCTCGCCAAAGATGGCTGACATCGCCGAGCGCTTCTTCACCGACCGCTGGATCGACGCACCGGTGCGCCCGGGCAAGGCGCCGGGTGCCTTCTCGCATCCGACCACGCCGTCCGCGCACCCCTACGTGCTGATGAACTACCAGGGCAAGCCGCGCGACGTGATGACGCTCGCCCACGAGCTCGGCCACGGCGTGCACCAGGTGCTGGCGGCCGGGAACGGCGCGTTGATGGCGCCGACGCCGCTGACCTTGGCGGAGACCGCGAGCGTGTTCGGCGAGATGCTGACCTTCCGGCGGCTGCTGGCGCAGACCAAGAGCGCAAAGCAGCGTCAGGCGCTGCTCGCCGGCAAGGTCGAGGACATGATCAACACCGTGGTGCGGCAGATCGCGTTCTATTCCTTCGAGCGCGCGGTCCACACGGAACGCAAGAACGGCGAACTCACCGCGACGCGGCTCGGCGAGATCTGGCTCTCGGTGCAGGGCGAGAGCCTTGGTCCGGCAATCGAGATCAAAGCGGGCTACGAGAACTACTGGATGTACATCCCCCACTTCATCCATTCGCCGTTCTACGTCTACGCCTATGCGTTCGGCGATTGTCTCGTGAACTCGCTCTACGCCGTCTACGAGAACGCGGCCGAAGGCTTTGCCGAGCGCTATCTCGACATGCTCGCCGCCGGCGGCACCAAGCATTATTCCGAACTGCTGCGGCCGTTCGGGCTCGATGCCAAGGATCCAAAGTTCTGGGACGGCGGCCTGAGCGTCATCGCCGGCATGATCGACGAGCTGGAAGCGATGGGCTGAGGCAGGCACGAGCCGGCTGTTACCGGAGCGGCACGAGACGAGCCAGCCGGCTCAGCGAGCGGCCCGCCCCGGCGGACCGGTCTCGAACGAGCAGGCGCCGGCGGCGGCGCCATATTTTCAGCCAGCGCATTTCGCCGCGACGTTCGAGACGGCCTCGATATCCTGGTAGGGAGTATTGAACGTCCGAGCCCGAGGCGAGACTAACCCCGTAGATACCCGCTTTATTTTTACAATTATTGATTGCAGATCACCCTCTTGCCGCTCGGGAGGCCCGCATGCCCGATCAAGGACAGGTCCGCCTACCTGGCGCGCGGAACGCCGCTGCGTTCGAAGAGGAAACGCCCTGGTGCGAGAAGCACCAGCAGATCGTCCGCGACGAGATCGAGGCGATCAACACGCGCCGCGAAGAGGCGCGGCAAGTCGATCCGGAGGGCACAGAGGCGTGCCAGATGCTCGACGTGGTCGGGCTCGCGCTCTCCGGCGGCGGGATCCGCTCCTCGGCCATGTGTCTCGGCGTGCTCCAGGCGCTGAACCACCACGATTTGATCGGACGGATCGATTATCTGTCCACCGTGTCGGGAGGCGGCTACATCGGCACCTCGCTCAGCACGACCATGACGGTGACAGGGCGGTTTGTGTTCGGCCAGCAATCGGCCGGGAGAACTGCGACCGCCAGCGAGATCAGCGATACGCCGTCGGTCGGACATATCAGGAATTATTCCAACTATCTGATCCCGGCCGGCTTCCGCGATCTCTTGACCGGGATTGCAATCGTGGCGCGGGGCCTGATCGCCAATATCGGATTGACGCTGCCCGTCGTGCTGCTGCTCGCTGCCGTCACGATCTGGTCGACGCCGCTGCGGAGCTGCCTGACGGTCGCAAATTTCTTCGGCGTCGATATTGCCGAAGGTGCTTTGCCGCAGTGTGAGCTGCATCATTTCGGCTGGATCGCGGACCGCTTCGGCTTCACTGCGATCGGGGCGATCGTCGCGCTGGCGCTGCTTGCTTGCGGCGGGATCGCTTATCTGAGTTCGCGCGCGGAGCGGGGCATCGGCCCGACCATCTTCCTGACCTATGCTGCGGCCATCGCGTTCCTGCTCGGCATCGCCTGCGATTTCGCGCGCGTCCTTCAAATTGCGCATTTCGCGCTGACGCTGGCAACGGCGATCATCGGCGTCGCCCTGTTCTTCGGCTGGGCGCTCAAGCAGTCATTTGCAAGTCCCGAAAAGCGTCAGGAGTTCCGCTCGCATTGGCCGACCGCCGGCGCGACTTTTTTGGTCCTGCTTGCCGCGATTGCGTTCTTCGAATTCCAGCCCTTCATGCTGTCGCAGATGTTCGATGTCGCCGACAGCAACGCGATCGGCGGTCCGGTCCGCGGCGTCGCGGTCACCTGGGTTCAGTCGCTGGCTGCAATTGCCGCGCCAATCGGTGTTTTCGTTACTGCTTTCAGGCAGCAGTTCGCCGAATTCCTGAAGGGCGACAGCGTATCCTCGCAATGGGGCTCGATGATGCTCGCGATCATTGCCAAGGTCGCGTTGTGGACCGCCGGATTGGCGCTGCCACTGATCATCTGGGTCGCCTTTCTCTACTTGTCTTATTGGGGCATCGCCAACGATCCGATCGAAAAATGCCAGGCGCCTCTGACCGCCATGGCGCAGAAGGGTTGCCTTGCGGCCAACAAATCAACCGTGCCCGCGTCGGGCAATCTGTCGGGCAAGATCGAATTCGACGCGAGCGCCGGCACCTTCTCAGCCGAGATCACGCCAACGGCCGCCGCAGCCACCGGGACCACGGACTGGCTGACGCCCGTATCCCACGTTCCGGCCTGGCTCAGGTCTGGCGCGAGCAATATCGCACGACAATTCGACTGGTTGGATAGAGGCTCCGGCTATGCGCACAGCCTGCCCGTGGTGATCCTGTATACGCTCGTCGGCCTGCTGCTGTTTGCGATCTCGTGGTCGCTGACGCCCAACGCGAATTCGCTCCACCGGCTTTACCGCGACCGGCTGAGCAAGGCTTTCCTGTTCGATCCGGGCCGGTCGGCAGACGGCAATATCGCGCGCGCCGAGGCCAGCCTCGATCAGGGACGCGATTTCAAGCCGCTCGATCGCATGAGGTTGAGCGAGCTCTATGCGGCCCCGAGTGACCAGGTCGCGACGGGGGACCGGCCTGCCGCGCGGAAGCTGGGGGCGCCCTATCATCTCATCAACACGGCGCTCAACATCCAGGGGTCGGACTTCGCCAACCGGCGCGGCCGCAATGCCGACTTCTTTGTGTTCTCGCCGCTCTATGTCGGCAGCGAGGCGACGCGCTACGCCAAGACCCCGGCGGTCGAGCATCTTGAGCAAAGCCTCGACCTCGCCACCGCAATGGCGATCTCGGGGGCGGCGGCGTCGTCGAACATGGGCTCGAACTCGATCAGGGCGCTGACGCCGACGCTCGCGCTGTTGAACGTGCGGCTGGGCTACTGGCTGAGCAATCCGCGCTATGTCGAGGCCACTGTCCGGCCGCAGCGCCGCTCCACGCCGCTCTTCCTGTGGTCGGAAATCTCGGGCCGTCTCTACGAGAATAGCGACGGCGTCTACCTCACCGACGGCGGCCACATCGAAAACCTCGGCGTCTACGAGCTGCTGCGCCGGCGCTGCAAGGTGATCGTTGTGGTCGACGCGGAAGCCGACGCGGCGATGAATTTCTCCTCGCTGATGAAGCTCCAGCGCTACGCCCGCATCGATCTCGGCGTCCGGATCGATTTGCCATGGACGCCGATCCGCGACCGCACGCGCGCCATCATGGCGGCGAACGCCGACAAGAAGTCCACACGAACCTCTCCTGAGACGCCGGACGAGGCCGGCGAGCACGTTCATGTGGCGATCGGCACCATCGACTATGGTGGCGATGACAGGGGCTATCTCGTCTACATTAAGTCCTCGCTCTCCAACGACGAGAACGACTACATCCGCGACTACGCGCGGCGTAACGACACGTTCCCGCACGAGACCACCGGCGATCAGTTCTTCTCGGAGGAGCAGTTCGAGGTCTATCGCGCGCTTGGTTTCCACATGACCCATGGCTTCTTGGCCGGGGACCACGTGGTGGCGGTCGGCCCCGGGACGGCCCCGCGGATGGCTCGATTCACCGAAGCAGGCGAGCCGGCGGTTGACGCGGTCCGCGAGGCACTCGGTCTCCCGGTACCCCAGCGAGCGGCCGTGAACATCACCGCCACGATGATTGATCAGGGCTGAGCGGCTGTAGCGCGGGGCTTTCCCGCCAATCGGAATTCCAAATGACCTGATTTGCCGGGAAACCGCGCCCCCGTGCCGTTGCCCTGCCCGAAAGTTTGCGGTATCCAGCCATGAAATTCGACTTTCGACTGGGGACAATTCATGGCCGACCATAGCGAAGTGGCGTACAGCACCGCCGACGGCAACGACTACGTTGCCCACGAGCAGACCTACGAGGGCTTCATCAAGCTGGTGAAGTACGGCACGGTCTCGGTCGCGCTTATCGTGATCCTGATGGCGATCTTCCTGACCTGATCCATCCCCTGCAGCACCGCCAGCGTCGTCGGTGCCCATAAAATTTGCAATCAAGCCGGATTGAAAACCGGTATCCAACGTTGCGGGAGTAACGCTAAGTTCGCGTGCGCGCTTCTTCCCGCGTCGCCGGAGGGCCTATGAAGATCGCCGTTGCCAAGGAAATCGATCCGTCGGAGCCGCGGGTTGCCGCTTCGCCGGATACGGTGAAGAAGTTCAAGGCGCTGGGCGCCGAGATCGCCATCGAGCCGGGCGCCGGCCTCAAGTCGGGCCTGCCGGACTCCGAATTCACCGCCGTGGGCGCCACCGTCAGCGCCGACGCGCTGAAGGACGCCGACATCATCATCAAGGTGAAGCGCCCTGAAGCCTCCGAGTTGGCGCAGTACAAGCGCGGCGCGCTCGTCATCGCCATCATGGACCCCTACGGCAACGAGGCCGCGCTGAAGACGATAGCCGATGCCGGCGTCTCCGCCTTCGCGATGGAATTGATGCCGCGCATCACCCGCGCGCAGGTGATGGACGTGCTGTCCTCGCAGGCCAACCTTGCCGGCTACCGCGCCGTGATCGAGGGCGCCGAGGCCTTCGGACGCGCCTTCCCGATGATGATGACCGCAGCCGGCACGGTGCCCGCCGCAAAAGTGTTCGTGATGGGCGTCGGCGTCGCCGGCCTCCAGGCGATCGCGACCGCGCGCCGTCTCGGCGCCGTCGTCACCGCGACCGACGTCCGGCCCGCCACCAAGGAGCAGGTCGAATCGCTCGGTGCGAAATTCCTCGCCGTCGAGGACGAGGAATTCAAGAACGCGCAGACCGCCGGCGGCTACGCCAAGGAAATGTCCAAGGAGTACCAGGCCAAGCAGGCCGCGCTCACCGCCGAGCACATCAAGAAGCAGGACATCGTGATCACCACCGCGCTGATTCCGGGCCGGCCGGCGCCGAAGCTCGTCACGGCCGACATGGTCAAGTCGATGAAGCCGGGGTCGGTGCTAGTCGATCTTGCCGTCGAACGCGGCGGCAATGTCGAAGGCGTCAAGGCGGGCGAAGTCGCCGAGGTCGATGGCATCAAGATCGTCGGCTACACCAACGTCGCCGGCCGCGTCGCGGCATCGGCCTCCAGCCTCTACGCGCGCAATTTGTTCAACTTCATCGAAACGATGGTCGACAAGACCAGCAAGGCGCTGGCCGTGAACTGGGACGACGAACTCGTCAAGGCGACTGCGCTGACCCGGGACGGCGCCGTCATCCACCCGAATTTCCAGCCGAAAGCGTAAGGGGAGCCGTCATGGAGCATATTGCACAAGTCGTCGATCCCTTCGTCTTTCGGCTGTCGATCTTCGTTCTCGCCGTCTTCGTCGGCTATTTCGTGGTGTGGTCGGTGACCCCTGCGCTGCATACGCCGCTGATGAGCGTCACCAACGCGATCTCCTCGGTGATCGTGGTCGGCGCGCTGCTGGCGGTCGGCGTCGGCATGATCTCGAGCGGCTCGGGCTGGGCGCGCGGCTTCGGTTTCATCGCGCTCATTTTCGCCTGCGTGAATATCTTTGGCGGCTTTCTTGTCACCCAGCGCATGCTGGCGATGTACAAGAAGAAAGTGAAGTGAGCGGCGTGCACCTCGGGGTGACGAAGACAAAGGGGACCTGAGATGAACGCCAATCTGGCTGCAGTTCTGTATCTCGTGGCAGGTGTGCTGTTCATCCTGTCACTGCGCGGGCTGTCCAGCCCCGCCTCATCGCGGCAGGGCAATTTCTTTGGCATGATCGGTATGGCGATCGCGGTCGCCACCACGCTCGCCAGCCATCCGCCGGCGGACGGCCTCGCCTGGATCCTCGTGATCCTTGGCATCGCGATCGGCGGCAGCGTCGGCGCGGTGATCGCCCGTCGCGTGCCGATGACCTCGATGCCGGAACTGGTCGCCGCCTTCCATTCGCTGGTCGGTATGGCCGCGGTGCTGGTCGCCGCCGGTGCGTTCTACGCGCCGGAAGCCTTCGACATCGGCAGCCCCGGCAACATCCATCCGCAGAGCCTGGTCGAGATGTCGCTCGGCGTCGCCATCGGCGCGCTGACCTTTACCGGTTCGGTGATCGCGTTCCTGAAGCTGTCCGCGCGCATGAGCGGTGCGCCGATCATCCTGCCGTTCCGTCACATCATCAACATCGCGCTCGCGATCGCGCTCGTCGTCTTCATCGTCGGGCTGGTCATGACGGGCAGCGCGCTCGACTTCTGGCTGATCGTCATCATCGCGCTGGCGCTCGGCGTCCTCATGATCATCCCGATCGGCGGCGCCGACATGCCGGTCGTGATTTCGATGCTGAACTCGTACTCGGGCTGGGCCGCGGCCGGCATCGGTTTCACTCTCGGCAATTCCGCCCTGATCATCACCGGCGCGCTGGTGGGATCGAGCGGCGCGATCCTGTCCTACATCATGTGCCACGCGATGAACCGCTCCTTCATCTCCGTCATCCTCGGCGGCTTCGGTGGCGAGACCGCGGCGGCGGGCGGTGGCGGCGGCGAGCAGAAGCCGGCCAAGCTCGGCTCAGCCGACGATGCGGCCTTCATCATGAAGAACGCGCAGAAGGTCATCATCGTGCCCGGTTACGGCATGGCGGTGGCGCAGGCTCAGCATGCGCTGCGCGAAATGGGCGACATCCTGAAGAAGGAAGGCGTCGAGGTGAAATACGCCATTCACCCGGTCGCCGGCCGCATGCCCGGCCACATGAACGTGCTGCTGGCTGAAGCCAACGTGCCCTATGACGAGGTGTTCGAGCTCGAGGACATCAACTCCGAATTCGCGCAGGCCGACATTGCCTTCGTGATCGGCGCCAACGACGTCACCAATCCGGCGGCCGAAGAGGACAAGACCTCGCCGATCTACGGCATGCCGGTGCTCCAGGTCTGGAAGGCCGGCACCGTGATGTTCATCAAGCGCTCGCTCGCTTCGGGCTATGCCGGCATCGACAATCCGCTGTTCTATCGCGACAACACCATGATGCTGCTCGGCGACGCCAAGAAGGTCACCGAGAACATCGTCAAGGCGATGTAGCGCAGGGGCAAGCAGACCACTGCGAAGGCGACGCGCGAGCAGCGCGTCGCATGGTACGCCGCTCAGCAGGCGGCGTGCGGCCGCCGCGCCTTTCCGGCGCGCCTCGGGCGACGTCATGAAATTGCTGCGGAGCTGTCGCAAGTCCTGAACGGGGACCGGGCCGCGTCATCATGACCATCTTCAAGTGGATCGCCATCCTGCTCGTGACCGTCTATTTCGCCGGTCTCTTCGTGCTGTATGTCAGGCAGCGCGAGATGCTGTTTCCGATCCCGCCCGTCGGTCGCACCACGCCGGACGCCGCAGGCCTCCCTGAGGCCGAAGAGCACGTCCTGACCACCTCCGATGGCGAGAAGGTCATCGTCTGGCACGTGCCGGCGAAGCCCGGTCGTCCCGTGATCCTGTATTTTCCGGGCAATGGCGATTTTCTCGCCGGTCGCATCAGCCGTTTCAAGGCCATGACGGCGGACGGCACCGGCCTCGTCGCGCTGTCCTATCGCGGCTATGCCGGCTCGAGCGGGGCGCCGAGCGAGGCGGGCCTGCTGCGCGATGCCGCGGCCGCCTACGCCTTCACCACTGTGCGCTACGCGGCGGAACGAATCGCCGCCTGGGGCTTTTCGCTCGGGACCGGCGTGGCGGTCGCAATCGCCTCGGAGCATCGTATTGGAAAACTCATCTTGGAAGCTCCCTACACATCGACGGTCGACATTGCAGCTTCATCGTTCTGGTACGTTCCGGTGCGCCTGCTGATGCGCGATCCATTTCATTCCGACGAGCGTATCCCGCGCGTCACTGTGCCGCTATTGGTGATGCATGGCACCAATGACCTTGCCATTTCGATCGTGTTCGGAGAGCGTCTGTTCGCGCTCGCGCATGAACCGAAGCAGTTCGTTCGCTTTGCGGGCGGCGGACACGACAATCTCGATGCGTTCGGTGCGATTGAAACGGCGAGGCGCTTCATTGCTTTCTAGACGGCTTGTCGTTCGGCGCGGGAGCGGGTTCATCCCCGCGATCCTGGTCGTGTTGTTGCCACAGCACGCATGGGCTGCGACCGGGCTCGACGGCGCGGCGATGGGCTGGCCCTATGCGCTGCCCTTTGCCGGCCTGCTGCTGTCGATCGCGCTCGGGCCGCTGCTGTTTGCAAAAGTCTGGCACCATCATTACGGCAAGATCGCCGCGGCCTGGTCGCTGCTGGCACTCGCCTCGCTGGTCATCCTTGCCGGGAGCATGGCGACGGTGGCTGCGCTCGTTCACGCCATGCTCGCCGAATATCTCGGCTTCATCGTGCTGCTGTTCTCGCTCTATGTCGTGGCGGGCGGCATTCTCGTGACGGGCGACATCAAGGCGACCCCGGCGGCCAACGCCGGCATCCTCGCGCTCGGTACGGCGATGGCGAGCGTCGTCGGCACCACCGGGGCGGCCATGATCCTGATCCGCCCTCTGATCCGTGCCAACCGGCCGCGGCGCTACAACGCCCATGTCGTCATCTTCTTCATCATCCTGGTCGCCAATGTCGGCGGCGCGCTGAGCCCGCTCGGCGATCCCCCCCTGTTCGTCGGCTTCCTGCATGGCGTCGACTTCTTCTGGACCACGAGGACCATCTGGCTGCAGACGGCGATCGTTGCCGGACTGCTGCTCGCGATCTTCGTCGTCATCGACGTCTGGCGCTTCCGTAGCGAACCCTTGCTCGGCGCCGCCGGCGCCGCGAAGCCGGTCCGCATCCGCGGCCTCGTCAACCTGGTGCTGATCGCAGCCATCGTCGCGAGTCTGCTGGCCTCGGCGATGTGGAAGTCCGGCATCGCCTTCGACATTTTCGGAACCAGGCTGGAGCTGGAAGGCATCGCCCGCAACGCGGCGCTGCTGGCCATAGCGGCCCTGTCGGTGTGGTTGACGCCGGACGAGCACAGGCAGGCCAACGGCTTCACCTGGGAGCCGATCCGCGAAGTCGCAAAGCTGTTCGCCGGCATTTTTATCGCAATCATCCCGGTCATTGCCATGCTCGATGCCGGCCATCACGGCGCGTTCGCCTGGCTGTTGTCGGCTGTGACCGGGCCGGACGGCGCGCCGCGCGAGGTTGCGTATTTCTGGTTCACCGGCCTGATGTCGGCGTTCCTCGACAATGCGCCGACCTATCTGTTGTTCTTCGAGCTCGCCGGCGGCGACCCGCAGGTGCTGATGCACGAGCTCTCGGGCACGCTCGCCTCCATCTCCATGGGCGCAGTCTACATGGGCGCGCTCACTTATATCGGCAATGCGCCGAACTTCATGGTGAGCAGCATCGCGAGCGAGAACGGCATCGAGATGCCGAGCTTCTTCGGTTATTTCGTGCGTGCCAGCGCGGTGCTGATCCCGCTATTCTTGCTGCTGACGCTACTACCGTTCGCGCCGATCCTGCGCTGGCATTGAATCTGCCGCCCGATTTGCTACTGCTCGGCTGAGACAATTGGAGCCGATGGATGAGCGCGCATAATCCGATGCCTCGGTCGGCCTGGATCTTTCCGACGCTGGCCGTGCTGCTGTTCGCGGCCGTCAGCGCGACGGACTATGTGTTCACGCTGTCGTTCGGCGGGCTCGTCTTCGCCCTCGTGCTCCTCGTCATCCTGTTCGGCACGGTGTTTGCCGCGGTCCATCATGCCGAAGTGATCGCCGAGCGGGTCGGCGAACCCTACGGCACGCTGGTGCTGACGCTCGCGGTGACCATCATCGAAGTGGCGCTGATCACCACGATCATGCTGGGCGACAAGCCTGCCCCGGAACTTGCGCGCGACACCGTGTTCGCCGTTATCATGATCGTCTGCAATGGCCTCGTCGGGCTCTGCATCTTCATCGGCGGCCTGCGCTATCGCGAGCAGGGCTTTCAGCTCTCCGGCGCCAATGTCTATCTCAGCGTGCTGTTCGCGCTCGCGACCATCACCCTGATCATGCCGAACTACACAACCACCACGCCGGGCCCGGTCTATTCGGCGGTTCAACTCGGCTTCGTCGACGTGGTCACGCTCGCGCTGTACGGGGTGTTTCTCTACACCCAGACCGTGCTGCACAAGGATTACTTCGTTCACGAGCGGGCGGATGGCGGCAGCGGCGAGGCGCATCTAGCGGGCCGGACCTTGGCGCTCAGCGTCGTGCTGTTGCTGATTGCGCTGCTGGCGGTCGTGCTGCTGTCCAAGAAATTCTCGCTGGTCGTCGATGCCGTTGGGGCCAGGATCGGTGCGCCGCCTGCCTTTGCCGGACTTCTGGTCGCGCTCCTGATCCTGCTGCCGGAAGGCGTCGCGGCCGTGTCGGCCGCCCGCAAGAACGACCTCCAGAAGAGCATCAATCTCGCGCTCGGCTCGTCGCTCGCCACCATCGGGCTGACCATCCCGGCCGTCGGTGTCGCAACCTATGCACTCGACAAGGAGCTCACGCTCGGCCTCAGCGACCAGGGCAGCGTGCTTTTGCTCCTGACCTTCTTTTTGAGCATGCTGACCTTCGGTACGGGCAGGACCAATGTCCTGTTCGGGCTGGTCCATATGGTGGTATTTGCCGTCTACGTGTTCATGGTTTTCGTGCCCTGAACCGGTTTTCCGGATATGCCCCAGGAGAGTTCCGATGCTTGCCGCCAAGTCCGAAGTTCAGGTCGACAATGAGCAGGTTCGGGTGACCGAGTGGCGGCTCGCGCCAAACAGCGCCACCGGGCATCACACCCACGGCATGGACTACGTCATTGTTCCCGTGGTCGCAGGGGAAATGACCATCGTGGCACCCAGTGGCGAGCGGTCCAAGGCACAGCTCGCGGCCGGAAAATCCTATTTTCGCAAGGCCGGCGTCCAGCACGACGTGCTTAACGAAACCGCAACCGAGATCGTGTTCCTTGAGGTCGAGCTGAAGCCGTAATTCCGGCGTACCCCTTTGCCATTGATCTGTCGCAGTTGATCCCTCACTATGCCTCAAAGTTCCCGCATCAGATCGCGCGGGGAGTGGCCGGAATGCTGAAATACATCGCTAAAATCTCGATGGACATCTTCCCCTCGGTGCTCGCAACGATCATCGGGGCATACATCGTTAATCATTACATCAACGCCAAGCCGGCGGCGGATGCACCCGCAGCCGTGATGGCGCCCGCCGAGGCTGGAAAGAACGGCAAGCCCGCCGATCTGGCCAACCTGCCCGCGCCCGGCGTCAAGGCCAAGGGCATTTCCGAGAAGAAGGTGGCGGACAAGCCGGCGGCCGAGAAGGCAGCCGATCAGCCCGCCGCGGAGTCGAAGACTTCTACGGCGGACGTGGCGCCGGCAGAGGCCGCCCCGCGCGGCAAGCCGTCCGCGCGCGACAAGGCCGTCGCCAAGTCCACCCCGGCCGTCAGTGCACCCGCTCCCGCCACCCCGGTGGTGGAGGCCAATTCGGCGCCGGCTGCTGCCGCGCCGGCCGCCACCCCCGACGCCAACGATCTGGTGCGCGCCGCGATCGAGCGCCTGCGTAAGTCGCCTGAGGGCAAAGCGGTTGAGGCCAAGTCGTTTGAAGCCAAGTCGGTTGAAGCCAAGTCGGTTGAAGCCAAGTCGGTTGAGACCAAGTCTTCGGAGGCAAAGCCGCCCGAGAAGACTCAGGAGCCTGCGGTGCGCGAAGCCGCCCGCACTCCGGAGGCCCCGCGTATCATCCCCCTGGATCCGTCAACGGTGCGTCCGTTGCCGCCGCCGATCACGGTCTCGACGCCCGCAGCCGAGGCCTATGGCAATGGCGGCTCGTCGCAGGCGAGCCCGCCCTACACGGCCTCGGTCGGCAACGAGAACCCGAATCGGCTGACGCCTCCGGCTGATATTCCGGTCCCGATGATTGCGCCCCCGCTCGATCTACGCGCCGATGCCGGCGGGTCCATGCCGCGGCCGAAGACCAATGTCGCCGACGACATGCTGTCGGGCGTCAAGTCCATGTTCCACTCCGTTCTGCCGAAGAGCGTCACCCCGGATTAAGACGGCGCCTGCGCTGCGCCAGGATCGTCAGCCGCCGACGCGGGCAAGGCCGCTGCGGGCGGCGTCATCGCGTGGACGAAGCGAGACCGCCTTGGTGTAGGACGCCGCCGCCTTGGTCCTGTCGCCCAGCCGTTCATAGGCCTGCCCGCGTATGGTCCAGACCTGGGCATTGTGGGGATCGGCCTCGGAAGCCTCATCCAGATCGGCCGCGGCCTCCTTGACCTTGCCGAGGGCGAGATAGCTGATGGCGCGGCCGAGCAGGGGCTCGACCTTCTGCGGGTTGAGTCCGCTTGCGGCGCTGAAATCGGCGATGGCGAAGTCGTGCTGGTTCTTGCCCTGATAGATCAGGGCGCGGCCATAGAGCGCCTGCGCATTGTAGGGATCGAGTCCGACCGCGTGATTGAATTCATCGAGCGCAGCAGCTGCGTCGCCGGACTTTGCCAGGGCCTGGGCCTTTGCCGTATGGGCCTGGGCTTCGCTGACATTGCCGGCGCTGACCACGTTCTCGGCGGTCGCAGCTGCCTTGGGTGCCTCCTGCGGCTTCTCCTTATCCGGCGTCAGCGATCCCAGGTCGAAGGAGCAGCCGCACAGCGAGATTCCCATCAAGGCCAGCGCAAATGGCTGCAGCAAGATCCGGCGTAACCGCGCCAAGCCGCGCTTGGGGAAAGGGGAAGCCATCTACGGTTCGCTCGCGCTAGTGCCGCATCGGTAGTGCCCCATCCCAGGAAGGCACCGCTCACAAAACAATAACGCGGGCCAGGGGCCCGCGTCATCGAAAACTGAAGTCTCTCAAGTCCGGTAAATCAGCGCGGTCCGCGCGGACCAGCACTTGCACCTGCACCTGCACCCGGGCCGCCGCGACCGCCACGATCACCGCCGGGGCCAGCGCCGAACACCGGCTTCGGCTTCATCGGCAGCAGGCCTTCGCGCTGCAGCTTCTTGCGGGCCAGCTTGCGTGCGCGACGCACGGCTTCGGCCTTTTCGCGAGCCTTCTTCTCGGAGGGCTTTTCGTAGTGACCGCGGAGCTTCATCTCGCGGAAAATACCCTCGCGCTGCATCTTCTTCTTCAGCGCCTTGAGAGCTTGATCGACATTGTTATCGCGAACGAGAACCTGCACGCGGCATCCTCTTCAGTGGATCGGATTTGAATTCTGGTAAGTCAAAGGGGATGGCGAAACGCACAAGCCCTTAACCTTGAGGGCGCGGATGTATCAGACAAAACCTGGGATGTCCACCGGCCAAGCGGGTTTTCGGGCCAAGTTCAGCCATTAAATGAGGCGAAATACCTCTGTGCGGCCCTGATTTGGGAGATTTGACGCCAAGGGTGGGGCCGTTTTCGGAGCTTTGTTCCGGAATCTTTGAAAGCAGGGGACGACACATGGATATGAAGAAGTACGCAGCCGAAGCTATCGGCACCTTTTGGCTCACATTCGCAGGTTGCGGAAGTGCGGTGATCGCAGCCGGCTTTCCGCAGGTTGGCATCGGTCTGGTCGGTGTCTCCCTGGCATTCGGGCTGAGCGTGGTCACCATGGCCTATGCGATCGGCCACATCTCAGGCTGCCATCTGAATCCGGCCGTCACCGTCGGTCTCGCCGCCGGCGGACGTTTTCCGGCGGGACAGATCCTGCCTTATGTGATCGCGCAGGTGGCCGGCGCGATCGTGGCCGCGTGGCTGCTCTACGTCATCGCAAGCGGAGCTCCCGGCTTCGACGTCAGCAAGGGCTTCGCGTCCAATGGCTACGACGCCCATTCTCCCGGCCAGTACAGCATGATGGTGTGCTTCCTCACCGAGGTGGTGATGACCATGATGTTCCTGTTCATCATCATGGGCGCCACCCACGGTCGCGCGCCGGCGGGCTTTGCACCGCTGGCGATCGGGCTCGCGCTGGTGATGATCCATCTCGTCAGCATCCCCGTCACCAACACCTCGGTGAACCCGGCGCGCAGCACGGGTCCCGCGCTGTTCGTCGGCGGCTGGGCGCTGTCGCAGCTCTGGCTGTTCTGGGTCGCGCCTCTGATCGGCGGCGCGCTGGGCGGGGTGATCTATCGCTGGCTCAGCGACGAACCCTCTGGCGTCGTCGCGGGCGCGAAGACGGCGTAGCTGCAAAGCGGGATCGCGGCATGTGCCGCGGTCCCGTTACTTGCCAGTCGTGGGTCGCACTTCGGTGACATGCCCCATCTTGCGGCCGGGACGCGGCGCGCCCTTGCCGTAGATGTGCACGGTCGCGCCCGGCACGCTCAGCCACTTGTCATAGTCGTTGATCTCGTCGCCGATCAGATTGGTCATGGTGACGACTTCGCCGTGGCGCACGGGCTTGCCGAGAGGCCAGCCGGCAATGGCGCGGATGTGCTGCTCGAACTGCGAGACGGACGCACCGTCGAGCGTCCAGTGTCCGGAATTGTGCACGCGCGGAGCGATCTCGTTGACCAGCACCTTGGGTCCGGTGCCGTTGGCGAGCACGAACATCTCGACGGCAAGCACGCCGACATAATCGAGCGCGCCTGCGATCTTGCCGGCAATGCTGCGCGCTTCCTCGGCGAGCACATCCGGGATCCGGGCGGGCGCACGGGAGATCTTCAGGATGTGGTCGCGGTGCTCGTTTTCGGTGACGTCGAAACACTCGACCTGGCCTGTGGCCGAGCGGGCGGCGATGACGGAAATCTCACGTTCGTAGGGCACGAAGGCTTCCAGGATCGCCGATTTGGTGGCGAGACTGGTCCACACTTTCGCAATGTCGTCGCCCTCGCGGATGATGGCTTGGCCCTTGCCGTCATAGCCGAAGCGGCGGGTCTTCAGCACCGCCGGAAGGCCGATCCTGGCGATCGCCTCGCGCAACGACGGGACCGAGGTGACGTCGGCATAGGCTGCAGTGCCGATGCCGAGCCGCGTCACGAAATCCTTCTCGGCGAGCCGGTCCTGGGTGGTCTCGAGGATCTTGCGATTGGGCAGCACCGGGCGGCGAGCATCCAGCACCATCGCGGCCGCCGACGGTACGTTCTCGAATTCGTAGGTGATGACGTCGACGTCGTTGGCGAACAGCTCGAGCGCTTCGACATCGGCATATTCGGCGCAGGTCGCATTCAGGACGACGTCGAAGGCCGGTGAGTCCGGATCGGGCGAGAACACCTGGCAGCGCAGGCCGAGCCGGGCTGCCGCCATCGCCAGCATCCGCCCTAATTGTCCGCCGCCGAGGATGCCAATGGTGTCGCCGGGCTTCAGCTTCACCTGCTTTGCGTCAGTCACGCCTTGTCCTCCGGGCGCTCGGCCACGGCCTCGGTCTGCGCCTTGCGCCAGGCGGCGAGGCGGTCGGACAAGGCCGGGTCGGACAAGGCCAGCACGGCTGCCGCCAGTAGCGCCGCATTGATGGCGCCGGCCTTGCCGATGGCGAGGGTGCCGACCGGGATGCCTGCGGGCATTTGGACGATCGAATAGAGCGAATCGATGCCCTTGAGCGTCCTGGATTCGATGGGAACGCCGAACACGGGCAGTTCCGTCAGCGCAGCCGCCATGCCGGGCAGATGGGCTGCGCCACCCGCGCCGGCGATGATGACCTTGTAACCAGCCGCCTTGGCGCCCTTGGCGAACGCAAACAGCCGGTCGGGGGTGCGGTGTGCCGAAACGATGCGGGTGTCGGTGACAACGCCGAACGCTGCAAGCGTGTCGGCGGTATGCCGCATCGTGTCCCAGTCCGACTGGCTTCCCATGATGATGGCGATTGGCGCGGTCATGACGTCAATTGTGCTCGAAAAACAGGAAGATAGGCCAGATTAGCGGTTCCGGCCGGTGGCTCGCAAGGCGGTGGCAAGGAGAAGGGAATGCACTATCCTGTCTTGGTGAATCCCCGCAAGCCTTCATTGAGCAGGATGCCCATGAAGAAACCGAAAAGGGCGAGCGCTGCGAAGGCCAAAAAGGGCCCGAAAATCAGCGCCCGTCGCTCCAAAGTTGCTCCCAAGCGTCAGGGCAAGAGTCCGGCCAAGAGTCCTGCCAAGAGTCCAGCGCGGCGTCCGAGCAGGCCGCCGCGGCGCGAAGCGTCTGCCAGTGACGGCGCCAAGCCGGCCATCAACGCGACCATCCGCGACCTCCGGAGCAAGCTCAAGGGGGCGCTGCGGCGGGTCGCGGAGCTGGAGGCGGCCGCCGACACCGACTTCCTGCTCGAAATTCCGAACCGGCGCGGCTTCGAACGCGAGCTCGCACGCGCCGTCGCCTACATGAAGCGCTACCGCGCCAGCGGCGCCCTTATCGTGCTCGACGTTGATCGGCTGAAGCCGATCAACGATTCCTTCGGCCATGCGGCTGGCGACGAGGTGCTGAAGGCGATTGCCACCACGCTGACGCGGCAGATCCGCGCCTCGGATGTGGTCGGCCGGCTCGGCGGCGACGAGTTCGCGCTGCTGCTCTGGAACCTCAGCGAGACCGATGCCAAGGCGAAGGCCGCGGGCTTCGAGCAGGCCATCGACGAATTGTCCTTTGTCTTTCGCGGCCAGCACGTGAGCGCGGGCGCCTCCGCCGGGGTCGCCCTGCTCGGAGTGCAGTCCGACGCCGCGCGCGCCCTGGAGGAGGCCGATGCTGCCATGTATGTGCGCAAGGCCCATCGGCGGCACGAGCCGCGCATCAGGCTCGTCAGCAGCTAATTACAGCGTGCCGAGGTCTTTCGGTACGTTGCCGAAGCTGCGGAGCAGTTTGGCGTCACCGAATTCGCCGGTCATGGGATCGCCGCTGCGGCTGAACGCGACCGCACCGGTGTGGCCGACGCCGTGCGACATAATCTCGGCGCGCCGTAACGCGGCCGCCACGCTCTGGCATTCCTCGGCCGCACCGGCGACCGGCGATCCGTCCTCGTCGGTGAGGAAGGGTAATGCAACGTAGTAGGTGACATCGGACATGGTCGGCTCCGATAGTTGACAGCTCAGGCGGCGCTGCTCTTGCTCCGCATCTTGCTGCGCGAGGTCTCCGGAATGCAGCCGGCGGAAATCGCCGCCTGCAATTCCTCCAGCTCGGCCTCCAGATATTCATTGGCCATGATCAGCGCCTTGATGGTGCTGCGCAGATTGCCGTCGCACATCGCGATCGCCTGATCGCAGGCCTGTTCATAATGGCTGTTGTCGAGAAGCATGGTTGCCGACATCTGCGTTTTCCTTGGACGGTTTTCCGGGGCGTTGGTGCTCAAATGTTCTTATTTTGTTCCTTTCGAGTCAAGCGGATTCAGGTGCGGCGGGGCCGACCTAAAGCTCTACCTGTGGATCAGGCGATGATGTCGGGCGTGATCTGGTCTTCGATGAACGCGATACGGTCACGCAACAACAGCTTGCGTTTCTTCAACCGCTGTAACCGCAACAGGTCGGGGGCGGGCGATTGATGCAGTGCATCGATCGCCGCATCGAGATCTCGGTGTTCCTGGTGCAACCGGGCGAGCTCGGATTCGAGTTCGCGCGCATCTTCATTGGTCATGTCTGCGGTGGCCGAAAAACCGATAGGCGTGAGATTAAGGCTGTGGATGCCCTGTGGAAACTATCGTCCTTGCGCGCCGTGATCGCAAGCGATCTCGGGCTGTCCCGCGTCGATCTCCCGCGAGATATTTCTGCGGTCGCTCCGGCGTTGCGCAAGCGCATTGATATCACGGATTTATCCCGCGTGGTTCCCTTACTCACGCTTCGTTACATATGAATTTTCAAAAATGACAGTGCGACGACGGATACCCATCGACAGAACGAATCGGTGATGTACACTTCGTTGTCCGGTCGAATCCAAGGTTCCCCCCTACCGAGGAGGTTTCGAATGACAATTCAGGCACATCTGGTTGAATTGGAACGGAAGCATAAAACTCTCGAAAACGAATTGCACGAAGCTCTCGTGCACCTTTCAACAGACGACCTGCAAATTGTTGAGTTGAAGCGCCGGAAGTTGATGGTCAAGGACCAGATCGAGCGTCTCAGGCACGGCGACACGCTCCACTAGTAACCCCTGCAACAGCGTAGAGTTGAACGTACCCTTTCTGGCAGGGATGGGAGCCTTTGCGCTCATCCCTGCTGCGAGGTGCGCATCGTGCAAGGATTTGCGCGGCTCTAGATTCGTGTCTGGGCGCGGTTCTTCACGCGCAACCGGAATCCACTTCGCTTTAGAACACTAGATGTTTGCGAGCTCGGCGACGTGATCCGCGATCGCGAGCGATGACGTCAATCCCGGCGACTCGATGCCGAACAGATTGATCAGGCCTTCGACGCCGTGATCGCCCGGACCTTGCATCAAGAAATCCTGCGTGGCCACCGCTGGCGGCACGATCTTCGGGCGGATACCCGAATAGCTCGGCATGAGCGCGCCGTCAGGCAGCATCGGCCAGTATTTGCGGATGGCCGGGTAGAAGCGTTCGGCGCGCGACGGGTCGACCTCATAGTCGATCGTTTCGATCCACTCGACGTCGGGGCCGAAACGTGCCTGCCCTGCCATGTCCAGCGTCAGATGCACCCCTAGACCACCGGGTTCTGGCACCGGATAGATCAGGCGCGAGAACGGTGCCCTGGCATTGCAGCTGAAGTAGTTTCCCTTGGCGAGGTAGGCCGTTGGAATCCGTTCCAGCGGCATGCCCTCGATGTTGCGCGCCACCGCGGTCGCCGAGAGCCCGGCGGCGTTGACGAGGAGGCTGCATTGCAGCGTCATCGGCGCTTCGCCGCCCGCCTCGATCTCGATCACGCCGGCGGTTGCCTTGGCACGGATCAGCGGGGTGTGAAACGCGAAGGCCGCGCCCGCGTCCTCGGCTTCGCCGCGCAGCGAGAGCATGTAGGCGTGGCTGTCGATGATGCCGGTCGACGGCGACAGCAGCGCGGCGTCGCAGGCGAGCGCCGGCTCCAGCGCAGATGCCGCATCGCCCATGAGCAGCTGCATGTCGAGCACGCCGTTGGCCTCGGCATGCGCCTTGATCGATTGCAGCTTCTCGGTCTCTTTCGGATTGGTCGCGACGATCAGCTTGCCGCAATTCCTGTGCGGGATGCCGCGCTCGGAACAGTAACGGTAGAGCGCGTGCTTGCCGTCGACGCACATGCGCGCCATCCAGCTTCCGGCGCGGTAGTAGATGCCGGCATGAATCACCTCGCTGTTGCGCGAGGAGGTGATGGTGCCGATGGCCTCGGCTTCCTCGAGCACGATCACCTCGCGCCCGGCCTGCGCCAGCTTTCGAGCCACCGCGAGCCCGATCACGCCGGCTCCGATGACGACGCAGTCGACCCTATCCATGGTTGTGCAGGACGTCCGTTCGAAGCGACGATGGCCTCACGCCTGGGGACGGCGGCGCGGGGGCGTTTTCCGTTAAGGAAGCATTTATCATGTCAGGGCAATTGCCGTATTTTATGCCACATTTTTCCGTTGCGCGTACAGGCGTTTACCCGATCCAAACCCGCGAGGCCAGACAATCCGACGTTGAAATCGCGGGTGGCTGATGGCTGAGAAGAACTGGCACGCGGGCAGCGCGCTTCCGATTGCGGTGCAGGCCGTCGTGTGCCTGGTCGCAGCGGTGGCGCCTGCGCGCGCCTTTGCCCTCTCCGACAGCTTCACTCCTCCGAGCTATCTCGGCCACCTCGATCCCGACGTGATCTGGGAAGCCCTGATCGCCGGCGTCGTGATCTGCTCGTTCCTCGTCGCGGTCGCGCTGTGGATCCATTCCTCGCTGCGCCGGACCAGGCGCCTGCAGCTGCGGCGCAATGCCTTCGTCTCATCCGCGATGAACAACCTTAACCAGGGCGTGGTGATGACGGATGCGCAACGGCGCATCATCTTCTGTAACGACCGCTATCTCGATATCTACGGCCTGATGCGGTCGGACATCTGGGCCGGAATGACCGGCCATGACATCCTTGAGCTGCGACGCAAGCGCGGAGTGCTCGGCGGCGCCTCCGACGAGGAGTTTTACGAGAAAGCGGCAAGCACCAACGGCCTGATCACCGAACTGCCGGACGGCCGGGCCATCCTGGTGAAGTATTTCGTGCTGCCCAATGGCGGCTCGGTGGCGACGCATCTGGACGTCAGCGAGCAGCGCAGGCTGTCTCGGCAACTCGCCTCCACCAAGCAGTTCCTGGAAACATTGCTGGACCACGTGCCGGCCTGCGTGGCCGCGAAGAACATCGATGATGGTCGCTACATCTTCGCCAATAGCGCCTATGAGCGCTTCTGGGGATTTTCGCGGGACCAGGTTGTCGGCAAGAACGCGCGCGAGCTGTTCGGGCCAAATTCGGCGGCCACCATCGAGGCGACCGATCGGGCGGCGCTCATCGCGCCCGCCGGCCAGTACCGCAACGAATTCGAGGTCGAGCGCGGCGCGACCCAGCGCATGGTAGCCTCGATCCGGATCGTGGTTCGCAACGAGAGCAACAAGCCTGAATTTCTGCTGGTGGTGTTCGAGGACATTACCGACCGCCGCTCGCTGTCGCAGGAGCTGGAGAGCACGAAGAAGTTCTTGGAGCTCGTGGTCGACAACATCCCGGTGGCCCTGATCGTCGAGCAGGTCAAGGACGGTCGCTATCTGCTCGCCAACCGCAGCGCGGAGACGATCCTCAACCGCAGGCGCGAGGAAGCCACGGGCCTGACCGCGTCCGACATCTTCAATCCCAAGGAAGCCAAGCTGATCATCGCGCGCGACGAAGCCGCGATCAAGAAGCGCGGGATGATCACCGAAGAGCACCCGATTTCCACCAAGGACGGGCTGCGGCTGTTCCTCACCCGCCGTGCCACCGTGCTGAGCGACACCGGCGAGCCGCAATATCTGATCAAGACCCACGAGGACGTCACCGATCGCCGGCAGACCGAGTCGCGCATGGCGCACATGGCCTATCACGACGGCCTCACAGATTTGCCGAACCGTGCCGCTTTCCTGCAGGCTTTGACCCAGATGATCGAGGCCTGCGAGGGCACCGGCGAAGAGTTCGCGGTTCTGTGTGTCGATCTCGACGGCCTCAAGGAGGTCAACGACGTCTTCGGTCATGCGCACGGCGACAAGCTCCTGGTCGAGGTGGCCCAGCGGCTCCAGGATTCCGCGCGCGGCGGCGTGGTGGCGCGCCTGTCCGGCGACGAGTTCGGCCTGATCATCGACGGCAAGCAGCCGGAGGCAGGTCTCGCGCTGGCGCAGCAGATCGGTAAAGCCATCGCCGAGGAATTCCAGATCGACGGCCGCCCGGTCCGCGCCGGTGTCACCACCGGCATGTCGATCTTCCCGCACAACGGCGCCGACGCCGCCTCGCTGCTCGCCAATGCCGGCGCGGCGCTGTTCCGCGCCAAGCAGAAATCGCGCGGCACGATCAGCCTGTTCCAGCCGGAGATGGACCAGCAGATTCGCGATCGCCGCGTACTGCACCAGGACCTCTCGATGGCGATCAAGAACGGCGAGCTCTCGCTCGCCTTCCAGCCGCAGGGAGCCGCGGGCCACAGCGTTGCGGAGAGCGAGATCATCGGCTTCGAGGCGCTGGCGCGCTGGCAACATCCGGTGCGCGGCCAGGTCTCCCCGGCCGAATTCATTCCGATCGCGGAGGAAAGCGGCCTGATCGTCGAGATGGGCGAGTGGATCCTGCGCGAGGCCTGCCGCGAGGCAGCGTCCTGGCCGACGCCGCTTCAGATCGCGGTCAACCTGTCGCCGGCGCAGTTCATGCACGGCGACGTGGTCGGGCTCGTCCATTCCATCCTGATCGAGACGGGTCTCGCACCTGGCCGACTGGAACTCGAGATCACCGAGGGCGTGCTGATCGAGGACTTTGATCGTGGTCTTGCGCTGTTGCGCCGGCTCAAGGCGCTCGGCGTGCGCATTTCCATGGACGATTTCGGCAGCGGTTATTCCTCGCTGAGCTATCTCCAGGCGTTCCCGTTCGACAAGATCAAGATCGACCGCGCCTTCATCATCAATCTCGGCCGCAACCCGCAATCGGCGGCGATCGTACGCGCGGTGATCGATCTCGGCCATGGCCTGGACATGTCGATCGTTGCCGAGGGCGTCGAGACGCTCGAACAACTCGCCTTCCTCGCCGCGGAAGGATGTGACGGCGTGCAGGGCTATCTGCTCGGCAAGCCCTTGCCGATCGGGAAATATGCCGGCCTCGTCGGCCGCGCCGAAGTCATGGAGCTCGCGCTCAAGACCGGCTAGTGAGGGTGGGCGCTTCTTTCGCTCTCATTCGACGGCCTCATGGCGGATTACGACCTTGCGATCATCGGCGGCGGCCTGAACGGTGTCAGCCTCGCGCGCGATGCTGCCGGCCGCGGCCTGCGGGTCATCCTGTTGGAGCAGGGCGATCTGGGCGGCGCGGCGTCCTCGGCAACACCGCGGCTGATCCATGGCGATCTCTCGGTCCTGGAACGGCGCGGCTTCCGACGGGTGCGCCGGGCGCTCGCCGAACGGCGGACCTGGCTTCGGATCGCGCCGCATCTGGTTCGGCCGATGCGATTCGTGATCCCGGCGCATTCCGACGAGCGCCCACCATGGCTGCTGCGCGTTGGCCTGTTCCTCTACGACAGCCTCACCAGCCGGAGCGGCCTGCCTGCAACGGCGGTCCTCGACATCACGCATCATCCGGTCGGCAACGCGCTGAAGCGACCGTTCGGCACGGCCTTCGAATATTCGGACTGCGTCGTCGACGATTCCCGACTGGTCGCGCTCACGGCACTGGATGCGGCCGAGCGCGGCGCCGTGATTCGGACTGGAGCGCGCTGTGTGCGCGCCGACCGAACCGACACATGGCGGCTCGCGGTGGTCGACCGCGGCCATCGCCGCACGATAACGGCCCGGGCACTGGCCAATGCCACCGGCGGCTGGACATCGATGGTCGCCGAGACCGTGCTGCGGCAGCCGCAACCCGCCATGGCGGCGATGCAGATGAGCCAGATCATCGTCCCGCGGTTGTTCGATTCCGATAACGTCTACGTTTTCCAGAACAGCGATGGCCGGTTGATCTTCGCGAGCCCTGTCGAACGCGATTTCACGCTGATCGGCACAGTCACGCACGATTTCACCGGCGATCCCGCGATCGTCGCGATGCCGGGGGCCGACATCGGCTACCTCTGCGAAGCGGCCAGTCGCTATTTCCGCGAGCGTGTCGCCCCGACCGACGTGGTGCGCGCGGTCTCCGGCGTCAACCTGACGCTTGCGTCCGCGCGCCGACGTGACGGCACGACGCTGTTCCACGCGCGGCGGCGCAAGGCGCCGCTGATCACGATGTTCGGCGGTGACGTCACCACCTCGCGCCTGCGGGCGGAGCGCGCGGTGGCGAAGTTGACGCCGTTCTATCCGATGTCGCCGCCCTGGACCGCTGGCGCTGCGCTGCCGGGCGGAGATTTTGCCTGGGATCGTTTCGACACCGAGGTCGATCTTGCGCGCGACCGCTGGCGCTTTTTGTCGGAGACGCAGGCCCAACGCCTCGTCGCGGCCTATGGCTCGCGGTTATCGGCTGTGCTTGCCGAGGCGAAGACCCGCGACGATCTCGGCCCCGCCTTCGGTCCCGAGTTGACCGGCGCGGAGGTGCGCTATCTCGTGACCCACGAATGGGCGCGTTTTCCCGAGGACATCCTGTGGCGCCGCTCCAAGCTCGGCCTGACGATGTCGGCGGAGGGATGCGATGCGCTGGCTGCGTTCATGGCGAATCCGATGTGAACGAACCGCCTCTAACCGGTTGAGTGAGGAACGATCGGCCGCTAGCGTGCGGCGGGATTGGGGTTGGCAGGGACCATGACTGACGAGTTGCCCGGAACAGACGCTATTGCGGAGGCGGTCGGAGAGAGGCAGTTCGCGGCCGGCGAGCCGCTGCTGCGCATTGAGGGCGTCGCCAAGGCGTTCGGGACGTTCCGTGCCGTGGATGGCGTGTCGCTCGACATCAAGGCCGGCGAGTTCTTTGCACTGCTCGGGCCGAGCGGCTGCGGCAAGACCACGCTGCTGCGCATGCTCGCCGGCTTCGAAGCGCCGGATCAAGGCCGTATCCTGCTCGGCGGCAAGGACATCGCGCAGGCGCTGCCGCATGAGCGGCCGATCAACATGATGTTCCAGAACTACGCGCTGTTTCCGCACCTGTCGGTGCGCGACAACATCGCCTTCGGCCTGAAGCGCGCCGGCATGGCGCGCGTCGACATTGCCACGCGTGTCGCGGAGATGGTTGCGCTTGTGAAGCTCGACGGGCTCGAGAAGCGCAAGCCCGACCAGCTCTCCGGCGGTCAGCGCCAGCGCGTGGCGTTGGCGCGCGCACTGGCGCGACGCCCGCAGCTCCTTCTGCTCGATGAGCCGCTCGCAGCGCTGGACAAGAAGTTGCGCGAAAGCACCCAAGGCGAGCTGATGGAGCTGCAGCGCCGGCTCGGCATGACCTTCATCATCGTCACCCACGACCAGGAAGAGGCGATGACGATGGCGAGCCGGATCGGCGTGATGAGGGACGGCAAGCTCGCGCAGGTCGCGAGCCCGCGCGAGCTCTACGAGGCGCCACGCTCGCGCTGGATCGCGGAGTTTGTCGGCGACATCAACCTGTTCGACGCCGAGTCCAAATTGCGCGACGGTCATCGTCTGGTCATCGGCACGCGCGATGCGGGACCGCTGGTGGTCGCGGAGCCGCGCGAGCCGCTCGGCGAGGTCAGATTATCGGTCGCGATCCGCCCCGAGAAGGTCAAGCTGTCGCGCCGTGGTCCCGTGAGGGAAGCCGGTCATGAAACGGCGATCAACCAGCTGGACGGCATGATCGCCGACATCTGCTATCTCGGCGGCACCACCACTTACAAGGTAAAGCTCGACGCCGGCGGGATGCTGCAGGCTTCGGTCGCCAACAGCGCGCGCCTCGACGTCGATGCCTACAGCCTGAACCAGCCTGTCGTCGCCTGGTTCACGCCCGACGACTGCGTGGTGCTGCCGTCATGAGCGCGCGCCGCATTTTTGCGCGACCGGCTCGCCTTGCCGCGATAGCGCCCTATGTCTGGATGGTGCTGTTCTTCCTGGTGCCGTTCGGCTTCGTGCTGAAGATCAGCCTGTCGCAGACGGCGATCGCGCAGCCGCCTTACGAGCCGGTGTTCGACCTGATGGCGGGATGGGGGGCGCTGAAGGCCGCCTTTGCCGCGCTCTCGACCGACAATTTCAAGCTGCTCGCCTCCGACGACATCTACGTGTTCGCCTATGTGCGTAGCCTCACAGTCGCCGTCACCGCGACCGCGCTGTTGCTCCTGATCGGCTATCCCATCGCCTACGGCATGGCGCGGCTGCCGGCGCGCTGGCAGGCCGTAGCGATGGTGCTGGTGATCGTGCCGTTCTGGACTTCGTTCCTGATCCGCATCTATGCCTGGATCAACATCCTCCAGCACGACGGACTGCTCAACCAGATCCTGCTGGCGCTGCATCTGGTCGGCCAGCCGGTGGTGTGGCTCTCGACCGACAGCGCGATGTATATCGGCATCGTTTATTCCTATCTGCCGTTCATGATCCTGCCGCTCTACGCCACGCTGGCGAAAATGGAGCCGGTGCTGGAGGAGGCCGCCTCCGATCTCGGCGCGCCGCGCTGGCAGGTGTTCTGGCTGGTCACCTTCCCGCTGTCGCTGCCCGGCGTCGGCGCCGGCGTGCTGCTATGCTTCATCCCCATCGTCGGCGAGTTCGTCATTCCGGATCTCCTGGCCGGCTCCAATTCCCTGATGATCGGCCAGACGCTGTGGCTCGAATTCTTTACCAACAAGGACTGGCCGGTCGCCTCGGCCGCGGCCATCGTGCTGTTGGTGGTGCTGCTGGTGCCGCTACTGCTGTATGAACGGCTGCAAAAGCGTCAGCTGGAACAGGGTCGGTGAGACGATGCGCAAGGTCTCCCGCCTGTCCCGCTTCAACGTCGCCTCGCTCTCGCTGGGTCTGGCCTTCCTCTATCTGCCGATCCTGATCCTCGTCATCTATTCCTTCAACGCCTCGCGGCTGGTGACGGTGTGGGGTGGCTGGTCGCTGCGCTGGTATCACGAGTTCTTCAATGATCGCGCCATGATCGAGGCGGCCTGGATGAGCCTGCGCGTCGCCGTTTCGTCGGCGACCATTGCGACCCTGATCGGCACGCTCGCCGCAGTGGCCCTGTCGCGCGGCGAGCGGTTCCGCGGCCGCACCCTGTTCTCCGGCATGCTCTATGCGCCGCTGGTCATGCCGGAGGTAATCACCGGCTTGTCGCTGCTGCTGCTGTTCGTGGCGCTGAATGCCGAGCGCGGCTTCTGGACGGTGACGATCGCGCACACCACGCTGACGATGTGCTTCGTCGCCGTCGTCGTGCAGTCCCGCCTCGGTTCGCTCGACCGTTCATTGGAAGAGGCCGCGATGGATCTAGGCTGCGATCCGGTGCGCGCGTTCGTGGCCGTGACGCTGCCGCTGATCGCGCCCGCGATCGTCGCGGGCTGGATGCTCGCCTTTACGCTGTCGCTGGACGATCTCGTGATCGCGAGCTTCACCACCGGCCCGGGCTCGGCGACGCTGCCGATCCGGATCTATTCGGAGGTGCGGCTGGGAGTGAAGCCCGAGATCAACGCAATCTGCACGCTGGTGATCGCCTTGATCGCGGTCGTCATCGTGATCGCCTCGCTCGCCTCGAAACTGTCGAGCTCGCAGGGCGAGAGCGCGGCGCCGCTTTGAGAGGGAGGCGTTGATGACGTTCGCCTATCAGGTCCTGGTGCATACGCCGGTCTGGGTCTTCGCATTGCTTGCCTATCTGATCTGGCAAGGCGTCCAGGCGATGCAGCCGCGCACGACGCCGATCTGGCGAGCGCTGATCGTACCAGTCGTGTTCATCGTCTGGGGGATGTCCCGGATCGGCTTCGGGCATCAGGACAGCGCATGGCCGCTGGTCGCATGGTTCGTCGCCGCACTCGCGCTGCTGCCGCTAGGTGTGCTGACGCCGCGCCCTTTCGAACTGGATCACGCGACCGGGCAGATCATCCGTCCGGGCAGTCCAATCGGTCTGGTCCGCAACCTCATCGTCTTCGCCTCGCAATATGCGGTCGGCGTGATCTCGACGATCGATGCCGGCGATCGTGCGCTGGCCATCCTCGTCGGCCGCGCCATCTCGGGCGCGACCGCCGGCTATTTCATGGGTTCGACGATCGCGCTGCTGATCGCGTATCGACGTAAGAGCGCGGTGGGATGATCAGGGCGACCGGGATGGGTGTTTCACAGCCTTGGTGCCTGTAGAACGCGATCGTGTCGCTGAGGCTGCGGCGGGCTCTGCGTACCGCGCGCGTACCGCGTCCTGAGCCGCAGCTCCAACCTGCCGCAGCGCAAGGCTGTCGAGCGGAAATTCGAGCAGGATGTGGATCAGGCTCAGCGCCAGCAGGAAGGTGAAGCCGAAGGCGTAATCGTAGAAGTACAGCGCGGTCGAGACGGCGCTGGCGCCGGCCATCGCCACCAGCCGCGCCTTTGGCACAGCGGTCCAGCGGATCACGTCGGCTTTGATGAACCAGTTGAGATAGTGATAGGTGTAGACGAAGGCGAGCAGGCTGGTCAGCCTGACATCGAGGACGAGTCCGGGCATGCCGAACAGCCGGCCGAGCGCCGGGCCGACATTGCCGAAATAATCCTGTCCGACGCGGGCAAAGCTCGTGATCCGGATTTCGGCGGTTGGCGGCAGCAGCAGGATCGTGGCGATCGCGACGAGGTAGACAGCCAACAGCGCGGCCTGCACGCGGCTGCCGGATCGGTAGGCACCGAGCACCATGAAAATCAGCGTGAACAGGCAGACGTGGATCAGGGTCGGAATCAGGATGCCGATGACCGCGAGTGACGACCCGCTCGAATACATGATGGCGGACAGCGCGATTGCCGCCATGAACAGCAGCATGCTCTCGATCGCCGAGGTGGTCGCCGCCAGCATGGCGCAGACGATCAGCGCGCCCCACATCGCAAAGCCGAACCATGACGCATTGTCGATCAGGGCCGCGACCACGGCGACAACCGCCAGGACAGCGGCAATCCCGCGGTGAGGCAGATAGTAGCTGCGATCGTGCAGCCATGAGATCTCGGTGAAATAATGCGCCGGGCCGAGCACAACATAGGCCAGCAGCAACAGCTCGAACGGCACCAGATAGGACGCCGCGAGCGCCCCGAGCATCAGGCCAAGATGGAGTGCATCGTTGCTGCGCATGAGCGCCCCGCCGGCTTTGCGGGACGCAAGTTAGAGCAGACGCGAACAACTTGCAATTGTCCGCTGGGCTGCTCAAGCGCCTTGCTTGTGGCGACCCGATCCGTCCTGTTGCGTCAGGACTTCACCGCACCTGCCGTGAGCCCGCCCACCATGTAGCGGCGGAAAGCGTAGTAGATCGCCGCCGGCGGTAGCGCGTAGATGAAGCCGGTCGTCATCAGCAGCTCCCACGGCGAGTCGTCGGCGGCCAGGAAGTTGCCGAGCGCGACCGGCAGTGTGATCTCGCGGTCGTTCGAGAGCAGCAGGAACGCGTAGAGGTATTCGTTCCAGGCGAGCAGCACCGCGTAGGTGCCGATCGCAACCAGCGAGGGCATCATCAGCGGCAAATAGACCAGGCGGAAGATCTGGAGGGTCGTCGCGCCGTCCATCACGGCGGCCTCGTCCAGCTCGACCGGCAGCTTGTCGGAGGCCTGCTTGAGCACCCAGATCGCGTAAGGGCTGGCGATCGTCACCATGGCCAGGATCAGCGACCAATGATTGTTGAGCAGGCCGTAATTGCCCATGGTGCGATACATCGGCACCGCGAGGAACGCCGCCGGGATGAAATAGGTGAACAGCGCGAGGTTCATCACGATGCGCCCGCCGGGCACGCGCAGCCGCGAGATCGAGAACGCCGCCGCGGTCGCGATGACCAGCGTCAGCACGCCGACGGCGGCCGCGATCACCAGCGAATTCCAGAACTGCACATAGAAGTCGCGCAGGAAGTAATGCTGCTGTTTGAACACGATTTCGAAGTTGTGCAGCGTCGGATGATCCGGCCACAGCTTGCCCGAGAACGCGTCCTCCTTCGGCGAGATCGCGAACAGGAACATGTGATAGATCGGTATCATCGTCCAGAGCAGGACGGGAATGCCGATCAGGAGCAGCCGCGCCTCGGTCGCGACGTCACGGAGAGAGGGAAGCTTCATCGCGACAACCGTTTCATCATGAAGTACATCAGCGGCAGGACGAACGGTATCGCGCAGACGATGGAGGCCATCGCGAGCGAGAGCTGGTCGAGCCGGAGATAGCGGATGCCGAGCGTCGACAACACGTGGGTGAGGTCGGCCGGGCCGCCGCCGGTGAGCAGATAGACGCTGTTGAAGTCGCCGAGCGTCCAGATCATCGAGAGCAGCGTGCAGGTGATGTAGAGCGTCTGCAGCGACGGCCAGGTGATGTAACGGAATTTCTGCCACCAGCTCGCGCCGTCGACCTCTGCGGCCTCGAACAGGTCGTGCGCGATCGCAAGCCGTCCGGTCATCAGAATCAGCGTCCAGAACGGCAGCGATTTCCAGATGTGGACGCCGATCGCCATGGTCAGCGCCACCGTCGGGTCGTTCAGCCAGTTCGGACCGTCATCGCCGGTCAAGGAGAAGATGAGGTGGTTGACCATGCCCCATTCGGGGTTGAACATGAAGCGCACCGACAGGATGGTCGGGATCGACGGCACTGCCCAGGGCAGGATGAAGACCACGGAGAGCCATTTGATCCAGGTGCGCTGCTGCGCGAAGAAGCCGGACAGGAACAGCGCGATCAGCATCTTGATGTTGATGCCGATGACCAGGAAGATCAGCGTGTTGACGGCGGCGCGCGCAAAGATCGGGTCGTGATAGAGCGCGACATAATTCGACGGAGCCCGCGCCAGCCATAACCCGTAACAGACGGGGTAGACGACGAAGGCGAGGAAAACGAGCAAATAGGGTGCGAGCAGCACGATGCCCCAGATTTGCGCCGGGGTCAGCCGCGACGACAAGGGCGGTGCGGGGATCGACTGATCACCAGAGAGCGTAATCGCCATTCTTGTTGGACTCTTCAAAGAGTTGCCGGCCGCGAAACGCGGCCGGTACTGTTCTTATACCTTCACCCGCAGGGCGGGGCGAGGGGATGATGACTTAACCCGCGACCTGCTTGATGCGGGCGATCAGTTCGTCGACGGCCTTGTCGACTGGAACCTTCTCGCTGACCACCCGGTTCATCGCCTTGGCCCACACGTTCTCGTTGTTGAGAATCGTGAACTTCCAGTTCTTGGTGAAGTCGAACGCAGCGGTGCCGCCGGTGAACTGGGCGTAGACCGCCTTGCGGTGCTTGTCCGCCTGCCAGAACGGGCTGGCCTGGCTTTCCTTCGTCACCGGGAACCAGCGGCCGAGCGCACCCTCGATGTAGGGACGAACGTTTTCTTCCTGGAGCAGGAAGGCGATGAACTGCTTGGCCTCGGCCTTGTTCTTGGCCGCGGTGAACACCAGCCCGGTCTTGACGTCGGAGCGATAGCGGATGGTCGAACCATCCGGCGCCTTCGGGAAGGACGCCGTAACGATGTCCTGCTCATAGGCCTTCTTGCCGGCGTCGCGCTGCTCCTGCGTCAGAGACTGATTCTGGGAATCCTCGAACCACTTCGCCGCGATCGAGATCGTGAAATTGTGGGTCATCACGATGGTCTTGTTGTGGAAGGCGACGTTGTTGTCCGGATCCTTCCAGGTCGTGGAGGACGGCGGCGTGCAGCCCTTGATATAGGTGTCGGTGTAGTCCTTCAGCGCGCCGATCAGGTTCTCGCGCACCTTGGGATCGTCGACCGTGAGCTTGCCGTCGTCGTCGACCAGCTTGACGTGGTAGGCGTCCATGAAGGTGTAGAACGACTGGAAGGCGTCGGTGGATTCGACGCCCATCGGCTGGCCGACGCCATAGATGCGCTGGCCGGTGGCCTTGCGGATTCCCGGCTGCACCTTGTCGCACCAGAACGTCCAGTAGCCCGCCCAGTCGGTCGGGATGTCGGCGAGCTTGAAGCCGGCCTTCTCCAGCATGTCGTTCCAGATCTCGACATGCATGCTCTGCTGCTTCAGCGGGAAGCCGTAATAGGCCTTCTTCTTGGTGACGTCGTTATAGAGGATCGAGGCGTCCAGCGTGTTCTGCACGAATCGGCTCTTGATCGGCTCCATGACTTCCGAGAGGTCCTCGAGCTTGCCCTCATAGGCCCACTTGCCCTGCGCCTGCACGTCATAGGAATCGGAATAGGCGACATCGGGCACGGTGCCGGCATCGAGCGCGGCGACCGTCTTCGGAATCATGTCCTGGATCGCGTACTGCGACAATTCGACCTTGATTCCAGTCTTGGCTTCGAACTTCTTGATCGTCTCGATCAGCGCGTCGTCTTCGGAGCGGTAGAAGCCCTTGCCCCACCAGACCGTAATCGTCTTCTGCTGCGCAAATGCGGGTGCAGCGGCTGCGAACAGCCCGGCCGCAGCGACCGCCAGTGATACTGCGCCAATAACCTTGGATTTCACGTTTTTCTCCCTCAAACGGCCGGTGTTTTTAACCGGTCGTATAAAACACTAGCGCATGGCCGTGGTACGATCTAGCGGCTTGTTGTCAGACATAGGTCGTGGGGGTCTCGGGCGAGAGGAGATGCTTAATGGAGGCATCGATCCAATCGCCGCATCAATGCGCCCTGATCAATTCGCACGATCGGCTGGTGCCGCTTGATCGCCGTGCTTAATTGGACTTCGCGCCTTCCTTGGCGTTCTGCGCCGTCGGCGATTCGGCCGGTGCAGGACGTTTTCCGGTGCCGGTGATGCGTTCGATCGCGGAGCGCACCGCGTCGCCCGGCTTGCGGTCTTTCAGCATGTCAAGCAGGGGCGCAGAGGCCGGCGAGCGGCGGATCAGGCTTTCCGGATCGGGAAAGACGAGGGGATCGTCCCAGGGGCCCTGCACCACGAAGGGCAATTCGAACCCCGACGCGCTGTTGAGGCTGGCCACGCCCTTCATGTCGTATTCGCGCGTCGGCACCGAGGCGGTGCCGGTCATCGTGATCTTCGCTGCAGGTCCTTCGACGCGGATGTCCTCGGCGGTGGCGACGCCGTCGGAGAACTTCACCGCGATGGTGAGATTGTCGTAAGGGGTGGAGCCGTTGCGGAAATTGCCGCCGCCGGACAGCGGCCGGCGCTCGAGCCGCTTCAGGAGCTGCTCGGCATTGAAGCCCGAGATCGCGCCGTCATGCCCGGTCACGGTGGCGCTGCCGTCGAGCGACTGCATGAGGCCGAACGGGCTCGAGCCGGATGCGAGGAGCGAGACGTTGATGTTGCCGCGGCCGGACAGCTTGTTGATACCGAACAGCTCGGAGGCGCAGGCCTGAAGGTCGACATCGGTGAACTGGAATTGCGCCTTGATGTCGGCGACGGTGTCGGAGCGCGCGATGCCGAACGAGCCCTTGGCGATGCCGCCATAGACCTGGGCCTCGCCGACCGAGAGCGCCAGCGTGCCGTTGCGTAGATTCGCGCCGATCGCGGTGCGGCCGAGTTTCGACGCCCCGACCGTCAGCTTGGCTGCCGACAGGCGCATGTCGAGGTCGGTGGTCGACAGGGCGTTGAGGTCGAACAGCTGCCTGTTCCAGTCGCGCGCGCCGCTCGCGAGCAGGCGGAAGGTCGAGATGTAGGGTGTGAAGTCGAGCGCGTCGGCTGCGAGCGTCGCCTGCAGCGTCTGCCGGCCGTTATTGGCGTAGGTCATCACGCCCTCGGCGGTGTTGCCGTCGAGCTCGACATTGACGTTGGTGAGCGCGATCGAGGCGCCGACGACATTGGCGCGCGCCTTCAGCGCGAAGCGGCCGAAGCCGCCGCTGGCGGGCTGCGGCTGGCCGGTCCAGCGCAACGCGTTGCGCAAGGACGGGCTGTCGATCGTGAGCGTGCCCTCCATCATCGGGCTGGTGCGGTTGGCGACGTTGCCGTCGAAGGCGAGCTTGAGCGGCGCGCTCGCGATCCGCGCCTTCAACCCCGAGCGCTCGCCGGAGAGGGCGGCGACGAAATCGGAAAAGCTGATCGAGCCGTCGACCCGTTCGCCGCGCCAGTCGAACTGTCCGGTCGCGGCGAAGGAGCGCGAGATCGAGGGCCAGGCCAGCGACAGGTCGATGTCCTCGAACTTCTCGGTGCCGTGCGTGGCAGCGTCCTCGTAATTGAGCACGCCGTCCTGGATCCGGATCTCGGAGAACGACACCTGATTCTCGGCGCCGGGCTTCATGGTGCGCGCGATGGTCTGGATGAACGGCGTCCAGTTGCTTTCGCCGTCCGGCTTCAGGCTGACATGGATGCGCGGCCGCAACAGCGTCAGGTCGGCGATCTCGAACCGTTGCAGCAGCAGCGGCAGCAGCCGCAGGTTCGCTGTAAGCACGTCGACACGGAGCGCGGGGTCGCTGGTGCCGCCGCCCTTCAGGCCGACGTCATGGAAGGAGATGTAGCTTGCCGGCAGCACCGAAATGTCGATCGCGCCTGCGACATTGACCTCGAGCCCGGTGACGTCGCGGATCTGCGTTTCCACGGCCTTGCGCAGCGCGTCGCGGTTGATGAGCCATGAGGTCGCGATCAGGGCGATCAGCGCCACGCCGAGCAGCGCCGCGATCGGCGTCCCGAGGCGCTTCATTCCTTGGGCCATGGTCAATGGCATGTCCTGATCGAGTTGGTCGCTGGAGCCAGAAGGCGGGCCGGGAAACCTGCGCGCCTCACGCCCAAGACCTATTGTGTTAAGTGCCGAAAGTTGATGGGTTTTCTTGTCGCTTTCAAGGCCGCGGGAACGGTTGCGCCCACAGCTTGGGCAGCTTCTATCACCCAGCGGCGGAGCGGAGAACCCCGTATCATTGACGGCTTTGGACGATTTCGCCTAATAATCGCCGCCAATAAGGCGCGACGCCTGCAAGCCGAAGGTTCAGTCGAGGTTTTTTGCATGAACAAGGTCTATCCCGACGCCAAGTCGGCTCTCGAGGGCGTTCTAAAAGACGGCATGATGATCATGTCGGGCGGCTTCGGCCTCTGCGGCATCGCCGAGACGCTGTCGGACGCGATCCGCGACTCCGGCGTCAAGGACCTGACGGTGGTCTCAAACAATGCCGGCGTCGACGGCATCGGCCTCAGCCGCCTGCTCGAAACCCGCCAGATCAAGAAGATGATCTCGTCCTATGTCGGCGAGAACAAGCTGTTCGCCCAGCAATTCCTCGCCGGCGAGCTGGAACTCGAATTCAATCCGCAGGGCACGCTGGCCGAGCGAATCCGCGCCGGCGGCGCCGGCATTCCGGCCTTCTACACCAAGACCGGCGTCGGCACGCTGATCGCCGAGGGCAAGGAAGTGAAGGAATTCGACGGACAGAAATACCTGATGGAGCGCGGCCTGTTCGCCGACCTCGCCATCGTCCACGCCTGGAAGGGCGACACCGCCGGCAACCTCATCTACCGCAAGACCGCGCGCAATTTTAACCCGATGATGGCGACCGCCGCCAAGGTCACGGTGGCCGAGGTCGAGCATCTGGTTCCGGCCGGCGAACTCGATCCCGACCACATTCACACGCCCGGTCTTTTCGTCAAGCGCATCGTCGAGGTCGGAACGGCCAACAAGCGCATCGAATTCCGCAACACCCGCCCGCGCACCGCCGCTTAAGCGTATCAGGAGAACCACATGGCCTGGACCCGTGAACAGATGGCTGCGCGCGCCGCGAAGGAACTGCGTGACGGCTATTACGTCAATCTCGGCATCGGCATCCCGACGCTGGTCTCGAACTACATCCCGGACGGCATGGACGTCAGCCTTCAGAGCGAGAACGGCATGCTCGGCATGGGCCCGTTCCCGTACGAGGGTGAAGAGGACGCCGATCTCATCAACGCCGGCAAGCAGACCGTGAGCGAGCTGCCGTCGACCTCGTATTTCTCCAGCGCGGATTCCTTCGGCATGATCCGTGGCGGCCACATGGATCTGTCGATCCTCGGCGCCATGCAGGTGGCCCAGAACGGCGATCTCGCCAACTGGATGATCCCCGGCAAGATGGTCAAGGGCATGGGCGGCGCGATGGATCTCGTCGCCGGCGTCAAGCGCGTGGTCGTGGTGATGGAGCATTCGGCCAAGGACGGTGCCAAGCTCCTGAAGCAGTGCAATTTGCCGCTGACCGGCGAGCGCGTGGTCGACATGGTCGTGACTGACCTGGCTGTCTTCACCATCGACAAGCACGGCAGCGGCGGCATGGCACTGATCGAGCTCGCCGACGGCGTCTCGCTCGACGAGGTCAAGGCCAAGACCGAAGCCGAATTCCGCGTCGCACTGAAGAACACGTAAGGTTTTCGCGAAGGGGGCGCATGACGATACGGTCTGCGCGTCCCGAAGACGCTGATTTCATCGCACAAACCATCCTGTCATCGCAGCGCGGCTACCGGCAGCGCGGCTGGTTCGACGTTGCGCTCGGCTGGCCTGAAACACAGTGCCGCGAATTCATCGCACGCGTCGCAGCCGTCCGTGCGGTGTCGATGTGGCACGTCTCGCAATTTCTGGTCGCCGAGATCGATGGCAAGCCTGCTGCCGCCTTGTGTGCGCTACCGGCGGCCGGCACGGGACCAGCGGCCTGGCGTGCGATCGAGGAAGTCGCAGCCGCGTCCGGGCTCGCCCCGGCAGAGCTGGAGGCCATTCGCCAACGTGGCGGCTACACGCGCGCCTGCTGGGTTCAGGGCGGCGAGGGCGACTGGATGATCGAGCATGTCGCGACCGATCCCGCCTATCGCGGCCGCGGCCTGGTGCAGTCACTGATCGCGCATGCGCTGGAGAAGGGGCGGGCAGCTGGATTTGCCCGGGCGACGATATCGTTCCTGATCGGCAACGAGCCGGCCGAGCGCGCTTATGCCAAGGCCGGCTTCGTCCTTGCCGAGGAGAAGCGCGATCCTGCCTTCGAGGCGATCATCGGTGCGCCCGGCTTTCGCATGTTCGCGCGGGCGATGTGAATTCCCGGTGTCGTGCTGGCGAAGGCCATGACGCTACGATCCCTCACGACCTCGCTGCCCACGTCTTGCTCCACCGCGCCGACACGCTGGCGACCCACGACGTTTCCTCGCGAACCAGGCGGAAGCCGAGATTGGCGGGCGGGACGCCTTGCGCGCAGCCGCCGGCGCGGGCGTCGCGGATGAAATCGGTGACATAGGCGCGGTGCGCACCCTCGGCGACACGCACGCCGCAATTCACGGTGGGGCGGCCGGCATTGCCGGCCTCGTCGATCCGCGAGCGCACGAAGCAGGTCGAGGTCCACTCCCAGACATTGCCGGCGAGATCCTCGATGCCGTGCTCGTTCGAACCGAACCTGCCGAACTGATGGGCCGTCGTGTCGAAGAGGTCGCGCTCGGATTCACGCTCGTAGCGGCCGATCCAGCGCTTCGATGGATCTGCTGCGTCCACCGGAAGGCCGTCATCCTTGAATCTTGAGCCGGCCGCAAAAGCCCATTCCGCGTCGCTCGGCAGGCGGTAACTGTGACCGGACTTGCGCGAGAGCCAACCGGCATAAGCCTCGGCATCGTGCCAGCTCACCTGCACCGCGGGTCGATCGGAGGCGATTGCCACGTCGCGATCAAGCGCGCGACAAGCTCCCTCCTGCACGCAAATCTGGTAGTCGGATGACGAGACCTGATGCCGCATGATGTGCAGCGGCCTCTCGAAGCGCATCGCGCTCAGCGGCGCTTCCGCCTGCTGCCCGCCACGGGTGAAATCGCCGGCCTCGCGATAGGACAGGCTGCCTGGTGCGACCCTGACGATGGCGGGCTCCGTCACGGTGCCGCCAGGCCCGATGTCCGACACCAGCGGCGCTACCGCGATCGGCCCTGCGAGCCCGGCGGCGCAGGCGAGGAACAGTTTCAGCTTGAATGCGATCAGCATGGTCGTTCCCCAAGGAAAAAGGGGCCGGTCATCACCCGCCCCTCGTCGCGTCTAGTTGGTGTTGGGGGCCGGGATATCGGCAGGGGCCTTCACCTGCATCATCAGATCGTCGTTCCATTTGCCTTCGACCTTGAAGTGCGCGGTGGCGCCGAGGTCGGCGGCCTCGATCAGATTGTGCGTGACATAGGCGTAGATGCCGGGCTGCATGAACTTGTACAGCGCAGCTCCCGCCGAGCCGCCGCGGATGAACCAGGTCTCGAGCCCGGTCTCCGGCGCGTTGGAGAACTTGCCGGTCTCCCAGACATAGTCGCCATGGCCGCCGATCAGATGCGGACGGCTGTCGCGATTGGCCTGCGAATGCACGATCAGCACGTTCTCGCCGACATTGGCGGTGAGCGCGTTCTTGCCGGTGAGCGCGCCGACCTTGCCGTTGAACACGACATGGGAGGGGATCAGCTTCCTCATCACCTCTTCGGTGTCGGTGAAGGCTTCGCCGGGCGATTCATAGGACTTGAAATTGCCCTTGTCGTCGCGCGGCACGTACATATCCTGCTCGCCGACATAGTAGATCTTGTCGTATTTCAGAGCGTGGCCCTTGCCGTCGTTGAGGCCGTCGCGCGGCAGCACCATCACGGCGCCGTTCATGCCGGAGACGACGTGCCAGGGGATCATCGGGCCGCCCGGTGCGCAATGGTAGACGAACACGCCGGTCTTGGTCGCCTTCCAGCGCAAGACGACCTGCTCGCCGGGATTGACCAGCGTGAGCGCGCCGCCGCCGAGCGCACCGGTCGCGGAATGGAAGTCGATGTTGTGCGGCATGGAGTTGGTTGCGGGATTGACCAGCGTCGTTTCGACGTAGTCGCCCTCGTGCACGACCATCATCGGACCTGGCATCGAGCCGTTGAAGGTCATCGCCTGGAAGGTGGTGCCCTTCTCGTCGATGACGACCTTCTTCTCCTCGATCGTGAGCGTGAACTCCACGATCTTGGGGCCCTGCTTGGTCGCTTGCTCGTGCGCATGCACGAAGGGCGGAGCGACCAGCTCGACCTTCTGGCGCTGCAGTTTGAGATCGTCGGCAGCCAAGGCGGGTGTCGCCAGCATCAGGGCGGTTGCGGCGGCGCTGATCAATGCGGCTCGGCGGGTGAACATCGGAAGCATCCTTCATCTGAAATGGTTTTGATGACGGAATGCAGTGTGCGCCGATCGCGGCAAGCGTGTTTGTGCTGCAACAAGCTTTTGCCGTATTCGCCTCCGGTAAAATCCTTAGGCAGTTTGTTGAAGATCGCATCGGCGATACCAAAGACGCGCCGGCGCTCGACGTCAGCCGCGCCGGCCGCAAATCGTTCGCATGTTCAGTTGCATTTATTGTGAATGGGTTGTCGTCGACTAGAGCAACTGGATCGCAATCCAGACCGTCCCCCAAACCGCGAGCGACAGCGCGGCGAAAACGGCGGCCGTGATGACCATCACGCGTACGAGGTGGCCGGCGCCAACGGCAGGGGTGGAGGGGACGGGACGAAAATCGTCGAAGCGCGGGATATGGCCGCGAACGCCGGTGAGCCACAGAACGAGATCGAGGGCGAACGACGCCATTGCCTGTCTCCAGAGCGCAATCATCAAATATCACCATGGCTCCGATCCGGTGCGCGGACTTTGAGCGAGCGCAAGGTTTCGCACCCGAAAACGGGTAATTTAGCGCTATCCGGGATGCGCCGCCCCGCTGCGCAGCATTGATTGACGAATGGGTAGGATATGAGGGCCGATCTTGCGGTGAGTTACGGCGAGGAACGACTGCCGCGCTACACGAGCTACCCGACCGCACCGCATTTCTCGCCGGCGATCGGCGCGGGTGCCTACGCCCGGTGGCTGGCGGAGCTCCCGTCGTCGGCCAGCGCGTCGCTTTATCTGCACGTGCCGTTCTGCCGCGAGATGTGCTGGTATTGCGGCTGCCATACCCAGATCGTTCGTCGAGACGGTCTCATCGCGGCCTATCTGCGTACGCTGCGCAGCGAGATCGCGCAGGTGTCCGAGACCATCGGCCGGCGCATCAAGGTCGAGCACATCCATTTCGGCGGCGGCACGCCGACGATCATGGCGCCGGAGGCTTTTGCCGAATTGATGGCGGCGATGCGCCAATCGTTCTTCGTGCTGCCGTCGGCCGAGATTGCCGTCGAGATCGATCCTCGCACGCTGACCGCCGACATGGTCGAGGCCATGCGGCTCTCCGGCGTCAACCGCGCGAGCCTGGGCGTGCAGAGCTTCGACCCAGTCGTGCAGCGCGCGATCAATCGGGTGCAGAGTTTTGAGCAGACGGCTTCCGTCGTCGACATGCTCCAGCGCGCCGGCGTCAACGGGATCAACTTCGATCTGATCTACGGACTGCCGCACCAGACCGTTGCCTCGTGCCTGAATACGGTGCGACGTTCGCTCGAGCTTGGGCCCGACCGCTTCTCGGTGTTCGGCTACGCGCATGTGCCTGCTTTCAAGAAGCACCAGCGCATGATCAACGAGGCGGTGCTGCCCGACGGCCTTGCGCGCCACGACCAGGCCTGCGCGATCGCCAATGCGTTGAAGGAGGCCGGTTACGTGCAGATCGGGCTCGATCATTTCGCGCGACCCGGCGATTCCATGGCTGTGGCCTTCGAGCAACGCACGTTGCGGCGCAATTTTCAGGGCTACACCACCGACAAGGGCGAAGTTCTGCTCGGCTTCGGCGCGAGCGCGATCGGACATTTGCCGCAGGGCTATGTCCAGAACGAGGTGCAGATCGGCGCCTATGCGCAGAGCATCGCCGAGGGCCATTTGGCCACCGCGAAAGGCTATGGGCTCACCGACGACGACCGGCTGCGCGCCGACATCATCGAACGCATCATGTGCGAGTTCAGCGCCGATCTCGGCGACATCTGCGCGCGTCATGGCGCAGAGGCCGGGGCAATGCTGAAATCGGCGTCGCGTCTGAAGCCGCTGATGTCCGACGGCGTCGTGAGACTGGACGGCGACCGCATCGCAGTCGCAAAGGACTCGCGCTTTCTCGTGCGCAGCGTCGCCGCCGCATTCGACGCGCATCTCGATCCCGCGAAGCAGTTGCATAGCCGGGCGGTGTAGTCCCGTCATTCCGGGGCGCGCCACTTGGCGCGAGCCCGGAATCCATTTCACCTCTTGGCCTGTTGCCCGATGGATCCCGGGCTCGCGCTTCGCGCGCCCGGGAATGACAACCAGCTTGCGCTCCAACAAAGAGACTCCCGCCCGCTCCGCTAACGTGGTTTCGGAACGGAGGTGTTGTCCATGCCTTTTGGATCCGACGATCTGGTCGATGACATCATGCGCACGGCGCCGTACACGATCCGCGTGTTTCTCGCCTTCAGGATGGCCTGCGTGGGCTGTCCGATCGCAACCTTTCACACGGTCGATGACGCCTGCCGCGAGCATGGCATCGATCGCGACAAATTCCTCGCCGCGCTGCGGGACCGCGTGCCGGCGTGAACCGGTCCGGACTTCGCGCGGGCCGCGCGCGGATTCCCGGGTGAGGGGCGCTTTCGCCGTAAGCGGACGCGACCCTCACCCCTGGCCCTATGCCGCGCCGCTGTCCGGGCTTCGCTCCGCCAGCACAACGATCCCATGCGGATCGCGCAGGATGATGCGCTGACGGCCGCTTTCGACCAGCCCCTGCTGTTCCCAGCCGCTCAGGATGCGGCTCACGGTGTGCAGCGTGGTGCCGGTCATCTGCGCGATGTCCTGGCGGCTGATCGGGAAGTCGATCTCGATGCCGCGGTCGAGCTTCTTGCCGGATTGTTTGGCGAGGCGCAGCAGCGCATGCGCGACGCGCTGCTCGACCTGCTGGGTCGACATTTCCAGGATTCGGGTGTGGCTCTCCTGGAGCCGCGTGCCGACAGTCTGGAGCGTGTTGGCGGCGAGCGAGGGAAATCGCTCGACCAGTCGCGGCCAGGCCGAGGTCGGCCAGATCAGGGCGACGCTGTCGTCGACCGCGATCGCCGTGGCCGGATAGCGCGCGGCCCCGATCGCCATCGCGAGACCGAACGTTTCGCCCGGCGCGACATAGCGGACCACGATCTGCTCGCCGGTCGGTGTGGTCTTGGCCGCGCGAACATGGCCGTGCAGCAGCAGGAAGAAGGATTGCGCGTCCGCGCCCTGCTCGAAAATGGCGCTGTTCTTGGGATAGCGCGCCGAGCGGGCTTCGCGCAGGATCTCATCGAGGTCCTCCGGTTTGACACCCCCAAACAGCGGCAAATGCGCAACCAGCGATGTGTCGACCTTGGCCATCCTGCCTCCTTGGCGCTGAAAGTGTGATGACACCTGCAATCGTCAGGGTGTTTGCGATAGCTCAAAAACGAGCCGGCCGGACGGCAGTATTTTTCCAGGCGACGATTTGAATCGACTGGAGTTGACCCATGGCTGGCGCCCGATCCCGTAACTTTGAGGGCTGGCCGCTGTTTGCGAACAGCTTTCGGCCCTTTTTCCTGCTCGCCGCCATCCAGGCAGGGCTTTCGATCCTGGCCTGGCTGCCGATGTTCTACGGCGAATTGTCGATGAGCTCCGCTTTCGCGCCGCGCGACTGGCACGTCCATGAGATGCTCTATGGCTTCCTGCCGGCGGTGATCACGGGATTCCTGTTCACGGCGATCCCGAACTGGACCGGCCGGCTGCCGATCCAGGGGCCGTCCTTGGGCGCGCTGCTGGCGGTCTGGCTCGCCGGGCGGGTCGCGGTGACGCTGTCCGCCGATATCGGCTGGGGGTTCGCGCTTGCCGTCGATGCCGCCTTCCTGACGCTGGTCGTCGCTGCTGCAACGCGCGAGATCATCGCCGGCGGCAACTGGCGCAACCTGCCCGTCGTGGTGCTGGTACTGGTGCTGCTCGCCGGCAATGTCGCCTTCCATCTCGAAGCGCATTATGCGGGTGCGGCTGATGTCAGCATCCGCGTCGGCATCGGCGTGGTCGTTCTGATGATCTCGCTGATCGGCGGCCGCATCATCCCGAGCTTCACCCGAAACTGGCTGGTCAAGTTCAACCCCGGCCGTCTCCCGGTGCCGTTCGGGCGTTTTGACGGTGTGGTGATCGGGTGCAGTGCGCTGGCGCTCGTCTCATGGATCGCCGCGCCGTTGAGTACGGTCACCGCGGCGGTGATGGCCTTGGTCGGTGTGCTGCACCTGGTGCGACTCGCACGCTGGGCCGGTGACCGCACCTTCCGCGAGCGGCTGCTCCTGATTCTCCACGTCGGCTATGTCTTCGTGCCGCTCGGCTTCCTCCTGCATGCTCTTTCCGTCTTCGGCGCATTGCCGCCGAGCGCGGGCATCCACGCCTGGATGGCGGGCGCGGCCGGGACCATGACGCTCGCGGTGATGACCCGTGCGAGTCTCGGCCATACCGGACAGGCGCTGACGGCTTCGCCGGCGACACAAGCCATCTATGCCGCGATCATCGTCGCGGCGCTGGCGCGGGTCGCGGCGGTGGCTTGGCCTGCGCACAGCGATGCATTGCTGCACCTTGCCGCCTGCGGCTGGATCGTTGCGTTCCTCGGCTTTGCCATCGCGTTCGGCCCGCTGCTCGCCGGCAGCCGTCGCCGCGCACTCGCCATCATGGGCGTGCCCGTCCCGGCACGCTGAATTCAAGCCGCGGTCGCCACGCTCGATGATTTCGGTGGCCGGACGCCTTTGCGCCATGCGGTGATGGTGCAGCCGAAGCGGCCGCGGAACCAGCGGGCCATGGCGCTCTGTGCGGAGAAACCGAGCTGCACGGCGATGTCGGCCAGCGGTCGGCCGGGGTCGTCGATCAGCTGGACCACGAGATCGGCGCGCTGGGCGTCGAGAATGGCCGAGAAGCTGGTGCCGGCTTCGGCGAGGTGGCGGTGGATGGTGCGGCGGGTGCAGGCGAGGTGCTCGGCGACGCGCTCGACCGTGCAGTCGCCGCCGGCGAGCAGGAGACGCACGACCTCGTCGACCTTCTCCTCCCAGCTTGCCGGCCGCGTCTCGATCGCCTCGATGCGCTTCCGTAGATAGCTCGCGATCAGCGGATGCGCGCTCGGGATCCGGCGCTCCATGTCGTGTGCCGACAACAGGATCGAATCGTCCTCCGCGTTGAAGGTCACACGACAGCCGTAGAACTCGCGGTAGCGCTTGCGGTCGTGCGGCGGTGGATAATGCAGGTGCACTTCCTGCGGCCGCCAATCGCTGCCGAACAGCGACTGGATGATGCGGTGGACGCTGCCGAGCGCCATGTCGATCGACTGGCGCGGCGCGGTCGGTTGCCGGCCGCGCAGGTGCAGCGTGACGATCACGGTCTGCTTGTCGCGGGTGACGTCCAGCTTCATGCCGTCGTGATGGATCGGGATGAAGCGCGAGAAGGCTTCGATGGCTTCACCGACCGTCGCCTGTTCGCGCACGATCAAGCCGACCGCTCCGAAATTGGTCAGCCCGCCGCGCTCGGCAAGGCGCAAGCCGAAATCTTCGGCTCCGGACGCCTCTGCCGACAATTCGAGCAGACGTCGCAGGCCGGTGACGGCAATGGGCGTGTCGGGCTTGTCGAGGCAGGCTAGCGGCAGCCTGACCTTGCGCATCATTTGTTTGGGGTCGAGCCCGACCGACCGGGCGACCTCCGGGTAATAGCTCAAGCCTGCGCTACGAATGAGGTCGGTCATGCGACCCGTTCCTGCCAGCCATTCCCGCAGATGTCCCGAAATGTAAAGTTTATGTCCCGATCCGTCAAATCCGGGAACCAGGTGGAACATACATAAGTGAAACCGAAGCACGGGCGCGAATGCCGTGCATATGACGGCGCGGCGCGATGAGGCCCGCTGCCGTCTCGGACCATTTGACCAAAGACATTGCTGGATCGGAATTATGCCGGGGAACATGCTTTCCAAGGGTGAGGTATTCGTCATCGACACCGATGCCGCCTCCCGCGAACAACTTTCCACCGCGCTTCAACAGAGCGCATACAACGTGATCTGCTTCGCCGACGGCGCATCTCTGCTCTCGGAAGCCAAGGCGCGGATGCCGGCCTGCGTGCTGCTGGAGATGCCGCCCGATCGCTCCGGTCTCGACGTGCTCAAGCGCCTGCGCGAGGAAAACTGCATGGCGCCGGTGCTGGTGACCGCGGCAAACGGCAGCATCGCCATGGCGGTCGACGCCATCAGGAGCGGTGCGGCCGACTTCATCGAGAAGCCGTTCCGCACCCGCGACATCGTCGACCGGATCGGTGCCGCCATCGACGAGTTCGCGCAGCCCGGCTCCAACCGGCAGCGCTGGTTGCCGGGCTGCGAACCCCTGAGCGCGCGTGAAGGCGACGTGCTCGAGCATCTCGCCGCCGGCCTGACCAACAAGGAGATCGCCCGGCGCATGCATCTGAGCGCACGGACGGTCGAGGGCTATCGCGCCGGCATTCTGAGGAAGGCCGGTGCCAAGAACGTGACAGACCTGCTTCGCCGCATCTTCGGGCAGGGTTCGTCTGCTCAGGATTAAGGGCTTCGTCGCGGGCCGACGACATATTGCGGGCCTTGCTGCCGCCGCGGCGACGCCCCCCGGAAACCCCAATCGAACCAATTCCTTCCCTGCCGCGTCCAACCATGTTGGCGAGGCATTGGATCGTGCGTCCGGCTGGCGGCGGCGATGAGTTGGAGGAGGGACTTGATGCGCATCACCGCAAAATGTTTGGCAACGACGAGCCTGGTTCTGTTGACCACGGCATTCGCGTCGCCGTCATGGGCCGCAGAATTGGACGCCACATCGGCCATCGATACCGTCACCGTTTACCCCGATGGCGCGACCGTCACCCGCGTCATCGCGGTGGACCTGCCGTCTGGTGACTCGACGCTCATTGCCAAGGACTTCCCGCTTGGTCTCGACACCTCCTCGATCCGGGTGGAGGGCGAGGGGGGAGCGAAGCTCACCATCGGCACGATCGATGCGCGAACACCGCGTGCGGCGCCGGTCAATTTGCCGGAGCTGGACAAGCGCATCGAGGCGCTGAACGACCAGCGCGCCGACCTGCAAGGCGCGATCGACTCGGCCAATGCGCGGCGCAAATTCGCGGAGCATTTTGCGGAAGCGTCGCCCGCGGGCATTGGCGACAAGGGCGAGGCGCGGCCGATTGCCGAATGGCGCACGGCCTTTGCCACCGTCGGTGAGGAAATTGCGAGCGCCGATACCGCCGTCCGCGACGCCACGCGCAAGATGCGCGAGATTGATCGGCAGATCGCCCAGCTCGAAGTCGAGCGGAAGGCCAAGCCGCCGAGCAAGCTCGAAGTCCGCATGGACATCGCCGCGCCGGCAGCAACCAAGGCGACGTTGAGGGTCACCTACAATGTCCGCAACGCCCGATGGCTGCCGCTCTATGACGCCCGGCTCGACACCGGCGCCAAGGACCGCAAGCCGCAGCTCGAATTGGTCCGCCGCGCCGAGGTCACGCAATCCACCGGCGAGGACTGGTCCAACGTCACGCTTGGCGTCTCCACGGTCCGCATCGGCCGCGGCGGCAGCGCGCCGGAGCTGAATTCGCTGGTCGCACAATATCCGCAGGTACCGAGGCCGCGGGCGCTGGGTTCGCTTTCGGATTCGTCAATGCCTGCGGCGGCGCCAATGCAGCAGCGAAAGATGGAAACGTCCGCGGCCAAGGCGGCCGACGACATTCGCGAGCGCGCCGAAGAACAGCAGGCGGTCGCCGAGATCGGGGACTTCCAGGCTACCTACAAAATTCCCGGCCGCGTCAGCCTCGGCGCCGCCGAGGGCGCCAAGAGCCTGCGCATCGCCTCGGTGACCGTGCCCGCCGATCTCACGGTGCGCGCGGCACCGGTGATGGATCCCACCGCCTTCCTCGAAGCCAGCTTCAAGCAGGCCGACGACACGAGCCTGTTGCCGGGCAAGGTCGCAATTTATCGCGATGGAACCTTCGTCGGCCGCGGCAAGCTCTCGCCTTCGGCCAAGGACGATATTGTGCGGCTCGGCTTCGGCGCAGACGACAAGGTCAGGATCGAGCGCGCGGTGCTCAAGCGCAACGAAGGGTCGGCCGGTCTCCTGGTCACGACGTCGAAGACCGACGAGCGATCGTTCAAGACGACGATCCGCAATGGTCACGACTTCCCGATCAAGGTCGCGATCGAGGACCAGTTGCCGATCAGCGAGAGCGAGGACATCCTCGTCGAGATGCTGCCTGCGACCACGCCGCCGACCGCAAGCAACATTCGTGACCGGCGCGGCGTCCTGGAATGGTCGTTCGACGCCAAGCCCGGTGAGGTCAAGGACATCAACTTCGCCTGGCGCATCCGTTGGCCGAAGGACAAGAGTATGGTGATCGTGCCGGCGGGCTAAATTCCCGCCACAGGCGGCACCGCGCGCATCGATTGCGGCAACACGTAAGGTACGCCGTCGTCAGCCTGATGGACGACGGCGTCGATCTCGAAGATGTCGCGGATGGTCTCGCGTGTGACGACATCGGCGCGCGGGCCGTCGGAGGCGAGCCGGCCGCGGTTCAGCACGACCAACCGGTCGGCAAATCGGATCGCAAGATTGAGATCGTGCAGGATCGCGATGACGGCGGTGCCATCCGCCGCGCGGCGGCGCGCGGCTTCGACGAGGTCGATCTGGTGACGCAGGTCGAGGCTCGAGGTCGGCTCGTCCAGCAGCAGAAGGCCCGGTCCGTGCTCGGCCTCGCCGCAGGCGAGCTGCACCAGCACGCGGGCGAAATGGGCGCGCTGCTGCTCGCCGCCTGACAGCGTCGGCAATTGTCGTTCGCGAAATTTCGTCAGGCCAACCTCGTCCAGTGCGGCATCGACAAGCGGACCGGGATCGCGCAAGCTGCGGTCGCCCGCGCCCATCAGCACGATCTCCCCGACCGTGAAGGGGAAGGTGACGTTGATGTGCTGGGACAACATCGTGCGGCGCGCGGCGAGTTCCCGTGGCGTATAGCTGCGGAGATCGCGCTGCTGCAGCCGCACCTCGCCTTCGCTCGGGCGGAGGTCGCCCGAGAGCAGCCGCAGCAGCGTCGACTTGCCGGCGCCGTTCGGACCGATGATGGCGACCATCTCGCCGGCCCCCACGCTCAGGTCGACGCCATCGAGTAGCGTCGCGCGTCCGGCGCGCTTGGTTAAAGCACGGGCTTCGATCACGGCGCTCATAGCGAGGCCAGCCCGCGCTGCCGCAGCAGAATCCCTAGGAAGAGGGGGGCGCCGACCGCGGCGGTCAAGATGCCGATCGGCATTTCCGCCGGCGCCACGATGGTGCGCGCCAGCGTGTCGGCGCCGACCATCAGGATCGCACCGAGCAGCACCGAAGCCGGAAGCAGCAGGCTGTGCGTCGGGCCGATGACGAGGCGCAACAAATGCGGCACGACAATGCCGACAAAGCCGATGACGCCGCTGATCGACACCGCGACGCCGGTCATGGCGGAGACCATGACGATCGAGATCCGCTTCAGCCGCTCGACGTCGACGCCGCCATGAAAGGCGTCGGCCTCGCCGAGCACCAGGAGATCGAGACCGCGCGCGATGTAGGTGCAGGCCAAGAGCCCGACGACCAGGATGGGCGCGAGCACGGCGGCCTTGGTCCAGGTCGCGCCGCTCATCGAGCCCAGCAGCCAGAACGTGATGTCGCGGAGCTGGCGGTCGTCGGCGACGAACACCAGCAGGCCGATGCCGGCATTGGTGATCGCGGTGATGGCAACGCCGGCGAGCAGGAAGATTGCGATCGAGGTCCGCCCCGAGCGGCTGGAGATGCCGTAGAGGGTCGCGGTCGTGACCAGCGATCCCGCAAAAGCCGCAAGCGGCAACAGCTCGGTCTGCAGGAAATGCAGCGTCTCGCCCAGGCGTGAATCGGTGAAGACAATGGCACTTGCGGCCGCGAGCGCGCCGCCGCTGGAGACGCCGACCAGCGCAGGATCGGCGAGCGGATTGCGGAACAGGCCCTGCATGATTGCGCCGGCCGCGGCGAGCAGGCCGCCGACTATCGCGGTCGCCGCGATCCGGGGGATGCGGATCGACCACAGTACGAGCTGGTCACGGGCAGTCATGGCATCGGCGGCTGCGTTGCCGGCAAAGCCGAGCGCGGCAGGCAGCCGCGAGAGGGGAATGCCGGCCGCGCCGACGGTTAGCGCAACGGTCGCCATGACGGCGAGCGCCGCGAGGAGAAGGGGAAGCGCAACCGACCCGAACCTGCGTCCCCTGCCGGCGCGTTGCGCAGCGCTACGCGCTCCAGTCCCGACCGCAACACTCATTGCCGGCAGTTCGCCGCCGACAAGGCCGAGGCGAACGTACCACCCCGGTCGGACAATGCCGGATAGAGCTTGACGGAGAGATCGCGCGCCGCCGCCGCGGTGCGCGGCCCGAAGCCGAGCAGGTAGAGCCCGTTCATCGTGATGAAACTCTTGTTGGCTGCGACCGGCGTCAACGCAAAGCCGGGATGGGCATAGATCGCGTCGGCCTGGAGTGAGTCCTTGCCGCGCTCGATCGAGAGCACGACATCGGGCTTCGCCGCTACGATCGCCTCGTCGCCGATGATCTTGTAGCCGTCGTAGTCGTCCACGGCATTGGCGGCGCCCGCGAGCTGGATGATCTCGTCGGCGGCGGTCTTGTGGCCGGCGACCATGGCGCGTCCGTTCTGGAGCGACATCACGAACATCACGCGGACCGGCTTCGTCACCTTGGCGCGCAGTGCGCGCAGCTGCGCGAGATCGGCGCTGACCGCGGCGCTCAGACATTCGGCGCGCGCGTCGACGCCCATGGCATGGCCGACCAGTCTTATTTTCTCGATCAGGCCGTCCTCAGTGAAAGTCTCCGGCACCAGCACCAGCGGCACCTTCGCCGTCTCCAGCAGGTCCATGGTCTCGCGCGGGCCCGACCCCTGGATCGCCAGGATCAGCGTGGGGCTGAGGCCGAGCACGCCCTCGGCTGAAATCTGGCGCATGTAGCCGACATTAGGTTTGTCGCGCAGCGCCGCTGCCGGATAAAGACTCGTGGTGTCGACACCGACCAGCCGGCTCTCGAGCCCGAGCGCATAGAGAATCTCGGTGATGGCGCCGCCGATCGAGACGGTCCGTGCAAAGTCGGCGACAGCGACATCGCGGTTGCGCGCGTCATGCACGGTGATACCGGCGGCGTACGCGCTGGACGCGAACGCGATCGTGCCGGAGAGCAGGAGCTTCTTGAGGGTGCGACAAAATGCCATTGCAGGTTACTTCGTCAGGATCAGCTTGTTCTGCGAGGTCAAACGCAGGCGATAATTGTCCTCGCCATGCGCGATGATGATCTCGCGCTCGGCCGCAAACAGCTCGCGGCTGTCGATCCGGCTCCCTCGCATAATGAGGGTTCTCGTTGTTGCAGAAGGGCTTTGTGTCGGCCCTGCCGCATCGCCGTCGCTGTCTCCGGACGTTGCTGACATGGTAGGTGTGATGCGCTTTCGAAATTTCAGATGCGTCTTGCTTGTATAAGCGGCGCGAAGCGCATTCCAACGGCGACGATTTACAATCGATATAAACTGCAACCTGATGTCATTGACCGTCGAAGTGTTGCCACGTAACCAATTAAGGCAGCGGACAGCTTGTCCGCGTCTCGAGAACATCAGCCAGCCAGTCGTTCGCTTTGCGAACGCACGCCAGCCAAAAGACTCCAAAAAGTGAAGTGCAGGCTGGGGCTGATATGGCTGACGGGGCTAGGTATTCGCGCGCCCTTATTTTGGGCGCGTCGGTGGTTTCAATTGCGGCATTGGTGACGGAGAGCGGCCTCGCGCAGACTGCTCAGCCGCAAGCCGAGAGTGTGTCGCCGGAGCGGCCGAAGCAGGCCAAGCGCAAGCAGCCCAAGCCGCGGGTCGCGCAGCAGGCGGCGCCCGATGCCATGAACGCCCGCGCCCAGGCCGGCGGCGTCGCGCCCGTTCAAGCGCTCGACACCATCACGGCCGCGGCCTCAAAGACCGAGGAGCGTGCCGTCGATGCGCTTGCGCCGGTCAGCGTCGTGACGTCGGCGCAGATCGAGGCGCGGCAGGCCAGTACCGTCGGCGATCTCATCTACAACGTGCCGGGCGTGTGGGTTCAGAATCGCGGCGACGAGCCGTCGACCTCGATCAACATCCGCGGCTTGCAGGATTTCGGCCGTGTCGCTGTCGTCGTCGACGGCGCGCGGCAGAACTATCAGCGGACCGGTCATTTCGCAAACGGCTCGTTCTTCCTCAATCCCGAGCTGATCGGCGGCATCGACATCGTCCGTGGCCCCACCGCCAACATCTACGGCTCCGGTGCGATCGGAGGTGTGGCGTCGTTCCGTACCAAGGACATCGAGGATGTCGTGCGCGCGGGAGAGCGATGGGGCGTGGACGTCAAGACCATCCTTGGCAGCAATTACGGGCGTGCGCTCGGCTCAGCCTTCGGCGGCGTCCGCGTCAATCCGGATGTCGACGTGTTCGCCGGCGGCACCTACTCCACGCAGGAGAACTACAAGGACGGCACGGGCTTCGAGGTTGCCAATACGGGCAACCGCCTCACGAGCGGCATCGCCAAGCTGACGGTGCGGCCTGCGGACGGGCACGAGGTCAAGCTCGGCACGATCTTCCAGGAAGACATCTACCGCGTGGGCCAGCCGCCACGGCGCGTCGGTGATCCCAACTCGACCAATGCGAACGGCACCAACAATCTCGGCGGCACGTCGATCTACGCATCCAATGTCAAGAACTACACCACGACGCTCGGCTGGAAATATTCACAGCCGGACAATCCATGGGTCGATTGGGACGCGAAGGTGTACTGGAATCGCACCGAGAACGATCAGGTCAAGAGCGCGCATACGAGCGTAACGCCGTCGGTCTATTGCGGCGGCGTGCCTGGAAATGCCGTGTCGGGCTGTATCGGCAGTAATCGCGGATATCTGCTCGACACGATTGGCGTCGACGTGCACAACACGTCGCGCTTCGAGACCGGAAGCTGGCGTCACGCGTTGACCTACGGACTGGACGCGTTCCAGGACAAGGTATCGTCGCGCGACACGACCGGCACGTCGGAGGTCACGACGCCCGGCGGTCAACGCACGGTGTCTGGCGGCTTCGTGCAGTGGAAGGCGAACTATACCTCGATGCTCGAGGTGATCGGCGCGCTCCGGTACGATAACTATCAGCTTTCCTCGGCTTCCTCGTCGTCCGGCGGCGATCGGCTGTCGCCGAAGATCACGGTTGCGCTTGTTCCCACCGCGGTCGTGACGCCGTATGTCAGCTATGCCGAAGGCTATCGCGCTCCATCGATCACGGAGACGCTGGTCAGCGGGCCGCATTCGGGTGCCACGATCAACGACTCCTTCTTCCGCTGTCCGTCAGGCACACCGGGACCGGGCGCGGATTCGACTTTCTGCTTCGTGCCCAATCCGAACCTGCGGCCCGAGGTCGGCAAGAACAAGGAGATCGGCTTCAACATCAAGAAGAATGACCTGTTCACGCCGGGTGATACGCTGCGCGGCAAGATCAACGTATTCCGCAACGACATAACGGACTTCATCGATCAGGTCGCCTACGGAAATCCCCTGGTCGTTCCCACCGGTCCGCCGCCGGCACCGAGCATCACCGTGCTGCCGTTCCTGCAATATCAGAACGTGGCGTCGGCGCGCATTCAGGGCTTGGAAGCCGAGGCGATGTACGACGCAAACCTCTGGTTCCTCGGTCTCTCCGGCACTTATCAAAGTGGCAAGAACCTGCAGACGGGGTTTGGCCTGTACAGCATTCCACCGCAGAAGATCACCACGACGGCCGGCGTGCGCCTGCTCGACCGAACCCTGATCCTCTCGGTGATGTGGACATCGGCCATCGCCAATTACGACATCCCACGAAGCTACACTCCGGCGACCTCGTACGATCTCGTGAATCTCTATGCCCAATATCAGCCGACGTCGGACCTCACGCTCAATTTCTCGGTCGAGAATCTCTTCAACCGGTATTACCGGCCTTATGCCATTCCGGTCGGCAGTACCGGCGATACGCAAAACGACGTGAAATGGGCGAGCGCCGGCGCGGGGCTCGTGATCAAGGGAGGCCTCAAGTACCACTTCGGCGGTACCTAAAGAGACTGCCGGCGATCCCGATGGGGGACCGCATCGCCTCCAAAGCCACGCCGATGTCCCCGGCGTGGTTTCGGCGCGTTCTGAAGACCCGGTCGGCGTTCGCCGATCTGCATGACTGATAGGAGAAGAGTTAAATGTTTATCGCCATGAACCGTTTTCAAGTGAAGAACGGCGCGGAGACCGCGTTCGAAACCGTCTGGGCTACCCGCGAATCCTATCTCGGCAGCATGCCGGGCTTCGTCGAGTTTCATCTCTTGAAAGGTCCCGAGGCCGAGGACCACACGCTCTACTCCTCGCACACCACCTGGGTCGACAAGGCGGCGTTCGAGGCGTGGACGCGCTCGGATCAGTTTCGTCGTGCCCATGCCCGCGCCGACAATCCGACCGGCGAGAGCCTCTATCTCGGCCATCCCAAGTTCGAAGGTTTCGAGGTGATCCAGAGCGAGCGCAAGGCCGCGGCTGCCTGAGGCAGCGCGAAGCACGAGAGGAGCTGGACATGCTGAGCACCGATCTCGCCGATCTCAAGGCGTATATGGCCGACAATCCCGGCGCGGTGATCGAGGACGTCGCGCGCGAGCGCAAGGTCACGCCGCGCGCAGTGATCGAGGCGCTGCCGTCGTCGATGGTTCGGGTGGGTGGCGGCGAGCATTTCGTCGCTGCCATGCAAGACATCGCCGCGTGGGGCGAGGTGACGCTGATCGTTCATACGGACGATGCGATCTTCGAGTTCACCGGCGCGATCCCGGCAGGCGAGATCGGCCGCGGCTATTTCAACCTGATGCAGCCGAAGGGCTTGCACGGCCATCTCCGCCACGAGCGCTGTGCGGCCGTGGCCTTCGTCGAGCGTCCCTTCATGAGCAAGACTTCGGCCTTCGTCGCTTTCGTCAACGCGGACGGCGGCATCATGTTCAAGGTCTTCGTCGGCCGCGACGAGACCCGGGCGCTGCGTGCGGACCAGCTTGTGCGGTTCCGGCAGCTTGCGGACCGCACGGCCGCGCCGGCCGCGTAGCTTTCACTGTCTGTTGGGAGATCAGGCATGCGAAGCATTTCCAGCCTTCGGCACATGATTGGATCCATCCTGCTGGCGGCACTCGCACCGACTCCAGCTTTCGCGATCGACGAAGCGCTGTTGCCGCGCAATTTGTCGCCCTGGGGTATGTTCCTCGGCGCCGATATCATCGTGAAGACGGTGATGGTGGGGCTCGCCATCGCCTCGCTGGTGACGTGGACGGTCTGGCTCGCCAAGTCCATCGAACTACGCCGCAAAGGCGCGCTCGCCTTGCAGCGGACGCGCGCGCTCGAAGGCAACATCAAGCTGATCGAGGCGGCAGAACAGACCGGCGACGCACATGACGCCGTCGCCCAGCTCATCCAGTCCTGCGCGAAGGAAGCAGAGCTCTCCGGCGGCATCCTGGACGACGGCCTTCAGGAGCGCGTCGCGCTGCGGCTGGAGCGGGTCGAAGCCGCGATGTCGCGGCAGATCGCGCGCGGCACCGGCGTGCTCGCGACCATCGGCGCCACGGCGCCGTTCGTCGGCCTGTTCGGCACGGTCTGGGGCATCATGAATTCCTTCATCGGTATCTCCGAGAGCCACACCACGAGCCTCGCAGTGGTCGCGCCCGGTATCGCGGAAGCGCTGCTCGCGACCGCGCTAGGCCTCGTCGCCGCGATTCCGGCGGTCGTGATCTACAATCACCTCGTCCGCGGCATCGCCAACTACCGGGCGCTGCTGGGCGATGCCTCGGCACAGCTCATGCTGCTGGTGAGCCGGCAGCGCGACCACAGAGAGTTCCGCATGGCGCGGGCGGCGGAGTAGGCCATGGCCGCGAAGCTCGGCGCACGGTCGGGATCGCCGCTCAAGCGCGGCGACCCGGATGATCTCGACGTCACCCATGAGATCAACGTCACGCCGTTCATCGACGTGATGCTGGTGCTGCTGATCATCTTCATGGTCGCCGCCCCACTCGCCACCGTCGACATCGGCGTCGAGCTGCCGGCGACCGCTGCCGAGCCGGCGCCGCGGCCGGACAAGCCGGTCTTCCTCACCGTGAAGCCGGATCTCTCGATCGCGGTCGGCGAGGACGTCGTCGCCCGCGATGCGCTCGGCACGTCGCTCTATGTCGCCACCAAGGGCCGCAAGGACGAACGCATCTACCTGCGCGCCGACAAGGCCGTCTCCTATGGCGACCTGATGGAGGTGATGAACACCTTGCGCAACGCCGGCTATTTGAAGGTTGCGCTGGTCGGGCTCGACGGACGCAGCTGATGGCCGCGAACGCCTTTGCCCTGCACGAGCCGCTCGGCGAGCGCGAGGGGGCACGATGGAGCGTAGCGGCCGCGGTGATCGTGGCGTTGCACGTCGCGGCCGCGCTTCTTGCGACGAGCTGGCTCAAATCGCTGCCCGAGCGGGGCGTCAGCCTGCCGGCGATCATGATCGATATGGCGCCGGTGACGTCGGCACCGCAGTCGGTGCAGGACGACGTCGCGCCGGGACCGGTGATGCAGGAGGCCGACGCCTCGCCGCCGGAGCCGGTGCAGCAGCAGACCGCCGAGGACACCATCGCGCCGACACCGCCGCAGGAGAAGCCGGACGTCGTCGCGCCGCCGGAGCAGAAGCTCGAGCCGACACCGGCGAAGCCCGAGCCGGCGAAGATCGTGCCGGTGGAAAAGCCTGCGCCGGCGAAGCCGAAGCTGGTCCGCCGCGAGGCCAGGAAGCCGTCGGAGGCGATGCCCGCACCGCGCACCAGCGCTCCGCCGCGGGCCGAGCGTGAGGCGCCGATGGCATCCGCGATGAGCGCCGGCGCGGTGGCCTCCGTGATCGCATCCTATAATCAGCGGGTTCGCGCGCATCTGATGCGCTTCCACCAATATCCGTCCGGCGGCGGCGGTCAGCGCGGCGTTGCCAGGCTCAGCTTCACCCTCAGCCGCAGCGGACAGGTCACGTCGAGCCGGCTCAGTGGCTCGTCCGGTGTTGCCGCGTTCGACGCCCAGGCCATGTCGATGGCCCGCCAGGCCTCGCCATTTCCGCCGATCCCGGACGAGATCAGGAACGGCGTGATGAGCTTTACGATTCCGGTGGAGTTTACGGTGCGATAAGCCCCCCGCTGTCATGCCCCGGCTTGACCGGGGCATGACCCGCATTGAGAGAGCGTCAGCTTATTTCGCCTTCAGAAAATCCGCGACATCGAGCAGCATGAACTCGTCGTCGTCGGCCTTGTTGGGATCGCGGCTGGACGAGAACGGCAGATTGTTGTCGTTGCCGACGATGATGTGGGTTTCATCGACACGATCGACGTTCTCGATCGTGAAGAACGGGAAGGTGTAGACGCCGTCATTAAGCGGCTTCTTCGCCTTCGTGTCGGGATCCCTGATCTTCAGGAGATCGATGTAGCCGATCTTGCGCACGGGCTTGCCGACATTGGCGTCGGTGAGCTCGATCTTGTAGACGCGCTTGAACTTGGCCACATCAGGGAAGCAGTTCTCGCCGCGGATCCCCTGAGGGCAGGCCTTGTCGGGCGTGCCTTCGCCGTTGTCGCGCTCGATGATCAGGCCGGCGCTCGGGTCGATCATGTTGAAGTCGCCGATGGCGTTGCCGTTCTGCTCGAACACATACTGCCAATAGCGGCCGGTGAACTTCTCCGCGGCGACGTCGAATTCGAGGATGCGGGAGGCTTCCTTGCCGTCGACTTTCTCCCAGTCCTTCTTCTCGGCATCCCACAGCGGGCCCTCGAGCAGGCCGTAGAGGAATTTGCCGTCCTTGGAGGAGGCGAAGCCCTCATAACCCTTGGAGCGACGCAGGTTGACGTTGGTGTAGGTTGCGCCCGGCGCGCCCGGCGTCGCCGCCGCCCAATGATCCGGCGATCGCACCGGTTTGCCGTCAGTGACCGTCTCGAACAGCCCGAGGATCTTGCCGGTCTTGTCGGCCTTCAGGATGTAGGGGCCGAACTCGTCGCCGATCCAGATGGTGTCGCCGATGATCTGAAAGCCCTCGGTGTCGAAGTCGGAGCCGGTGAGATAGCGCTTCTCGGTATCTTCATGCACGATGCGGAACGGCACGCGTTTGTCGGGATCGTGCAGGAACACGGTCTCCAGCCGCTCGATCTTGCCGCCGGCCCAATCCATCTTGTAGCGGTTGAGGTACAGCATCGAATCCGGCGAGTTGGCGCGCGCGCCCATGCCGTTGTCGGTGATGACCCAGAAGGTGCCGTCCGGCATGGTCTTGATGCCGGAATGACCCTGCAGCGGCTGGCCCTTGAACGGCAGCGACACGCCGGTCGCCCGCTCGTAGGACTTGCCCATCACCGTGCCGAGCGCGTCGACCCGCTTGCCGGTGGTGTATTTGCCGGATGTCTTGAGATCGGCGGGCGCGTCTGCCGGCGCGTCGATGAACGTGGCAGCCGGCATCACCACGTGGCCGGCGAGCTTGGCGGGGAATTCACCTTCGCTCTGCGCGAGCGCGGAGCTCGCGGTGAGAATGATCGTTGCGACGGTGCCAAGAAAAGTCGCGCGCATGTGCGTCTCCTGTTAACGGAGACCGTCTTATGCGGACCGCGCATTGCAGTTTTGTGAAGCCGGGCGAAACGCCGCAGCCGACGGTTATTTTCTTCCGGAATGATCAGGCGATCTTGCGGGAGAGGAAGCCGCGGATCAGCGGGACCATTTCGTCGAACTTGTCCTCAAGCGCGAAATGGCCGGTGTTGATGAGGTGAAATTCCACCTGGGGCAGGTCGCGTTTGTAGGGATGGGCGCCATCGGCCGGGAAGATGAAATCGTTCTTGCCCCAGACGATCAGTGTCGGCGGCTTGTGCTTGCGGAAATAGGCCTGTACCGCGGGATAGAGCGGCAAATTGGTCCGATAGTCGTAGAACAGGTCCATCTGGATTTCGCTGTTGCCGGGACGGTCGAGCAGCGCCTGATCCTGGACCCAATTGTCGGGTGAAATCCGGCTGACGTCGGACATGCCGTCGGTGTACTGGAATTTCGTCGTTTCCAGCGTGACCAGCTTCATCAATGCCTGCCGGCTGGCAGCGGATCCGTCGGCCCAGTATTGCTTGATCGGATTCCAGAACTCCTTCAGCCCTTCGTCATAGGCGTTGCCGTTCTGCACGATCAGGCCGCTGATGCGCTCTGGATTCTTGAGCGCGAGGCGCCAGCCCACGGGAGCTCCGTAATCCATGACATACATCGCGTAGCGGGTGACGCCGAGCTGGTCGAGCAGGCCGCCGACAAGCTCGCCGAAACGATCGAACGTGTACTTGAATGTCGCGCGCGGTGGCATCTCGCTCTGGCCATATCCAGGATAGTCGGGAGCGATCACGTGGTACCTGTCGGCCAGTGCCGGGATCAGGTTGCGGAACATGTGGGAGGACGTCGGGAAGCCGTGCAGCAACAGCACAACCGGGGCGTCCTTTGGACCCGCCTCGCGATAGAAGATCTTGATCCCGTCGACGGTCGCGGTTCGATGATAGGTGACCGGATAGGCAGCGGCGGTGTGTGCGTCGCGCTCCGGCTTCGCGGATGCTGCCGTCGAAGAAAATGCGACAGCCGCTCCGGACAACCCAAGAACGAGACGGCGACGATCGAGGAGCGATGGCTTGCGTGTGGTCTCCGCGGTTTTCATGTCAATGTCCTTTCAAAACGATGAGTTCGCCGATGGCCGCGAGGCGTTTTTCAAACGCCCTGATAGACCAGCCGGGTGAAGAAGCCGGGATCGATCACGAACTGCCCCCATATCGCGTCGAACGCCGCTGTCGGCTTCGCCGCAACGGTTTCATCCCGCGTTCGTCCCTGCTTCTTGAGGCGAGCGACGTTGTCGCGAATCCCGACGAGCATATCGCGAAAGGCCTGGAACTCGGCTTTGTTGCCGACGGGTTTGCCATGCCCGGCGATGACGATCGTGTCCTTGTCCATCGCCGCGAGATTGGCGTCGCATGCAGCGATCATCCCGTCGATGCTGCCGCCGGTCGAATAGTCGATGAACGGATAGATGCCGTTCCAGAACATGTCGGCGACGTGAACGATGTTGGCTTCCGCGAAGGTGACGGAGATATCGCTGTCGGTGTGCGCGGGCCCGTAATACTTCAGGCCGATCGAGCTTCCGTTGAGCTTAAGCTCGCGGCTGTGGGCAAAGACTTCGCTGGGGATTCCGCCCGCGCCGAGCGGAAGGAAATTGTAGTCCCAGTCCTCGACCCGCTGCACTTCGGCAAGGTGTTTGCGGGTGTTTTCCTGCGCAATGATTTTGGCGCCGGCTGCATGCAGCCATTCGTTGCCATCGGCATGATCGAAATGCCAGTGGGTGTTGACGAGATGGGTGACTGGATCGGCGCCCAGATCAGCCAGCGCTTTGGTGAGCTGGGGACATGAGGCGCGGATGCCCGCATCGATCAGCACTTTGCCGTCGGGCCCGGTCAGCACGGCAATGTTGCCGCCGGAGCCTTCCAGCACGGTGATGTTGTTTCGGAGCTTGTGCGTGACAATCGGCGATACCGCAGCACTGTCCTTGATCAGGCTGACGATGCCTCGCGCTTCTGCGTAGGCTTGCCTGGGGCTGAGCCATCCCGAAGCGGCGGCGGACGCGGCGGCGCCGACGCAACACAGGCAGAAACCGCGTCGAGATAACGACGGGAGCTTTGGCGAACGCATGCAATTCTCGCTTTCTCGAGCGACAATCGACGGCGCCAATGATCGACCCCGCTGTCACGATGGAGGGTGGGGCCAATGCAGCAAGCAGTCTATCACGATAGCACGATCGACTGCGCTTGCGCGCAGCCGCGAGTTACTCCTTTACCGCCCCCGTCAGCGACGACACGTAGTAGTCGACGAACAGCGAGTAGAAGATCGCAACCGGCAGCGAGCCGAGCAGCGATCCCGCCATCAGCGCCCCCCACTGGTAGACGTCGCCGGTGACGAGCTCGGTCAGGATCGCGACCGGCACCGTCTTGTTGGCGCCGCTCTGGATGAAGGCGAGCGCGTAGATGAACTCGTTCCAGGACAGCGTGAAGGAGAAGATGCCGGCCGAGATCAGGCCGGGCACCGCCAGCGGCAGCGTGATCCGGCGCAGGATCTGGAGCCGTGTGGCGCCGTCCACCAGCGCGCATTCCTCGAGCTCGTAAGGGATCGACTTGAAATAGCCGATCAGGAGCCAGGTGCAGAACGGCACCAGGAAGGTCGGATAGACCAGGATCAGGGCGAGCGGGCTGTCGAACAGGCCGAACTGCACGACCACGGTTGCGAGGGGAATGAACAGGATCGACGGCGGCACGAGATAGGCGAGATAAATGCCGAGGCCGACATAGGGGCTGCCGCGGAAGCGCAGGCGTTCGATCGCATAGGCGGCAAGCGTGCTCGCGATCAGCGACAGCGTGGTCGAGCCGATCGCGACCAGCATCGTCGTCCATAGCCAGCGCGGATAGGCGGTATTGAACAAGAGGTGTTTGATGTGCGCCAGCGTCGGCGAGGAGATCCAGAACGGATTGTGCTCCTTGTAGTTCATCAGCTCTGCGTTCGGCTTGAATGACGTGATCGTCATCCAGTAGAACGGAAACAGGAGGATCAGCACGAAGCAGCCGAGCGGCAGATAGATCATCATCAGCCGCCGCAACCCGGAATCCCAGGCCATGGTGTCCGGTGGCGTGGTGGCGACGGCGGCCGGTTGGGCGGCGGTATCAGTCATTGCTCTCTCCCTGCTGCCATTTGCGGCGCGCCAGGCCGAAATAAGAGAACAGCGTCGCGAACACGAGGAACGGGATCATCGACACCGCGATCGCCGCGCCCTCGCCGAGCTCGCCACCGGCAATGCCGCGCTGGAAGGCCAGGGTTGCCAGCAAATGGGTTGAGTTGCCGGGGCCGCCGCGGGTGATGGCGTAGACGAGCTGGAAGTCGGTGAAGGTGAAGATGATCGAGAAGGTCATGACGATGGCGAGGATCGGCATCATCATCGGGAAGGTGATGTAGCGGAACCGCTGCCAGGCGCTGGCGCCATCGAGCATCGCGGCCTCGTAAAGTGAGGGCGAAATGGTCTGCAGGCCCGCTAGCAGCGAGATCGCGACGAAGGGAATGCCGCGCCAGATATTGGCGGCGATCAGCGAGAAGCGCGCCGGCCAGGGCGAGCCGAGGAAGTCGATATTTGTGGTGCGCCAGTGCAGCACGTCGACCAGAAGGTAGGAGATGATCGAGAACTGCGGATCGTAGATCCACCAGAACGCCAGCGCCGAGAGCACCGTCGGGACGATCCAGGGCATCAGGATGATCGCACGCAACAGGCTCTTGAACGGAAAATGGTTGTTGAGCAGCAGTGCGAGCCAGAAGCCCAGCGCGAACTTCCCGAAGGTCGCGATCCCCGTGTAGACCACGCTGTAGAACACCGCGTTCCACCACAGGGAATCGGTGAGCAGATACTGGAAATTCTCGAAGCCGACGAAGACGCCTTTTCTGCCGATCGTGGTGTCGGTGAAGGCGAGCCAGATGCCGAGGCCGAGCGGATAGGTCAGGAACACCGTGAGCAGCCCGATCGCGGGTGCAAGGCACATCACGATCAGGAACGGCTTGTAGTCGAACAGGCGCACCAGCCAGGACGGCTGCCGCTGTGCGAGGGCGAGATTGGGAAGTGTGGTCACGGACATCGGTTTGTTGTCCCGTCTCTGGAAGTCACCACGCCCGTCATTGCGAGGAGCTCTAGCGACGAAACAATCCAGGCTGTAACCGCGGAGACAGGCTGGATTGCTTCGCTTCGCTCCCAATGACGCGCTTCTGTCCAGCGTTACTTCTGCCGCCGGAAGTACCGCTTGCAGCGCTGCTCGGCTTCCGCGGCCGCGGCTTCCGGCGTGGCAGCGCCGGTCGCGACGGATGCGAACATCTGGATCAGCACGTAGTCGGCGCTCACGGCGCCGGTCGCAGTCGAGATCGGGCCCGCGTAACCGTCGTAATAGGTGCTGTTCATGGTGTTCTTGAACAGCTGCACCTTGGGATCCTGCGACCACACCGAGGCCTCGGCATAGGCGGCCAGCGGCTGGGACCAGTAGCCGGAATTGGCGTTGAGCCACGGCTCGTACTGGTCCTTTTCGAGCATGTATTGCAGGAAGGCCTTTGCGGCGTTGGGGTACTGGCTGTGCTTGAACACCATGGCGTTCAGCGTCAGGCCCGCCATCGGAGAGACCTTGGCCAAGCCCTTCGGCAGCAACTGATGCTCGCTGTCGTCGGCGATCGCCTTGGTCGCCGGATCGTTCTTCAGCGAGAAATACAGCGAGACGCCGTTGGCGGTCAGCGCGATCTCCTGCGCGGCGTAGGCGCGGTTGTTGCTGACGTCATTCCAGGACGTCGTGCCGGCGATGAAGGTCGGGTAGAGCTGCTTGACCCAGTTCAGCGCGGCGATGGTCTCCTTGCTGTTGATGACGACGTTGCCCTCTTCGTCGAGCAGGGCCGCGTTGTGCGACCATAGCGCCCAACTTGCGAACCCGTTGCCGTCTCCTTTGGCGTTGCCGAGCGCGAAGCCCGCCGGCTTGCCGGCCTTCTGGAGCTTCTGGCACAGGTCGAGGATTCCGGCATGGTCTTCCGGCACCTTGTCGAAGCCGACCGATTGCAGGATCGACTTGCGGTAGATCACGGGGCCCGCGGTGGCTCCGAACGGCAGCCCGATCCAAATGGGGCTCTTGTTCTTCTTGCCGTAGCGCTGCGCCAGCGGCAGCCAGCCGCCGTACCGTTTGCCGAGATAATCGGCGACGTCGGTCAGCTCGACCAGCTTGTCGACATAGATGTGCGGCGCATCGGAGAAGCCGATGATGATGTCGGGACCGGCGCCGGAATTCGAGGTCACCGCGGTCTGCTGGTTGATGTCCTCCCAGCCGACGAAATCAACCTTGACCTCGACGCCGGTCTCCTTGGTGAATTTTGCCGCATTGGCGCGGAACACATCCTCGTCGGCCTGGACGAAGCGTACCGGTCGCAGCATGCGCAGGGATGCGCCTTTCTCGATCGGCAGTTTCGGTGTGGGGACGTCCGCGGCCTTGATCGCGGATTGCGCATTTGCCGGAGCACCGGTTGCCGCGATTGCCGCAGCGGACAGGCCCAGCGCCAAGGCATCACGACGTGTGATGTCGTTCCTCATCGGTTCCTCCCTATATGTTTCCCTTCCCGGCGTTGGTCGCCGGTGAAGGGTCTTTCCGGTTGCCGGCGCGCCTTCGCGGCCGCCCGCCTAGCTGTTCGGGCCGCGGTCCATGCTGACAGGCTGCCAGCGGCGGAGCGCGGTGTCTTGCAGCACCGACGGATTGACGCAGCTTACCGGCCACATGCCCTGAAGCACCAGTGACAATTCGTAGCCCACCCGGCGCTTGCGCGCCTCGTCAAACCGTGCCGAGGCGGAGGCGACATGGGCGGTCAGGGTGACGTTTTCCATGCCGAGCAGCGGATTGTTGTGCGAGGGCGGCTCTTTCTCCAGCACGTCGAGGGCGGCATGGGCGATCCAGCCCTCCTGAAGCGCCTTGATCAGGCTTTCCTCGTCCACGGTGGCGCCGCGGCCGGTGTTGATGAAGACCGAACCCTTCTTCATCTGCCGGAAGTGCTTCTCGGTGAGCATGTGATGCACCTCGGGCCGGGCGGGGGCGTGCATCGAGAGGAAGTCGGATTGCGACAACACCTCGTTCAGCGTCGCCGGAATCACGCCGTGGTCGGACATCAGCGTTTCCTGGATGAAGGGATCGTAGGCCATCATCCGCAGGCCGAAGGGAGCTGCGCGTTTCGCAACTGCACGCGCGACGCGGCCGAACGAGATGAAGCCGAGCGTCTGGCCCATCAGCCGCGGAATCTTCGACAGCGCCGGCCGGCCTTCGGCCCAGCGGCCGCTGCGTACCATCCGGTCCTGCTCGACCAGCCGGCGGAAGCCCGCGAGCAGCAGCATCATGGCATGGTCGGCGACCTCCTCGATGAAGGTGTCGGGGATGTTGGTGACGGGAATGCCGCGCGCGGTTGCGGCCTTGATGTCGACGCTGTCGACGCCGACCGAGCCGAGCGTAATGACCTTGCAGCTCTCCAGCGCGTCGATGATGGTCCTGGTGATCGGGATGCCCTTGGCGTAGATGGCGTCCGCTGTCTTCGCGGCGGCAATGAACCCGGCCTCGTCGGCCGGCGCCTCGACGATCTCGGCGTCGATCGGATCGAGCGCTTCGCGCTCGAAGGAATAATCGCTGCTCGCGACCGTGAAGCTCGCGCCCTTCGGCGTCACCACCCTGTATTTCGGCATATCCTGCTCCCGATTTGGTTTCTTGTTGTGACCCGGACTTTGCGCGGGCCTTTGCGTCTTTTACGCGAAATCAGGGCGGTTGCGTACAATCGGCGGTTGCCGTGGCGGCGATTTGTGCGACGGCCCGACGTTTCCTCCGGGCTTTTACGGGGCGCTCCGTAACAGGTTGCTAAGGGCTCGCCACTAAAAGTTGATTCAATTGCGATCGATTCCCTCGCGCGTCCTTATCCCTTTGTTGCCGGAGCATCCCGTGAAATTGAGCAATCTGAAGATCGCCCCCAAGCTCGGCATTCTCGTCGGCGTCACCTTGTTCGGCCTGTGCATCTCCGGATTTCTGGCCGGCTATCTGATGAAGCAGGAGATGGTGAACGCGCGTATCGAGCAGGCCAAGGCCATCGTCGACATGGGCCGCAACTATGCGGTGGCGCTGAAGAAGCGGGTGGATGCGGGCGAGATGACGAAGGATGCCGCGATGGCTGATCTTCGCCGCTACGGCAACGCGATGACCTATGACAAAGGCGCCGGCTATCTATTCGGGACGTCCTATGACGGTATCACGCAGCTGGCGCCAGATCCAAAGCAGATCGGCACCAACCGCATGGAAGTTCTGACCAATGGCCGCAAACTGTCCTTGGAGCTGATGAACGGCGCGAAGGCTAACGGTTCGATCCTTTTGACCTATGAATACGCGAAACCGGGCCAGGAAGGCTTGATCCGGAAGATGGGCTACGCGGTGGCCGTCCCCGAACTCGAGATGTATCTCGGCACCGGCGCCTATCTCGACGACATCGACGCAAAGATGGGCCCGGCCTACTGGCTGCTCGGTCTCGCCATGTTCGGTATCGTCATCGTCGCCGGAAGCGTCGCCTGGCTGCTTGGCCGCAGCATCAGCCGTCCCTTGGCGCTGCTCGGCACCCGCATGAAGGATCTCGCCGAGGGCAAGCTCGAGGGCGACATTCCCGGCGTGGGCCGTGGCGACGAAGTCGGCGCAATGGCGTCGACCGTCCAGATCTTCAAGGACAACGCACTGCGCATTCGCGACCTCGAGAGGACCGAAGCCGATGCGAAGGATCGTGTCGCGGAGGAGCGTCGCAGCGCGATGGAGGGCATCGCCAGCGAATTCGAACGCAGCGTCAACGGCATCGTCCGATCGGTCTCCTCGGCCGCGACGGGCATGCAAGCCACTGCGCAATCCATGACCGCGACCGCTAGCGACGCCTCTTCCCGTGCGGCGACCGTCGGCGCGGCCTCGCAGAGAGCGTCGGGCAATGTCGGCACGGTAGCCGCGGCGGCCGAAGAGCTGTCGAGCTCGGTTGCGGAAATCTCGCGCCAGGTCACCCGCTCGACCGAAGTGGCGAGCCGTGCCGTCAACGACGCCGAGCGCACCAATGCCACGGTGCAGGAACTCTCCACCGGCGCCGAGAAGATCGGCGAAGTGGTCAAGCTGATCCACTCCATCGCGGCACAGACCAATCTGCTCGCCCTCAACGCCACCATCGAGGCGGCGCGTGCCGGTGAATCCGGCCGCGGCTTCGCCGTCGTCGCTTCCGAGGTCAAGGCGCTTGCCAACCAGACCGCCAAGGCGACCGAGGAAATCTCCGCCCAGGTCGCGGCGATGCAGACCTCGACCAGCGATGCGGTCGCCGCCATCGGCGGCATCACCCAGACCATCGCCGAGATGAGCGAGATCACCGCGGGCATTTCCGCGTCGATCGAGCAGCAGGGCGAGGCCACCCGCGAGATCGCCCGCAACATCCAGTCGGTCGCCGCCGGGTCGAGCGAGATCAACGCCAATATCGGCAGCGTCACCTCGGCCGCGGAAGCCACCGGCACGGCGGCAAGCGACGTGCTCACCAATGCCCGCGAGCTCGACAGCCAGTCCGGCGCGCTGCGCAGCGCAGTCGACGGCTTCCTCGCCAAGATGCGCGCGGCGTAAGCCGCCACACCAGAGCGATCCATCTACTCCATCGTCATGCCCGGGCTTGTCCCGGGCATCCACGTTCTGGGACACCGTACGCGTCGATAGGCGTGGATGGCCGGGACAAGCCGGCCATGACGGAAAATGCGGAGCGCGCAGCTTCGCGAGCGCCTACTGCTTCTCGATCCCCGCCTCCCGGATCAGCTTCTCCCACAACACCAGCTGTTCGTTCACGAACGTGCCGAGCTGCTCGGGCGTGCCCGAAAACGCGTCCATGCCGAGGGTGGCGAGCTTGGCCTTGATCTCCGGCTGCTCGATGATCTTCCGGATCTCGGCATTGAGCCGCGTCACGATCTCCCTGGGCATGCCGGCGGGTCCGAAATAGCCCTGCCACGACGAGATGTCGAAGTCCCGCACGCCGGCCTCCTGCATCGAGGGCAGGTTCGGCACCAGCGACGAGCGGTCCTTTGTCGTGACGGCGAGCGCGCGTAGCGCGTTGCCCTGGACATGCGGCAGGCCGGTCAGGATGTCCACGAACATCATCGAGACGCGGCCGCCCATGACGTCGTTGAGCGCCGGCGGCGAGCTCTTGTAGGGAACGTGCAGAAGGTCGAGCCCGGCATTGTGCGCAAAGGTCGCGCCCGAGACGATCGCCGAGGACGAGCCCGAGGCGTAGCTCAGCTTGCCCGGATTGGCCTTGCCATAGGCGATGAGTTCGCCGACGGTCTTGGCCGGCACCTCCGGGTGGATCACCAGCATGAAGGGCAGGTCGCCGGTGCGCGCGATCGGGGTGAAGTCCTTGACCGGATCATAGGTCAGGCTTTTGAGCAGATAGGGATTGGCCGAATGCGTGGTGTTGGTGGTCACCAGCAGCGTGTAGCCGTCGGGCGCGGCGCGCGCGACATAGGTGGCGGCGATCATGCCGTTGGCGCCCGCCTTGTTCTCGATGACGATGCCGACGCCGAGTGCCTGCGACAAATGCTGCGAGATCAGCCGCGTCGTGGTGTCGGTGCCGCTGCCGGCCGCGAACGGCAGCACCAGCGTGATGTTGCGGCTCGGATAGTTGTCGGCCTGCGCAGCGGATGCGGCGGCGAGACAAACGGCGGCCGTACCGATGGCACGCAGGTTTCGGATCAACGCTGAAAGCATGTCTGTTCGTTCCCTCTTTTTTCGTTGGCGGGGAACCTAGCGTCTCCTCGTCGAAATCGGAAGGCGCGAGTTTGTCGCTTCGTCTCGCGCTGCGGAATTACTTCACCGCAGACCCCTGGCGCGAGGCGATCACGACGCCGGCGAGCACCAGCAGGTAGCCGATCAGGTGGAATGGCTGGATCTTTTCGCCGAGCAGCAGGATCGCCATCGCCGAGCCGAACACCGGCACCAGATGGAAGAACGGCGCGGCGCGGTTCGGGCCGATCAGCGCCACGCCCCGGTTGAAGAACAGATAGGCCAACGTCGAGGGAAAGATCAGGATGTAGCCCAGCGTCGCCAGCGTCATCCCGTCGAGTTGCAGGACGCGGCCGCTCCAGGCCTCCCAGATCGCGGTCGGGAGCAGCATCGTCGCGCCGCAGCAGGTGGTGAAGGAGAGAAAGGAGAGTTGGTGGATCTTCGGTCGCCGCGGGATGAAGGCGGAGTAGATCCCGAACGCCACCAGCGAGGAGGCGAACATGATGTCCCCCCTGTTGAAGCTGATGCTCGCGAGCGCGGCGAGATCGCCGCGCAGGATGATGATCAGCACGCCGAGAAGCGAGATCGCGATGCCGGCGAGCTGCGCACCGGTCAGCCGCACGCCGAACAGCACCAGCGATCACAGCGCCACGAACAGCGGTCCGGCCGACTGGATCAGCAGCGCGTTCAGCGCCTCCGTGTACTGCATCGCCCAGTACGAGATCGCGTTGTTGAAGGCAAAGCCCACCAGCGACAGGAACAGCATCAGGGGCAGGCTCTTGCGCAAATTCGGCCAGTCGCGCTTCAGGTGCGGCCAGGCGAAGGGCAGGAGGATCAGGAACACGCCGAACCATCGGATCGTGGTCACCGTCAGCGGCGGCACATGCGCACCGACGTGGCGCGCGAGCACGATGTTGCCGGCCCAGAACAGTGAGCTCAGGCTAAGCAGCAGATAAGGCTGGTTGTTGAGCCAACTGGCCGGATTGGAGGCCGGTGGCGCGGGCGAAGCGATCGTCATTGGCGTTGGATACAAGCTTGCGCCGGATGTACGTCGTGACACAAGTCACGCGGCCGCAATGCTACAATGCAGGCATGACCAGAGGAGGCGGGATTGGCGGTTAATATGTTGAACATCGACGGCCTGGAGCGGCTCGATCCGCATGCACCGGTGGTGATGTTGAACCTGATGCGCTTCCGCGCGCGCTCGGGCGACGGCGACGGTTCCGGCTGGGACGCCTATTTGCGCTACAGTGCGGTCACGGTGCCGATGATCAAGGCGCGCGGCGGCACGCTGCTCTGGACCGGCGAGGCGAAGGCGGTCGCGCTCGGCCCGCAGCAGGGCAACAACTGGGATTTCGCGGCGCTGGTCTATTATCCCACGGTTGCGGCTTTCGTCGACATGATGACGTCGGAGGCCTATGAGACCGAGGCCGATCCGCATCGCCTCAACGCCTGCGCCGAGCACGTCATCATTGCGACGAACGAAGCGTACAGCAAGTTCAAGACGAAATAGCCCTCGCTGCCGCGCCGCGCTTTTCCCTCTCCTACGGCGGAGAAGGAGGACCTATGCCGCCTGCTTCCGTGACGCCACGAACACGCCGGCCAGCACCAGCGCGAAGCCGATGAAGTGGAACGCCTGCGGGTGCTCGCCCAGAAATGCCATTGCCATGATGGAGCCGAACACCGGCACGACATGGAAGAACGGCGCGGCGCGGTTGGCGCCGATCAGGCGGACACCGCGATTGAAGCAGAGATAGGCGAGCGTCGAGGGGAACACCGCGACATAGAACAGGGTCAGCAGGTTCGGCCCGTCGAGCTTCATCACGGGACGCGCGGACAGCTCCCAGATCTCCAGCGGAATGAGACAGGCAGCACCACAGCCGAACGTGAAGGCGAGGAACGACAGGCCGTGCATCGGCGGCCGCTTCAGGGTCAGCACCGAATAGAGCGCGAAGATGATCAGCGCGACGATGAAGATGAGGTCGCCCTTGTTGAAATCGATGTTCGACAGTGTGGTGAAATCGCCATGCAGCAGAATGATCAACACGCCGCACATCGACAGCAGCACGCCGAAGGCCTGCGCCACGGTGAGCCTGACACCGAGGATGGCGAGCGACCACAGCGCCACGACCAGCGGCGCGGCGGATTGCAAGAGGAGAGTGTTGAGCGCCTGCGTATGCTCGAGCGCCCAATATTGCAGCGTGTTGAAGGCGCCGATGCCGGTGATCGAGAGCGTGACCATCAGGCCGAGCTTGCCGCGGATCGCGGGCCAGTCCTGCGCGAGGTATTTCCAGGCGAACGGCAGCACCAGCAGGAAGGCGAAGAACCAGCGCAGGAACGACAGCGTCACCGGCGGGATGTGACCGGCGGCGAGCCGTCCGACGATGGCATTGCCGGCCCAGCACAGCGCGGTGATGCTGAGCAGCAGATAAGGCTGGTTGGCGATCCAGTTGTGGCCGGTCGTGGCGGCGCCGGTGGTCTCGTCGGTGGCGGACATCGTGATTGTTGTGGCCCCGCGTCATGCGCCAAGCCTCCGGCCCGGCGGCACCCGGGCCGGCTCGTAACCCGGCTCCCTCAAAGACACGGAAATCGAGGTTGCATCAACGGGCGCCAGATGCATCGCGACCATGCAGCGGTGGAAGCAGCCTCTCACGCTTTGGTCGAAGCCATTGCGCTTGTCGCGAAGGGTTCTGAATTTTCCGGGGATATCAAAGGCTTGGAGCGCGCTCGCGGCCCCAAAAAGGCCCCGTTCTTGCTTGCTTACAGAGGCTGCATCCTTTATCCGGTTGGCTGCCTCGCGTTCGAGCGGCCCCGGCCGTGATTGGGCTGGGCGCATCTAACAGATTGCATAGGGATTACCCGCGAATGGCCAATGTTGTCGTCGTCGGCGCCCAGTGGGGCGACGAAGGAAAGGGCAAGATCGTCGACTGGTTGTCGGAGCAGGCGGACATCGTCGTCCGTTTCCAGGGCGGCCATAACGCCGGCCATACGCTGGTGATCAACGGCAAGACCTACAAGCTGGCGCTGCTGCCCTCGGGCGTGCTGCGCGAGCAGAAGTTGTCGGTGATCGGCAACGGCGTCGTGTTCGATCCCACCGCCTTTCTCGACGAGGTCACCAAGCTGCGGTCGCAGGGCGTCGCGGTCAGCCCGGACAATCTGCGGGTCGCCGAGAACGTCACCCTGATCCTGCCGCTGCATCGCGAGCTCGACGCTCATCGCGAATCCGCCAATGCGGCGACCGCGATCGGCACCACCCGCCGCGGCATCGGCCCGGCCTACGAGGACAAGGTCGGCCGCCGCGCCATCCGCCTGATGGACCTCGCCGATCTCGACACGCTGCCGCACAAGATCGACCGGCTGCTGGCGCATCACAACGCATTGCGCCGCGGCCTCGGCCTGCCGGAGTTCGACGGCAAGGAGATCCTGAAGGAATTGACCGCGCTCGCGCCGCAGCTCCTGCCCTATGCCGAGACGGTGTGGCGGCTGCTCGACATCAAGCGGCGCGAGGGCAAGCGCATGCTATTCGAAGGCGCGCAGGGCGCGCTGCTCGACGTCGATCACGGCACCTACCCTTACGTCACCTCGTCCAATACGGTGGCGGCGCAGGCCGCGACCGGCTCGGGCCTTGGCCCCGCCGCGGTCGGCTATGTGCTCGGCCTCTGCAAGGCCTACACGACCCGCGTCGGCCAGGGCCCGTTCCCGACCGAGCAGGACAACCCGACCGGCCGCAAGATCGGCGAACGCGGCCGCGAGTTCGGCACCAATACCGGGCGTCCGCGCCGCTGCGGCTGGTTCGATGCGGTTCTGGTTCGCCAGGCGGTCCGGACCTGCGGCATCAACGGTCTGGCGCTGACCAAGCTCGACATTCTCGACGGCTTCGACACGATCGAGGTCTGCACCGGCTACAAGCTGGACGGCAAGGAGATCGATCATTTCCCGGCGGGCGAAGGCGCCCAGGCCCGGGTCGAGCCGATCTACGAGACCATCGAGGGCTGGAAGGAGCCGACCGCCAATGCGCGGTCCTGGGCCCAGCTGCCGGCCCAGGCGATCAAATATGTCCGCCGGATCGAGGAATTGGTGGGGTGCCCGGTCGCACTGCTTTCCACCAGCCCCGAACGCGAGGATACTATCCTGGTACAAAATCCGTTTGAGGCTTAACGATCTCTTACCGGGACGCGCGTATAATTGAGTAGAAATGGCTGATTACTATCCGCTGATCGCCCGCGCTATTGCCGCCCTGGACCCCAACGCTCCCGGCGAGAGCCGTCGCGCGCTCTACGAGCGGGCGCGTACGGCGCTGATCGCGCAGCTCCGCAGCGTGCAGCCGCCGCTCTCCGAATCCGAGATCACCCGCGAGCGACTTTCGCTGGAAGAGGCCGTCCGCAAGGTGGAATCGGAGGCTGCTCAGCGTGCCCGCGAGGCCTCGCGCCCGGGTGGCGGTGCCCGCAGCAGCGGTAGTGGCGATGCCTTCCGCCGCGCCAGCACCCGCGCCACCGAGGGCAACGCGCCCGCGCCCCAAACTTCTGCCCCGCCGCGCACCCGTCCGGCTCCGCCGCCGCCGCGCGCCGACCGGCCCTCCTTCAACGTCGATGACCAGGGCGAGGCCCCGCGCGCGCCGCGGGCTCCGCGTTTCGACGCGCCGCGGCAGCCGGGTCCGTCGGCACCGCCGTCGATGCCGGAGCCTCCGCCGCCCGGACGTGATCGCGCCAGCGGGCGCCGTCCGCCCGACATGGGACCTCCGCCGCCGCTGCCGCCGGCACCGGGCGTGCGCGGCTTCCGCGACATCACGGCCGACGCCAACGATCTCGGCGGCGCCGCCGCGCAGGCCAACCGTGCCGCGCGCCGCACGTACGCCAACGTGCCCTCGCCCTCGCCGGAATTCGACCGGCTTGAGCCGAGCCTGGAGAATCGCGCCGCCGGGGCGGACGCGCCCTACTCCTACGACGAATCGATCGAGGAGGCCGAGCGCTACGCGCCGCAGTCGCAGCCGCCGTCGCAACGTCCGCACATCCCCGTTCTCGACCGCGACACGAAGAAGAAGCGCGCCCGCACCGGCCGCGCCTTTCCGTTCAAGAGCGCGATCGCCGTCGGCATCGTGCTGATCCTGGTCGGTGCCGGCATCCTCTGGGGCAAGCAGCTGGTCCAGACCGCGACCAACCTGTTGAAGTCTTCGCCGACGCAGGTGGTGGAGGCGCCCAGGGATTCGTCTCAGCCGCAGAGCAAGCCCAAGATCCCGGATCGCGTCGGCCAGCCCTCGGCCAGCGACCAGCCGGTTGCGCCGGTGGCGCAGAAGGTCGTGCTCTATGACGAGGATCCATCGGATCCGAAGGGCAAGCAATATGTCGGCTCGGTGGTGTGGCGGCTCGAGCCGATCAAGGCGTCGGGCAACCAGAAGGCCGACGTCGCCGTGCGCGCCGACATCGAGATCCCGGACCGCAAGTTCAAGATGACGATGTCGTTCCGCCGCAACACTGACTCCTCGCTGCCGGCGAGTCATACCGCGGAGCTGACCTTCGTCCTGCCGTCGGACTTTCCGGGCGGCGGCGTCGCCAACGTGCCGGGCATCCTGATGAAGTCGAACGAGCAGGCACGCGGCACGCCGCTCGCAGGGCTCGCGGTCAAGGTCACCGACGGCTTCTTCCTGGTCGGCCTCTCCAACGTCGACGCCGACCGCAGCCGCAACGTCCAGCTCCTGAAGGAGCGTTCCTGGTTCGACGTGCCCCTGGTCTATGCCAACCAGCGCCGCGCCATCATCGCCATCGAGAAGGGCGCTCCCGGCGAGCGCGCCTTCAACGACGCCTTCGCGCAGTGGGGCGACTAGATCTCTACTCCGTGAGACCTCGGCCTGCATGGTTCGAGACGCCCGCCTAGGTGGGCTCCTCACCATGAGGGTTTGATATCTCGCCGCGAAACGCGACCCCATCCTGAGGGCCCGTCCTTGGGCGGGCGTCTCGAAGGATGGCCGCAGGTACGCTCTCTCTCTACTGCGCCGTGGCTTCCCGCTTGCGCGATCCTGTCGCGGCTGCGTGCTCGCGGTCCATCACGGCGCGACAGCCCGGGCTGACCTGAGCCTTCTTCTGCACCATGCAGGCCCTGATCCTGGGGATGTCGGGGATCTCACTCGAGCACAGCCGCATGGCATCGCCGGAGCACATCTGCTGCGCTTCGGACGAGAAGGAATGGCCGGGCGATGTCTGGAATGCGATGGCTGCGGTTGTGACGGCGAAGAGAGTTGCGATGGTCTGGTAGCGTGTCATGCGGAATGCGTCCCCGAGTTCCGTGGGTTGAGCCACTTGGTTTTGGGGCGCCGCACGCGGCTTGATCGGCCGCATGTCACAGCCTTCACGCCGGGACCTCAATCCCGCATGTGGTCGCTCGATCTCTCGTGATGTTCGAATCGAAAAGTGCTGCGCCGCCCGAATCAAGTATGCGCCATTGTCGCGCAGCTGCAATGGCGGGCAAAAAGGAATTCGCAATTGTTGCGCGCACGTCACGCACAATGCGACTCGCGTGCGATCAGATCAACCGATCGGAGGACACGCTCGCTTGTTCCGCATCGCTTGCGCCAAGCGCTGCGTGCTCCTCGACAGCAGTAACGCCCTTTGCCGTGAGCTCGAATAGATCGCCGTCCTTCATCACGTAACCGTCGGCGATCAGCTCGCCTATCTTGCCGTGCCGGTCGTCGGCAAAGGCGATGGATTGGCTGATGTCCCTGAGAATCGAGAGCTGTTCGTCGCGCAACATGGCTTCACTCTCCATTATCCGGGAATGTTCCGGTCCTTACATGCCGTGGCTCTGAAACACCTTGCTGCAAGAGCGCGACAGCTTGGCTCTGTTGGCTTGCAAGCAGCCTTGTACCGCCATGTCGTTGCCGAGGTCCTTGCGGCAGAAGCGCGAGGCGTCCCGCGAGCAGGCCTGCTGCTCCTGCGGCGAACCCATATGGCCTTGTGCGAGAGCGGGCGCGTTCGACAGGCCGCTCACGGCCGTCAGCGCGATCGTCGCCAGGAAGAACAGTTTGCGGGACATCGGCGGCTCCAAATCTGACAGGTGAGTTTCAGGTCCTGTCTGAACTCGTCGCTGTGCCGCTTGTTCCCGACGCAGTGCCGCACCCCCGCTATTCAAGGTTCCCGCGGCCCTGCTATAAACGGGGTGAAGGATGAGGGTGCCTGATGAAACGCTATCTCGTGTTTGCGCTGGTTGGCCCGTTCGTGGGCGGGTTCCTGCTGCTGCTGACGACGACCTACCAGTCCGGCTATTGGACCCAGACCAGTCTCGGCGAGGTCGGCAAGCTGTTCGCGGTGTTCTTCAAAACCCTGCAATACAGCTATCTGTTCGGCTTTCTGCCCTCGCTGATGATCGGTGCGGTCGACGACATCCTGATCCACATCCGCCGGATCGGCCCGGTGCTGCGGATGCTGCTGGTCGGCGTGTTCGCCTTCATCCTGGCCTCGCTGACCTACAGCTCGCGCGGGCCGGACTCGGGCGCGGTGCAGTTCATCCTGTACGGCCTCGTCGGGTTCGTGCCGGCGGTGATTTCATCCTGGCTCGTGCATAGATATGTCGAGGAGCCGCAGCCGGCGGCGGCACAGACTTGAGGGCGCGACCTTCGATCACGCCGCAGCAACCTCCGCCGCGCTGGCGCGTTCCCTACAGGCCATGACCATGCCCGATGACGATATTCTTGCTCCGCGTCGATCCCGTTCGGGAAACCGCTCGGGTGCGGCCTCTTCGGGCATCGGGGGCCGTGGGCCGATCATCGATCAGGACGGTCACGAGATCCGGCCCGAAACGCTCGAGCAGGGCTTTCGCGAGTTTCGCTACGAGTTTGGGAAGGACAGTCCCTTTGCTGGCAACCCGTTTGGCAATCTGACGCGCGAGCAGCGGATCGCGCGGATCGAGGCGATCGCAAAGCTGCTCGATGTCGCCTTCGTGCTGCCCGGGACCAATATCCGCTATGGCATCGACGGCTTGATCGGACTGATCCCCGTCGTCGGCGACATCATCACCACCGCGATCTCGCTCTGGCTGGTGCGAGAGGCGAGGGCGCTCGGGGCACCCTGGTACATCACCGCGCGCATGCTCGGCAATGTCGCCCTCGACGGCGTCGTCGGCATCGTCCCGTTCGCGGGCGACGCCTTCGACGTCATGTTCCGTGCCAACATGCGCAACGTGCGCCTGCTCCGCCGCTGGCTCGACAAGCAGCCGCGCATCTGACACGCCCCAAAACGCAAAAAACGCGACGGCCTTTCGGCCATCGCGCCCTGAGCGCACATCGGAGTGGCTTACGGAAACTTACGCCGCGTCAGCAGCGTCGGTGCTGGCCTCAACCGGCTTGCGGTGACGGGGCAGCGGGAAGGCTTCGCTCTCATACAGCGAGCGGATGCCGTTCTGGTCGAAGCGCGCTTCCTCGACCTGGAGATAGGCTCCGTTCAGCGAGTCCGTCGGCAACTGCTCCATCGCGAACTGGACGGCTTCGGCCGCAGTGCCGAACCGGCGATAGGTGAAGCCTGCACGCTTCTTCTTGCGGATCGCAGCGGGGAAGAGTTCGGCGGAAGTATTGAAGTTGAACGGACGCAGTGGACGCATGGTCAAAGACCTCGTGATCTCTCTGGGGCTTTAAGCGCGTGGGGTTTAGACGGGCAGAGGCCACGATTGAGTGGGCGCCGCACATGTCATTTTCGTCCTCTAATATAGCCCGTTTTGACAAAATTGCGACCCCCGCGATGCGAGATGATGAATCCGCGCATGGCTGCTCCGCAACCTGGAAAGGTTCAACAATATCAGTGCCTTCAAGGGTTATAGCTTGCCAAGGAGCAGGAGCACGAGCAGCACCACAAGGACAAGGCCGCCGATCCCCATGCCGGAATGACCCATTCCGTAGCCGTAGCCACCGAGGCGGCCAGACAGGCCGCCGACGAGATAAATGATCACCAGGATGATCAGGATGGTCCCAAGCGTCATGGCATCCTCCCTGGCGGCCGCCGCAGCGCCATGGCCGGCCGCACCACGGGGGAAGAAAAGCACATCGCGCCGCCGGGTTCCATGACGGAACCCGGCGGCGCGCAAGGTTTATTTGGGTTCGAGCTTCAGCGCCGCGGAATTGATGCAGTAGCGCAAGCCGGTCGGCCCCGGGCCGTCGGGGAAGACATGGCCGAGATGGCCGCTGCACTTGGCGCACAGCACCTCGGTACGGATCATGCCGTGGCTGACGTCCCGCTCCTCGTCGATGTGGCCCTCGACGGCCGGCTGGGTGAAGCTCGGCCAGCCGCAGCCGGAATCGAACTTCGCGTCGGACTCGAACAGCACATTGCCGCAGCCGGCGCAGGTATAGGTGCCGGCGCGGTGGTCGTGTTCATACTCGCCGGAGAAGGGACGCTCGGTCGCCTTCTCGCGCAGCACCGCGTATTGCATCGGCGACAATTCGCTGCGCCATTGCTGTTCGCTCTTGATGACCTTGTCGTCCGTGGTTTTCGTGTTGGTGTCGGGCATGGGTCTCCCGTTTTTTCGATGATCTTGTTTCGATGATCTCGCGATCAGTTGGTGGCCTTGCTGGCGCTCACCAACGTCGGCTTCTCGATATAGTTATCCGCGAACAGCTTTTTCAGGTTCTCGACCTTCGGGAGGTCGTTGTAGGCGATATAGGGCTGGTTCGGGTGCAGGGTCAGATAATCCTGGTGATAGGCCTCCGCCGGATAGAACGCCTCAAGCGCGCCGACCTTGGTCGCGATCGGCTTGCTGAAGACCTTGGCGCCGTTGAGCTGGGCGATATAGGCCTCGGCCACCTTCTTCTGCTCGTCGGAGGTGGTGAAGATCGCCGAGCGATATTGCGTACCGGTGTCGGGGCCCTGCCGGTTGAGCTGGGTCGGGTCGTGCGCCACCGAGAAGTAGATCTGCAGGATCTTGCCGTAGGAGATCTTCTTCGGGTCGTATTTGATCTCGACCGATTCCGCGTGGCCGGTCCGGCCGCTCGATACGGTCTGGTAGTCGGCCGTCGCCTTGGTGCCGCCGGCGTAGCCGGAGACGGCGTTGACGACGCCTGCGGTGTGCTGGAACACGCCCTGGACGCCCCAGAAGCAACCGCCGGCGATCACGGCGGTCTGGATCCCGCTTGCGGGCGCCGCGTCAACGGCGGGAGCGGGGATCACGACCGCATCCTCTGCGGCCCGGGTCGGCGCGGCAAAAGCCAGCGTCAGGGCGGTGGTTGCGGCGAGCAGGGACAGGAGGGCAGGTCGGCGCATGGCGATCCTCTTTCCGAAGGTCTGACAGTCTAGGGCGGTTGGGGCCGGGCGAACAGCCTGCCCGGCATTTTCGGACATTCGAGATACGGGCGGACCGGGCGATTGTTACGGCCGGACGGACACGAGTGTGTGAAACGCGCCGCCTGGAGCAGCCCGGCTTGGCGAGGACCGGAACTCCGCGCTAGATGAACCGGCGCGATCGGTGATCGACTTAAAAGAATCGTGGCTGGAGCTGACCTGACAACATGCTGCGCGTCGCATCCCTGACTCTCGTCGCTGTTCTCGCCGTCCTGGCCGGCTGGAGTTCGATCGCGGCAGCCGATCCGAAACCCGGCGACGACCTCGCCCTTTGCCGCGACCGCCAGGCGGATGCGCAGGCGAGGGCGCAGGCCTGCGACAATTTGCTCAACGCCGACCGGCTCACCGGCAGGGACAAGGCCATCGCGCTCTCCGTGCGCGGCAATACGCTGATCAACAAGCGCGACTACGTCCACGCGATCGAGACCTTGTCCATGGCCGTCGACCTCGATCCCGACAACGTTGTCACGCTCAATTTGCGCGGCCTCGCCTATGAGCGGACGGGCCAGGACGACCGTGCGATGGCGGACTACAACCTCGCGCTCCAGAAGCGCCCGACCTACGGTGTCCCCTACAACAACCGCGGCATCATCCAGGTGCGCCGGGGGGCGCTGCAAAGCGCGCTCGACGATTTCAACCTGTCGATCAAATACGCGCCCAAGTTTCTGCTCGGCTACACCAACCGCGCCCGCGTGCGCACGCTGATGAAGGATTTTGACGGCGCGCTCGCCGATTTCGCGGAGGCCGAGAAGATCGAACCGGCCGCGCCGCAGATCACCAGCAATCGTTGCATCACCTACGGCATGATGGGCAAGTTCGACCAGGCGTTCGCCGATTGCAACGGCTTGATCGAAAAGCAGCCGAAAAACGTGTACGCGATCAACAATCGCGCCGACGTCAACATGTTGAAGGGCGATTTCGACGCCGCGCTGAAGGACTACAACATTGCGATCCAGATCAACCCGAACAATGTCCGGGCACATTCGGGTCGCGGCCAGATCTACGAGCGCAAGAAGGATCTTGCCCAGGCCCGTGCCGACTATCGCGCGGCGGCCTATTCGCTGACGAAGTTCGACGAGTTCGATGTCGCGCGTGCCCGCGCGATCGCACAGGAACGATTAGCCGCGCTGACCCCGCAGCCGTCGGCCGGATCCACGGGACGCCGCGTGGCGCTTGTGATCGGCAACGGTGCCTACAAGAACGTCCACGCCTTGCCCAATCCGCCACGTGACTCGAAAATGATCGCAGCCGTGCTGCGCGATGTCGGCTTCCAGACCGTGATATCCGTCAGCGACCTGACCCGCGACAAGTTCTTCGAAGCGTTGCAAACGTTTGCGGCCGAGGCGGAGAAGGCGGATTGGGCGGTGGTCTATTACGCCGGCCACGGTTTCGAGATCGGCGGCGTGAATTATCTCGTTCCCGTCGATGCCAAGCTCGCCGCCGACAGGGACGCCGAGACCCAGGCGGTTGCGCTGGAGCAGGTGATCGCGGCGGTGGGCGCTGCGCGAAAAGTGCGTCTGGTGATGCTGGATGCCTGCCGCGACAATCCGTTCGCGCCGACCATGCAGCGCACGCTGTCGCTGAAGCTGGTAGACAAGGGCTTTTCCAACATCGAGCCTGGCGCCGGCTTCATGGTGGTCTACGCCGCCAAGCACGGCGAGACCGCGATGGACGGCGACGGCGGCGCCGACAGCCCGTTCGCCACCGCGCTCGCCCGCGAAATCAAGGTGCCGCGCGTCGAGATCCGAAAACTGTTCGATATCGTCCGCGACGACGTCTGGCTTGTGACCAAGCACGTGCAGCAGCCGTTTTCATACGGCTCGCCGCCGGGCCGCGAGGATTTTTATTTCGTCGCGGGGAAGTGAGGTTTCGTAGGGCGGGTTAGCGAAGCGTAACCCACCACTGTTGCGATCCGAGGAGAAAGAGGTGGGTTACGCCTTCGGCTAATCCACCCTACGGGCTTCACACCACAATGCTCAACCTTTTAGCCGCCCGCGTAATTCCCGTGTACAGCCACCTCGCGCGGCTCTCCTGAAACGCAAAGCTCTCGTCGAACAGCACGACGTCGTCCCATTGCGAGCCTTGCGACTTGTGCACGGTCAGCACGTAGCCGTAGTCGAACTCGTCATAGGGCTTGCGCTGCTCCCAGGCGATCGCCTCGACGCCGCCCTCGAAACAATCGGCGCGCACCGAGACCTTGGTCACCTTGTGGCCGAGATCCTCGTCCGGCGACAGTCTCATGCTGAGAATGCGGGATTTCGAGCGCGAGGTGTTGCGCGACTTCACGCGCCACAGCCCGCCGTTGAACAGGCCCTTCTTGCGATTGTTGCGCAGGCAGACCAGCTTGTCGCCGGCGACGGGGAAGACGTCCTCGATGTTCTGGCGCTGGCGCACCCGCATATTATACGCGCGCCGCGTGTTGTTGCGGCCGACCAGCACCTGGTCGGCGGCCATGACGCGATCAGGATCGAGCTCCTTGCGTGATACCACCTCGCTCTCGCCGTAGCGGCCGATGTCGAGCTCGCGTCCCTCGCGAACGTCCATCGACATCCGCACGATCGGGTCGTCCTGGGCCTGGCGGTGCACCTCGGTCAGCATCGCATCCGGCTCGGTATTGGTGAAGAAGCCGCCGCCCTGGATCGGCGGCAGCTGGGCGGGATCGCCCAGCACCAGCAGCGGGCAGTCGAACGACATCAGGTCGCGGCCCAATTCGGCATCGACCATCGAACATTCGTCGATCACGATCAGCTTGGCCTTGGAGGCCGGGGCGTCGTCCCACAGCTCGAAGCTGGGTTGTTCCTCGCCGGATTCGCGGGTGCGGTAGATCAGCGAATGGATGGTGGAGGCTTCGTCGCACCCCTTGTTGCGCATGACCAGCGCCGCCTTGCCGGTGAAGGCGGCGAACTTCACCTCGCCGTCGACGCCGTCGGCGATGTGCCGCGCCAGCGTGGTCTTGCCGGTGCCGGCATAGCCGAACAGGCGGAACACCGGCGGCGTGCCGTTGCGGCCGGGTTTGGCCTTGAGCCAGTCGCCAGCGGCCTTGAGCGCGGCATCCTGATGCGGGGTGAATGTGGCCATGTCTGTCTTGAGGAGGGGGCGAAACGGAGCGATTCGCCAGCCCCAAAACTAACCATTCGCACCGCCGGTTCAAGCGGCGCAAATCCGGTTGCCAGCGGCCCTATTGCCAGCCGGGAACGCCGCGCATGTCGGGCAGATGGTGGGCGATGCCCTTGTGGCAGTCGATGCAGGTCTTTTCCTTGGTGAACAGGAAGCGCTGGTGCGCGACCGAGGCCCGCGGCGACTGCTTGGTGATGTCCATGGAATCGGCGCTGTGGCAGTTGCGGCATTCCAGCGAATCGTTGGACTTGAAGCGCGCCCATTCATGCGCCGCCAGCTCGAGCCGGTGATCCTGGAATTTCTCGCGGGTGTCGATCGTGCCGAAGATCTTGCCCCAGACCTCCTTGGAGGCTTGCATCTTGCGGGCGATCTTGTCGGTCCAGTTGTGCGGCACATGGCAATCCGGACAGGTCGCGCGCACGCCGGAGCGGTTGGCGAAGTGGATGGTCGACTTCAGCTCGGCATAGACGTTGTCCTTCATCTCGTGGCAGCCGGTGCAGAATTTTTCGGTGTTGGTCAATTCAAGTGCGGTGTTGAAGCCGCCCCAGAAGATCACGCCGGCCATGAAGCCCGCCAGCACCAGCACGCCGAGCCCGAACACCGAGCTCGGACGGATCAGCACCTGCCAGAGCTCGCGCGCAAAGTCCAAGCTTCGCGCGACGAAACCGCCCTTGGCCTTCATTCCCTCGTCGGGATCATCAGCGGTCGTCGTCATCGGCGACCACCGGGGCTTGCGCGCGACAGCAGCGTGTCGATGTCGGTGAAGTCGTTGCTGACGGGTGGCGTCGCCGTGTTCTGCGGCACGTGGCATTCGGTGCAGAAAAAGCGGCGCGGCGAGATCGAGGCCAGGAACTGGCCGTCGCGATCCATGAAGTGGGTGATCGAGACCATCGGCGCCTGCGATTCCGCGATGCGCGCCCGCGCATGGCAGGATAGGCACTTGTTGCCGTTGAGATCGACCTGATAGCCATCGATCGCATGCGGGATGACAGGCGGCTGCTCCGGATAGTTGCGCACTTCCCTTTCGGAGGTGTTGCGGTTCGGCAGCATCGGCGGCGCCGGCCCTTCGTCGTTGAGCGGCGTCGGGCCGCGCAGCCCTGACGTCACCGTCTGCGCGGTCAGCGAACTCGCGCCAGCCGCGATCGCGATTGCGAGCAGCGCTACTCCAAATCGTTTCATCATGACACGTTCACCCGCTCGATGCGCACGGCGCACTTCTTGTAATCGGTTTGCAGCGAGATCGGATCGGTGGCGTCCAGCGTCACCTTGTTGATCAGCTTGGATTCGTCGAACCACGGCACGAATACGAGGCCACGCGGCGGCCGGTCGCGGCCGCGCGTCTCGACGCGGACACGGATGAAGCCGCGGCGGGAGACCACCTTCACCTCGTCGCCGCGGCGGATCTTCGCCTCCTGCGCGTCGTCAGGATGCATGAAGCACACGGCCTCGGGGAAGGCCTTGTAGAGCTCGGGCACCCGGCGCGTCATGGTGCCGGAATGCCAATGCTCCAGCACGCGGCCAGTCGAGAGCCAGTAGGGATATTCATTGTCGGGCGATTCCGCCGGCGGCTCGTAAGGCAGGGCGAAGATGCGCGCCTTGCCGTCCGGATAGCCGTAGAACTGCACGTCGGTGCCCTGCTTGACGTAGGGGTCGCTGCCCTCGCGGAAACGCCATTTGGTTTCCTGGCCGTTGACGACAGGCCAGCGCAGGCCGCGTTCGCGGTGATAGGTGTCGAACGGCGCGAGGTCGTGGCCGTGGCCGCGGCCGAAGGTGGCGTATTCCTCGAACAGGCCCTTGTGGACGTAGAAGCCGAACGCCTTGGACTCGTCGTTGAGGTAGCCCTGCTCGATGTCGGAGACCGGAAACTTGTCGACCTGGCCGTTCTTGTAGAGCACGTCGAACAGCGTCTTGCCGCGCACGTCCGGCTTCTTGGCGATCAGCTCCTCGGGCCAGACCTCCTCGATCTTGAAGCGCTTTGAGAACTCCATGAGCTGCCAGAGATCGGACTTCGACTCGCCCGGGGCAGCGACAAGCTGATGCCAGAACTGCGTACGCCGCTCAGCATTGCCGTAGGCACCTTCCTTCTCCACCCACATCGCGGTCGGCAGGATGAGGTCGGCGGCGAGTGCGGTGACCGAGGGATAGGCGTCCGAGACCACGATGAAATTGTCGGGATTGCGGAAGCCCGGATAGGTCTCCTCGTTGGCGTTGGGACCGGCCTGAAGGTTGTTGTTGACCTGCACCCAATAGGCGTTGATCAGGCCGTCCTTCAGCATCCGGCTTTGCAGCACGGCATGTGCGCCGGGCTTGTCGGGAATGGTGCCTTCGGGCAGCTGCCAGATGTGTTCGGTCTTGGTGCGGTGTTCCTTGTTGGTCACGACCATGTCGGCCGGCAGACGGTGCGAGAAGGTGCCGACTTCGCGCGCGGTGCCGCAGGCCGAGGGTTGGCCGGTCAGCGAGAACGGGCTGTTGCCGGGCGAGGAGATCTTCCCGGTCAACAGATGAATGTTGTAGACGAGGTTGTTGCACCAGACGCCGCGGGTGTGCTGGTTGAAGCCCATGGTCCAGAACGAGACCACCTTGGTCTTGGGATCGGCATAGAGCTCGGCCAGCGCCTCCAGCCGGTTGAGCGGCACGCCCGACATCTCCGCCGCCTTCTCCAGCGTGTACTCGGCGACGAACTTGACGTACTCGTCGTAACTCATCTCGGTGGAATCGTTGGCCTTCGCCGCGCCCGTCGCCTTCTTCTGCAGCGGATGTTCGGGCCTCAAGCCGTAGCCGATGTCGGTCTGGCCGCGCCTGAAGATGGTATGCGCGGCAACGAAGTCCTTGTTGACCCGGCCGGTCTTGATGATGTGGTTGGCGATGGCGTTGAGGATGTAGAGGTCGGTCTGCGGCTTGAAGATCATGCCGATGTCGGCGAGGTCGAACGAGCGGTGCTCGAAGGTCGAGAGCACGGCGACGCGGACATGCGGCGCGGAGAGCCGGCGGTCGGCGAGGCGCGTCCACAGGATCGGATGCATCTCCGCCATGTTGGAGCCCCACAGCACGAAGGCATCGGTGGCCTCGATGTCGTCATAACAGCCGGCCGGCTCGTCGATGCCGAAGGTGCGCATCATGCCGGCGACGGCGGAAGCCATGCAGTGGCGCGCATTGGGATCGATGTTGTTGGTGCGGAAGCCGGCCTTGAACAGCTTCACGGCCGCATAGCCCTCCCAGACCGTCCACTGGCCGGAGCCGAACATGGCGACGCCGTTCGGGCCGCGCTTCTTGATCGCCTCCTTCCACTTCACCTCCATGATGTCGAAGGCTTCGGTCCAGGAGATGGGCGTGAATTCGCCGTTCTTGTCGTATTTGCCGGCCGTCTTGCGCAGCATCGGCTGCGTCAGGCGGTCGTGGCCGTACATGATCTTGGAGAGGAAGTAGCCCTTGACGCAGTTGAGGCCGCGGTTGACCTCGGCCTTGATGTCGCCGTGGGTGGCGACGACGCGATTGTTCTTGGTCGCAACCATCACGGAGCAGCCGGTACCGCAGAAGCGGCAGGCGGCTTTGTCCCATTTCAGTTCGGCGACGTCGCGCTCGGCGACGAGATTCGCGGCGAGCGCCGGTGCCGGCATGCCCGCAGCGGCGGCCGCGATGGCGGCGGCCTCGAGCTTCAGCATCTGGCGGCGGTCGAGCTTTGGCGATGTCATAATGGCTCTTCCTGACTCAGGCGGTTTCGATGGCGTGAAAGACCAGCGCTGCGGAATAGACGTCGGGCAGCGACTGGATGGTGTTGAGCAGGGTGCCGAGGCTGCCGGAATCAGGCGCCTCGGTCACGACGATGAGCTTTCCTCGCGCATCGCGGCCGTGGATCTCGCAGCCGCCAAGGGCGGTGATCGCAGCTTCCAGCTGGTCCAGACGCTCGGGGCGCGCCTGCACGATGATGCTGGCAATTTCGCAACCGGGCGGCGCGACGATGCGGTCGGCGCTGAGCACCCGGCCGGTGATCAAGGCGCGGCGGTTGAGTTTGGATTCGGCCATGATGCCTGTCTTTCGCTTCGAGGAGATCAATGCGGCGAGGGCGGCGGGCCGGGAGGGCCGGCGAACATCTGGTAGATCCAGACGCCAAGCCCGTATGAGCCGACCGTTCCGACCGCGAGGACCGGCATCACGATTGCGGTCAGGAACAGGAATGCGAAAATCTCCATGCGCTTGCGGCGCACGCGCGAAGTCGCGTCGTCGGGGGCCGACATATTCGGTCTCGTCTGAAATGTGGGGATTGGGACGGCATCCGGGCCGTTGCCTTGCTGCATTTTAGATGCAGCAGGGCCACCGACGCCTTGATCTGGATCAATCCGTCAGGCCGCCGGATTGTCGCAGCGCGGCTTCTCGGACCGCGCGTGGCGACGTATGCGCGAAAATCGATCTCCCGCACGGCGGAATTGTGTTCTCGTAGACAGCGCTGCCTCGCGCATTAAGATGAGCGCAACAAAATAAGCGGGCAAGAAAATTGGGAGAGACGGCGTCATGAAGTTCGGCATCTTCTATGAGCTGCAACTGCCACGTCCGTGGGTGGCCGGCGACGAGCTCAGCCTCTACCAGAACGCGCTCTCGCAGATGGAGCTTGCCGACGGGCTCGGCTACGACCACGCCTGGGTTGTCGAGCATCACTTTCTCGAAGAATACTCGCACTCGCCCTCGCCGGAATCGTTTCTCGCAGCCGCGAGCCAGCGCACCAGGAACATCCGGCTCGGCCACGGCATCCTCCAGCTCACCACCAACCACCCTGCACGTGTCGCCGAGCGCGTCGCGGTGCTCGACCTGCTCTCCAACGGCCGCTGCGAATTCGGCATGGGCGAGAGCGCCTCCATCACCGAGCTGACGCCGTTCGGCCGCGACATGGAGACCAAGAAGGAGGTGTTCGAGGAAGCCGTCGCCGCGATCTTCCCGATGTTCAAGGACGCGGGAAGCGAGCACCACGGCAAATATTTCGACATCCCGTTGCGCAACGTCGTGCCGAAGCCGGTGCAGAAGCCGCATCCGCCATTGTGGATGGCCTGCTCGCAACTACAGACCATCGAACGCGCGGGACGGCACGGCTTTGGCGCGCTCGGCTTCCAGTTCGTCAGCGCGGACGCCGCGCATGCCTGGGTGCACGCCTATTACAACGCCATGACCAAGCGGCTCGCCAAGCTCGCCGATTACGAGATCAACCCGAACATGGCGCTGGTGTCGTTCTTCATGTGCGCGAAGACGGACGAGGAGGCCCGCGCCCGCGCCGACGGCGCCACCTTCTTCCAGTTCGCGTTGCGCTTCTACGGCGCCTCGCAGAATCGCCAGCGTCCGGCGCCCTACACCGTCAACATGTGGGACGAGTACAACAAGTGGAAACGCGATAATCCGGAGGCGCAGGAGGCCGCGCTGCGCGGCGGCCTGATCGGCTCGCCAGAGACGATCCGCAGGAAGCTGAAGCGCTTCCAGGGCTCGCATATCGACCAGGTGATTTTGCTCAACCAAGCGGGCAAGAACAGCCACGAGCACATCTGCGAGTCCCTGGAGCTGTTCGGCCGCGAGGTGATGCCGGAATTCCAGAACGATCCGGCGCAGGCGGCGTGGAAGCAAGGCGTCATGAGCGGCGAGATCAAGCTCGAGGAAATCGACACGGAGGCCTTCACCGACCGCTACGGCAAGCTCGCCGTCAGCGTCGCGCCAGCGAAGGCGGCTGCGGGGTAGGGTGTCACGTCCTGCAACAAGCAATCCCGGAATGCTCATGACAAAACACCGGATCTATACCACCAGCTTCGCAAGCGTTTACCCGCTTTACGTTGCGAAGGCGGAGAAGAAGGGACGCACCAAAGCAGAGGTCGATCAGGTCATCTCCTGGTTGACAGGCTACGATCAGAAGCAACTGGAAGCTCAACTGGAATAGCGGACGGACTTTGAAACGTTCTTTGCGAAGGCCCCGAAGATCAATCCTTCGCGAACCCTGATCACAGGCGTGGTTTGCGGCGTCCGGGTCGAGGATGTCAAAGAGCCGACGATGCGAGAGATCCGCTACCTGGACAAGCTGATCGATGAGCTGGCCAAGGGAAAGGCAATGGACAAGATTTTGCGAAAAAGTGCCGACTGAGGCGCTCCCTTCGTCCGCCTGCCTCGGCGACGTTGCGGCAGATATCCGGCGACACCCGCCTTCCGCTGCGCGGCCATTGCTGATAAATTTCATCAAAAGGCGATGGGGAGAAAACGATGCGCCCTCACGGGACGCCCGCAAATCCGGCAGCTGGCGATGTCACGCCCGCGGTGCTCGCCATCGGTCGCCCGAATTTCCCTGATATCCTGATCGATACACTGCGCCGGGAGGCCGGGGTCGGGCATTGCATGGTGTTTTCGCTGAGCCGCGCGGGCGCCGCACACTGCCTGCTCGATGCCGGCAACATCCCGATCGGCGGCGATCTCGGCGCCGCCTATGCCGGGCAGTTCCACCAATCCGATCCCAACCGCGATGCGCTGTTCGAAGGCGAGGGCCGCGCGACGCTCGTGCTGCCCTCCTTCGCGCCGCGCATGTACGGCGCCCGCTACCGAAAACTGTTCTTTGTGGATTCCGGCATCGTCGACAAATGCGCGACCGCGATCTGGGTCGACGACACCTGCTTCTACGTCAACTTCTATCGCATCGCTGTCCAGGGCCGCTTCAGCGACGTCCAGCGTGCGCGGCTTCAGGCCATCGCACCGGCCATCAGTGCGAGCGTGGCACGCCATTTCCAGCACAGCTCGGCGGCAACGACCGAGCAGTCTCTCGCCGCGCTCTTCGCGACGCGCGCGCCGCTCGCCAGCCTCACCCCGCGCGAGCAGGACGTTTGCCGGCGGATCCTCTCCGGCTTCAGCTCCGAGGCGATCTCGCAAGCGCTCGGCATCAGCCTGCATTCGACGCTGACCTATCGCAAGCGCGCCTATGAGCGGCTCGGCATCTCCTCGCAAAGCGAGCTGTTTGCGATCGTGCTACGCCTGCTCGCCGGCCCGCGCAGCCTGAACTGAAGCTGTCCCAATCGCTGGGGACAGACGGCGCCTCCTGAAGCCGCTAACCTTGGTGGCGAACAGCAATGGAGCGAAGCTTGAGCACGGCGCCGCGCATCGACATCGACCCGGCGGCATTCTGGGCCGACCCCTATCCGATGCTTGCAAGAATGCGGAAAGAAGCGCCAATCGCCTTCGTGCCGCAGCTCGGCTCGACGCTGCTGACGTGCCGCGACGACATCTCGATCTCCGAGAAACAGATCGACGTCTTCTCCTCGCACCAGCCTGCAGGCCTGATGAACCGGCTGATGGGCCACAACATGATGCGCAAGGACGGCGAGGCGCACCAGGTCGAGCGCCGCGCGATGTTTCCGACGGTGTCGCCGAAGACGGTGAAGGCGCACTGGAGCGCGCTGTTCCAGGCCCATGCCGACCGCATCATTGACGCGATCGAGCCCGGGCGCATCGATTTCATGCGCGACTTCGCGTTGCCGTTCTCCGGCGAATGCCTGAAGTCGATCACCGGCCTCACCAATATCGGCTTTGCGGATATGGACGCCTGGTCACAGGGCATGATCGAGGGCATCGCCAACTACGCCGGCGATCCCGCGGTCGAGGCGCGCTGTCATGCGGCGACGTCAGGCATCGATGCCGCCATCGACGACATCCTGCCGGTGATGCGCAAGCATCCCGACCAGAGCATCCTCGGCGTGCTCCTCGCGTCGGGGATGGCGATGGAGAGCGTGCGCGCCAATGTAAAACTCGCGATCTCCGGCGGCCAGAACGAGCCGCGCAAGGCGATCGCCGGCACGGTGTGGGCGTTGCTGACCCATCCCGACCAGCTCGATCTCGTGCGCAAGGGCGAGGTGACGTGGCTCCAGGCCTTCGAGGAATATGCCCGCTGGATCTCGCCGATCGGCATGTCGCCGCGACGCATCGCGAAGCCGTGGACGATCCGCGACGTCGCATTCGAAACCGATGAACGCGTATTCCTCATGTTCGGCTCCGCCAATCGCGACGAGAAGCACTTTGAGCGCGCCGACCAGTTCGACGTGCGGCGTGACACGGCCAAGAGCGTCGCGTTCGGCGCTGGCCCGCACTTCTGCGCGGGCGCCTGGGCCTCGCGCGCTATGATCGCCGACGTCGCGCTGCCGACATTGTTCGCCCGTGCCAGCCGGCTCGAGATCGCCGACGACGAACCGGTGCGGATCGGCGGCTGGGCGTTTCGGGGGCTGCAAAATCTGCCGGTGAGGTGGCTGCATTAGTCCGGCAAGGACCGGTCCATCCGCAACGCCGCCATGATGACATCCTGCTCCTGTTTTGCCCGACGAGTCAAACGCATTTCGGATAATGCGTAAGTCATTGTTTTCGCACGGCCCGGCTACTGTGCATGGGGTTGTTTTCGCGATTTTTTTATCTCGGCCCGGTTGCGTGCGTTTTTCACATTCGCGTGCGGAAAAATATCCCCTGCATTCGCTCCGTGGATTGAAAGATTAATCATGCGCTCTGCCACCCGCGCAGTGCCTGCATCGCTATTTTTCCGCGCGTCTCGACACCTCCGATAAGCCACACCATCATTCCCGAGCACGAATGAAGGACGGCCGCACGCGATCGGGAGTGTCGGATGCAACGTCGGGACTTTCTCAAACTATCCGCTGGAACTGCGGCAGCCGCCGCATTCGCTTCAAGCGCCAAAGCACAAGGCGCGGTGAAGGAAATTCGTATCGGCTACCAGAAGACCGGCGTGCTGGTTATCACGCGTCAGCAGGCCGCCCTGGAAAAACATTTCGCGCCCTTGGGCATCGACGTCAAATGGGTCGAATTCTCGTCGGGACCTCCGATGATGGAAGCGATGAATGTCGGCAGCGTCGATTTCGGCGCGGTCGGCGATTCCCCGCCGGTGTTCGCCCAGGCTGCGGGCGCGGCGATCGTCTATGCCGCCGGCCAGCCCATCACCAACGGGCAGGGCATCCTGGTGCCGAAGGACTCGCCGATCCGCGGCATCGCCGACCTGAAGGGCAAGCGCGTCGGCTTCACCAAGGGCTCCAGCGCCCACAACATCGTCGTGCAGACGCTGGAGAAAGCGGGCCTCACCTATGCGGACATCACGCCGGTCTATCTGACGCCGCCGGATGCCGGGCCTGCCTTTGCCAATGGCAGCATCGAGGCCTGGGCGATCTGGGATCCGTATTTCGCGATCGGCGAGACCAAGCAGAGCGGCCGCATCCTGATCAATGCGCGCGAAGTCACCAAGACCAACTCCTTCTTCATCGCCAACCGCGATTTCGCGAAGAACAACGGCGCCATCCTGCAACAGATCATCGACGTGACGACCGCGGCCGGTCAATGGGCCGAACAGCACCGCGACGAGGTCGCCAAATCGCTAGCCGCGATCACCGGCGTCCCGCTGGACATCCAGACCGTCGCTGCCAATCGCGCGAATTTCGTGGTCGGCCCGGTCACCGACGACATCGTCACGACCCAGCAGGGTGTCGCCGACCGCTTCCACAAGCTCGGCCTGATCCCAAAGCCAATCGTGATCCGCGACATCGTCTGGCGCAACCCGGCAGCCTGATCGTGCCCACCAATCTCCCCATCTCAAAGGGTTTGAACATGAGGCGTATCGTTCAACGCGTAATCGCAGCCATCGTTATGTCGATCGGCATCGTCGCCGCCGCGGTCGGGACGACCTACGGCTAGTCATCGGAGCACATCCATGAGCAACGCCAACATCCTCTGGTTCCTGCCGACCCACGGTGACGGCCGCTATCTCGGCACCGGCATCGGCGGCCGCGAGGTCAATTTCAACTATCTGCGCCAGATCGCGCAGGCCGCCGACCAGCTCGGCTATTTCGGCGTGCTGCTGCCGACCGGGCGATCTTGCGAAGATTCCTGGATCGTCGCCTCCTCGGTCGCGCCGTTCACCGAGCGGCTGCGCTATCTCGTGGCGGTCAGGCCCGGCCTGCAATCGCCGAGCGTGGCCGCGCGCATGACCGCGACGCTCGACCGCATCACCAACGGCCGGCTCCTGGTCAACGTCGTCACCGGCGGCGATCCCGTCGAGAACAAGGGCGACGGCATCTTCCTCGCCCATGACGAGCGCTACGAGGTCACCCGCGAGTTCCTCAGCGTCTATAGCGAGCTGCTCGCCGGCAAGACCGTCAATGTCGAGGGCAAGCACATCCACGTCGAAGGCGGCAAGCTGCTGTTTCCTCCGGTGCAGTCGCCGCGTCCGCCGCTCTATTTCGGCGGCTCGTCGGATGCCGGCATCGACGTCGCCGTCGACACCGTCGACAAATATCTGACCTGGGGCGAACCGCCGGCCTTGGTCGCCGAGAAGATCGCCAAGGTGAGGGAGGTGGCCGCCGCACGCGGTCGAAAACTATCGTTCGGCATCCGGCTCCACGTGATTGTCCGCGAGACTAATGACGCGGCCTGGCGTGCGGCGAATGAGCTGATCAAGCACGTCAGCGACGAGACCATCGCGACCGCGCAGAAGAACTTTGCGCGGATGGATTCCGTTGGCCAGCAGCGCATGGCGCAGCTCCATGGCGGCAAGCGCGACAAGCTCGAGATCGCCCCGAACCTGTGGGCCGGTGTCGGCCTCGTGCGTGGCGGCGCCGGCACGGCGCTGGTCGGCGACGCCCAGACGGTCGCGGCCCGCATTAGGGAGTATCAGGACATCGGCATCGATACCTTCATCATGTCGGGCTACCCGCATCTGGAGGAAGCCTATCGTTTCGCCGAGTTGGTGTTCCCGCTGCTCTCGCTGGAGCAGCCCAGCAACGTGACCCGGCTTCACTTCAATGGTGGCCCTTTTGGTGAAACGGTCGGCAGCGATTATCGTCCGCAGCAGCAGGTGTCGCAATCATGAGCCTGATCGACAGCGTTTCACTCCCGCGCAGTTTGCGCCTGCCGCGAGTCGACGGCCTGATCCAGTGGATCGTGCCGCTCGCCATCATCGCGATCTGGCAGGTCGCCAGCGTCACCGGCTTCGTGCCGACGCGGGTGCTGCCGGCGCCGAGCGACGTGTTGCTTGCGGGCTGGAAGCTGCTGCTCTCCGGCGAGCTGGTTCGCAACATCTGGGTCTCGTTCTGGCGGGCCTCGATCGGCTTCCTGATCGGCGGCAGCATCGGCTTCGCGTTCGGTCTTGCCAACGGCTTGTCCCAGCTCTCGGCCAAGCTCACCGACACCACGCTGCAGATGGTGCGCAATGTGCCGCATCTGGCGCTGATCCCGCTGGTGATCCTGTGGTTCGGCATCGACGAGAGCGCGAAGCTGTTTTTGGTCGCGCTCGGCGTGTTCTTCCCGATCTACCTCAACACGCTGCACGGCATCCGCACCGTCGATCCCCAGCTGATCGAGATGGGCCGCATCTACGGCATGACCGACGGCGAGCTGTTCCGCCGCGTGATCTTCCCGGGCGCGCTGCCCTCGATCTTCGTCGGCATCCGTTTCGCACTCGGCATCATGTGGCTGACCCTGATCGTCGCGGAGACCATCGCGGCGTCCTCGGGCCTCGGCTACATGGCGATGCAGGCGCGCGAGTTCATGCTGATCGACGTCGTGGTGCTCTCGATCCTGATCTACGCGCTGCTCGGCAAGCTCGCCGACAGCGCCTCCCGCGTGCTGGAGCGCCTGACGCTCTCCTGGCACCCCGCTTATTGGAAACGCTGAGCAGACATACTGGGAATCACATGCAGACAGCCCTTCGTACCTCCCTTCCGGACACCGAACTCGCCAGCCGTGCCAATTTCGCGCCTCACGCCCGCGTCGTGCGCGAGGAGCGCCCGGTGCAAACGAGCGGCCTGCCGCTCAGCATCCGCGGCTTGCGCAAATCCTACGGCGACAACGAGGTGCTGCGCGGCATCGACCTGCACATTCCGGCCGGCCAGTTCGTTGCCATCGTGGGAAAAAGCGGCTGCGGCAAGAGCACGCTGCTGCGCCTCATCGCGGGCCTGGAGAAGTTCGACGCCGGCAGCATCTCGCTCGGCGACACCGTGAAGCCCGCGGATATCCGCGTGATGTTCCAGGAGCCGCGGCTGTTGCCTTGGGCCCGCGTTCTCTCCAATGTCGAGGTCGGCCTCGGTCGAGATCGTTCATCCAGTGATGCGCATACACGCGCCAATAAGGCGCTGACCGAGGTTGGATTAACCGACAAGCGCGACCAGTGGCCCTCGGTACTGTCGGGCGGCCAGAAGCAGCGCGTCGCTCTTGCCCGCGCGCTGGTCTCGCGTCCCCGTGTGCTCGCCTTCGACGAGCCGCTTGGCGCGCTGGACGCGTTGACCCGCATCTCGATGCAGCGGTTGCTGGAGCGGGTCTGGCGCGACCAGGGCTTTACCGCGATCCTGGTGACCCACGATGTCGCCGAGGCGGTCGCGCTGGCCGACCGGGTGCTGGTGATCGAGGAAGGGCGCATCGCCCACGACGTCGTGGTTAACACGGCCCGGCCCCGCGAACGCGGCTCGGCCGAGCTCGCGGGTCTCGAAGGCTCGATCCTGAGCCACCTTTTGTCGGCGGACGATCGTACCTAAATAGAGGGAACCCCGCTTCGGGGAGTATGCCATGAATGTAGTGCCCCGCGATCTCATGACTGAAATCCCCGTTTCGCCCGCCGATTTCCGCGGCGCCATGCGCCATCTCACCGGCGGCGTCAGCATCATCACCGCCGGACGGGGCAAGGACATCACCGGCATGACGGTCACCTCCGTCGCCTCGTTCTCGGTCGATCCGCCGACGCTGATCGTCAGCATCAACCGCGATGCCTCCTCCTTCCCGCTGATCCGGCGCCATGGCGCCTTCGGCGTGAACATCCTAGCAGCCGATCAGCTCGAAATCGCCGAGCGCTTTGCCGGCAAGGGCGGGCTCAAGGGGGCCGATCGTTTCGCGGGCGCCAGATGGGTGACCGCGGTCTCGGGTGTTCCGCTGCTGGTTGGCGCATTGTCCGCCGTCGATTGCGAAGTCGAGGAGATCATCGAGCGCCATTCGCACGGCATCGTCATCGGGCGGGTGCGCGATGTCAGGAATTCGACCCGCAACGCTGCGCTGGCCTATTGGCACGGTCAGTACGTGGCGGTGGATCAGGACGAAGACGCGGTCAGGCTTGCGGACGTCAGCGTTCCCACCCAGGTCCGGCGCGGCATTTGATCGCCGCCGGCGACAGGCCGTGCAGGCTGGCCTTTTCGCCCTCATCGCTCTAGAAGCGCTGCCTGAGCCTCCCGCCGGGACAGCAATGGAGCGCAATGATGAAACGCGTCGCGACCTGGGCCTTCTACGCGGTCGGCGCGCTCGCGATCGCCTATCTCGCGCTCTACGCCTATGCCATGTTCAGCGGCCATCCGATCGTGCCGGGCGACCCCATCCAGATCTTCCGCAGGCCGGATGCGCCGAGCTATTCGTGACGGCTCTCTCCTCGTCATGGCCGGGCTTGACCCGGCCATCCACGCGCAGCCGCGATTCCCGGAGAGACGTGGATGCCCGGGCTTCGCCTCGCCGAAGCGGCTTCGGCCGCGCAGGCGGGACAAGCCCGGGCATGACGGCGGAGTGTGTGCGACTACCCCCGCAAGATCGCCAGCGCCAACGCCTGCGCGCGCGGCACGATGCTGTCGAGCTCGAGATATTCCTCCGGCGTGTGCGCGAGCCCGCCGACCGGGCCGAGCCCGCAGATGGTCGGCGTCCCGACCGCGGCGGTGAAGCCGGAATCGGCGCAACCACCGGAGAACTCGCCCTGAAGCGTGGTGAGACCGGCCTGCCTTGCGGCGGCCTGATAGTTCTCGAACAGCGCCTTTGAATCGGCGCTCTGCACCACCGGCACGAACTCGCCCTTGACGGTCAGCGTCGCGCTGGTGCCAGGCACGTAAGGTGTCGTGATGATCGTCTCGATCGCGGCCATCACCCTCGCGCGATCTGCGGGATCGACGTAGCGCAGGTCGATCTGCCCTTCCGCGTAAGGCGCCGTGGTGTTGACGGACTGCCCGCCCGAGACGAGGCCGACATTAAGCGTGATGCCCTTGTCGAGATCGGTCAGCGCGTGGATATGCACGATCTTGTGCGCGAGCTCGCCGATTGCGCTGACGCCGGCGGCGAAATTGGCGCCGGAATGCGCGGCTTTGCCGGTAATGGCGAAATGCATGAAGATGCCGCCCTTGCGTCCCGTGACGATATTGCCGGTCGGGCGGCCCGGCTCGGAATTGAACACGGCGCGCGCGGTGCGTCCCTCGCGCTCGATCACCGGCCGCGAGGAGGGCGAGCCGATCTCTTCGTCCGAGGTGATCAGCAGCTTGATCGGGTGCGGGTTGCCGCCGAATTTGTGAAAGGCGGTTGCCACGAATATGTTCATGACGACGCCGGACTTCATGTCGGCAACGCCGGGACCATAGGCGCGCGTGCCCTCGATCGTAAACGGACGCCGACCGGCCTCGCCCTTGCCGAACACGGTGTCGCGATGTCCCATCAACAGCACCGGCTTCTCGTTGCTGCCGGGCTTTGCCACCTCGGCGTGGATCGCATCGCCGAAAGTACCGTGGCTTTCGCGCCGGAACGGAATGCCGTGCTCGGCGAAATGCTGCTCGAACCGCGCCCCGACCGCATCGACGCCTTCCTTGTCATAGGATCCGGAATCGATGTTCACGACATCGCGCAGCAGGTCGATCATCGCCTGCCGCTGTGTCGCCAGCCAGTCCGTGATTTGAGCTTGAGACATGTTGACCCTCGCGTGGTTTCACGCGGGGTTATAGGGCCTTGCGCCGGTGTGACCTAGTCGGAGAACGCGGTGCGGCCATGTGCCGGTCCACGGAATTGGACGCACCGTGCCTCCCACGTCGTCCCGGCTATCGCCAGAACGAGGTTGACGGTGTGGCAACCGGCTAACGGCTCGGCTCCGCCATCGCTTCCACGCCGCGAAGCTGCGTGGCGATGGTCAGGGCGCCGATCTTCCGGCCCATCTCCTTGCCGATCTCGGTCGAGAACCGATAGTGAAAGCCGGCCCAGATACGGGCGTTGGAGACTTCGTCGCTATAGTCCTGGAGCCGCGTCCATTTGCGGGTGACGCCTGGTGCCGTGGGGCTGGTCACCGAGAACTCGCCGAAATCTCCAACGATGGTCTGGAGCACGGTCGAAATCGCTGCCGACGTAATGCAGTGAGCACAGGGATATTCCGGATGCATCGGCGTGTCCCCCAGCGGCAGCCAGGATGCGTCGCGAGGCGTCGCTGCGTTCGACGTCAGGTCGGCGTTGCGTATGGCCGTGATCGGCCGCCAGAAATTGTAGTGGTACTTCGCGTCGAAAACGGCGACGAAGGCGTCGTTGCCGGCAATTGACGTCAGTGCGTACAGCCGGGCGCAGTCGACGAGATCCATACCCTTGGCCGTTGCCGCCTGCCTCACAATCGGATTGTAAGTGCGGGCACCGACAAAGAACCAGAATCGACCGACGGTGGTTTGCTCGGGCGTCCGGATCGCACTCGTTCGGCTGCCGACCTCGCGGATTTCGTTGACGTCCCGGGTCCACACCTCTGAACCAAGCGCCGGCGGCGGGCCGGGGCGATACTGCGATCCGGACGTCATAATCCAGGGCGTCGTTGCGCCCGCGGTCGAGAACAGCGGGACAGTGGTCGCAACGTAGGCACCCGGCGTCGTCACGGGCCGGTAAGTTTCAGGGGCGGCGCTACCATCGTTGGCACGAAGTGCAATGATCTGCATCGCGGCCTCCTTGCCGAGGCCGATGCCCGCGACCTTGGACTGGCCGTTGGCGATCGGTACCAGAGAATTCGTCAGCGCCGCATCCAGCTCCGGCTTGAGGTCCGGATAGAGCGACAGCAGCACATCGTGAGCCGCAACTGCGGCCGCAGCTTCCCGCGACGTCGAACGATCCGCGGATAAGGCAAGTTTATAAGGCGCGTACCGGCGATCGATCGCGTTGACCGCTTCGAACATCGCGACGTGCATCATGGACAAGGCACGGCTGTGGGGCGCTGGAAGGATTTGCTTTTCGGTGGCGATCGCGTCGGCCTTTGCATTCCAATCCATGATCACATCGGCGCGCGCAAGCGGCGCCGACGCTGCGATCAGCGTTACAATCAATGAGAGGCGGAACATGGTCCACGGCGAGTTCTTCATGGGATGCCCTTTCGATGTAAAGGACGTTTCGCGAGACCAATGCGGCTCTGCCCGACATCACGTCGCGCGGCTCGAGGACTCTAACCATCTTGTTGTGGTTTGATTGTGAACTGCTTCACGCGGCGGAAGGGTAGCTCCGAATGGGTCGGCGTGGCTTACCGTTCGCACTGAGTGATGGATCCTGACTTTCGCCGGACGCCACCGATTGTGGCGACTGTTTTGCGTTCTTCTCAAGAAAAATGCCCGGGACCAGCCCGGGCATTCGTTTCTCTCGGTCAGCGTAGAGCGCCTACGCACCCACCATCGGCATGCGCGGATATTCACCCGGCGTGCCGGCGGGGGTGATCGGAATACCGCCGTCGGAATATTCGTTGAGCTTGTTGCGCAGCGTGCGGATCGAGATGCCCAGGATGTTGGCGGCATGGGTCCGGTTGCCGAGGCAGTGCTTCAGCGTCTCCAGGATCAGGTCGCGCTCGACATCCGCGACAGTGCGGCCGACCAGCGCCCGCGTCACCTGCTCGGCAGCCATGGTGGCATGCGCCACGGCCGGCGCGGTCTTTGCGAGGTCGAGGCGGTCGCCGTCGGGCGTGAGGATCGCATCGGCGCCGATCTCGTCGCCCTGCGCCATCAGGACCGAACGGTGCATGGTGTTTTCGAGTTCGCGGACGTTGCCCTGCCAGCGGTTGGTGGAGAGCACGCGGCGGGCTTCCGCCGAGATCGGGCGCATCGGCACGCCGTTGGCTTCGGCGTATTTCTTCACGAAGTGCTGGGCGAGCTCGAGGATGTCGAGGGGACGCTCGCGCAGCGGCGGGATCTTCAAATTCACGACGTTGAGCCGGAACAGGAGGTCCTCGCGGAACGTGCCTTCGCGTACGGCCTCGACCAGGTTGCGGTTCGAGGTCGCGATGATGCGGATGTCCACCGGGACGGGCTTGGTGCCGCCGACACGGTCGATCACGCGCTCCTGGATGGCGCGGAGCAGTTTGGATTGCAGGCGGACGTCCATCTCCGAGATTTCGTCGAGCAGCAACGTGCCCCCGGTTGCCTCCTCGAACTTGCCGATGCGGCGGGCGATCGCGCCGGTGAAGGCGCCCTTCTCGTGGCCGAACAGCTCGGACTCCAGCAGATGCTCGGGGATCGCGGCGCAGTTGATCGAGATGAACGGGCGCTTGGCGCGCGCCGAGCGGGTATGGACGTAGCGGGCCAGCACTTCCTTGCCGGTGCCGGATTCGCCGGTGATCATCACCGAGGCGTCCGAGCCCGCGATCTGCTGGGCGAGCTTGATCACCTTGGCCATCGCCTCGTCGCGATAGACCAGCTCGCGGGAATCGTTGGCGACGGCAGCCAGCACCGCCGCGATCAGCTCCGGGTCCGGCGGCAGCGGGATGTATTCCTTGGCGCCGGCGTGGATCGCGGCGACCGCGGCGCGGGCGTCGTTGGTGATGCCGCAGGCGACGATCGGGGCGTGGATGTGTTCGGCCTCGAGCCGCATCACGAGATCGCGGATGTCGAGGGCGACGTCAACCAGCAGCAGGTCGGCGCCCTTGCCGCCGCGCAGCACGCGCATCGCCTGTTCGTTATCCTCGGCGTGGGTCACGGTGGCGCCGTTCGCCATCGCGATCTTGGTGGCGGTGGTGAGCTGGCCCTTCAATGTGCCAACGATGAGAAGCCGCATGTCAGTCTCCTGTCCGTCTGGTCGCGCTGCCGCGCGTCGTCGCTTTAGGCGCGTTCAGTCTTGATGATTTCGGTCATGGTCACGCCGAGCTTGTCCTCGACCAGGACGACTTCGCCGCGGGCGACCAGCTTGTTGTTGACGTAGATGTCGATGGCCTCGCCGACGCGCCGGTCGAGCTCAAGCACCGTCCCGGGTCCGAGCTTCAACAGCTCGCTGACGTCCATCTTGGAGCGGCCGAGCACGGCCGAAACCTGCACCGGCACGTCGAACACGGCCTCGAGGTCGGCGGCGGCGCGCGTCGCGTATTCGTCCTCGTTGTAGCCGACGTCGGTGCCGGCAGGCGGCATCGGGCCGTTGAGATCGGGCAGCGGGACCTGTCCGTCGGTGTCGCTCATGGCTTAGCTCCCCCTGCGGGACGCAACATAGCGTCCCACCATTTCGTCAATCTTGGCCGCGATGGCGGCGCGCTCCAGCACGACGCCACCATCGGCCCATTCGATCCGGCAGTCGCCGGTGGCAATCTCGGGCTCGGCCAGGATCACCAGCCGGCCTTCGAAGCCGTTCTGCCTGGCCAGCCGCTCGATGTTCTCGCGCGCGGAATCGTAGAGCGCGTCGTTGATGCGGACGACGAGATGCGGCGTCGCGACCAGATGTGAGAAGCAGTCCTTGACCAGCGCGACGATCTCGCCGAGCGGCTCGGCGGCGACCAGATCGGCGCACAGCTTGCGCGCCACTGCGACCGCGACGTCGACCGCTTCGGTCTCCATCTTGGATTCGATGTTGCCGATGCCTGAGGCGATGCCCCGGATGGCGATGTTGATCTCTTCCATGGCGAGCGCGACACGGCGGTCGCTCTCGGCCTTGGCCTCGCGTTGGCCGGCGGCGAAGCCGTCCTGATAGGCGCGCGCCTCGGCTTCCGCGACCTTCTGGGCGATCTCGGCCGCGGTTGCGGCCTTCTCGCGCGTCCGGTCGGGCGCGGCGAAGTCGTTGTCGAACAGGAATTTTGCCGGAGCGGCCATCAATACACCAGCTCGTCGTCGGCGCGGTTCTTGGTCAGCATGATCTCGCCCTTGGCCGCGAGGTCCTTGGCGAGGTTGACCAGCAGCGCCTGGGCCTCGTCGACGTCGCGCAGGCGGACCGGACCCATCGCCGCCATGTCGTCCTGGAGCATTTTTGCCGCACGCGAGGACATGTTGCCGAAGAAGAAGTTGCGGACGTCCTCGTTGGCGCTCTTGAGCGCGACGCCGAGCTTGTCCTTGTCGACGTTGCGCATCAGGGTCTGGGCGGAGCCGGAATCGAGCTTCACGAGGTCATCGAAGGTGAACATCAGCGCCTTGATGCGCTCGGCCGATTCGCGGTTGTCCTCTTCCAGCGAGGTGATGAAGCGGGTTTCGGTCTGGCGGTCGAAATTGTTGAAGATTTCCGCCATCACCTCGTGGGCGTCGCGTCGGCGGGTCTGTGACAAATTGGACATGAACTCGGTGCGCAGCGTCTTCTCTACGCTCTCGATCACTTCCTTCTGCACCGCCTCCATCTTCAGCATGCGGTTGACGACGTCGAGGGCCAGATCCTCCGGGAAGATGCCGAGCACGCGCGCGGCGTGTTCCGGCTTCAGCTTCGACAGCACCACCGCGATGGTCTGCGGATATTCGTTCTTGAGATAGTTGGCGAGCACCTCTTCCTGCACGTTGGAGAGCTTCTCCCACATGTTGCGGCCGGCGGGGCCGCGGATTTCGTCCATGATGCCGTTGACGCGCTCGGGGGCCAGATATTGCTGGAGCAGCCGCTCGGTGGCGTCGAAATTGCCCATCAGCGCGCCGGAGGCCGACATCCGCGAGACGAACTCGAGCAGCATGTCCTCCACGGTGTCGACCTCGACGGTGCCGAGCGTCGACATCTCCAGCGAGAGCTGGCGCACCTCGTCGTCGTCGAGCAAGCCCCAGATCTTGCCGCCATATTGCTCGCCGAGCGCCAGCATCAGGATCGCGGCGCGCTTCGGCCCCGCCACGGCTTCGACCTTCGCGCCTGCACGGCTGCCGGCACGCTGACCGAGCGTGGAGATCACGCTGGTGATGTCGTTGGAATTGGCGTTTTGCAGGGCAGCGGCCATGTCAGATCACTTCTCGATTATTTTGTGGGTTCGGTCAGCCATTGGCGGATGATGGCGACGGTCTCGTTGGGATTGCGCTCGGCGAGTTCGCCGACACGATGGACGGATTGGGCATGGACCTGGCCCTGGACGGTGGCGACGTCGATCGCGCTCGCGGCGCCACTCGGGAGGAGCGGCTGGCCGCTGGGCGCTGCTTCGTCGCTCGCGGCGGGACCGGTGAGGACGCCGGAGATGGCGGCCGCGACTTCGTCGGATGCCAGGATCCGCCTGACCAGCGGGCGGATCACCAGGAACAGCACGACCAGGCCGAGCAGCATCATCACGCCGAGCTCGACGAAGTACATGACGTCGTCCTTGGTGAACTGGAGCATGCCGAGCAAGCCGCTCGGCTCCGCGATCGGGGTGGTGGAGGGAGCATCGGCAAAGCGCAGATTGACGACCTCGACCTGGTCGCCGCGCTTCTGGTCGAAGCCGATCGCCGAGCGCACCAGCGTGGCGATTCGGTCGAGCTGCTCCTTGGTGCGTTCCTGGTAGGCCAGATCGCCCTTCTCGTTCTTGGAGTAGATGCCGTCGACCAGCACCGCGACCGAGATGCGGTTGACCCGGCCGGCCTCGGTGACCTCGGTCTTGGTGGTGCGGGAGATCTCGTAATTGTTGGTCTCTTCGCTCTTCTTGCTCTGGTCCTTGGCCGCGACGCCGCCGTTCTGCTGGTTGCCCGGCAACTCGTTGTTGACGGTGACCTGGCCGTTGTTGTCGGCGGTCATGCTCTGCTCTTCGCGGGTCTGGCTCGAGCGCAGCACGCGGCCTTCGGGATCGTACTTGTCCGAGGTCTGGGTAATCTTGTTGAAGTCGAAATCGGCGGAGAGCTGGACCCGGGCGCGCCCCGTGCCCACCACGGAGGAGACGATGTCCTCGACCTGCTTGCGCATCCGCTTCTCGAAGGCGGTGCGGCGCTCGTCGCCGATCTGCTGGTCGGGGTCGGTCTGGGCGCCGTCGGCGAGCAGCTGGCCGGTCTCGTCGACGATCGAGACCCGCTGCGGCTTCAGCCCGTTCACGGCCGAGGCGACGAGGTGGCGGATGGCGCGGATCTGCTGGGCCTCCAGCGCGCCGCGGACCCGAACCACGATCGAGGCCGACGGCTCCGGCGCCTCGCGCGAGAACAGCGGACGCTCGGGCAGCACCAGATGGACGCGGGCGGCCTGGATGCGGTCGATGGCGCGGATGGTGCGGGCGAGCTCGCCTTCCAGCGCGCGGAGATGGTTGATGTTCTGGACGAAAGAGGTGGTGCCGAGCGCATCCGACTTGTCGAACACCTCGTAGCCGACGCCGCCGCCCTTGGGCAGGCCACCCTCGGCGAGCTTCATCCGCAGGCGGGTGACCTTGTCCTTGGGCACCATGATGATGGTGCCCTCGTTACGTAGCTCGAACTGGATGCCCTGGCGCTCCAGGTCCTTGATGATGCCCGAGGAATCCTCGACGCTGAGGTCGGTGAACAGAGTCGTCATCTGCGGCGTGGTGACGCGCATGATGACGAACGCAAAGAAGCCGACGAGCGCGGCGGTGACCGCGATCATCGCCCCGAACCGGGCGGCTCCGATACCCTTCAGAAAGTCCGCAAGACCTTGCAAGCAACCGCCCCGACAGATTCGGCTGCTTTCACAGGAAAGGCCGACTGGGCAATTATTGCCTAGGTGATGGTTTCGATATGGTTAACGAAGGTTAAGAGCTGCGACAAAAGTAGCGCCAAAACGAAACGTGAAAAAAATCGGCCTCGCAAGGCGAGGCCGATTTTCGTCAAAAGCCGCAGATTTCCGGATTGCCTACTGGCGATATTGCTGGATACGGGTGGTGCGAAGTCCCGCCAGACCATGCTGGTCGATCGAAAACTGCCAGGAGAGGAATTCGTCAACCGTCAGGGTGTAACGGCTGCAGGCCTCCTCGAGGGAGAGAAGACCGCCACGGACTGCGGCGACGACCTCGGCCTTGCGGCGGATGACCCAGCGTTTGGTGCCGGGTGCAGGCAGATCCGCAATCGTCAACGGACTACCGTCCGGCCCGATGACGTATTTTACCCTCGGGCGATGGGGTTCTGTCATGGCGTACTCACAAACTCTCAACCACTGAACTCACTCAGGAACCCTACGCCCGCCGGCTTAAAAATCCGCTAAGCCTAAGGCTTCAATACAATTCTCGTTGAAAATGGCTGGAACGCAGCCGTCTCGACCGGCGGGACGGTGCGTCCAGGCGGGCCGAGGGGGTGTTCGTAAATACTTTACTAACGAACGAGGCCTGCGCGGGGTGTCGCAAGGCTCCAATTGTCGTCCTGGCGAAAGCCGGGACCCATTACCCCAGGGAGTAGTCGCTACGACGACTCGGGGTCACGTCCTCGCACCAAAACGGCTTGCGGTGGTTATGGGTCCTGGCTTTCGCCAGGACGACACCGATTATCCAGCGGCATTCCGCCTTTAATTGCTGGCCGTCGCGATGATGCTCTTGACCTGGCTCAGGGTGTAGCTGGCGCCGTCGATGGTCAGCAGCGGCGGCGACTGGGTCAGGTCGACGGACGACACCGTGCCCTGCACCTGCGCGGCGATACCGACATTGTTGTTGGCGACATCCTTACCCGTGGCCGAGATCGTGTACTTGCCGTCGGGCCATTGCGTGCCGTCATTGCCCATTCCGTTCCAGGTGAACGGGACGTCGGTGCCCGCGCCGGCGGTGTATTTGCCGGTGAACACGGTCTGGCCGCTGGCATTGGCGATGGTGATGTCGACGGTGGCGTCGCTGGGCACGTTGAGATGCCAGGTCGCCGACGAATTCGTCATGGTCCCGGTCGTGCCGTCGACCAGGGCGGTCTTGCCGACGAAGCCGAGCGCCTGGGTCGCCTGCGTGGTCTGTTGCAGGGTGACGAGTTGGGACAGCGAGTCGTTGGTCTTGAGCTGCTGCTCAACGCCGGCGAACTGTACCAGCTGCTGGGTGAATTGGTTGGTGTCGAGCGGATCGAGCGGGTTCTGGTTCTGCAGCTGCGTCGTCAGCAGCGTCAGGAAGGTCTGGAAGTTGCCGGCCAGCGTCGCGCCGGTGTTCGAGCCCAGGCTCGTGTTCGACGAGGATTTCGGCAGGTCGGTCGTGCCGGAGACAACGGATGGGGCGGTGGCGGAATTCGTGGTGGTCATGTCTCGATACTCCTCACACTCTGATGTCGACGCCGCTGCTCGATCCGAGCATGCGGCCGTAGCTGCGCCCGACCGGGGCAGCGGGAACTGCGTCCTCGTCGCTGATGATCAGCCGGCGGGCATTGCCGCCATTGTCGTTATTCTGGCCGGAGTGCTGGCCCGATGAATTCTGGTCGCGCAGGCTGAAGGACAGCCCGTTGCTGCCGGTCTTGAGGCCGGCATCGTCGAGCGCGCGCTGCAATTGCGGCGCGTCCTGCCGCAGCATCTGCAGCGTCTCCGGCTTCTCGACGGTGAGATGCGAGGTGACCTGGCCGTTGCGGTCGACATTGATGCGGACGTCGATGCGGCCGAGGTCGAGCGGATCGAGGCTGATGTCGAACCGGGTCTTGCCCGCGCGTGCGGCGGCGGCAATTTCGATCGGCACGCCGCTGATCGGAATGGCGTTGGCATTCGCCGCGGTCGCCGTGAGCGTCGCGGTCGATGCGGTCGCGGCCGAAGTCGTATTGGTCAGCGGCGCTTGAATGGCGGATGCCGCCTGCGCGCTGCTGTCGTTGGTGGGGACAGCGGCCTGCGTGCCCCCATGGGCATGATGAGTTGCCGTCGCGGGTGCCGCATCGGCGGTGCGGTCGGAAGTCCCAGCCTTGGCCTCGGCTGCGTTCGCGTCCATTGCTGGCTTGTCGGCTTGCGGATGCGCCGTGTTGGCGGACGCAGCCGTCGCCGCGGTCTGCGCGGCGTTGGCCTTGCCGGTATCCTGGCCGATATTGGAGACGTCGCTCCCGCCTTGCGCGAGGGCTGCGGCCTGGAACGAGGTTTTTGGCGTGCCCTGGTCGACGGCGGCAATCAGGCCGGCATTTGTCTTCGCATCCGTCGCGGTCGAATCGGTCGCCCCGGTCGCGGCATCGGCCAGCGTCGCCGAGGTGTCGGCATCGACCATGGCACTTGCGGTCTTGGCGCTCTTGTCGCCCGGCGTCGCGGTATCGATCTTGGTGCCGGCGATCTGCGCTGCGATTGACGCACTGGCAGCGATGCCGGCGGCGGCGATCGCCAGCGGCGAGGAGGCGGAGCCGGCGGCCTGGTTCGCAGCCGCGTTGGGATCGACCGGCACGGCCACCACGAGTGCATTCGGATCGAGTAAGGCGGCCTGCGTCGTGTCAATCTGCGCGGCGGCGGCGGTATCGACGGCGGCGGCGAGGCCATCAGTGCCGCCGGCCTCGTCCCCCTTGGTCTCGTCGGACTTGTCCGCAGACGTGTCGGCCGATTTGGCGTCGGACGCCTCCGGTTTGTCCTTGGTCTTGCTATCAGCCTTGGCCGCATCAGCCGTGGAGTCGCTCTTGGCGTCGCTCTTTGCGTCGTTCTTGGTGTCGTTTTTGGCGGACGCGGAATTGTCGGCGTCGTCGCTGGCCTTGCTCTGCGAGGACTTGTCGGTCGCCGAACGATCGCGCGGGCCCTTGTCCGAGGCCGAGGACGATGAATCGGTCCGGCGCGGGGAGTCCTGCGCGGCGGACGCCGCGCTGTCGCTGATCGCCTGGGTATTGCTGTCCACCAGCGAGCCGAAGGAATCGTTGGCGGAGCTCTCTTTCGGTGCTTGCGACCGGGCAGGCTTTTGCTGCGCGCTCTGGACTTGCACGCTTGCCACGACATCTGACGTACGACCGACCACAGGCAACCCCTTGGAAACATCTTCGCCATGAGAGGTAGCAAGGAGCGGGCCACCCTCGCGCGCAGCAATTTTATCGAGTAAAATCAAAGTCTTGATGATTTGGCGCTCCGCCGCTGGCCCTTCCCGAGCCCCGCCATTTCTGCCTCCCCGGCAAGAATTGCCGTAAACCTTGCGGGGTCCGTGATTGCTTCACCGGAAGGCCGCCTATATTAAAGAGACAGCTCTCAGCCGCTTTCGACCGGGCAGGCCGCGCCCTTCGGGAACTCTAGGTTCCCGGGGATCGCTTTTGTCCCGCCGGAAGCATCCAAGCGGATCGCCCAACGCGCCGTCCACAACGCTTTAAGGCCCATGCTCAACAGTCTGGATCTCGAAGGCCGTCCTGAGGATACCAGGGTCGTCGTTGCCATGTCGGGCGGCGTCGATTCATCGACGACGGCTGCGCTTTTGAAGGCGGAAGGCTACAACGTCGTCGGCATCACGCTGCAGCTCTACGACCATGGCGCTGCGACCCATCGCAAGGGCGCCTGCTGCGCCGGCCAGGATATCCACGACGCCCGCGACGTCGCCGCCAAGCTCGGCATTCCCCATTACGTGCTCGACTACGAGGACCGCTTTCGCGAATCCGTCATCGATAATTTCGCTGACAGCTACGCGCTCGGCGAGACGCCGGTGCCGTGCATCGAGTGCAACCGCTCGGTCAAGTTCCGCGACCTCTTGAAGACCGCGCGCGAGCTCGGCGCCACCGCGCTCGCCACCGGCCATTACGTCGCCTCGCGGCGCCGCGACGACGGCTCGCGCGCGCTGGTGTGTGCCGCCGATGCCGATCGCGACCAGAGCTACTTCCTGTTCGCGACCACGCAGGAGCAGCTCGATTATCTGCGCTTTCCGCTCGGCGACATGACCAAGCCCGAGACGCGCGAGCTGGCGCGGCGCTTTGGGCTCGCGGTCGCCGACAAGCACGACAGCCAGGACATCTGCTTCGTGCCGACCGGGCGCTACACCGACATCATCACCCGCCTGCGGCCGAACGCGATGGACCCCGGCGACATCGTCGATCTCGACGGCCGCGTGCTCGGCCGTCACAACGGCATCGCCAATTTCACCATCGGCCAGCGCCGCGGCCTCGGCATCGCAGCCGCCGCACCGCTGTTCGTGGTGCGGCTGGAGGCCGCCAACCGCCGCGTCGTCGTCGGCCCGCGCGAGGCGCTGAAGATGCACCGCATCGTGTTGCGCGACGTCAACTGGATCGGCGATGGCGACATCGACCGCGCCATCGGCAATGGTCTCGAAATGTTCGTGCGCGTGCGCTCGACCCGCGCGCCCCAGCCCGCTTGGCTGCGCGGTGCGAACGGTCATTACGAGGTCGAGCTCGTCGCCGGCGAAGAGGGCGTTTCGCCGGGACAGGCCTGCGTGTTCTACGACGCAGCCGGTGGCCAGGGCCGCGTGCTCGGCGGCGGCTTCATTCAAAGCGCCGCCGCGAAGGCCGCAAGCAGCACGACGAGGCCGCTCGCAGAAGCGGTCCGCGGCTAAAAAATATATAGGGCAGGGGGCATGGCAGCAGACATCTCGCGGGCCGGGGTCGAGAAGGCCTATGGCCGCTGGGCGCCGGTCTACGATCTCGTGTTCGGCAAGGTGTTCGACGCGGGAAGGCAGTCGACCATCGCCGAGGCCGACCGCATCGGCGGCCGCATCCTCGACGTCGGTGTCGGCACCGGGCTCTCGCTCTCCGACTATGCGCGCACCACAAGGATCTGCGGCGTCGACATCTCCGAGCCGATGCTGCGCAAGGCGCAATCGCGCGTGCGGAGCTTGCGGCTCTCCAATGTCGAAGTGCTCTCGGTGATGGACGCGAAAAACCTCGCCTTCCCCGAAAACTTCTTCGACGCGGTGGTCGCGCAATACGTCATCACCGCCGTGCCCGATCCCGAGGGCACGCTCGACGAGTTCGTGCGCGTCTTGAAGCCCGGCGGCGAGCTGATCCTGGTCAACCACATCGGCGCGGAAAAGGGTTTGCGAAAACTCTCCGAGCTCGCGTTTGCGCCGCTCGCCCGTCGCCTCGGCTGGCGCCCCGAGTTTCCATGGCAGCGCCTGGTCGACTGGACCGCCAAACACGGCGGCGTCACCCTGGCCGAGCGCCGCCCGATGCCGCCGATGGGACACTTTTCGCTGATCCGCTACCTCAAATCGTGATCGGGGGCGCGGAACACGCGGCGGCGCCCGCGCGTTTCCCTCCCATGCGCACCACATCAAAAATCATTCTGGCCAGCCTCCTGATCGCCGCCTCCGGCAGCGCGATCGCGCAGGCCCCGCCCGCCCCGGCGACGCCGCCGCAACAAACCGCGCCGCCATCCCCGCAACACGCCACCGGTTGTACGCCGCAGGACCGCCCGAACCGCTCCGCTGACGGCACCACCACCGGCCAGTCCCGGGAACCGCTCGGCGACAAATTGGCGAAATCGGACGGCGTGCTCTGCCCGCCCTCCGGCGTCGACCCCGAGATGCACGCCCCGGCGCCCAGCACGAACGGCGCCATGCCCGTCATCCCGCCCCCCGGCAGCCCCGGCGGCGACCCGACGGTACGGCCGAAATAGCCCCGTCGCGACGAAGCCTTGGCGTAGGCGAAGCCCGTTACGCTTCCCCAATTTCGCCGTCATGCCCGGGCTCGTCCCGGGCATCCACGTTCTGCTGGCCGCCCGCAAAGGTCGTGGGCGGCCGGGAAGAGGTCGTGGATGGCCGCGACAAGCCGGGCCATGACGAATCTGGCCCGAGATTCGGCCCAAAACACACCCATCCATTCCTGCCCGCCGACATGTCCCGCCGAAGCTTTAGCGAAGGCGGAAGCCTTGGCGAAGGCGGAAGCTTTAGCCCAAGCGGAAGCAAACTCGGATTGACAGCCCGCCGCCCCCTTCCTTATATGCCGCGCGTTCGCGAGATCGGCTGTTTCGGCCCTCGCGACCCTGTGGCGGGGTAGCTCAGCTGGTTAGAGCACGGGAATCATAATCCTGGGGTCGGGGGTTCGAGTCCCTCTCCCGCTACCAAAAAATCAGGCACTTCCTGCTAATCTGGGATCCTCGAACTTTCATGGTACCACATTAGTATCACGAGTTTTTCGCGAAGGCGGCGGTGGTACAGCGTTTGACGGTTCGGCGCCCGGAGTTGAAGGGTGGGCGCGCCTCAGCGGGCAGAACCCTTGCGATCTATTCTAAGGATGGGCCAGACCCACCAAGCACCGGGAAGCCAAGCGGGACAGCTATTGGTCCGAGTGTAGGATTTCCGGGAGTTTACGAACTGATCGAAACTTTCCGCGGCCTCTTCGGCCGAGCCGTGCTGCAGCCGAACGCGATCGTGCCAGAGCGCGGAACACGGGACAAACCTCAGCTCTGCCGATTGCGAATCCCTGCTGCGTGCTAAGCGCTCGGAACGAGAAGACGGGCAAAAGGATTCGTCCGGGCAGGAGCAAGTTCGATGCTGATGACGAAGGAAAGGCGGCCAGCGATCCGAACGCTGCGCGGATGGGCGCTCAGCGTGCTGCAGGAGGCGGGCGCCATCCACGAATGCGAGGAGCACGGCTGGGCGAAGGACCGGGCCGACCCGCATGCGCGCGAGCACGCATTGGATATCGCCAGGCAGGAACCACCCGAGGGCTTGTCTCCGGATCAGGCCGTCGGGCAAGTGCGCGAGGTTTTGCATTCGATTGGCGATACGTGCCCGGAGTGCCCGCCACGTTCCGATTAGGTCGCCTGCGCTGTCGCGCCGCTCGGATGGCAACGGGTGCGTGCGAGCCTCAAAGCCTTCGACGAAGTTGGAGGACGTGAGGGATATCAACTGGCCGCTGCAAAGCCCTTCAAGCGAGCAAGTCTAGTGCGTTCTCGAGTGCTGCCCCGGCGGCGGTGTTGTCGAAGATGCACCAGGTCTCACTCGACAAAGACGCAGCACCGAGCCGCCGCTTCAGGGTCCGAAGGAACGCGCCGTCGTACGCGGAGTAGTAGATGCGCGGCGCTCCATGCAGTCGAAAATAGCACAGGCACGGCCACCCGCCCGGCAGGTCGGCATCGGGCACCCGCGCCGGATCCGCGGCGACGCGGCCAATCTGACGTTCCCTGAGCCAAGCGCCGACCTCGGGCGTGAACCAGCTGACGTGACGCGGCTCGCAAGCGAGAGCGGCCGAGGTCCTTTCCTGCAGTGCGCGGAACAGGAACTCCGCATCGGACTCAACGAACATTCTGCGAGGCGCAAACTGAACGAGCAAAACCCCGAGCTTCGCGCCAAGTCCGGCGCTCTCTTCGATGAATCGATCGAGTTCACCCCGCGCAAGCTGTGACGAATGAGTAACAGACTTCGGCACCTTTACCGAAAAGCGGAAATCATCTGGCGTCGCGTTCGCCCACTTCTCATAGGTCGAACGCCGGTGCGGCTTATGAAATGATGAGTTGATCTCCGTGGCATTCAACACCCGCGCGTAGCGTTCAAGTTGGTTACCTACCCCGCCAACTCTTTCCTTCGAGACTCGCGGAACATTCCATCCCGCTGTGCCGAGCCGCAGCTCAGCCCTGACATGCGCGACCTCTTCCATGTCAGTCCGTAACTGCCATCGGGCATCACCGGATGTTCACAAACTCACGCCGACTTCCTCCGCGCGCCTGCTGTCGGCTTCTTCGCCGCTTCCTTACCCGGCTTCTTACCGGCGATCGGCATCAGCATCTCCTTCTGAGCCGCGGCAGCCTTCTTCGTCTTCTTGGCAGGCTTTTTCGGAGCCTCGGTCTTGGCTGCTGCCCCGCCGACGCTCTTGCGTAGCGCGTCCATCAGATCGACGACGTTCTCGCCTTTCGGCCGATCCTTCGGCACGATCGGCTTGCCGGCACGCTTCTGGTTTATGAGCTCGATCAGCGCGGTCTCGTAGTGGTCCTCGAACTTCTCCGGCTCGAACGATCCGGCCTTCTGGTTCACGATGTGCTTGGCCAGATCGAGCATGTCCTTGGTGACTTTGACGTCCTGGATCTCTTCAAAGTATTCTTGCTCGCTACGGACCTCGTAGGGATACCGCAGCAAGGTGCCGACCAGGCCCTTGTCCATCGGCTCGAGCGCGATGATGTGCTCTCGGTTGGTGAGCACCACGCGCCCGATCGCAACCTTGTTCATCTCGCGGATGGTCTCGCGGATGACCGCGAAGGCGTCGTGGCCGACTTTTCCGTCCGGACGGATGTAGTAGGGGCGGATTAGGTAGCGCGGATCGATATCGGCCTTGTCCACGAACTCGTCTATCTCGATGGTCCGCGTGGATTCCAGCGCGATCTCCTCAAGCTCCTCCTTGGTCACCTCGATGAACTGGTCCTTCTCGAGCTGGTAGCCCTTGACGATGTCCTCGTTGGACACCTCGTCCCCGGTGTCGGCGTCGACTTTCACTTACTTGATCCGATGACCGGTCTGACGGTTGAGCTGGTTGAAGGAGATCTTCTCACTCTCCGACGTAGCCGGGTAGAGCGCCACGGGACAGGTGACCAACGAGAGACGCAAAAAGCCTTTCCAGTTCGCGCGGGGGGCCATGCTACGCAACACTCCATTACGGGGACTTGGACTCAAGACGAACGGCGCGGCACAGTTCCGACACCGCCCGCAGGTGTCCACCGCAAATTGATGCCACGTCCCGGTCAGGCGCTCGGAATACATGGCGGGCAGCCTTGACCGGCACGAACGAAATAAGAACAGACGCGGTGACCCGACCCATGGCAGATCCCTCGGTCATTAGACCTCCGTGGAAATCAGCCAATCCGTTGCTCTAAGGGGAGCGGCACCAGCCCCGTCGGGCAACACACCCCGTCAACCCCTCTCCATAAAAATATTCCACTTTACCGAAATTCGGAATTGGCGTATGTGTCGCTCATCCCGGCTCATTCTTGAGGGGCGATCTTGTGTCGTCACGTTCGCGAGCCGGGCTTGCGGTGGACGCGGCAGCGTTCGGGTGCGAGAGGCGTGGGCAGGGCGGATTGCTCTCCGTGAGCCCAAGGCTTCGTTCCGACGAGCGGCGCTGCTAGGCTTCGTCTCGTCATCAGGTCGGCGGCAACGTGCACAACGTCGTCGAAACCGGTGGCGAAATGGCGGGCCGTGCGTACGGCAAAACCGTGTGGTCCTGGCGTCCAGTCATTTCGGGCGGTCGGGGAAAACTAAAAAGCCTCGACCAATGAACGGCTTATCAGGATGGGCGCGCGGCGTCGCGTCCGGCCGGAAAGGGCCGGGCCCTATTAGGCCCTAGTTTCACATCCGGCGGCCCGTAGACGGTCGGACGCGGTTTCGAACGGGTCGCTGTGGGCGTCACCACGCCGCCGCTGAGCCGGTATCCCTCCTGTGCTTGGCCCGAAGAAGGCGCTGTGTGGACGACGGGGTGGGAGCGAATAGGTTACTGCTACTTCTTCCCTATCACCCGGGAACGTAAACTGTCGCAGCCGCGTTCGCTAACCCAAACGGGGAGTTGTTCAATGGCGACAGGCACGGGCGCATTCTTTGCGGGGATCGGTACGACTTTTGTCATTTTGGCGGTCGGCTTCGGTGGTGGATTGTTAACGGCAGGGTCAGCCCTGAATGCGCCTAGCGGGCTCCACCATCGTTCTACTAGCGAGGTGCCCGCCCCTGTTCGCGTTGTGCTGCCCAGTTCCGCAGAAGCCGCTCAGCCGCCTCAGCAACTTGCTCAGCAGCAGACATCGGTCCAACAACCTGTCATGCAGCCAGCTTCGGAGCCGATAAAGGAAGTGCAACTGCCGGTCCAAAAGCAGGTGGAGAAGGTGGAGACCCGAAAGGCTGATGCCGAAGAACGGGACCGGAAGCGCCGCTACGCTGAGCGAAAGGCGAGGCGCGCGGCAGAGGCCCGTGCGCGACGTGACCAGCAGCGGTCGCCGCAGCAGGAAGCGCCTGTTATGGCCTTCGGCGGGGACAACTCATCGCAATATGGCGCGTGGTCCGGCAACTAGTCGCGAGATCACGTCCTTATCTCTCGCGAACTGTTGTGCCGCTTTTTCCCACGCGCGGTTACCGCCTCTTAGTCCATCTCGCTTACATGAACTAAAAACGGTTCGGTATCGAAGATGGCGAAGGAAACAGACAAAGACGGAAGGCGTGTCACGTTTGAGCGTGCCCTTCCTGCGCACATGATGGCCATCGATGGCACTTGGCGCCGTTCATGTACCATCAAGGATGTGTCCGAGACGAGCGCAACACTCCAAGTTGAAACTTCGATTGAAGGGTTGCCACTGGCGGAGTTCTTCTTGCTGCTTTCCTGCACTGGCCTTGCTTATCGTCGTTGTCAGCTTGACGGCGTCAACGGCGAGGAGATTTCGGTGAACTTCCTGCGGCAGAAGCAGAAGGGAAACTAGAAGCGGGCGCCTCGACGGGGCAAATGTAATTTTTTAGTCCCCTCCGGAACTTTCTTATTCTGTCCACTTTGTAACGTCCAGCACGGTTGCGAGCACGGGAGGGGGGAGTTCGTGGAATTGCCGACGGTACTTGTTGTCGAAGACGACGAAGCAGTTCAAGTCATGGTCGCAGACGTGTTGAACGAGGGCGGCTTCGAGCCAGCCACCGCGCGAACCGGCGAGGAAGCCGTCACTCTGCTGAAGGGTCGCCAGACCCGGTACAGCGCGCTCATCACCGACATCAATTTGCTGGGTCGATTTAATGGTTGGGACGTCGCGCGGGCGGCCCGTGCGGTCGATCCAAATTTCCCTGTGGTTTACATGACAGGTGTCGCTGCTGACGAGTGGCCGATGCTGGGTGTTCCGAACAGTGTCCTTCTTCGGAAGCCGTTTGCGCCCGCGCAGATCGTGACAGCCATTTCACAGCTATTGAATGTCGGCTCATCGTCCATATCCGGCAACTGAGTTGCCTGCCATTGTGTGGTGTAGCCGGGCGCTGTCGGCGCTCCTATCCGGTCGAACTTATCATTGGGTCAGTCCCGCTGTTGAAGCGTCGGCTTCATTGGTTGGGGCGCGGCGCGCTCCATTGCGCGACCGCGTGATGACTACGCGATGACATGATGTCGTTCCCTGTCCCGTCGGCTCGCGACTTTCTCAGCTGACCGGGCTTGCGGAGGTTCATTAGGAGTGAAACAATTCACCTTCATCTAAGCGTGCAGGGGGCGAACAGCCGTGCGCTATTACCCCGGTAAGGACGTCGAAGAGAGCCACCGCAGCACACTCGATGAGCATCCGCACGCAAAAAGAGCCGTGCAGGAGCAAATAAAACGCTCACGCGCACAGATCGCCGCATCTGAAGAACTTCTGCGCCGACCAGCAATCGGCGGATCCGGACCTGCTGAGATACCCACGGCAGCAGATTGCCGGGAATTCGCCGTTGCGTTCAGATGCAGGGCCGCTGAACCCGGCACACCCGAGCGAACAGTGAACGTGTTGAAGAATATATCTCGCAGTTTTACGGGCCTCGCGAGTCAGCTTGCGATACTGGAGACTGCAGACAAGGCAGACCGCAGGGCCTCAATTTAGGGCCTGTTCGCTGGCGGCGCTACTGCCCGCGCTCCAGCGGGCCGCGCGCCTGTTTGAGCGGTTCAATCAGCTCGTGCGCTGAGAACGGCTTCGTTAAAAATGCGACGCATCCAGATCGCAGTGCAGCCTCGCGGGTCGAAGAGCTCGCATTGCCCGTGATGAAAATGACGGGGACCGCAATGCCTTCGGCCTTGAGTTGATGCCGCAGGTCGATCCCTGATCTGCGGTTGTTAAGGTCGATGTCCAAGATGATGCAGAGTGCTTTGTCGATGTCCGCGTGCTGCTCCAGCTCTTCGGCAGACGAGAAGAGGATCGGCTCATAGTCATGCTGCCGGAGGAGCCGCTGGTTAGCCCTCAGCATTCCAAGATCGTCGTCAACGACTATGACCTGCCTACTTTGCACACCGCGACCACTTGACCGTTCTGGGGTGCATAAACGCTATCAGCTCTGCCGAGCCGTGGCGTTTACCTATGATAATCTTGCCAGCTTAGAGGGTGTGTTCGGTGGTTGGGGAAATAGCGCCGATCCTCTCGGCAACAGACACCAGCTCGGCTAACGAGCGAACCTGCATTTTTTCCATCACACCGTGACGGTGAGCTTTGATGGTGCGCTCGGTCGTTCCGAGCGTGTGTGCGATCTGCTTGTTAATATTGCCCCGAATGACAAGGTCGAAGACCTGTCGTTCGCGCGGCGTCAGTGTCCTGATGCGGGCGTGAATGACACCCAGTTTGGTCTGCTGTTCGCGAGAGGCTTGGTGATGCGCCAGCGCGCGTTCAATGGCCGGAAGCAGGTCGTCGGACGATACTGGCTTGGTGAAAAAGTCATCCGCACCCGCCTTGATCGCGCGCACCGTGGCCGGGATGTCGGGGTAGCCCGTAAGAAATATGATCGGCAACATCGAGCCGAGTTCGCTTAACTTCTTTTGCAGCGCGAGGCCGTCCAAGTCGGGGATTTGAACGTCGAGGAGGATGCAGCTCGGGATCGGGACGGTCGGTAAGCGATCCAGCAATGCCTGCGCTGAGGCATAGACAGCGACTTCATAACCGGCGTGCTTTAAATGACGCTCCATAGCCGTCCGAAAGGACGGGTCGTCGTCAACAATATGCACGAGCCCCGCCACCGCACCCCTTTTCGTTGCAAAGAGGATAGCGAACAATTGAAGGTGAGTAAGTGTCTTTCGGCGCTCTTTCAGAGCATGGCTGACCTGTCCTTGCGAGGCGATCTATGCATTTGTACCACGCCCCCCCGCCATGGCGGCCCTCCGACGACGGCGACCCTGCGCCATCGGTCTGCAGGTACTGTAAGGAAGAAGGAGCTGTGCCGGGACCGCGCGATCCTGCCTATCGATGGTATCTGGTCCGAGAAAATCGTGGTTGCAGTTACAGAAAGGCAAGGCCTTTGCTCAAGAATGCGCTGCGCCCCTAGGGCGAACATCAGCGCTACAAATTCTTAGCTCTTGCCGTTACTGCGCCTTCGCTCCATCATTGGCTAATTCGTTATCGGACAGGTGGTAGTCATGCCGGGCACGAGTGGTTGGCAGCTCCGCGACGGCGAAAAAATCATTGCTTGCAATAAAAGCCTACTGGGTCGTAGGCACTTTTTGATTGGCATTACCCGTATTCGCGATGAGGCGCTAATTCTCCAAGACGCCCTGGACTACGTCGGCAAGCACGTCGATGCCATCATCGCCTATGATGACGCGAGTACGGATCGCACGCTCGAAATCCTTAGCGGACACCCAAAGGTCGCACTGATTATTGCAAATCGGTCGTGGGAGGCGGACATTGAGGCACGCCGGATCGCCGAGGTGCGACATCGCGGTCTCCTGCTGCAGGTTGCGCGCGAACATTTTCAGTTCGAGTGGATGTTTTGCTTCGATCCGGACGAGCGGGTTACTGGAGATTTACGCGGGTTCATGGAACGAACGCATTCTACCGATTGCGACGGCGTACGAGTTCAACTTTTCGACGCCTATTTGACACCTGACGATCAGGCTCCCTATCAGGCCAATCAGGCGCTGTTGGATTTTCGTCGTTTCTTCGGCCCCGAACAGCGAGACATTCTAATGCTGTGGCGAAACCGGCTGGAAGTCATTTTCGCGAATGGGCGAGTGCCCAGCGGCGTAGAACGCGTGGAAACTGGTCTGCACTGCCAACACTATGGTAAGTCATTGTCGGTCGGACATTGGGAAGAAACCTGCGACTACTACATTCGACACTTTCCGTTCGATACCTATGGACGAAAATGGAGCGACCGCAAGGGTCGAGCAATCCACACCCAATCCGACTTCATGCGGCCGCTATACGAGTGGGGTGACACGCTATTTGCGGATGCGGTCAAGATTTGACACGACCCAAAATCGAGCGTGCAGCGCCAATGCGACCGCTTGGCTAGGAGGCTCAGGAGATGGTGCACTGCTATAGGCTCCACGGTCGCTATGCCGCGGAAGGCTGAAGTGAGCTGGCGACGCAATAGGAACGAACACATGATGGCTGATACCGCCGCCATGGACCACTCGCCCGTCGCCAAACCGGCCTCTCGACGGCAATCCGTCCAGCCCGCGACCGTCAGCGCATCCGCGCTGGCACAGCACCTCGATTGCAGCAGGACCTACATCGGCAAGCTCGAAGCCGAAGGCGTAATCCAGCGACAGAGTAACGGCTTCCCGCTCGATCAGAGCCGCGTTGCCTACCTGCGATACTTGCGGCGCGAGCGGCAGCAATCGCCGCGGGCGGAGGCGGACGCTGATCACGTCAAAGTCAAGACCGAGATGCTGCAACTGCGGCTCATGGAAGAGAAGCGCGAACTCGTGCGCCGAGAGGATGTCGATACGCTAATCGACGGGATTGCCGGTGCCACGTTGACCGCACTGTCGAGCTTGCCTACCCGGTGCGCGCCGTGGTGATCTAGCGATCCGGCGCAGCATCGAGCGGGTCGTCTTCGAGGTGCGCACCGAAATCGCCAATGTCTGCCAGTAGATGGCCGACAAAGCCGGTGAGCCGCCGCTTGATAAGCAGGACTGAGCGGCGCGTCCCCGCCGTTGTGCCCGGCACGCTATCCACCGCAATCTGTAGCGGCTTGCCGTTGCCGCGCCGCCCGGCGCATCCTCTCCCGAATGGGTGAAGGAGGCAGGAATGTTACGCTCAAAGAATTCTCTTTCGATTTTAGCTATTCTTTTCCTCGCTATGCTGTCGAGCGGCGAGGGTTTCGGACGCGTTGCCAAAGCGCAAACGGTTGCGAGCGATCTGGCTGCTCAAATCCGAAGCCAAGGCTTTGCTTGCGATGTAGCGCAGAAAGCAACGCGAGACACGAAGCTGTCAAAGCCGGATTACGATGTGTGGGTTCTAACGTGCAAGAATGCCACCTACAGAATAGGCCGATACCCCGATCTGTCCGCAAAGGTGGAAAAAATGAAATAGGACGATGCGCTCAGGATCGTCATGCGCGGGGCCGATAAAGAGGACAAGTCCACAGCATGACCGAGAGCAGCAGCCCAATCCGGCCATTGACGAAGATTAAGGTTGCGAAGGCGCAACTGGCAATGGCGCTTGACCTGTTCGTCCGCGACAAGGAGCGGCGGCGAAGTGGCGGAAAGGCTGGCGGAGACGCACGGCGAAGAGCCGTTTGCGATGCACATCCTCACAACGCAGCCACATATGGATCGTAAGGCAATCCGCCGAACGAGAAACCAGTGCTGGAATGCGTTTAAGCACTTTTTCGACCTCAAGAGCCTGCCCCGTGAGGACGAGGAATTGCTCGCTCAATTCAGCGACATCAACAACGACGTTGCGCTGTTCGTGGGCTGGTGGGATTAACGGTCCATTGAGAAATACCGCAAGGATCGCAACCTGCTCGCCGATCCCGCAACCGAAGTCTCTTAATCGTGGTCAAGGCGCAGTCGCCGGAACAGCGCGCCCCGCTCGTTGGGCCGGTCGCTCCACGCCAAGTCTGTGACCGCCACTTGATACGGGCGGCTATACAAGCCAAGCTCGCGGCAACGACGGGAGGGGCAACGGAAAATGAGCTTCAAGATTATCGCGACAATCGTTCTGGCGCTATGCGTTGCCGCGCCTGCGGTGGCCGAAGGTCCGAAGGACATTTGGGACGACGCCTTCGCCGCGATGAAGCGCGATGACTATCCAACGGCGGTGAGACTGTTCCGGTCATTGGCTGAACTGGGCTATCCCAGCGCCCAGTTTCAACTGGGTTTCCTTTATCGCCGTGGCGACGGCGTCCCGCAAGATTACGCCGAAGCTGCGAAGTGGCTTCAGCTCGCCGCCAATGGGGGCCATGCATGGGCGCAAAGCAATCTCGCATTCATGTATCGCGATGCAGAGGGAATGCCGCAGGATTTCATCAGGGCGCATATGTGGTGGAATTTGGCCTCCGCCGGGGCATCAGCAAAAGATCGCGGCATGTATGTCGAATACCGTGATGAGCTCGCCAAAAAGATGACGTCAGCGCAGATCGCCGAAGCACAGAAACTCGCGCGCGACGGAAGGCGGCGAAGTAGCTTTCTCATTGACGGCGTGGCAGCAAGAGATGCGGGATTGGGGACGATGAAATCCGAAACTTGGCTTGCAGTTTACGCAGCAGTTGTGGCTACCGCCGCGTTTGGGCTGAATTTTAGGGCTTGGTTCGAGAAACTGGTCCGGCTGAACCTATCATTGATGCCTGATGCCATTTTGATTGGGGGCCATGGCGCGGATGATGACAAGAACCTGATGGCCATAACGGTGATCAATCGCGCGGCCAGACCACCACTTTGACAAATCTTGTTGTGTTGCGGTTCGCCAACGCATGGAAGAGATGGCGAATTCGGCCTTCCGCGAGTTTCATGATCGCCAACCCGCAAGTCGGCGGCACAGGCGCGCTCCCTTGTGAACTCGATCCGGGCAAAAAATGGACGGGCATCATTCGCAAACGCCCGGACGTCATTCCCGATGTGCAAGATGGGACCTATTGTGCCGGAGTTTACGGCTCGAACCAAGACCGGCCTCATCTAATCAGAATTTCCTAAGCCACGCTCAAAGTTACCGCCAAACAGACGGCGCGCTCGTAAGTCCTCGATCAGCGAGGCGGGCTGGATACCCGCGCGAGCAAACACCTAAGCCCTGCGCGACGGATCGATGTCGTCGCCGTCGCGGTTGGATCGGGTGGAGCCAGCCGAGGAGCAACCGCTCCGCCCTGACGCGCCGTCGAACAGCCGCTGCCCTTCGGCGCGGTCTGTGATTGGAGTGCGCGAGGACGGTCAAGGACTGTCCGCGCAGCGCATCCGTCACCCGCTCAGTTGGCACGGAGCCGGGGCGGATGCGCATCTCGCTCATCGTCCGCCGACGATGTTGTAACCATGCTTCGGTGAAGTCGGACGGCAGGTCCGCGCGCGGTCCGTGACCAGCCGCACCTGCAAGATCGCAACCGGCGAGCAGTCGTCGCGATGCTCGACCGGCAGTACCGCGGCCTGGCTTTCAACCCAATCCTCAGCGCGTATTCGAATCAACCCCCAACAGCAACAATCCGGCGCGTGCGCCGGCCCTTGCCCCGCGCCCGACGCGGATTGAATTCATCGACCGAATTCTGCCACTTGACGATTTCGTCTTCGTACCAGACGCGGCGGTTCGGGCTGATGTAAGTGCACTTCGGAAACCGGCCTGCCTTCTCCATGCGGTAAAGCGTGGTGCGGCTCACGGGGATGATCTCGAGCACCTGTGTCTCGGTGAGCATGCGGCGCGCAGCGGTGATGTGCACCACTTCGGTGTCGGCTCCCGCGAGTGCTGCTTTTTTTCCGGTCATCGTGTACTTCCACTATCTCGGCGGGCCGGTAGAACTGGTCCGCGTCTTCATTACTTGGCCGCGTACTCCAGGGGGGCGCAAACGACCTGCATCACGCGCTCGGACTCGATCTCGATGAACTCGGGGAAAACACCGTGGTCCGAGAGAATCGCGCGCAGTTCGGCATCCAGTGCCGCCTGCCGGACCGTGCCGGTCGCCAGCCGCTCTTCCTCGACTTTGCCCAGATACCACTCGGCAAGCTCGCGGATGAAGCGAACGCTCAGGCCCTTCTCGGAACCTTCCACCGCAAGCCTCGTCGGCCTCTCTGTGCCGCCCGGAAAAGGCGTCACATCCGTCACATCCGTCACAGCGTCTGTAGCCTGAGCATTGTGATGTGACGGATGATCCTTGCTGGTGACGCTGCAATCGTCACAAGCGTCACCGGCTGCCCCCTGAACAGCCTCGCTTGTGACGCTTGTGACGGTTGTGACGCCTTCTCGGGGACTGAGAGAGACGGGAGGGGGCAAATAGCGCCGCCACGCATCTTCCAGATCGGCGAGGAGGTAGCCCTTGCACTGGTTCGCCCCATGCGGCCGGAGCTTGTCGGACTTGATGCCGTAGCCATGCAGCCGGCTCGCCAGGGAATGGTCGTTGAAGGGCTCCTTGAGGTGGCTCCACGGGGCTGCCTCAAGCGCGTGCAGCGCCTCCAGAATTGCCTTGGTTGGAAGCCCTTGCGGGACGGTCGTCTGGACCGCCGCGTCGGCGGCGCCGAAAATCGTCCGCAAATCAGACAGCAGGCGGATGTTCAGGCTCTGTGGTGCATCGGTGGTCGCGGCGGCAACCAGCGCGACGGCAGCTTTGCGCGCCAGTTCAGGCCACTTGCCACCCGCCAAGTCTGCGACCGCCAGCAGCGGCTCCCACACGTCTGCGGTGCGGTCCTCGATGCCTGAGGGCATTTCCGGTCGCGCTGCCTCGGCGTGGTCTGCCTTGGCTGCCGCCCAGTCTTCGAGCCGGAGGAACAGATTCCTCCCGATGGGGGAATGGGTGCGGTGACGGAAAGCCTCGACGTGCTCGTTGGGCGCGCGCCGCCGCATGCGGATGACCACGCTGCGCGTCATGATCGAGTCCGGCAGCCAGCCCAGCCCTGCCAGCGCGACGGCAGCGAAGCTCTGCACGTCCTCCGTCTCGACGCGCTTGCCGTAGATGATGCAACGACCGAAGGTGGCGCCGCGGCGGTGGCCGCTGTTGAGGAACGACCGAACGTCCTCATGCTCCCTTGCCTTGGGGCCAAAGATAGCGTCGATCTCGTCGAACAGAATCGTCGGCGGTCCTTCTTCGCCCCCGCACTTCCGATACAAATAGGCAGGCGAAACGTTCGTGGCGTGAACCGGCCTCGGCACCAGCGGCTCGCTCACCTCCAAGGCGCGAGTCTTGCCCGACCCCGGTTCCGGCGAAAGGAATGCAAGCCGTGCGGTGCTCTCCCATGCGCTCATCAGGTGCGTGTGTGCGACCCAAAGAGTGTGCGCAACGGCCGCATGCACGGAAGGGTAGCTGACAAACCGGCACAGAAAGGCACGCACGTCATCAAGGAGCGTGGCGCCGGATTCGGCGGGTTTAGCGGCAACGGCGTGGGGCGGGGGCTTGGCGGCCTCAGTCTTCCGCTTCACGGCTCCGTCAACGAGGCGTGGAATGTCGGAGACACGCTCCTGCCAGCGTTCGTCGTGCGGGGCGGTGGACTGCTCCATCAGCCCCCGCAGGCAATTCACGACGGCGCCCGGCTCCATTCCCGCATAGATCATCTTGCAGGAGAGATCGCGCAAATTGTCGTGGAGAGAATGCCCGGCAAGAATGTCGCGCTGCAGCACTTCCCAATCGGTGTTTGTGGGCTTGAGTTCGTGGCCGTTGCGGGGCTTGCGGGACGTCGCTAGCCGGTAGCCGTGCGCCTCGACGAGCACGTGCGCGATTTCGTCCAGCAGGGCTTCCGTTTCTGCCTGATCGATTGCAGGCAAAACGTCGCGCGGGGTGTCGTGCAGTGCGGCGCCGAACCAGGAGTAGGGCTTGCTGGTGCCTTCATGGATGCCGTGGACGATTACCTGCCTGCCGTCGGCCAGCATCTCAACCTTCTGCTTCGTGTCGCCGTTCGGAGCAGCAAACTTGCGCTCGGTATGTTTGAACGGCGTTTCCGTCTTGAAGAAGATCGCACGGCGAGGGGAACGACCGAAGCGAACGCAGATCGCGCCCCGCTCCTCGAACCGTTCGCGGACGACCGCTTCGACGGCATTGGCCGCATCTGCATCCTCGATGTCGATGTCGAGGCAGGGGACGGTCGCGCACAAAATGCCGGTATTGGTGTTCGGGTAGAGTCCGGACCACATCTCGATGTCGCCGGCTGACGTCCGACCGCGCTTAGTCCAGTGCGGCAACACGGGCACCTTGCCAGCCGTCGGGATGGGCTGGTAGCCTTGCGCGAGCAGCTTGAGGCGGATTTCGGTCATTGTCGTTGCAACGCAAAAAGAGAGAAGCCTCGACTGCCATCGAGGCTTCCCAGTGATTTTGGACTAGAACGGGATGTCGTTGGAGTCGGGCCCCGTCGGTCCCGGCTCCGGCGCCTTGAGCACCCTCACGCGAAGGGCGGGCTTTCCGTTGAAGATGAGGGTCGGATCGGTGTAGACGCCGACGACCGCCCCCACCCAGGCCGGCGGATCGCCCAGTTCCGCCTTCAGCGTGCGCCGGTTGGTCTTGTTCAGCTGCAGCATCTCGGAGGTGTCCGAGAAGTGCAGCACCGGCTTGATCTCCGAGCTGCCATCTTCATTGATGAACCTCTGCTTCTTGACCTTGGAAATGGCCAGGCGGAGCTTGCGGCTGCCGACAGCAGTGGAGGTCAGATACTTGCTCGCGAGAGATTTCGCCAAATCCTCCGCCGTGAAGTCTTCGTCTTCCTCTTTGGCCATGATGGCCTCCTTGAGCGCCATTACGGTATCGATCGCCGTGCCGCGCCCTGAGCGCAGCGACCGGTAACGCTGCAGGAAACGTCGGCCAGTATCAGCCGGTGTCGCCTTCGCGTGAGCGCCACGATGTTGAGGGAGGTGCGCGATTCATAGCGACAAGTCGCGACAGTCGCGACTTTGTCGCCACTTTGTGCGTCGGGGCTTAATCCGGCCGCAAAGACCTCAATGCCCGTTGGATAGTTTTGACGCTAATCTGGTCTTTGTAACGCCGCTGGAATTCCTGGAGAATCGCGTCGTTACGCTTTTTCGCTCGCCCCTTGTAACCATCCGGCCAAAGATGCTCGCAGATCTCCAGCACCTTCAGTTGAAGGTCCGGCACGTCGCCCGGTGAGGCCGGCGAACGCATCCCTCGACCAACGACATCGCGACCGCGAGGCGGCGCCGCTGCTGCCACAGCCTTGTCGACCGATTGGCGATCTAAGAAAAGGGTGACCTTTCCACTTTTTGCGGTGGCGACACCCGCTTCGAAGACACCCAGCGCTTCGATCGCAGCAGGATGAGCCGCGTTCAGGGCCGCAACTTCCTCCAGCTGCTGATCTGACAGGACACTCAAGTTGGTTCCCATCGAAGCCCAGTTGGCTCGATCTACTTGCAGGTTGCTCTTCCTCTGAGCGTCCCAGAACAATGCGACCAGTGATCCTTCAGCGAGCCTGTCGCGGAGCCACGCGCTCGCACGCAGCTGACCGCTTCGCAGGCTTTCCGGGCTGCCACCATCTTGAATACCCTGACCAATTGTTCTGCGAACGAGATCGAGGGCGTCGGAGATGGAGATCATCCCCTCGGGGATTGAATCCTTAGTGAACGACATGGCTCTTCCGCAACGAGCATGACCGAACCTTGTGACGCGGCAGGCCGGTGCGGTCTCGGCTTTTCGGGTGGCCTACCCTATCCGCGCGAAGACGATCTTAGCGTTAGCGCGAGCCGTGCGCCACTTCGCGCCATGTCGCCTGATACGATACACGGAGAGTTGGGGCGCGTAGTTAAGCACGCGACTGATGCGACGATTGGAACTTTGCCGCTGGCAAATGTACGCCGACGTGGCTGCGGCTAGGCAAAAGGTATTGTAATATAGCTGCGCTATGGAGTCTCGATGGAGCGACATCTGATGCTGCACAATTACCTCGAGGCACGACATCCGAGATCAGTTGGCAAGTCTTCTTGGCTGCGATCTAGCTAGATCAGACTAGCGTCGACGGCTGGAGGTCGCCTCAACGACAGAGATTGAGGATGGTCTAGAGGTGATCCATCCAGAGAGGTTGCTGCAGATGTTGCCGAAGGATGACGCGGAATCGTTGCGAGCGAGACTGATTGCGCTACGACGGTTCGACGTCGTTTCCGAACATGAAACACGGATGTCTAACGCCGGGCAGCTTCTCACAGCGCCGAAACAGTAAGTTGTTCCGAAGCGGATTGTGGAATAAAAAGAGTCACGTACCAAGGCGATGAGAGGGGTTCGTGAGTAGACCAATTGGAAGCGCGAACAAGGAACGGCCCTTCGCCGACGCGCTCCGGATCGCGCTTAGGAGCCGCCCGTTGGCGCTGCGGAGGGTCGCGGACCAGCTGCTGGACAAGGCGGAGCAGGGCAATCTCGCCTACATTCACGAATTGATCGACCGCTTGGATGGCAAGCCAGCCCAGATTATTGACCGGCAGGACGTTCCGCTTGAACAGCTCAGCGATGAGGAGCTCTATCGCATTGCGGCTGGTGGACGGCCGAGGGAAGAGCACCAGTTGCTGCTAAGCTCGCCTGCGAAGGTCAAGTCGGACGACCGGGAATAGGGTGCTGCTCAAGACGATTCAGCAATCTGATCACTTGGGTCGCCTGCCAGATGCCGCCCCGCGCCGTGAGGATCTTCCGGTCGTTCAGGATCGCAGAGATACGCTTGGCCGGAAGACCGAGAAGAGGTGCGATGATCGAGCGAAACTGCTCGGCCTTCACCTCAGCTTCCTCCTGGCGCGCTCTCCCGATTTCAGAATTGCCGAGCTTTCGACCGCGCGCCTTGGCGGCTGCGAGGGCTTCCCTGGTGCGCTGAGCAATGCGCTCGCGCTCTTTCTCAGCTACCGCAGCGTGGATATGGAGCATGAACGGGTCCACGTCAGGCCCGAGCTCGGTAACGATGAATGGAATCCGCTGCACCATAAGGCCGCTGATGAAGTGAACGTCACGGCTCAGTCTGTCCAGCTTGGCGATGATAATCGGTGCCGCGCCTGACTTGCCACCTCGGCCAAGCTTGCGGGCAAGCTTCATAGCGGCTGCGAGCTCGGGCCTACGCTCCAATGCATCAGCGCCTTTGCCGGTCTCGACCTCGCGGTACTCGGCTTCGATGCTGTAGCCATGCTGCGCGCAGAACAACCTTATTGCAGCCTGCTGCGCTTCGAGGCCGAGGCCGCTGCGACCCTGTTTAGGTTTGGATACGCGAATGTAGGAAACTGCCGGTCGCATAGAAGATTTATCCTCCAAAGAATTACGCGTGATCGCACGTTCATGTGTAAACGTCAGTGAATCTATCTGATCGATACGCAATTCGGAATCCACTTTCTTCGGAAATGCAATTCGTCGTGCAATGACTCACGGCTCATCGCCGGGCGCGATGGCTCTTTTTGCAAGCGGGTGGGGGCTGCAAGATCAGACCTGCCCAAGTTTCTGACCAAAGGGGTGGGGGAGGGAAAAAGTTTTGGGGAAAGCATGCTTGTGTGAATAGAGCCTCCGCCGAAACCGATTGCTCGAATTTGAATAGATCGTGCGGCGCAGGTCCCATCAGTTGATCGTCCATCTCGGGCTCTTCTCTCCGAGGCGCTGGTCCGCCTAGCAGACCATTTTGCCCCATTTCCGGCACCTTTGCCGATCAACAGAGTTAGAAGCTGCCTATGGGCTTGGCGTTTGACCTCCTGCTCCGTAGGACCTCCGATTGGACTTAGCGGTGAGGCGACACTGTCGCAGCGCCTCTTTCACACCCGAGGGATCCAGCATGAAACGCATGGTCGTGACCGGCATGTTCCTCCTCTCGCTCTCTTCCGTGGCCGAGGCGCATCGTCTCTCCGGGAGCGCCACTTATTACGGCGGGAGTGACCGCCTGTGCGGTCGCCGAACGGCCTCCGGGGGCGTGCTCAACTGCGCTGCAATGACCGCCGCCCACAGGACGCTGCCCTTCGGCACGGTCCTGATGGTCCAGAGCGGCGGCCGGTCGATCCAAGTCACGGTGACCGATCGGGGTCCATTCACCGGGGCGTTCCTTGATCTGTCACCTGGGGCCGCTAGTGCGCTCGGCTGTCGCTGCACTCATCGCAACGTGACCGCGACCATTGTGCAAATGGGATCCGGCGGGACTTTGGTCGCGAGCCGCAACCGTCAACGTCCCGTCGCTGCGGCAGCCATGCCAGTATTCTTCCAACCGACCGAGGATGTCATGCGTCCGTTGGGAACGTTCGGATCGTCAATGGCAATGGCTCCTGCGCCGCGTCATCACCGTCGCCACTAGTACAGGAGGCAGCCCGTGGCATTGCGGCGAGTTGCCATATGCTCGACGGCAGAGCCATAGTCAACAAATCGCATATCGAGGAGCCCCGTGATGCGGTTGTCCAGTTTGGCTATTGTCGCGCTTATCGTGGGTGCCTCCAACCCAACTTATGTTTCTATCGCGATGGCAGCTCCAGAATGTTCAAGATCGATGGAGCTGGCGGATTGGGGAGAGAATTCGACCGGTGACATCAACGTTGCGTCTGGGGAAAGTTGCACTTTCCCGATCACGTTGCGCGGCGCAACGACTAGCTCGGAAATCTCGCAAAAGCCAGCACACGGCAAGCTCAAGAAGGTCAGCGTTGCGATTTACGAATACAAGACAAAGGCCCGATACAAGGGAAGTGACACCTTTGCCATCAAGGCAACGGGTAAGGGGCCGAAGACTTCTGGCACATCGGTGATCACGGTCCACGCGACGATTAAGTAGCGGGTCGAACAGTTGAGCGACGCCTACGAGGCCGCACCAGTCTCGCGGCTGTTGATGGCGTCCGACCTGGGGCCGTCCGCGATTGCGAAGACGTTGAAGATCGGCCGAACATCAGTTTATCGCGCACTTGCAGAGTGAGCCGCTCTCACGTGCGATCCGCAAAGCTTCTATCCGGTACGCGAGGCGCTTGCGGCGCCTCCAGAGCTTCACGCGTCCAGCAACAAGATCAGGTCGAGCAGTTTTCCGGTCGAGGCGGGAAGGGGAGAGAAAGAAGCTTGCTGTCTGTTCGGTCTGTATTGCTGTCCATTGCGTGGCTCGGGAGCATCATCAAGCTGCGAAAACCAAACCCGAGCGGCCCTCGTCACAATTCAGGCAATACGTTGTACGACTGTGGTTCCGGTGATTTGCAGGCTGCTTTTTTTCGCGCCCTCTGTGAGATCGCCAGGAGCTGTTGGGTGCGCTCAGTCCTTCGACGTCAGCGATTGGATAACCGCCGAACTGATGCCTCAACCTGCAGCCCTGCGGGCATCACCCCGGCATTCCATACATCGGTCTGGAGACGCATATACGCGACAGTGCTGCCGATACCGATCGGAGCTGTGATCGCGCCCGCGACTCTCGCTCTGCTTGCGTCCGGCGCCGTGGTTGAGAGGGCGACCGCCCAAGCCTGTACCGTTGCAGGATCCACCGTCACGCTCACCAGTGGATCTTGTACCATTGCTCCCGATACCATTCTCAACGGCTCGCCTGCCGTTCATGCGCTCACCAGCGCCAACATCACCACGAACAACGTCAATATCAATCCTTTCAACGGCGGAAGCACCGGTGGTTTGGCCGAATCGAACGGCAAAATCACCTTCAGTTCCGGATCCAGCATTAACGGCAACTGGAGCATCGCTGCATCAGCGCAAAGCGGCGGTCAGATTATTTTCCAGACGGGATCGGCCATTAACCCGCCCTTCGGCGGCGGAAGCACCGCATTGCTCGCCAATGGAGCGAACAGCCAAATCAGCGCGACCGGTCTCTCAGTAAGTCTCAACGGCGCAGGGGGCAACGTGGCCGCGAGGGCAACCAATGGCGGCACCATCAACCTGATAGGGGGTAATTCAATCGGTTACGCGGCTGGGGGAGGAGGCAATACCGGTCTTTGGGCAACCGGCGCCGGCAGCCAGATTTTATTGACGGGTACGACCTTATCGATGCCGGGTGGTGGTGGTGGCGACATCGGCGCGAAGGCGGAAACAGGTAGCAAAGTGAGTTTGACCGGCGGCAGTGTCACCGTCAGTGGAAACGGCGGGGGAGAGACGGGACTTCTGGCGACTGGCACTGGGAGTACGATTACAGCAAACAACGTAGTCGTCTTCGTTAGTGGAGGCGGCGGTAACGCCGGGGTGAGTTCAGCGAACGGCGCCGGCATCATGACGACCGGCGGTTCGGTATCTGACGTCAACGGCGCAGGCGGCCGGCTTCAGAACGGCGGCAGCGTGACGATGGCCGGCACTAACGTGACGGCTTCGGGGAATGGCGGCATCGGCTTTCTTTTCAACAACGGCGGCGCCGCCAACACGTTGCAGTACACCAATGCGACGATTATGGCGAGCGAGGCTTCCTTCCTGGTGCAGGGCGCCACTGCCAACATCAATCTCAGCAACACGATCGCGACGGCGAACAACAACACCCTGCTCGACACGAACTCGTCCGGCAACACGACGTTCAACGCTCAAGGGGCGACCTTGCAAGGAGTGATCTCGACGCAGGGCGGCAGTATGAGCACGGTAAATCTCACGCAAAATACCATCTGGACGATGACCGGGAGTTCGACGGCAACAACCGTCATCAACGACAACAGTCAGATCGCCTACACCGCGCCGAGCGGGAATCCCACGCAACTGTCGAGCTACAAGACGCTAACCGCGGGCAACTACGTGGGCGCGAACGGCACAATCGGGCTCAACACGTTTCTCGGCACCGACGGCTCGCCTTCGGACAGGCTCATCATCAACGGGGGCAGCGCGACCGGCAATTCCATCTTGCACATCACCAATGCGGGTGGCCCCGGCGCAGAGACGGTGGCGAATGGCATCGCGGTGGTACAGGTAATCAACAACGGTACAACGGTGCCCGGTGCCTTCGCGCTCGCCGGCGAGGTGCGCGGCGGCGCCTTCGACTATTTTCTTTTCCGTGGAGGCCTCGGCGGCAGCAGTCCAAACGACTGGTTTCTCCGCTCGACCTTCGTCGTCCCCCCGGAGCCGATCGAGCCGCCAACAGTGCCGCTCGTGCCACTCGGACCGGCACTACCAACCAATCCGCCCCCTGGGACGCTGCCCCCGGGTATCTACCCAATCGTCGGGCCGGAGATCGCGACCTATGGCGTGGTCCAGCCTATCGCACGGCAATTGGGGATGACGACGCTTGGCACCCTGCATGAACGCATCGGCGATACGTTGCTCGACGCAAATGCGGGCGCGCCATGCCCCGCCGGCGGTCTGGTACCAGCGCGAGCGCCGACCGATTGCGCGAGCGCCGGCTGGGGTCGGGTCCTCGGTCAGCAGATCGACAGCCACTACAGGGCATTCGCGGATCCGCGGGCCTCCGGCCAGGTGCTGGGCTTTCAGACCGGCCTCGATCTGTGGCGGGGCGAATGGATACCGGGCCATCGCGATTCCGGAGGCATTTATGTCGGATATGCCAATGCCAATGTCGATGTGAGCGGCCTCGTCACGAACGAAGCAGCGACCGGCTACGTGCTCCGTCACACCGGCGGTCTCAATCTCAATGCATGGTCGGGCGGCGCTTACTGGACGCATTACGGCCCGAATGACTGGTACCTTGACGCGGTGGCGCACGCGACGCGCTACGAAGGCGTGGCGTCCACGCAATTCGCCAGCCTTTCGACCACCGGGTTCGGCTTCCTCTCGTCGTTGGAGACGGGCTATCCCATTCGGTTGCCGATGTTCGGCCCGGGCTTCGTACTGGAGCCGCAGACGCAGATCGTCTGGCAACATGTGTCGTTCGACGACGCCAATGATGGCCTGGGTGCGGTCGCGCTGGGTACAACGTCGGGCACCAGCGGGCGGATTGGCCTGCGCGGCCGATGGACCGTCGTCAGCGACGGCGGGCAGGTGTGGCAGCCTTATGTTCGCGCCAATCTGTGGCGCGATTGGGCGGCGCAGGCGACGACGACGTTTTCCGGTGTCGATCTGGTGCCCTTGCTTGAGCAGGCCACGCGCCTGCAACTCGGAGGTGGGGTGAGTGTGAGGATGAACGCCAACGTCAGCTTCTACGCCAATGCCGACTACCAGTTCGCTGTCAGCGACACCGACGGCGGCAGGCGTGATGGCATTCGCGGAGCAGCTGGCGTCCGGTACACGTGGTGAAGCTGGGGAAGACATCTGCTCACGTTCAGTTCTTCCATTTTTGACCCCGAGCGGACTCGGCTGCAATTTGAACACCCAAACTGCGGACCGATGGAACTCAATTGTTAAGCTGGATTAACAACTTGCGGGCCAATTTCGTCCGCAAGTGTGACTTCCACGCTACATCCCACAGGCAGCATCTCGCCTAAAAAAGGAGCAGGAATCATGAGGGGCGCTCCTGCCTAGCCTGACGCTTCGGGGACAACGGAAGCGGACTGGGAGAAATTCATATGAAGAAGATTTTGGTTGGTGCAATTTGCGCTGTGGCGCTGAGCATGTCCGCTCCTGCGAGCGCTGCAGATATGGCGGCCCGTCCCTACACCAAGGCGCCCCCGATGGTTGCGCCGATCTATGATTGGACCGGCTTTTACATCGGCGCGAACGGTGGCTGGGGTCAAAGCCGCAATTGCTGGGATTTCGTCGGTGCGGCCGGCGTGGTGACTGCTGATGGCTGTCGCGAACGCTCTGGCGGCCTGATCGGCGGTCAGGTTGGGTATCGATGGCAGGCGAGCCAGTGGGTGTTTGGCCTGGAAGCTCAAGGTGACTGGGCGGACCTCAGCAGCCAGCGTGTCAGCCTGATCAACCCGGCGTTCTCGACCCGCACGAAAACGGACGGCATCGGGCTATTCACCGGCCAGATCGGCTATTCCTGGAACGCGTCTTTGCTGTACGTCAAAGGCGGCGCGGCGGTGACGAGCAACCGCTTCAGCATCCTGGGCACGCTCAGCGGAGCTGAACTGGCAGCTGCAAGCGCAACCCGCTGGGGCGGGACGGTGGGTGTCGGCTGGGAGTATGGTTTCGCACCGAACTGGTCAGCTGGCATCGAGTACGATCACCTGTTCATGGGCAACGCAAACAACTCGTTCTCGGTTGCCAACCCCATCGTTGCGGGTGCGCTGAACCGGATCAACCAAGACGTAGATATGGTCACACTGCGCGTCAATTATCGCTTCGGCGGGTACGGTGCGCCGGTGGCGGCGAGATACTAGGCCTCGTCCTTCCATCCTTTCTCCAGTAAATTGGGCCGGCAGAGATGCCGGCCTTTTTATTGGAGAGAACATGTCCGAAAAATCTCTCAAGCTGCCAAGCCGCCCCTTAAGCCGCCGCGACGCGGCCGACGCCATCAATCGCGCCTTTGAGAGTTCGGACATCACCGAGGTCTGCTAGGCCATCGGCTCTGCTCTCCGCGACTACAACGTCTCCGACATCGCCAACGAATGCGGGATCGCGAGGCAGACCCTCTATCGCGCTTTTGCCGGTGGTCGTCCAAAGCATCCAAATTTCACAACCGTTTTGACGGTCCTGGACGCGCTGGGCTTGCAACTGCATGTCACGGTGCGCCGGAAGGCTCGGGCACGATCGGCGCTCCATAAGGCAGTTCCGCCACCGGAAAAATGATCGGTCCTGCGATGGCCCGGCGGTTGTAGTTCTCACGTTGTAATGCCAAGCATGCGAACAAGCCTATCAACTAGGTCGAGCCTGAAGGGAAAGGGTTCGTACGGTTGAGGAGCACCTCGTATCTTGGCTGTCCCTGGGTTTTTGCGTGTACCTTGGGACAATGTGCCTGAGGACAACTATTCTTCGCTTGGATTGTTAGGTTCACTGGGATTGCACCAACCCCAATGGTGCACCAGCCCCCAAGGCCCCAGTCTCGCGCGGGACTGGGGCCGACCCCGTTCGGCGGGACACAACGGGGAGAAGCCGCTGTAAGCTCTTACAGAGCAAAATGATTAAGCACCAAGAAGTGGATGAGTGCTTTGCGGCCAACTCAGATCGCGCTCGTAGAATCGAGAACGGATGCAGGCCTGCGATCACATCATAATCGTTGACGACGATCCTAGCATACTGAAGGCGGTCGCCAGACTGCTGCGTCGCGAAGGCTACAAGCCCGTCCCGTTCTCATCGGTCACCGCCTTCAAAGCCAACGCTGAGCTTGAGCGGGCGGCTTGTGTCATCCTCGACATCAATCTGCAGGATGGATCAGGCATTGAGCTGAGGCAATATCTCAATGCCTCACGCGCTGACGTACCAGTCATCTTTATCACTGGCAACGAGGAGCCGGCCGTCCGCCAGGCTGCGCTGAACGCCGGATGTGTTGCTCTCGTCAGCAAGCCGTTTTCCGCTTCTGAATTGCTGGTGCCTATAAAAAAAGCTGTTGGTGCCTGACCGATACAGCAGGCAGGAGAGCGGGGAGCTGGAGATACGGAGCGGCCATGTTTACGCACCATGTGCCAAGTTTGGCGTGTGAACAAGAAGACAAGCCGTCATCCGGCTATGGCACAACGGTGGGAAGGGCGACAGCACCAATGCAGCGTCGGGCAACGGAAGGTGCTGCTCGCCAACCAGGATCGCCTTCCACACGGCCCTCTTAATACCCTGGTGCGCTAACAAGACATTAGGTGACCTAGTTCGAGCAGGCCTTCTTCATGCGGATTTGGCGGTAGTGATCCTAGAGGATCTAGCAGAGCAGTAGGTATGCAGAACTGCAAGCTCGTCCGAGCCCTTGACGCAGATCAACATCAGAGAGCGCCTCAGCAGTCAGATTTTGGCTGGTATGTGCAGGAGAGACTTTCCAGCTCGCGCGGTCTGATCCTCGCGTTCCAGGTGAGTTGCGGCGCATTAGGCGGGTAAGGAAGGCAGGTGAGCGCTCGTGCCGAAGCTAGATGATTTCTTCAGACAGAGTGCGAGCCGAGCAGATCTTGCGAAGCTGAGCCAGCTCAAAGCGGGTCATCTTACTCGTATGGATCGGATTGCAAATGGAAGAGCACTCCGTAGCAGTGTCCCGCGCTCCTCCCACGGAGAGCTGTTTCTCAGCCGCTCACGATCCGACCCTCTTTTAGTTCTCCAGGCCCAGAATGCTACGCGCATAAAGGAACTAGTGCCGGTGCGAATGGCACGAATGCTGGCTTCCCCGTTCGCCTTTATGCGAGGAAGTGCAGCAATCATGGCCGGCGATTTGGCCAACTCTCCCCGCACAAACCTTCAGGTCATGGCCTGTGGAGATATGCACCTCCTGAATTTCGGCCTGTTCGCATCGGCCGAACGAAATCTAGTTTTTGCAATTAACGATTTTGACGAGGTTCTTCCCGCGCTTTGGGAGTGGGATCTAAAACGTTTGGCCGCAAGCGCGGCCGTTGCTGCTCAATTCATGGCCGGTGACCGCGTAGATGCCGAACATGCTGCGCGTGCTGTTGTCGAAGCACACATCGCGAGAATGCGCGGGTATGCAGAAATGGATTTTCTGGAGGTGTGGTACGACCTTATTGACGAGAAAACTATTTTGGCATCGGCGCCTCCTCGTATGCGTAAACTTGCGCAGAATACATTCAAGAAAGCGCGCGGGCGGGGCCACATTCGGGCTCTCGATCGATTGACAGAGGAGGTGAATGGAGAGCATCGCATCTTGGAGGATGTGCCGCTGATCGTTCGTGCAAAGCATCTCCCAGATGGCACCCCAGTGACTGAAGCATTAACATCAATGCTTCGTTCCTATTTGGAGTCACTGCCTGAAGATCGCAGACGATTGTTGTCGCGGTTTCGGGTAGTGGACGTGGCCCGCAAAGTGGTGGGGGTTGGAAGCGTCGGCACGAATTGCTGGGTAGTACTGCTGGAGGAGCACGGTGCTGGTAGCCCGTTATTCCTACAGATAAAGGAAGCGCAGGAGTCGGTGTTAGCTCAATTCCTGGATGGAGCAAGAGAAGTCAAGCAGCAAGGTCGGCGCGTCGTGGTGGGTCAGCGGATGATCCAAGGGTCACCCGACGTTTTTCTGGGCTGGGGTCCGGTGGACGCGAGTAAGACGAAGCGCCATTACTATGTGAGGCAGCTTGCAGATATGAAGGGCGGCCTCAGCTTGGCCGAGGGCGACAGAAAAACCCGTGACGGTCTACCAGACTATTGCCGCCTCTGCGGTTGGGCGCTCGCACTTGCTCACGCCAAGTCTGGCGATGCCGCTATGATTTCAGGTTATTGTGGCACAGGCGACGTGCTTCCGGACGCAATTGGAAAATATGCACTAGCATATCTTGAGCAGACCGAGCGTGACTATGGAGTGCTGAAGACCGCCGCTCGCAACGGCAAGGTGTCTGTAGCGAAACAAAGATGAGGGTAACGCGTCGCTCGAAGGTTCTCCAGATCGGAGCGTCAAAATGCCATGCAAAACTGTCGCCGACAGACCTCCTAAGGTGTGCTCTTGTTTCTGACCTGGATTAATCAGGTCCTTGGGCTGGTGGTTCCGACGAGGCGTCGCGATTATCGACGCACGTGCTCGAGCGCATATGAAGGCTTCGCTTCAACGTGCCTCAGTAAACAATTAGGGCCCGACGGAGACACAAAAGAAGATCATTCAGGATTTGGCCTGTTGATCCACGGGCGAGAAGCCTTTGCCGTTCGTCTGGCACTGGCGGACCTGGCCGAGCATAGCCTCGATTTGCAGTACTACATGTGGGATGGCGACACCACGGGCCGGATCATGGTTGATCATGTCATGAGGGCCGCCGCACGAGGCGTGAGAGTTAGGCTTCTTGTTGACGACCCCTTTTACAAGGACAGCGACTCCGTCAAAGCCTGCTTGGACGCCCATCCGAACGTCGAGATTCGTCTATTCAATCCGCTCGGAAATCGGCGCTGGGCTATCCTGGACTTCCTCTTTGACTTCGCTCGCGTTAACCGCCGCATGCACAACAAATTGATGATCGCCGATAACGCGGCCTCGATCGTGGGTGGTCGCAATATTGGTGACATTTACTACGGTGTGAATGTCAGTGCCAACTATCGTGATCTGGATGTCCTGGCGGTTGGACCGGTCGTTCGCGATCTGTCAAACGTTTTTGACCGATACTGGAATAGCTCATCTGCGGTACCGATCGCCGCAATCGTCAGGCGAACATATGGTGAGGCTGACCTTCAGGTTATCCTGACTCGCCTCAGGGAGGAGATCGCCACGACTGATTACCCCTATCCCATTTCTCAGCATCCTGAGCAGCTGGCTGTGCTGTGCAACGAATTGCGCGACGATTTGATATGGGCGCCAGGGCGAATCGTCGCCGATGATCCCGAAATTGTTCCCGGAAAGGAGAGCAATAGCGTTGTGATCTTCATCGGTGAGCGTGTAGCCAGTTTGGAACGAGAGCTTCTTGTTGAGTCACCTTATTTCGTTCTGCCGGCTGGGGCTCAGGCCACTGTGAAACGATTGCAGGATCGCGGAGTGAGGGTGCGGGTGCTTACAAATTCGCTTGCATCGAATGACATGCTCCCAGCGCACGCGGGCTACGCCAAGACGCGGAGAACACTTCTGGAGAATGGCATGGAATTGTATGAGCTCAGGCCCGACACTGACGCGTTCCGGCCGGGCTGGTCGATCGTGGCCGGGAGGTCCGCAGCGGCATTGCACACAAAGGCGATGATATTTGATCGAGAAGCCGTGTTCATTGGCAGCTTCAACCTCGATTCTCGGTCCGCCTTCATTAACACCGAAGCGGGGCTCTATGTCGAAAGCCCAGAACTCGCCCGGCGGTTGACGGCTTACATGGAGATGGGAGTTGGGCCGGCGAACAGCTACCGTGTCTTTCTTGAGCCAGACGGCAAACTCGCCTGGGAGACGAGGAAAGATAGCGAACTGATGCGGTATTCGGACGAGCCCGCCACTGGTCTGCGACGGCGTGTCCTCACGACTCTCCTGAAGCTCCTTCCTATTGACTCGCAGCTTTGAAGTGGCGTGGGAGACCTACCAGCAGAGCGAAGCTGCCATTGACCAGTCTCCGTTAACAAGCCGAATTGAGCGGGACTGGACAAGCAAGCGTATGCGATAGCTGGATCAGGAAGAGGCACAAGAGTTCTCTGGGCCAGGCGAGGACCGTCACGCAAGTCATGGCAGCTACCGTTCCGAGTTACAGGTTCGGCAGTTGTCCACCCGTAGGCCGCAGCGTCAGATAGCAGGTACTTTAGTACGCTGCGGAGCTCCGTTCAGATGAATAGGAACAGCCTCTCGTATGTCACGGTTGGCATATAAAGGAATCTTAACAACTTAAGCGCGTAATACGTTGGATTTGACGTGACGATATTAGAATGAATTTGGGCCAGCCAATGAGGGCAAATCCTGCGGCCGATCTCATTACTGAGTTGGATGCCGCCATCGCGAAGAGCTCATCCGAACGTTGTGCGCGCATGCTCTGGCGCACCACTGAGCTGCTCGCTGACGGTAATCACCAATTACAAGAACCGCAAGTCGGGTTGCTTGACGACGTTCTAGTTCGCTTGGCCCGGCGGATCGCGCCCGGGACGCTCGCCGAGCTCAGCACGACGCTCGCCGAGCTGCGTGCTGCTCCGATGAAGACCCTGCGATGTCTCGCCTCAAGCGGCGATCCGGCAATCGCAGTCCCTATCCTTACGAAATCTCCCGCCCTATCGCCGGCTGATCTCGTGGCGATCGCGACGTCCGGCAGCGAGGATCACCTTCTCGCCATTGCTGGCCGGCGCAGGATCGAAAGTCCAGTGACTGAGGCAATATTGCAGCGCGGCAGCAGCAAGACTTGTCTGGCCCTCATCGGCAATTCGGGCGCTGAATTCTCAGGCGCGGCCTATGCCCACTTGATCGGTAGAGCTGTGGAGGACGACGAGATCACGAAGGCGCTGACACTGAGGCCGGACACCCCGGACATGGTGGTTCGCGAGCTGCTGTCGGCATCGCCGAGGCCGGCAATTAAGGCTTCCACCGCAAGCGAGCCTTCGCAAGTATTAGCGACGGCAAAGCAACCTTGCGACGCTGAGTACGCCGCCGCGAGGCCGGAGATCATATCCCTTAATCGGAGCGGAAAGCTGAGCGATTCGACTGTCAATCGGTTCGCGATTCGGCGTGAGGCAGCCAACCTGTTCACGGCCTTGTCGGTGCTGTCGGGAGCACCGATTGAGGCCGTCGAGCAGGTGATGAGAGAGTCCGGTTACGAAGGCGCGGTTATGGCGTGCCGGGCATCGCGCTTGAATTGGCAGACCACGCTGGCGGTCCTCAACATTCGCGGCGCGGGGCTTTCACCAGGCGAACGCGTGCGAGCGCAGGAGCTGTTTGAAGCGCTTCATCTCTCGACTAGCCAATGGTCCGTTCGTTGGGGAGAAATCTCCGCGCGCGCCCACCGCGGCACTGCAAGATCGGCAGGAATATAATGAAATTCGACGGTCGCAAGGCGTCTCGGGTGCGCATGGACAACAGACAGCCCGTGAACCTGATGGGCTCCGACGGCACCTGGCGGCGAAGCTGCGTCTTGCTGGATATCTCGAACACCGGCGCCAAGATCGAAGTCGAAGGGTCGCTCGATGTTCTCTCGGCCAAGGAGTTCTTCATGCTGCTGTCGTCGACGGGACTGGCCTATCGACGCTGCGAGCTGGTCTGGATCGACGGAACCACGGCTGGCGTCCACTTTATCCAGGCAAATGGCAAGAAGGCCCAAACGACAGCGAGCGACAGGCGCGCGCATAAACCAAATTGAGCCGAGCAGTCTCATCGAAGTGAGCCAATCAAGTTGCACCACCGACGAGGCCCATTCAGCCCGGCACCCGACGAACGAAGGCACCAGTCATGCTCGTGCACGTATTGGCCGACACTTCCGAGAAGCTCTTCGGGCTCTGCTCGCTTTTTGGAGAACAGTTCACCGTTGCCGGCGAGCGGCTCGATGTAGAAGCAAAGCTTCCGCACGATGCTGCTGCGGTCGTCGTCCGTGCCGACCTGCGAGCGCTCGAAAACATTGTCGCGCTGAAAAGGAGAGCTGCGCGGTTAGCCAAAGCAAAGAAGCGGATCTTCCTCGTCGAGCAAATCTCCCACGTTTGCATCTCGCAAGCTTATGCGCTCGGCGCAACGTCGGTGTTGCGTGGGAAGATCGATGCGGCCAAAATCCTGGCCGCTTTGGCCGGAGCCGGCGACGAGAGTGGGCCGACGAGCGGCAGCTCAAAGTCTGACAATGCGGTTGACGCCGCAGCGAGCGCGATTGCATCGATGTTCACCTCGATCACCCTCGGTGAGCGGGTCGACGTGGCCGGTCCCAAAGAGGCGGGCCGCGAGATCACCAACCGGATTTCCGAGCATGGGTTAGCCGAATGGCTGACCACGGTGCGACGCCATCACGAGGGAACGTTCCAGCACTGCCTGCTCGTGACCGGCATCGCCGTCGATTTCGGGCTGAGCCTGGGGTTCCGCAAAAGTGACCTTGAACGGCTCTCCACTGCTGCCATGTTCCACGACATAGGAAAGGCGAGGGTGCCGTTGGCGATCCTGGACAAGCCAGGGCGCCTCGACGAGGACGAGCGAGCGTTGGTCGCAACCCACCCGGCGGCGGGTTACGATGTGCTGAAAGGGCACTTGGACATCTCACCCGAAGTTCTCGATGCGGTCCGGCATCATCACGAATATCTCGATGGCAGCGGGTATCCTGACGGCCTCTGCGCCGAGAACATCACCGACATCGTACGCGTCCTAACCATTTCGGATATCTTTGCGGCGCTGATCGAACACCGGCCGTACAAGCCGACAATGCCTCGTGCCGCGGCATACGAGATTCTCTGCGGCATGAGGGGAAAGCTGGACAGGGCGCTAGTCGCCTCCTTTAAGCATGTCGCGCTTACCAGATGATTGGCCCAAGCCGCCCAGTTCAACCCGGCAACTAAGACGGGATTTAGCCTTGACACAACGCAAGGCTGGATGCTCAAGGAGACATCGGAACGATCAGGCGATGACATACGTGATGCGGCATGCGCTTCGCTCAAGGGACAGCGCAAAGGCCCGGTTTGATGGGGTTCTCTCCGGGCCTCTGGCTCCGCTTCGTCGCACGCCGGTTCGGGATCGAGAACCCTCGCAGACGAGACGCCGGCAACGTAGAACCACAGCCTGAGTCGGATGGTGAAATTGAGGCGCAGACAGCGCCGCGTATGCACGGCGATCCGCGTTGGCCTGCGGAGCACCTCAGAAAGACAAGACAAGCAGTGCCACCAGCACGAGGTTGAACGTGCCTAACGCTAGCACGGCGACATCAAAAACCCGGGTCAAACTGATCGTAGTGTCCCCCGATACACGCCAACCGGGTGAAATAGTAGAACTGCCACAGCACCCGATGATGGAAGGCTCTCCACGCAGACTGCAACTGACTCGATAGGGAAGATCGCCTGAGGAGCCGAGAGCACTTGTCCCAACACTGCTGAAGAAGCGGGTCAGTTAAGAACCTTTGATCCATCTCAAGTCTTGGAAGCAAGTGCGACGTCAGCTTGGCCCGTTCATCGCTCTTCGAGGAGGTGAGAATGATCAGGTTGGTTGCAATTGGCGCGCTCGCTCTGTCTCTCGCGGTGTCGGCGCAAGCCGCGCCCGTTGCTCCTGTGCTCGCGCAGCCGGACAGCATAATCACGGAAATCGCTGCTGCCTGCGGCGCGGGCAGAACTCGGGTGAACGGTGTTTGCGTGGCACGAACAACCGTCCGGCAAACCCGTTGAGCCGTCCGCAGATGTGCGACCGGAATGACCTGCTAGCGCCTGGCTCAAATAGAGCAGTAGTTTCTCTCGCGGTCAGCGTAGCTGATTAGGCGAAGAAACGCGTCTCGACCGGTAGTGCCGTGGCCAATGAGCAAAGCCCCGCATGGATTGAAGAGCACCGCGTGCGCGGTGCACTGGACGACGTGATCATCGTTCCACTTGCTTTCATAGCGATCGCCGCGAACAAGATCCTGCGTTTCACTATCGCGGTTTTAATGCGATTGCTCGACTATACTTTCCCTCTGGTCATGGAGATCGTCTGGCTTCCGCTTTTCGCGGCCAAGGTTCTGGGTAACCTAATGGTCGCTGTCACCGCCGGTGCGCTGTGGATCCTTCCTCTGTCTGAGGCGAGGCGTCGAAATTGGATCGTGTCGATGCGCCGTCGCTGGTCGTGGCTCCGGCGCAAAATTAGCTATCGGGCGTTCGAGCGAAGCCTGCACGTTGCCTTTGCAAAAGGTATGGCGTGGGTGTTTCGAAAATGTCGTCATCTCACCCCGAACACTGCATTGCTTGTAATCGTGGCTGCGGTAGTGTGGCTTCCGATCTCTTTCGGGGTCGCGACAGTGATGCATGCGGTATTGTTTGCCAAATTAGCGTCTTGGCCAGCCTGGATGCAGCTTTTGCATCCGTTGGCTACGGTGATCGCTAAGAGCAAGCTTCTGGTATTGCCGGTTTATCCGGCAGCGTGGCCGCAGGCGAAGAAAAGTTCGTTCGCTCGGCTCATGGGCAGGGCCTACGAAAACATCCAGCGTCAGTACGTCATTAAAAAGCTAGGCTACCGTTATAGACAGGCCGATACGGTCGGCCTCGCAGTGCTTCACGCGTTGATGCGCTCAGCCTGTTTTGCGTCGCTCGCCGGATGGCTTCGCAATGCGCACGTCGCTGAACATCTTGGCGTGGAAAGACCCACGCAGAAATTGCGTTCGTTCTTCTCCCGGTGGTCGATCAAGTTTTCAGCCGAATATTACGAAGCACAGGAGCGGCAAGCTTCGAATGTTCCGCGATAGATCGCTGCGAAGACACTGCCGGGCTGGCTACGGAGATAAACCTGTTGCAAGATGCACAGACCGGCGGGAGCCGCCCCGTTCAGTTCCCTGCCACTCCTCCATTTGTCCTTTTCTCGCGCAGTTCCAACCCGATGGCGAACGCGCGATGTTCCGTCTTCATCTGATCATCGCGTGCGAGAGTTTGCGCATCAGACGGGGATACGGAGGCCGCCCTCTGGAGACGTTTTCTGACAGCAGCGCTACAAAACCGAGTGGCGGCCACCGCAACATTCTGCAGGCTGATGGGTGAACTGCCCTTTGGCTCCAATAGTCGGGCGACTTCTTGGTAGAGGCATTCTTCTCTATCGGTGACTTCGGCCGCATCGACAATCGCGGTGGCCTGGATCGGGTCAAGCTGCGCGTCGGTTCTGCACGATGCGCAAAGGATTGCCACCACAATGAAGAGCAATGCTCGCGTCATCTTTTCATCTCAGAAACCGGAAGCTCGAGAATTACCAGCCTGTCCCGATCAAAAAAGGGCGATCGCCGAGCGGAAGGTTGATCTAAGTCAACTCTGACGTGCCTGGAGAAGAGCCGGCAGGTCCAACGTTTCAAGATGCTAGGGGGGCAAGGGCGGCTTGGTGGCACCAGCAATATTACCACTATCAAGTGGCTTGTAACCGCTTTCTGAACGCGTTGCGGGTCCCGTTATCCAGTGCGAAGTGCTCAGCCGAAGATGCGGCTTGATCTGAATCAATTCTGCCGACGGCAGAGAGCAACATTGCTGTTGGCCCAAGGCATCTAGGGAACGCTTTTCGCCGCGGCTGCGACTGACCAACATACATGGATGGGCCGGGACAGGCGTAGGACGAATGCCAGTCGAACCGGGTTTGCTGCAGGGGGACGTGATGCTCGAAACAGTGCTGGGCAGTGCAAGGTTCTTCCGGCGAACTGGTCCGCATCCACTCGCGCTCGTCGCTAGCACGGCGCGGGGTGTGGCAGACGAACGTGAACTATTGCTGGAAGGTTTGGCCCCTTTGCAAGCGGCCGGGCCGACTCAAGTGAGCTTTCTAGACAATCGCCGTTACGCTTCCGCCCTGGATCAAACCTCCGCCGGCGCGGTGCTCGTTCACCCTGATATGGCTTCACGAGTACCAGCGGCAACTGTGGCGATCCAAACGAGCGAACCGTATGCGGCTTGGGCCCGCGTTGCTGCCCTGTTCTACCCTGTACCACCGCCATGTCCTGGTGTTCACCCTTCGGCAATAATAGCGGATGGCGCTCAAATTGATCCTTCAACAGAAGTTGGACCCCTGTGTGTGATCGGAAGCGGAGCGGAAATAGGGCCGGGCTGTCGGATCGGTCCTTGCGCAGTCATCGGAAGCGGCGTCAGCATCGGTAGGGACTGCCGGATTGGCACACATGTGAGCCTGAGTTACGCGGTATTGGGAGCACGCGTTTACGTATATCCGGGTGCGCGGATTGGCCAGGAAGGGTTCGGATTCGCATCCACCAACGGCGGGTTTCTCTCGATCCCCCAGCTTGGGCGAGTTATTCTGGAAGATGATGTTGAAGTTGGTGCCAATTCGACGATTGATCGCGGATCATCGCGAGACACCGTAATTGGCGCTGGCTCCCGCCTCGATAACCTCGTGCAAATCGGTCACAATGTTAGTCTCGGCCGCTGTTGCGTCGTAGTTGCACAGGTGGGGATCTCGGGTTCAACTGTACTTGAAGATTTCGTCCGCGTTGGGGGGCAGGCTGCTATGGCAGGGCATCTTCGAATAGGCCGAGGTTCGGAAATCGGAGCGCAGGCGGGCGTCATTTCGAATCTAGCACCCGGTGCTAGGGTTCTCGGAAGCCCTGCCCAGTCGATAAAAACCTTCTTCCGACAGATTGCCACGCTTAAGAAGATCGCCGCCCAGAGGAACTGAAAAGGCGGCCAGACTGGCTTGATCTACCTCAAGGGTGTTGAGCGGCGATGCGCGTTGAGGACGAGTCGCAGGAGGAGCCTAGGCTTAGGGGGCTTTGGTAATTCCTTATGGTAAAACGCGACCCGTCACTGCCGGATGAACACCGTTGCAAGGGGTGGTCGCGGCGCGACGTAGAAACGCGCTGCGCATCTCACACAGGACAAGTGCTCGGCGATATCAACGCGCAGTCCGGATCGCAATTGGTCCGATCCGCAATCCGGACACTTTCCGACGTTTAGAGATTTAAGAATGTCTGTCTCGCTCATGGCCCACGACGGTCAGACGCCGAACGAACGCTTGATGTGCTTCGCCATAACGATAGCCGCCTCAGTATACTTTCCATTTGATACTTGCTGATCACACAGCAACAAAAAAAGCAGCGCGACAACGGCGATCATAAAGCCTTTGAGCATAACGGTCTCTCCATGAAGAGACTGCCAACCGAGCAGATCTTGATAATGGTAAGTTCAAACGAGTGTCGCCGCCGCGACGATCGCAATGGTCTCATCGTTGGCAAGGACCTATTAAAGTTCCGTAAAACAGAACCGAAGGGGCGAGCGCCCTCGATCTTCGGACCAATCAATAATCCCTCGGTGAAGCATGGGAAGACGCCTCTAACAGGCTGGTCAATATAGTTGGCGTAACCGGCAGGACCTATCAACCCGCGCCCGCCTCAGTTGTGACGAGAGGTTCGGCTATTGATTCGCTTCGTATTCTAGCGTTCCTCGAGGTCGCCCAACGATCCCTTAGAACTCACAGCTTGGATCCGCCAACGATGGCGGGCAAGGGCGCCTAGTCTCATCCGGGCGCCCTTATGCTGACGTCTTAAGACCCGCGCCAGACGTGCAACACGCCTTCGCGAAAGCCGCCGACGAAATGATCTGACAGGTCCGCTGGCAGCATTTGGGCTGAGATCATCAAACGACCCGCTCACCATGGTCGCGAGCTCGTGTGCCGACGCATGCTCTGCCCAGCGGCGACCCAACGCCAAACTCGTTGCCGATCTGCCGTTGCGTCCATGGTCCAGGACTATCTCCGCCTCCGTGGCCCCGGCGAAGCGGATGCCGCGCCGGGGCCTGTACGTTCTCGCCAATTCTGAGAAGCTTGGGGGCTGGAAAGAATCGGCAAGGCGCACCGTAGACAAGCAGATCTGCAGCCTGCGGCTACTGCACTTTGTGCCAATGGGTGAATGCCGACCGGAGTCGCTGTCGGGCTGCCGGCAACATCGATCGAAGTCCGCAGATGGTTCGACGAGCGCTTCGCCGCGAACGACCTCGGCGGCTCTCAGCGACACCGGAATCGCTCTGGCTCTTTCGGACTACGGCCCTTAGTCAGCCTGTTATGCAGAAACCGCACGCGCCGAAAATGAGACGGCCTCAGTCTGGAAGACTGAGGCCGGGGGGCATTGAGTACCGTTGGGGTCGGTACTCTACAATTCTAATCACGACAGGCAAATTTGCGTATTGACCTAGAGGACAACAGGAGCAGCTTCCCGTATCCGAAGTTGCTTGGCTGCTTGGCTATCGCGAGCTGAGTTCACTCAGACACGCGTTCAAGCGATGGACCGGACTGACACCACGACAGTTCCGGTCCAGGTCTCCACACAGGCGGAGTCGCAGCGCAAAACCCTAATTGCCGTTGATTACTTTCGACGAGCGCAGTGCTTGCCTGCGTGTGGAGCGAAGAAGGGTGACGTCATTGGCGCTCGGGTTTGCAGGCCGGCTCAAGTGCTATTCATAGTGTACTCAAGGACAATGCCCTTCGGTGCAATTGCGAGTCCCTCTGCCCTGCTGCAGCTTGCTCCGGAGCAGTTCACTTGTAAGAGGGGGAGATCATGTCTTGTCATGCCTCGATCCGACGGCACTTCCCGGACCCGTCAATCACGACCGAGGACCGCGAGACGTCGCTGGCGCAAGAACCGCGGCGAGGTTCTATTTCGATGCTCGCAGGATTCCGAACCGAAGTTGAGACCCAATTGGTGATCGATCGACTCTTGAGTGAGTACTTTACGCCCGAATCGCGGCAGGCGTAAGCGCCTTCGCGGTCTCTTGCGCCAGTGCTCGCCATCCTTCCTTCGCGAGGACATACTTTGCTCGAGCCGGAATGGTTGGCAGGGACATTGCTTCGCCGGCGTTGATCTAGATCAACTAGGCAGTCGCCACGACGCCCGAATACAGTTGTGGTCACGGAATGTGTGATCATGCTGTTGCTTGATCTAATAGCCAATCGTTGCTCGGGAGGTCATCATAATGAGGTGCAGATTGCTTCTGCTTGCGCTGGTCGTAGTCTCCTCAGCTTTCGCCAGTGAGGCGCGCGCCACGACGGCCGATATTCGCAGCATCACCTGTGGCGAATATCTTGCCATGTCGGCTGCCCCGTCAAGCAAGTTTTCGGCTTGGATGACCGGTTGGTTTAGTTATGAAAGTCGGAGGACGTTTGTAGATTTTGACCTGCATCGGGCAAATGTCACAAGCGTAAGAGGGTGGTGCCAATCCAACCCAAATGCCAGTGTGATGGTAGGGCTGGAAAAATCGATAGGCGTAACTGCTGTGCCTACTGCTACGCTGGATTTTAACAAGATCACCTGCGGAACTTGGCTGGCATACGGTCCAGCAGATCAAGATTTCGTAAGATACTTCATGAGTGGCTATTACAACGCAGCGGCAAGCAACAGTGTATTGGATTACGACCGCCTGCAGCGGAATTCCAGTGCGGTCGTTGCGTATTGTAAGAAAAACAAATCCCGGACTCTACCAACGGCCATTCAGAATAGAGCTACCTAGGTCGAACCAGTTTGCAACCGCTTGCGAGCAACGGAGCGCGCTGCATTAGCGTGGCTCCTGCGTAACAGCGCAATTCATTTGAGCTTCGTTCACTGTGGCATGTTGGACTAGACTCGGTTCACCGTGATTTTGGTTTTTGCCAGTTCGTTCGGCTCTGATGAGCACGCATGTGCGAAAGGCTTACCGATAAACGTTTTTAGAAGGAAGCCAACCGCCCACGTCCCGATCTGATCATTGCACTTGTCGCAGTACTGATTTTTTGAGGTCTGCCAAAAGGCGGTAGTCATTCGCCATCTGCAACAGTTTCTCCTTCATCGGCGATCCCGGCGGCAGCGCGGCCGCGTCCTCACGCATCGCGTTCTCAACTTCATCGCACTGAGCCGCGGTCAGCGGTTTTTCACACACCGGTCCCCTCCGCCAATCTGTCTGATTTGAACCAATTCAGAACGGGGCGCTCCGAATGCTTCTTTTGTGCGCGCGCTGAGAAGCTGTCACAGGCTTGTCACACGGCCTATGCGACTTCGGCGCATCTCACAGAAATTTCTTTGCCGTTTTCGCATAGCGTAGCCGTATCGCTCGGTTAGGATTATTGTCATTGCACCCTGAGCGTGTACGCATTGATTTAGTGGGCCCAAAGTGTCGCGGAGCAAAGTACTCGGTTTCGTCGATCCCTTTCAGTACGCGGCAAACGTCCGCTCGGCTGACATTGAGATATTTCCCACGGTTAAAGGCAAATTCGGTGCTCAGCTGACGCAAGTAACGTTCGCCCAACTGTGGATGCAGCGCTTCGAGGAAACTCTGCCGCGCATTCACAGAGGAACGATTAAGCCTGATCGCAAGGTATTCACCTTCCTCACCGAAGATCAACCAGAGGTCTACAACCGCGGCAGGCTGTTTTCGTTCGGTGAAGTGTGCGCCAATGACAGCGACATGCAGCATGTCGTGACGACTGGAAATTATCGTCTTGGTGGCATTTCGCTCAAGGTTGACGAGCTTGCCGCGGCGTGTGAATCGGTCATGGGCGTCGAGTTCCGCCCAGAGCAATGCAATGGCTTCCTTCGGCCTGATCCAGAGCTGCTGAAGCGCTTTTTGGAATTGCATGCATTGGTGGGAGCCTTCGCCGCGACCACCCCTGAGCTTCTAGAAATTCCTGAACTCGTCCGTTCGGTCGAGCATACAGTGACGCACGCCTTCCTTGCGTGTATCGTTGATTGCAGCTCGTCGAAGATAAAGGAGAGGGGGCTGCGTCAGAAGGTTGTCATGGACCGGTTCGAAGCCTTCATCGAGGCACACCCAAACAGCCCATTGTACCTCGATCAAGTTTGCATGGCCGTCGGGGCCGCCGAGCGAACGTTAAGGAGCGCCTGCGAGGACGATCTAGGGATGGGACCGATCCGTTACCTGACCCTGCGGAGAATGCATCTCACTCACCGTGCATTGCTGGCGGCGCTACCAGGTTCCGCGACTGTTACGCAGATCGCGACCGCGTACGGTTTTTTCGAGCTGGGTCGCTTCGCAGTTGCGTATCGCGAACTATTTGGTGAGCCTCCGCTCGCCACCCTGCGTCGCCCGATGCACGAGCGAGGTGCGAATGCAAATCGTCGCTCAGCGATCTTATCGTCTCGGAATGAAAGCCGAGGGCCGATTTGGACGCACTGAATGGGTGCCCTTGCATCATCGGGTTAGGGTCATTCGCGCGAAAGTTTGGGGCATCCTGGGCGGCATAGCAGATGAAACATACTTGGTACGTCACCTATGAAGTGCCCGCTGATGGCACACTGCTAAGACGCCGGCATCCGCGCCTGACAAAGATGTTTGTAACCGAAGCAGAAGCGCGAGATTTTGCGCGGGCCAAATACAATGCCGGACTGATCGTTACCGCCGGGACCATACTCCCGCATCTCCCGAGAGCATTGATTCCTTCCGAGGAAATCCCATGCTGGCTTACGCCGACCAGATGTTGACCTAGCGATTCGATCCGATCTGCCAGCATGGTTCATCTCGCCGAGGACCTTCGCTGTCATAATCATTCTCACCATCGTGCTTGCTGTTCGCGCTAAGACGACTTAACCGGTTCGACAAATGCTTGCCGCAGAAAAGTTATACTCCGTGTTTGACTCGAAGAATTTGGATCGTGCCCGCGCCGGCAGTCACGCGTGTGTCGCCGAATGGACAGGCGGAGAAGCAAGCTCGCGGAGTATGGTGACTAGCTCCGCGTGAACGGGCGATGTTCGATCACTGAACGCCTCGATTGGATTGGTTTCAGTGAGCCGGTTGATGCGCGTCAACAGGCGAATGCGCTGACGGCGGGTAAGTTTGGCCTCGGACGAGCGCCAGCGGAAGAACAGACGAAACAGTTCGCCGTCACCGAAGAGTTGGTTAAGCTCGTGTGTCGTGACGTAAGCAAGGAATAGGACCATCAGCCATAACTGTATTGATAGGAAACGGGCCAACGGGAACTGATCCGCGAAATGGTCACCGAAGTCGGCGACCGCGCCTCCTGCAGCGACGAAGTGGACGAGTTCCTCGGCCAGCCGCACGATCAGCACGCAAAACCAATAGATCGCGCTCTTGAATAAGATGGGCTGGATCAATGGAGCACCGTCGAATCGGCGCATAAAGGGCAGATTGTCAGTTACCAAGACGGCCTTTCCGATTAGCAGCGCTGCTACTAACGCTATGAAGAAGCCGCTGAACTCGATGCCGTGCTCCTGCAGTATCAGGTGTTTGGTCCATAGGATTAGGTTGAAGCCGACGAGGAAAAAAATCGTCGGAGGAAGTGCATGCCTAACCTGTGCAAGCCACCAATTGATGGCCCGCCGTACAAGCTTAGTCAGCGAGGAGGCCGTAATGGCAGGCTGGCTCATGCGTAGCTCTCCAAGGTTTGCGCCGAACTGGCCGTGGCGATCACCAAGGTGTTGACAGGCTAACGGCAACTCCTCCGAGCAGTCTTTTGGCTCGGGCGCAGGTCATTGACCTAAATCAAAGATAGAAGATCGCGAACGGGTGCGACGGAAGTCAATGCGGCGATCCGAGCAACGTGGAAAACCGTCTTCCCGCGAATCTCCAATTTCGTCAGGTGCTTTGAGTTTGGCTGGACAGCAACGGCGGCGCCTTCCGCTCGTACGCAACGCCGGCATAACACGGTCCAAATCAGTAGTGGCTGGCAATCGGTTGGCCGGCGCGTAGACCCTCCGCAGCATTCTTGGGACGCTGCTGCGCGTTGGGGATCTTGGGTAGGGCGACATCGACCTTCCTATAAGGAATGCTGTCGAGCAGGTGCCGGATCAAGTTTAGACGTGCGCGCCGCTTGTCGTCGGCGGGGACGATGTGCCAAGGCGCCCATGGTGTGTGGGTGGACTCGATCATGCGCTGGTAGGCCGCGGTGTAGTCCCACCAGCGCCGCACCGATTCAGTGTCCATCGGGCTCAGCTTCCAGTGCTTCATCGGGTCGTTGATCCTGGCCTCAAACCGGCGCCGCTGCTCCTCCTGGCTGACATCGAGGAAATACTTGAGCAGGGTGATTCCATTGTTGACGACCATCTCCTGCTCGACCATGGGCACCATCTTCATGAAGCGCTCGTACTGCTCGTCAGTGCAAAAACCCATTACTCGCTCGACCCCGGCCCGATTGTACCACGAGCGGTCGAAGAGGATGATCTCGCCCGCCGCTGGAAATTGCGCAATGTAGCGTTGGATGTAGACTTGGGTCTTCTCGCGGTCGGAGGGGGCGGGCAGGGCTACGTGGCGGAAAACCCGCGGACTTGTACGAGCGGTGATCCGGCTGATCACGCCGCCTTTACCCGCCGTGTCCCGGCCCTCGAAAACAACAATGACCCGGGCCCCCTGGTCTTTGACCCAAGTCTGCAGCCGGGTTAGCTCGACTTGAAGCTTCGCGAGCTCCTCCTCGAAATGCTTGCGGGGGATCTTGCCGTTCTTGCCGAACGACGCGTCTGGAGCCTCGATTACCTCGCGATTCTTCTGCTTGCTTTTCGACGCCATCGCCAATCCTCCCTGCCAAAAGGTATTTATCCCTTACTCAAGTCCATCCGCCGTGATGCCATTGATCTATCTCAACGCTTCTCACAGCAATTAGCCTCCATCCCGGAGGAGGTGACCGCCTGCAAGGCGAGTAGCCTTGGACGGTAAGGGCAGCGACCGATGATATGGACACCCCAATAGTCGCAAGGTCGCTAGCTTGCACTTGACGGATTGCTATTATGTCGTTTGCGTTATTGACCGTGGAGGTTGGAGAGCGCCATGTGCCGCGAAACTGCCTACCACGACGCAGGCGTCCGCCGGACGGACGCCGACACACAGCGAGCCGGCAGTGCTGTGGAGTCTGTCGAGCCTCGGGCACTCGCTCGTCACGGACTCCCACGCACACTTATAATTTGGCTTGCTGAAGTTCTCACCCCCGGTAGCACCGATCGGACAGGCTTTCCCCGAAAGCCATCGACAGCATTTAGCGACCCTGCGTCGACGAGGCTGGGCCAATTCTTCGGGTCGGCGGCCGATCAGCATCCTGGCCTTTCCGGCTTCAGCCTCTTGAGCGGCGGGCGCGAGGCTTTCATCGTTCGTCTGGCGTTGGCCGACTTGGCCGAGCGTAGCCTCGACATGCAGTACTACATGTGGGATGGCGATACGACCGGTCGGATCGTCGTCGACCACGTGATGAAGGCTGCCGATCGCGGCGTCAGGGTGCGCCTCCTCGTCGACGATCCCTTCTACAAGGACAGCGATTCCGTCAAAGCGTGCCTCGACGCTCACCCCAATGTTGAGATCCGTCTGTTCAACCCGCTCACTAACCGGCGCTGGTCAATTCTCGATTTCATTTTTGATTTCGGCCGGGTCAATCGACGCATGCATAACAAGTTGATGGTTGCTGACAACGCGGCCGCAATTGTCGGTGGCCGCAACATCGGTGACATCTATTATGGGGTGAACACCATTGCTAATTATCGCGATCTGGACGTGTTGGCAGTTGGGCCTGTCGTCCCAGATCTCTCGAGGGTTTTCGACCAGTACTGGAACAGCTGCTCAACCGTGCCGATCTCAGCCATCGTCGATAGCGAGCATGGCGCAGACGATCTCGATGTCGTCATGTTTCGATTGCGTGAGGCGATTGCGGCGGCCAACTATCCTTATCCAGTCGACCATGACCTCGACCAGTTGGCGACCCAGAGCGGCGAGCTTCGCGACAATCTCGTATGGGCTAACGGCTATATTGTCGCCGACGATCCGGAAAGCATCGCCCCCGGCAGGGAGAGTGATAATGTCATTGCTTTCATCCGGGAACGGATCGCACATCTGAAAAAGGAACTTTTGGTCGAATCGCCGTACTTCGTCCTGCCGGCCGGAGCGCAGGCGACCGTTAAGGGGCTGCAGCAGCGGAATGTTCGTGTGCGCGTACTGACAAACTCACTCGCTTCGAACGACATGCTTCCGGCCCACTCAGGTTATGCCAAGACCCGACGGCGGCTGCTCGGGGATGGTATGGAGCTATACGAACTGCGCCCGGACACTGACGCTTTTCGGTCTGGTTGGTCGCTCGTTTCCGGGCGGTCACGAGCGGCATTGCATGCCAAGGCCATGGCCTTCGACGGTGAAGCCGTGTTCATCGGTAGCTTCAATCTCGATCCGCGCTCTGCCGTGATCAACACCGAAGCGGGCCTCTACATCGAGAGTGCAGAGCTGACTAAAAGGCTGACTGACTACATGGGGACCGGTGTGGCTCCCGAAAATTGCTACCGCGTCCTCCTCGATCCGAAAGGGGAATTGGTGTGGGAGACGGAGAGGGACGGTCAAAAGGTGAGCTATCGGGACGAGCCCGACGCTGGCTTTCGAAGACGTTTGGCCGCCAACCTATGTAAGCTCCTACCTATCGACTCGCAACTTTGACGCTGGTTCGTTCGCGACCGACGGCGAGCAACAGCCATGACTTCCGAACGAGGCGCAGAGGCCGCTTGCAATTGTGGCCAGCACACTATCCGCGGCAACCCCTAGCGGCTTGGCATTCCACGCCCCCCGTCGAATCGCAGTCCCCGGGCTGGAAGTCTGCGAAATGACTGCCGTTCTGCCGCCTGTGATGCGTCGCCGCGCGTTCAAACAGGCCCATAGCTTGCATTCGCTCGCATGCGAACTGGGCAGGCACGCTCAACCGTTGCAGCGCTGTTGCCCGGCCTCCATCACGCTATGCTCTGCTTTGACGTGGAATTGAGCGCGCATCTCGGCACCAACGCTAGTCGTTAAAGGTTGAAAGGCTTGCTAATGTGTCGATCAATGGTTGCTGACTTATCGTAATGAAGCCGACATTTGGGCGGTCCAGATCGAGTATTACGAATATTACGCTACAGACTAGAGCAGCCGTAATGAGAACAGGAGTTCGAGTCCGGAGCGGGTCAAGCCCGCTTGCATAGCCCGCAAAGCCGCACGCAACAGCAGCCATGCCGGAAAGCATTAGTAAGACAATGTGCGGAATGAAGTTTTGCAACGCCGCAAGACGCTTTCCTTGGTCGTCGATCATCTCGTTAAGCGCTTGAATAAATAACCCTGTTGGCACCATACTATTATCTTTGGCAGAAAGAGCTATTACCTGCTGCCATAGCGCTTCTTGGATCGTGTTCGAACGATCAACAAGTGTCGGAAGTTCCGCAAAAGGCTTGCCGGCCGGAACGATCCGTATCTGGGCATATTCCCGAAGGAGCTTCAGTGATTCGGCCCGATGAGGTGCTGGCAGGAGGCGTGCGCGCAGAGCCGTCGTGCCAATCGCGTTCGCTTCAACGAGAACCGCTTCGCGCCGAGCTTCGAAACGCGTGAGCGCCATCAGAAAAGTGAACCCAATAATCAAAGCTAGCAATCCCAAAAGCGATTGCTCCAGCGCAGAGATGTTGGCGCTCGCGCCGTGACCCTCGGTCCGTATTCCCAGTCGCCATCCAAATTCGCTCGCTAGAAAGACAATGGCGGCGCCAATTGAGAAAATGACGAGAAAGTAGAAGTTGTACAGTTGCCCCACGACCTCACCTTGAAAATTCCCCCGGTCGCTTGTGATGCTCAGAACAACTGATCATACTTTTGATCGAGATCATGGTCTTGGTATTAGTCATCCGCTGACCGGAGCGCGAGCGGGCCTCCACTGCTACCCACAGGGCTTCTGAACATTCATATATTGTCTCGCAGCCGGCCGTCGCCGGATCGCACACAAATGTAGACACATGATCGCCATTGCCTTGATATACTTAAGTTTTTTAGGCCTAAACCTTCCCTACGCAGGGGGATGGCCTGGCCCGAGACCTGTGATGGGCTCAGAGTTGGTCGGTGGCGCAGTCAGGCGACGAGCCGTGGCCCTCCATGCTCCAGGCCCTCGGCGACAGGCTCGCCGACGATCCGCCGCAGCTCGGTCGCGATTCCGTCCAGCACCGCCCGCTTTTCCTTCATCCGTTGGGAGTGGTTGTAGACCTTGCCCGTGACGGTCGGCACGATGGTCTCGCCCTTCTTTGTCACGGCGTGGTCAAGGCATTTGGCGATGGCAGCATCGTCAAAGCCAAGATCGCCGGCCAATGTTGCCGCTGTCCGGCGCAGGTCGTGCGGCGTGAACCGCTTGAGTCCGAGCAACTCGCAGAGACCGGTGGTCTTGGTCTTGTTCTTGTTCGTTTCGTGTTTCGTGCCGCGCAACGCGTCGGCCATCGCTTTGCGGTGGATCGGCTGGCCCTTGTATATCGGGCTCTCGAATACGAACTGCTGATCATCCGAGGTCAGCGCCTCCTTGATGATCTCAAGAGCCAGATCCGACAACGGCTGCTGGATCACCCGCCGCTTCTTGACCCGCTTGAGAGGTACGTCAAAACGCGGATATTTGCCTTTGATGTCAAACAACTCGTCGCGATGCGCACCGAGCACTTCGCGTGATCTCAGCATGGTCACCAGCTCGAACTTGAGCGCGAGGCGGGTGCGGCGGTCATAGGGCAGATCATTGCGGTCGAGGCCATGCCAGAAAGTCCTGATCTCGTCCTCGGAGAGAACCCGAGTGCGCGGATGCTCGGGATCGAGCTTGGGCAGGTTGATGCAAGGGCTGGCCGTCACATAGTCGCGGCCTGCCTCCGCCGCCCAGTTGAACAGGCCCGACGCTGCCTTGCGCATGTGGCGCGCGTTGCTGACCGAGGGCCTGCCAAACTTCCCCGCGACGATGTCGTTCGATAGCGTCGCGATGTCATGCTTTGTGACATCGCCCGCGAGTGTTTTACCAAGCCGGGCACCGAGGAAGCGGCGCAGGTGGGTCGCCGTATTTTCCCAAGCCTCCAGCCGGGGCCGCATCTCGCCGTCCGGCTTGCGGACTGGCTTCTTCATCCAGTCGATCCGCTCCTCGATGATCTCGGCGACGGTCTTGCCGCGCTTTGCCTTGTTGGCCTTCTGGTCCCGGAAGGTCTGGGCGAGAGCCTCGCCACCCCTTGCCTTGAGGCCATAGACCCTGCTGCGCGCGTCCTCGACCGTGAAGGTCTCCGCATTGTAGACGCCGAGCCAGCCGGTGCGCTGCTTCCCGGTCTGCCTGTCGGTGAACTTGAACGAGAAGGTTGCTGCGCCAACCGCAGTGATACTGACATAGAGGCCGGCGCATTTGCGGTCGTAGAACTTGGTACGCTTGGCAACCCGCTTCTCGCACAGGCGGTCGGTCAGGATGACGCTGCTGTTGCGGCCGCGCTTGCCGACGGGGGAGGGGGCGATGCTACTATCCATGTGGTTTCGGCTCCTAAGGCTTGGGACCAAAGGGCTCGGCTTGAAGGCTTTCAGTTTGTCGTGCGGACGCTGAAAGACTTAGGGCCGGGCCCTTAAGTTGGTGAAGCCCGCTGAAACAGCCTGCATCAGGGTAGTCGAAAAGCTCTTGTTTCAAAGTCTTTTGTTAGTTTCGGCGTGTTTCACCGAGTGCCAAAATATAGACGTGTGGTCCTGGCCGTCGTTGCTACGGTCAAGCCCTGGCGAATGCGGCATCCGCGTCAACCGGCGCGATGCCGGTGAATTTCGTTGGGGCGAGGGAGGCCAGCAGGAACTCGGCTCCCGGGAGAGCACGGCATAAGCCGTCCAACCATCGCGCAGGGAAGGCCGAGTGATTGGCTACACCTGTATGCTGCTGTGCGGTTTCCTTGCGCTACATTTTCGCGCAGCGGACCGCGGGTGCCAGCCGGCACCCGGCCTTCCCTGTGCCCTCTTGGCTTTGAGGGTGGAGTGACCAGGCAAAGCTCGGGCGAAATGCGCCGCGAGAACGAGAACTCATGTCCACTGTTGGAAAGGTCGCTCTATCATTTGCCACGTGATTCCTTTTGGGAAAGTGGTTCGTTCTGCGGCTCTTGGAGATGGCCGCTTTCGTTCGGCATCCAAGGCTGTCGACCGGGGTCCGAGAATGGAAGCATCGTCATGTGCTTTTGCGATCGCATCCACCAAGCGTTTCCCTCTCCAACTGACCAAGCTGCTGCTGATGGCGCCATACCGCTCGTGGATCGCCCAGCAGCCGGAGACCCCGCCAAAGGCGACGGGGTGGCCAAGCCAGCAAATTTTCAGATCATTAACAATGTTGAATCACAGGCCGGAGCGGTTGCCCTACCGTGAACCTTTCCGCTGGGGCTTTCCATGATCGATACCGCGACCAAGGCGTTGTTGCGCACCGTTCTCGACGAGGTGTGTGAAGGTGTTCCACGCTGTGAGATTGGCGCCCGGACCCGCGTCGCATCGAAGCTTCTGGAGACTGCAAGCAGGGGTGACATCTGTGCGGATCGCCTCAAACAGGCGGCCCGCAATGCCCTCTCTGAAATCCCGACGATGTGACGATGGTCATGTGGGGGCGGGGGTGAATTTCCACGTGACGGTCCTCAAGATCCTGGTGAGCTACCCGGATGGGTTCGCCGCAATGGAGGATCTCAAGCGGGATATGGCCATTCTGGCGACCAGCGGTCGCGACTGGACGGAGCGTACCCGGCGGCTGGGCGCGCGGGTGCCTGGCCTGGACATCTTTTCGCAAGGGCTGATCGACCGGACAAATGGCGGGTGGCGCATCACGGACAAGGGCCGCTCCGTGCTCGATCTGATGGAAGCTCGTCCGGACCAAGCCCCTGTTGCGGCCGAGGAACGCCAGTCAGAGCCGGAGCTTGCCCCGGCGATCTCGCGGCACATTCCGGCGGAGAGGGGCCGAGGACGACTCGCGGCGCGCCGCCGCCGACGCAACGCCCGCAAGCAGGCTCGGGCGTCCTAGCGAGGAACGAGCGTCGCTCCCGAAGCTTGAGCAAACGCCTTGTGATGGAAGACGCTCATGCAAAGTTCCGACGCCACCTTGTCGACCGCCCGTCTGTCGCGCGTGACGGACGATATCTGGGTCGTGGACGACGCCCCGATCAGCGCCGCCGGTCTGAAACTCCCGGTGCGCATGACCGTCATTCGGCTGTCAAACGGCGATCTTGTGCTGCATTCGCCGGTGAGATATTCGCCGGCCCTCCGCGGTGAGCTGGAGCGGCTTGGGACGATAAGGTACTTGCTCGCGCCGAATATCGCGCACTGGATGTTCCTGCCCGACTGGCAGAGGGAGCTGCCACAGGTGACGATTTTCGCGGCGCGGGGCCTTTCGGCGCGCAGGCAAGTTCGAGCAGCACGCATCCGCATCGACCGCGAGCTCGGAGACACGACGCCTGAGGAATGGAGGGCCGACCTCGAAGCCGTCTCGGTGAACGCTCCGATGTTCTCCGAGATCGAGCTGTTCGACAAGCGCAGCCGGACACTGATCCTGACGGATCTCGTGCAAAATCTCGATCCCAATGATCTCAGCGCGCCAAACGAGGCGGCGGCGAACCTCCTGGGCATTTCCAAGCCGAACGGCACGGCCCCGGTCTATCTGCGGCTTCTGCTGCGCCTCGGCGGCCGTTCCGCGCGATCCGCAGCGGAGCGGCTCGTACGGCTATCTCCGGAGCGGGTGATCTTCGCGCATGGCGACTGGTTCGAAACGCATGGGGTCGAGCGCCTCCGGCGATCCCTGCACTGGCTGCTTCCGGCGAGCGGCTCCGGATCTGAGCCGCGGCAAATGACTGGCACGCGCGTCGTCATAACCGGCGCTTCCAGCGGAATCGGGCGTGCTGCGGCGCTGGCCTTCGCCGGCAAGGGCGCAAGCGTGGTCCTGGCGGCACGCCGTGCTGAAGTCCTGACGAGCCTCGCCGCAGAATGCCAGGCGCTCGGAGGCCGCGCGTTGGCGATCGCGACCGATGTCACCGATGCCGAGGCGGTGCAGCGACTGGCCCGAGAGGCCGACGACGCGTTCGGTGGCATCGACGTCTGGATCAACAACGCCGGCACGGGCGTTTTCGGGGCCTACCAGGATGCGGATATCGCGCTTCATCGCCGAACGATCGAGGTCAATCTCCTCGGCACGATGCATGGCGCTTTCGCGGTGCTCCCGATCTTCCTGCGCCAGAACCGCGGTATTCTGATCAACAACATCTCGCTCGGCGGCTGGGCGCCGACGCCCTTTGCTGCGGCCTATACGGCCAGCAAGTTCGGCCTGCGGGGCTTCACCGCGAGCCTGCGTCAGGAGCTCAGGGCTCACCGCAACATTCATGTCTGCGGCGTCTTCCCGGCCATGGTCGACACGCCGGGCTTCGTCCACGGCGCCAATATGTCCGGCCGAACGCTCGATCCCGGTCCGCTGCTGTATCAGTCGGAGGACGTTGCCGAGACGTTCGTGAGCCTCGTTCGCGCACCCCGAGACGAGGTCGCCGTGGGCTGGCCGGCTCGTGCCGGCCAGATTGCCTATGCGATGGCTCCGCAGATCACCGAGAACATCGTGGGAGCTGCCTTCCGCTACCTGCTGTCGCGCGCGCACCCCGCAAAGAGCAGCGAGGGCACCATGATCGAAGCTGGTCCGCAGGGCACGTCGATCGACGGCGGTTGGCTGTCGCGCAAGCAACTCCCACCTGCCGGGGTCATCAGTCAGGGGCTCGCGGCGCTGGGACTAGCTGCGGGCGTGGCTCTCCTGGCTTCAGCAGTTGCGCGTCGCGCCGGCAGACCGGGACAAGGCGTGGGCAAGTACAAGCAAGTCCTGCCGAGGCAGATCACGGCAGCGCGTAGGCCCGCACGTAATCGCCGAGTTTAGTTCCGAACGAGCCGTGGCCGCCGTCGACCGTTACAACGTATTGCTTGCCGCCGGCCTCATAGGTCATCGGCGTCGACTGGCCGCCGGCAGGAAGGCGGTCCTGCCAAAGCTGTCGGCCATCGCGAACGTCAAACGCGCGGATGTAGTCGTCCATCGTTCCCGTGATGAAGATAATGCCGCCCGCGGTGACGATCGGACCGCCCAGCATGGGAACGCCGAGCTTGAATGGCAGCGGCAGCGGGGCCTGATCGCGGATCGTGCCGATGCGATGCTGCCAGACCACCTTGTGCGTTTTGAGATCGATCGCTGCGATATTGCCCCATGGCGGGGCAAGGCAGGGGATGCCGAGCGGCGAGAGAAAAATGCCGAGGTCGACGCCGTAGGGCGCGCCGTACATCGGCTGCACGCCGAGCTCGGTTCCCGGCGGATGCGCCGCATTCGGCGCGGCCGGATTGTCCTTCCCGCGCGGCACCAGGCGCGAGACGAAGGGAATCGATTGAGGGTTTGCGATCGCGATCTGGCGCTGCGGATCGACGGCAATGCCGCCCCATTCGAACATGCCGAAGTCTCCGGGAAACACCAGCGTGCCTTGTTCAGACGGCGGAGTGAACGGCCCCTCATAGCGCAGGCGCTTGAACTTGATCCGGCAGGCGAGCTGGTCGAACATCGTGCTGCCCCACATCTGCGCGTCCGTCAGCATGCCGGAGGGGCGGAAACTCAATTCCGAAAAAGGTTGGGTTGGCGACAGCCGGTCTCCCTTCGCGGCGCCCTGAGGCACCGGCTTCTCCGGTGCGGGCACCAACTGACGTCCGTCGCGGCGGTCGAGCACGAAGATGTCGCCGGTCTTTGCCGGGATGTAGATCGCAGGCGTGACGCCGCCGTTGGAGCGCAAATCGACCAGACTGGGCTGCGACGGCATATCCATGTCCCAGAGATCGTGGTGTACGTTCTGGAACGACCAACGCAGTTTTCCGGTCGAGACATCGAGCGCAATCAATGCCGAATCGTAGCGCTCGTTTTCGCGCGAACGGCCGCCGCCCCAGATATCCGGAGAACTCGAGCCGAGCGGCACGTAGACGAGTCCGAGCTTCTCGTCGACCGCCGAAATGCTCCACGAATTGGGTGAGCCGGCCGTGAAATGATGCGAGGCGGAGGGCATTTCGTTCGGATCGGAATTGCCGGCATCGAACGCCCAGATCAACCGTCCCGAATAGATATCGAAGCCGCGGATCACGCCCGACGGGACGCGATCGGAATAGTTGTCGATCACCGCTCCGCCGACGATCAGCACCTTGTCCGTGACCACGGGCGGCGAAGTGCCCTCGTAGAAGCCGAGTGTCTGGATCTCGCTGCCTTGCTTGAGATCGATCTGTCCCTGGTTGCCAAAACTCTGGCAAGGCACACCGCTCTGGGCATCGAGCGCGAACATCCGCCCGTCGTTGGTTGGGACGAAGATGCGTCCCGCACAATCGTTCAGGGCCGGCGCGCCGTTGGCAGTGACCGCGCCGGGCCTGGTCGCGTGATAGGACACGCCGCGGCAGGTCATGTGCTGGAACGCCTTGTTGTGCTGGACCTGCGGATCGAACTTCCAGCGCAGTTTTCCGGTCGCAGCTTCAAGCGCGAACACGATCTGGTGCGGCGAGCAAGTGTAGAGCAGATCACCCACCTTGAGCGGCGTTGCCTGGTTGGTGATCTCGTCGGGATCATCAGGGCCCTTGTGGTCGCCGGTGCGGAATTCCCAGGCGAGCTTGAGGTCCTTGACGTTGTCCTTGGTGATCTGGCTCAGCGACGAGAAGCGGGTGCCGAAGCCGCTGCCGCCGTAGGCCGTCCAGTTCTGGCCGGCGTCGGTCGGGGTCGGCTCGGACGAGGCAACAGCGCCTGTCGTTTCGATCTCCGGTATCGTGCCGGCGATATCATGCCGGTCCCTCGTCAGGGAAACGCCGAGCACGACGACGGCTACGATCAGCACGAGGCCGAGCGCCCAACGTGCGGTCCGCATGCTCGGTGCCAGTCGACGCGCAATGAAGGGCAACAGCAGCCAGACGCCGAGTGGTGCCAATACGTCGCCCCGCGGGGCGAGCGACCAGAAATCGAATCCGGCTTCCCAGATCGCCCATGCCATCGTTCCGGCCAGGAGCGCGGCATAAATCCAGAGCGCCTCGGCACGACGGCACGCGAGCAGCCAGCTCGTGAGCAGAAGCATGATGCCCGCGATCAGATAGTAGATGGAGCCACCGAGGGCCACGAGCCAGGCGCCGCCGGCGAGGAGGCCCAGTCCCATGATAGCGACGACCACGACGGTGACGGCCAGCAATGGCTCGTCACGGAACCAATTCGTTGAACGGTGTGTCGGTGTCATGATGGTCACTTCAGCGTGTAGAGAAACGCCGCGATGTCCCGAGCGTCCTTCTGCGGGATGCCCATTCGCGGCATGGCATTGCCCGGCAACGCCCTCTGTGGATCCTCGATCCAGTCAGCCATGTTGTCCGGCGAATTGTGGATGTAGCCGGCGATGTAGGTCCGCGTGCCGATGCGATGCAAGGGTGGGCCGACGTTACCGTCTGCACCGGCAATACCGGGAATATCGTGACAGCCGCCGCACTGGTACTGCTTGACGAGGTCGGCGCCACGACGCGCGTCGCCGACGAAGTTGTCCGGGCCCGCAGCCTCGCAGGCGGCGGTAGCGGTAGCCAGGAGTGCAGTGATTAGCAATCTCGTGATCGGATTCACCATCGCTGCTCCGCTCGGCCGATCAGGGCTTCTGGCCGAAATTGAAAGACTTGGTGGCAGACCAGGGATCGGTCGTGGAGACCTGCTCGCTCGGGACCTGCTCGACCTCGGGCGACGGCAGACTCGCCGAAAAGGTGCGGCCCCATTGGTGGCTAGGCTCGTTGCTGATCTTGCCGATATAGGTGACGAGATCCCACATCACGCTGTCGGGCAGCACGCCGCCCCAGGCCGGCATCCCGTTGGGCCGCCCCTGGTAGATCGAGAGAAAGATGTTCTCGGGCTGCGAGCCGTAAATAAAGATGTTGTTGCTCAGCGCCGGCCCCATCCCGCCACCGCCATTGGGCGCGTGGCAGCCGACGCAGTTGAGGTTGACGTAGTAGGTCATCCCGCGCTGCTGCGCGTTGGGATCGCCTTGCACGGGATTCTTGATTTGCGGCGGGTCCGGCTGCGCGCCGGGATGGAGGTGGCTGACCGGAACCTGCATGAAGACGCCGGGTTTGCCATTGCCAACGCTGCCACCGAAATTCGGGCGCGGGGACAGCGTCGGCATCTGCGCCTCCTGGGATTGCGGCAGGGTCTGCTGGGCGATTGCCGCGCCGTTCGGCACGGTCGCCAGCAGCAACGACAGGGCGCTCGCGCGCAGTACTGGAGCAGACATCACTCATGTCCTCCCGATACCGTAACGGATTGGTCCACCAGCGGAACGCCGTAACTTCGCAGCAGCGAGCTGATCTCGGACCGATGCTCGTCGATGAATGCATTAAGTCGGTCGCGCAAGGCGTCGTCGCCTTTGCGCACGCCCATCGCGATGGCGAACTGGAATTGCTGGGATGGAAAGCGTTCGTAATCCCGGATCGGCGTGACCGTCAGGGGGACGGGAGAGCGCTGGGCGAAATATCCGCCGAGCGGACCCCAGGCTGCGGCGACATCGATCTTGCCGCTTTCGACCGCCTCGATCAGGCGTGCCGGCGGATCGGCCTGGCGATAGTCACCGTAGATGGAGTAGCCGCGGACGTTGTCGACGATGCCTTGGTCGCCGAGCGCCTGCGCAGGCGGCGGATTGTTGCCGTCGTCACCGATCAGATGCACGCCGATCACGAGGTGATGCAAGCGCGGGTCGAGCAGGGACGAAAGCTCGAGGTGCTGGTCCTGCCGCGTGACGAACACGTAGCTCGATCGATAATAGGGCTTGGTCGTCTCGACGAGTTCATAGCCGGACGGCACGCCCATGACGACGTCGCATCTGCCGGCTTTCAGCGTGTTGCGGATGAAGCCGCGGCGCTGCGCCCACCAGATGTAGGAGACCTGCTGGCCGAAATGCTCGGCCACCATGGCCGCGAGCCTGTTTTCGAATCCTGCTTCGGCACTGTTCGAGAATGGCAGGTTGTTCGGATCGGCACAGACGCGAAGCTCACCCTCCGACGCTGCCGCTGCCGTTGTCGCGAGCGCGAAGAGAATGCCAAACGATATGCGGGGACGCCTATTTAGAGGGCGCATGGCTGGTGTCCTCACCATTTGCGCCGCCGAGTTTGAAGACCAGCAGCTCGCTCCCACCGGCGGTGTAGAACGGCAAATCCTGCGTCGCGCCGGTAAAGCCAAGGGCGCCGTTGCGCACCCGCGGATCGACCTCGGCATTGGCGACCACCCCCGGCCAGCCGCCGACGCCCGACAGGATCGCGATGTATTGCTGTCCGTCGGAGCCGCGATAGGAGATCGGCTGGCCGATGAACCCGGATCCAGCGCGGAATTGCCAGAGCACGCGTCCATCCTTGGCATCCACCACTTTGAAGAGCCTATCCATGGTGCCGTAGAACGCGACGTCGCCAGCCGTCACCAGCGCGCCGCTCCAGACCGGCAGCTTCTCGTGAATCTCCCAGACCTTCTTGCGCGCGATCGGATCCCACGCCATGAACTCGCCGCGATAGCCGCCGGGGCCGGCATACATGTCGACGTCTGCGCCGACATAGGGCGTCCCGGCGATGTAGCCGACTTGAGAAGCCTTGAAGCTCATGCAGAGATGCTGATGCGGAACGTAGAGAAGTTTTGTGCGCGGTGACCACGCGCTCGGCTGCCAATCCTTGGCGCCGGGCGCGCTCGGGCAGATGTTCTCGACTGTCTTCCCGACAAGCGGAGTCTTCTCCTCGTTCGGGATGATCTTGCCTGTCTTCAGATCGACGCCCTTGTAGCTGTTAACGAAATCATACGCGTCCGCCGAAATCACTTCACCGGTGGCGCGATCCATCACGTACATGTAGCCGTTGCGGCCGGGGTGGATCAGCACCTTGCGCGGCTGTCCATTCAGTTCGAGGTCGACGAGCACGTTCTCATTGATCTCGTCGTGATCGAACAGATCGTGCGGGTTGACCTGGTAGGCCCATTTCGCCTGGCCTGTGTCTGGATTTCGCGCGAAGATCGACGCGCTCCAGAGATTATCACCGCTGCGCTGGTTCGCGTTCCAGGGACTTGGATTGGCCGTGCCGTAATAGATCAGGTTCAGATCGGGATCGTAAGAGATCCAGCCCCAAACCGTGCCGCCACCGACCTGCCAGCGGTCGGCGGGCCAGCTCTTCACGCCGAGATCCTGGCCTTTGAGATTGTCGTAGAACGGCTTGAAATCGTCGCCGATCAGCACGTCCTTATCGGGCCCTGTTGAATAAGCGCGCCAGGCGATGGCGCCGGTGGTCTCGTCGAGTGCGGTGACCCAGCCGCGCACGCCCAGTTCGCCGCCGCTGTTGCCGACGAGAATTTTGCCTTTCACCACGATGGGAGCCATCGTGATGGTTTCGCCCTTGTTGATCTCGCCGAGCTTCGTGTGCCAAAGCTCTTTGCCGGACTTGGCGTCGATCGCGACGGTGTGGTTATCGAGCGTGTTGAGGAAAACCTTGCCATTGTCGAAGGCCAGTCCGCGATTGACGACGTCGCAGCAGGCAACGCCCGCGGCCGCGGGCTCCGGCTTCGGCGCGTAGGACCATTTCAATTCGCCTGTCGTGGCATCAAGCGCGAAGACACGATTGGGGTAGGGTCCTGCATAGGGGCCGACCACATACATGGTGCCGTCCACCACGAGCGGCGCCGCCTCCTGGCCTCGATCGGCGCCCACCGAGAACGTCCATGCAAGCTGGAGACGCGAAGCGTTGGACGTGTTGATCTGATCAAGGTCGCTATATCTGGTGTTGGCGTAGTCGCGCGCCGCCATCGGCCATTGGCCTGGATCCTTCATGCGGCTGGCCAGATCGGTCTGTGCCGAGGCGGATGACAGCAACGCGCAGGACGCGCACACCACGCTCACCAACTGCGTGAAGCTACGCACTAACATATGTAAAGATCTCCACGGCAGTGACGAGGCCGTGCGCCGTTGCAGGCCGGTTTACGGACGTACAAACGTTCCGCCTTTCCTTGGTTCCAAAATGCGGCGAGCGACGAAGCACTATCTCACGACATTGCCCGAAACGCCGGCGCCGAGATCTACCGCGATCTGATCCTCTTTGCCGTTGCACTTGGGATGACCGAATCCCGACGGGCTTTTGCCGTCAGGTCCGATGTCATAGATGATCGCGTCCTTCATGTTCGGGCTTACTCCGGCGGGCACCCGGTCGAGCCCGAGCTGGTGGCGCACGCGCCAGGCGACGTTGTGATCGGCGCAGGAACTGTCACCGCTCACACCCAGCGCACCGGCCACGCCGTTGCCGTCATAGAGCGCCAGCCCGCCTCCGAACACGATGGTGCCGCCGATCGGCTTGCCCACCATCGGATCCTGGGCCGTGCCGAAGCTGTCCGGAGATCCGGCGTACAAGGCTTCCGGGGACGGCGGGTTGCCGAGCGCCGCGCCGAACAGGAATCCGCCGGGCTGCGCACCGGCATAGAGATTGGCCGTCGCCATGGCCTTGTCCTTCAGGCTGAATGCATTCGCCGTATTGGCCTTCTCGGCTGCGATGGCCCGGCTGCCAAGCCACTGATCATCGGCCTCACTGCCGCTATAGGCGACGGCGCAGACGACACCCTGTCGATTGACGACGGCAGCCCATTCGTTGTTGTCGAGACCTCCGTTGCTCGGGCCGCCGCCCGGCTTGACACTCTTCTTGAGGATATCGGCGAGCTTGTCATGGTCGACCGGGCACGACATCCCTGGCCGGGGTGGGTCCTGCGCGTTCAAGGTTGCAGGCATCAAGAATGCCGCGGTGAAGATAGCCGTTGCCGCCATGACGGATCGTTTTTCCATGTGGCCTCCGTGGAGTGTCGCAGTCGACAGGCGAACGTCCGAACAGAAGTTGCGGTTCCTATGCAGCATCGCTCAGCTCGGATGTTGAAGAGAGCGGCAGGTGGGAATGGCCGCCGTTCGCAGTCAGCCACCGATGAGCGAAAAACAACGCCGCGCCGGTATAGAGTATGCCCATGGGCACCCACATCAGGATGCCGGCGAGCTGCTGATCCTCCAGTGCCGAGAGGCCGAATTCGCCAGCGAGGGCGCCCTGGCCCGGGATCCACAGCCGCGGCGACACCGTCAGCAGAGCCCCGAGCACACCCGAATGTAAAATCGTGATGAAGAGACACGCGACAGCGATGCCGTCACGAATTCGGGTGCTACGGCCCTGACCGCGGCCATGAAGCAGCACCCACCAGAACAACAGCGCGGTCGCGAAAAAGCTGATGTGCTGGAGACGATGGATCGCCGTATTCTCTAGCGCCCATGCATATAGCGGCGGTGCATGCCAGATCCAGAGCGCCGCACCGTGCAGGATGGTCGCGCTCATGGGGTGGCTTACAAAACGCCACGGCCACGCCAATATCGGCAGATTGAGCATGCGACCCGCCGCCGGGCGAAGCCGGGCCGGCAGGCTCCACAGCATCGGCCCATTGATCCGGGCGAACGCCATCAGCGGTGCCGCGACCACCATGAGCAGTTCGTGCTCGACCATGTGCGCGGTGAACAGACGCTCGCCGAGCCAGTGCAGTGGCGAGGTCACCGCGAGCGCGGCCACCAGCCATCCGGTCCAGAATGCCGCCACCTGGCGGAAGCTGACGCCACGGCCGCCGCCCGCATGGTGCCAGAGCCGCTGCGTTCCGACATAGAAGGCGATAGCGACGGCATAGAGCGGGGCCATGAGCCAGGGATCGTAGCTCCACAGCGAGCCGGGATCGACCTCCGATAGTCCGTGCGCGGCGGCCGGTGCCGCGAGCAGCGCGAGCAGCAGTGCTGCGAAGCTCAGCGCAGGCATGGGCTGATCATGAGCGAGGCGGCGAACTGGTTCGCAATCACCAACGCAAACAGCACGCCGGAGCCGACGCCGAGCCAGGCCATGAACGTTCGTGGCCCGCCGCCTTGCGCATCCGTCCATTCAGCCCCAGCGCCGCGTTGAACGGCGCGGGCTGAAATGACAGTGCCTGCGAGAGCGACGATAGCTAGAACCGCACTCATGATCGCGCCACTGATCCTGGTCTGTTCGCAGGAGAAGTGCGCGAGCACGTAGACGCCCTGCAAATTGATACCCCAAGCGATGGGTCCGAGCGCAACGCCGGCCCAGTAAAGCAGTCTGGAATGTCGATCGGCTGCGGTCATAGGCGTGGCACCCAATCGAGCAAGACGTAGAGCGGCAGCCAGGCGAGCACGACGAAGTTCCAGTAGAACACGTTGTCGGTCACATCGCTGAACCGGCGCGGTTTCGCATGGCGCGTGAACATCAACACCGCCAGCACGACGGTGTCGCCGAGATCGGTGGCAAGGTGAGTCGTGTGCAGCCCCAGAATGAGCCATACGATCGAGCCGTAGGCTGAATTGTCCCATCGGGTGTTGAGATGCGCGAATTCGAAGCCGCGCAGCACCAGCAGAGCGATGCCGATCAGGGCCATGATAATCAGGCCCATCCGCACCTTCGCGAGATCCTGCCGGTGTGCGGCCCGGTTGGTGAACTCGTTCGGAATGATGCTCAACACATAAATCACCGTCTCGACCGTTCCCGGCCAGAGATCCGGCGGGGAGGCTCCGATCGGCCAGCTCGGGTTGACTGCGTAGAGATAAAGGTACGCGCCGATGGCAACGGCAAAGCCCATGCCTTCGAGGGCCATGAAACCCATGGCGCCCCACCAGGGGCCACTGCGCGGGCCGTAGCCGTAAGTCGGCAGGTCCGAGACGTCGCGGACGATAGTCTGTCTCACTCCTCGTCCTCCTTGCTGCCGGTCGGCCAGAACCACCCGATCAAAGTTACGGCCATCGGCGGCGTGCCCCAGAGCACCGCCCAGGGGGTGAAGATCGATCCGATGAAGAAGATCGTCGTTGCGATCGCCGCAAGCAGCGGCCAGATGCTTGGGTCGGGCGATGCCTCGCGGATTTGCGGCTCGGCTTCCGCGAGCGAGGTCAACAGAACTTCGCGCCGCTCTGCACTCAGGCCCGCGACCACGGGCAGGCTCTCGCTATCAGCCCACAGCGGCTCGCGGTGCTTGACCACCGGAATACGGTCGAAGTTCTGCGGCGGGGGCGGCGACGAGGTCGCCCATTCCAGCGTCGAGGCATCCCAGGGATTGTCGCCTGCAAGCGTGCCCTTGCGCAGGCTGTAGATCACATTGACCAGAAGCAACGCGAAGCTGAGCGCGAAAATCAGCGCACCGCCGCTGGACAAGAGGTTCAGATGCGCCCAATCCATGTCGGCCCTGTAGGTGTAGACCCGGCGCGGCATCCCAATCAGCCCGAGGATGTGCATGGGAAAGAACGCGACGTTGAAGCCGATGAAGGCGAGCCAGAAGTTCCAGCGCCCAAGTCTTTCGCTCAGCATGCGGCCCGCGATCTTGGGAAACCAGTAGTAGACCGCGCCGATCAGCGGGAAAACAGCGCCGCCGATCAGGACATAATGGAAGTGGGCCACGACGAAATAAGTGTCGTGCACCTGGGTATCGATCGGGACCGAGGCGACCATGACGCCGGACAATCCGCCGAGCACAAAGATCACGATGAAGCCGATCACGAACAACAGCGGCGTCCGGTAGACCGGACGTCCGTCCCAGAGCGTTGCCAGCCAGCAGAAGATCTGCAGTCCACTCGGCACCGCGATCAGCATGCTGGAGGCGGTGAACAGGGCCGCGCCGAGTTGGGGCAGGCCCGTGACGAACATGTGGTGGACCCAGAGGCCGAACGACAGGAAGCCGGTCGCGATCAGGGAGAGGATCACGACGGGATAGCCGATCACCGGCCGCCGCGCGAACGTCGCGAGGATCGCCGAGACCATCCCCGTGCCCGGGATGAAAATGATGTAGACCTCGGGATGGCCGAAGAACCAGAACAGGTGCTGCCAGAGCAGGGGATGTCCACCCGATGAGGAATCGTAGAAGCGGGTATTGACGAGCCGATCCAGGATCAGTGACGTCGATGCAACCATGATCGATGGCATGGCGAACATCACCAGGAAGGCCGTCACCAGCATGGCCCAGACGAACAGGGGAATGCGGTCGAGCGTCATGCCGGGCGCGCGGAGCTTGAACACGGTGACGACGATCTCGACGGCGACTGCGAGCGCCGCGACCTCGGTAAAGGTGATCATCTGCGCCCAGACGTCGGCGCGCTTCGTCGGTGTGAACTGCAGGCTGGAGAGGGGAACGTAGGAAAACCAGCCGACATCGGGGCCGACATTGAACAGGAAGGAGATCCACAGGAAGCAGCCGCCGAACAGAAACATCCAATAGCTGAAGGCGTTCAGCCGCGGAAAGGCGATGTTCCGCGTGCCGACCATCAAGGGCACCAGATAGACGGCGAACGCCTCCATGACGGGCACAGCGAACAGGAACATCATCGTCGAGCCGTGCATCGTGAAGACCTGATTGTACTTGTCGGCGGAGAGAAACGTCTTCTCCGGCCCGGCAAGCTGAACGCGCATCAGGACCGCAAGGATGCCGCCGAGGAGCAGGAATACGAACGCCGTGACGATGTAACGGCGGCCGACCACCTTGTGGTCGACTGCCATCAGCGCGCCCATCCATCCGGACGGCGTGCGCCACACCCGCTCGAGCTGCGTCGAAAGCTGCAGGCCGTTCAGGACGTCATCCCGCAAATCATTTGGTTCAGCGGCGATGCTCACTTGAGCTGCTCCAGATAATGAATGATCGCGATCAGCTCATCCGATTGCAGCGGCATCTTCGGCATGAGATTGCCGGGCTTGATGTGCTGGGGATCGGCGATCCAGGCGCCGAGCGTCGCGGGAGTATTCGGCAGCGTCCCCGCCGCGATGGTCGTGCGGCTGCCGATATGCGTGAGATCCGGGCCGAGCTGCCCGCCGGCCAGCGTGCCGCTGATGTTGTGGCACAAGGCGCATCCGCGTCCCCGGAACAGAGCCTCGCCCTGTTTGCCGAGCTGATCCGCGGGGCTGTTCGCGCTCTGGTTTTCATGGTCACGCCAGCGGCCGAACTCGTCGGGAGACATCGCGATCACCGCGAACGCCATGTGGGCGTGCTGGATCCCGCAGAACTCGGCGCATTGTCCGCGATAGACGCCGGCATTCTTCGCCGTGAATTGCAGCTCGTTCTTCTGCCCGGGGATCAAGTCCATCTTGCCGGTCAGGCTGGGCACCCAGAAGCTGTGGATCACGTCGGCGGATTCAAGCTCGACCTTCACGGGCTGGCCGGTAGGGATCCGGATCTCGTTGGCGGTCACGAAACTCTGGTGCGGACTGTCGGCCTCGTAGCGGACCTCCCACCACCATTGGTGGCCGATGATCTTGAGCGTGTGGGCTTTCTCGTCCTTGACGAAGACGGTGCGCTGACCGGCATAGCTGACAAGGGAGAGGCCGAGCACGATGACGGTGGTTGCAATCCCGAGCGCGAGGATGACGCGCCCGGAGCGTTCCTCAAACGCCTGGTGAAGATCGAGCGGCCGATCGGCCGAACGCTTCCGCCGCAACATTCCGATGCCCAGGACGATCACGACAGCGGTCCAGACCATCGCTGCCACGGCGAGAAAGATGAACAGCGTGTGCAAGATCTGACCGGATTGCGGCCCTTGAGGGTCAAGCGCCGACTGCCGGCCCGCGCACGCAGCAAGCGGCCAGGTCATGCACAACACCAGAACCCTTCGCACCCAGACCCGCATTGACGTTTTGTCGCACTCCGCTTCACAGGCGGAACCGGTCAGGCCTACAAAGGTTCCTATGCGCCAATCGGGGCGATCGGCCCAACAGGGATATGTCCGACATCGATCATCGGGCTAGAATGGCCAGCCCTTCACGGCGATCACGATCGCCGCGTCACCAGCGGCCATCAGCAACAGGACGGCAAGGCTGGCGATGATAGCGCCCGGCTGGGCAAGCACGCGCAACTCTCTGAGCATGTGTCGGCTCCAAAAACGCAGCAATGCCGCGATGACCCTGAGGGTTCCTGCGGACATGCCCGGAGTTGACGTGCGAGCGCCGGAACGAAGGCTTGAGATCGCGCGTTCCTGCGACGAATTTGAGGGTTCACGTGCCGCGCTATCATTTCGATCTGATCGACTCCAAGACCGTTGCAGACGAGGGGGGTGCTGAATTGCCTGACGACATCATGGCGCTGGATGTTGCCGAAGAGATCGCGAGGAGACTTCTTGCGGAGCGTCCCGAACTCAGGAACCGTCACTTTTCGATCCTGGTCACGAACCATGAGGGTGAGGAGATCGGGAAGGTACCCCTTGATGTCCTGCACTGAAGCCTTGGTCTGACATGGCATTGAGGATCGGAGTGATCTCCGACACGCACGGCCTTCTCAGGCCGGAGGCCGAACGCTGTCTTGCGGGAGTGTCGCATATCATCCACGCCGGTGATATCGGCGCGCCGGAGGTTCTGGAGAGGCTTTGCCGAATAGCGCCGGTCACCGCCATCAGGGGAAACGTCGACGTCGGCAGTTGGGCGATGCGCTATCCCGAAACCGAAACGGTGCACCTCGGCGCTCGTTGCTTCTACCTCCTGCACGATCTCAAGACGCTCGCCATCGACCCCGCAGCGCACGGTGTGAACGTGGTGATATCAGGACATTCGCATCGGGTGCAGGTCAACACGAGAAACGGAGTGCTTTTCCTGAATCCCGGGAGCGCCGGTCCAAGGCGCTTCAAGCTGCCGATCACGCTGGCGACGCTCGAACCGGATGAGGGCGGCGACCTGCGCCCCACCATCCATGAGCTCGACGGGTGAACGAAGTACGTGCGTGCCAGCTAGTGGGTATTCGATTTTTGCCACCGCTCCAGATCAATCGGGGGACGCTTTGGGTCGATCTGCTCCTTCTCGGGATTCCCCTGCCAAGGCTGGTCCGTCTGCCGGTGGGTCGGCAAATCGGTCTGCTGTCGCGGATCGTCGACCGGTGTTTCTCTCGGGTCGTTTTCAGGCGCTTTCGCTCTCGGCATAAGTTATCCTCTTTATGGTTCTGTCGATGCGGCGGCACGCGATCAGCGTACGCCAGCGATGATTGCCGCGACGCGGCGCGAATGCTGATCGACAATGACGAGATCCTTCCCAGCGATCAGGTATTGATCGCCCCAGAACCCGTTCAGCACTTGGGTGACTTCGGGCGGCAAGTCGGCCACCTCGGTCTGGCGCGGCACCGAAGTACCGATCATCATCTCGAAATTTGGACGATCCATCGTGGGGCCGTGCGCCGACGAGCCGATGGCGCGGAGCTGTTCGCGCTGCTGATCGTTGAGGCCAGCCGGCTGGGCGGTCTGTTTGACATCCCGCGCACGGGCGCCGGTCGTATCTTCATTGCCAGCCGGGTTTTCCTTCGCCGCTTTGCTGACCGCTTCGCGTTGCGTGGGAACTCCCGTGCCGACGGTTGTGGCAGGGGCACCTTTGTCGGCGCCTGTAGAGGGGCGGCCCAGATAGTCTGTTGTCCCGAACATCTGGGGCACGGCGAACCAGACGATGAAACCTACAAACAGGACGGCTGCCACCGCCGATCCCACCATCATCAGCTTCCGGGTGCCGTCCTTCTCCGCTTCACGCGATAGATCCTTGACCATGAATAAAAAGCCTTCGGTATGAACTGCGGGTCAACCCGCGCGGGAATCGTTCGTTCCTACGGGCATGCATCAGCATCGATCAGGAACGACCGCCGCCGCATCTCATTGCCAGCGCATGAGGTCGCGAGACCGAAACAAGGAGCATGCAATGACCAAAATGCCCCCCGTACCGCCAGAGCAGCGCAGCGACAAGGGACCCGGATCTGATCCAAAGATCGAAACGGACGAAAAGGTGCCCGGCCGCGAGAACTTCGACACCCAGGGACGTCACGGCAACATCAAGCAGAACACGACAAACCAAGGCTACCAGCAGGACCGATGAATGCCACACAAGAACTCAGACACTGAACGCTTCGGTGGTCCGGGCTCCTCGCGGCAGGACCGCAAGCACCCCGAAAAGGGAGGTCGCGAGCATGAGCGCCCTGCACCCGGAACGCCCACCAACGACCGCAAATCACACGTCTCGGGAGGCGGTGGTGAGCGCGACCAACATCACACGCACAATGATCGTGAGAGGAGCTGAGCAATGCGTAGGACAAGTTCGAGCTTGATACTGATCGCCTTCCTGGCGAGCGCGTCGATAGGGGCCGCCTCGGCGCAGACTGGCGGTGGCGGCGGTGGCGGTGGCGGCGGTGGCGGTGGTGGTGGTGGTTCGGGCGGAGCAAGCGCGAGCGGCGGCGCCGGCGGTGCCTCAAGCCCTGGGTCGGCCGGCGGTGCCTCGAGCCTTGGGTCGGCAAGCCCTGGATCGGCAAGCCCTGGATCGGCAAGCCCTGGGTCGGCAGGCCTTGGGTCGGCAGGAGCTACAGACCAGACGGGGGATGTATCACCCAACCTGGGTAATCCAGCCGACGCGGCCGCGGCTTCGCGCGGGACGACGGCTACCGGCACGAACACCGCTGGAACGGCCCAATCAACCGGTGGCGGTCCGCGAGGATCGACCACCGTCGGGCGGGCCGGCAATCCCGCAGGAGGCACCAGCAGCGGGCGGATTGACGGAACTGCGACACCCGGTCCGTCGATGCCGGGCGACGCCGAAATACGCTCGGAGAACTCTCAGGACTCCCACGTCGATCGAAAGATCAAGAGCATCTGCAAAGGCTGTTAGATCGATGATCAGGACGCCGGGTTTCCCGGCGTCCAATCGAGGTCGTCTTCGCTTCGAGCTTCGGGGTCCGGCGAGCAGGGCTTGATCTGCAGGTCGTCCTCGAGCGTAGGCTTGCCCCCGCTGCTTTCGACCAGACCGGCGTCGTCGGCCTTTTTCAGGGTTTCCTCTTTCGTTGAAAACGTCCGGCTGAGTTTTTCGTCGTCCTTGAACAGGGCATACGCCATATCGGCTCCTCGCGGTTTGAATCATCGACGACTTTGACGGCGGCCGTCACGCACGGCCCCGCCGCTCCTTCGTCGCTGGGGTAAAGCTCTAGCCGACTTCCCTGAGATTGCTCAGGATCGCCAGGTGACGCTGAATGATCGGCAGCGACATCTGTGCGACCTGCTGTTCGCCGGGGTTGCCACCGGATCGCAAATACGACGCGTTGAGCGCGAGCAATTCACGGTGCCCCCGGATCTGCCCCTGCACATACATCCGGTCGAAGGGACCCGATGGTGTGGCCTGAAGGCGCTGAAGCAGGGCGGCATGATCCGGCCGCAGCGGTGCCGATCCCGGCGCTGCTCCGAGCGCGCTCGCGACCTGGACCTGTTCAGCGATCTCTGCATTCGCGAAGTTGATGACGTCGGGATTGCCGGTGCGCGTCAGGGCGAGCTGACTCGTCTGCATCGCAAACGCCCCACCCATCAGGTCGGCCGTTCGAAAATCCCGCTGTGGGGCTGGTTTGGATTGCGCAGCGTAGGTCGATAGTCCGAGGCCGACCAATGCAAGTAAAAACGATCTTCTCAGCATGATGAATCTCCAATGTTGAATTCACAAGACGCTGCGACCGTTTCGAACGCTCCTATCGTTGGCAAGAGCAGCCGAGCGACGCTCCGCAAAGCGTCTTCGCCGTCATGAGATGAGCAGGCAGCTTAACGCAGGTTATTGGCACGGGAGGTGCGTCATGATCATAGGAACGGCAGCACTGAGGATGGTTTGTCCATCATCCAGATGCCGATCGGCGCACGAGTCAATTCATGCAAGACAACAATTCATCCAGCTTCCCGATTTCCGCGGGTGTCCTTCTCGGGCTTGGTCTGGGCGGATTTTTCGATGGCATCGTGTTTCATCAGCTGCTGCAATGGCATCATATGTTAAGCGGCTGGTACCCGCTCAACTCCATCGACAACATCAAGCTCAATACGACCTGGGACGGTATCTTCCACAGTGCGACCTATCTGCTTGTGCTGCTCGGCCTGTATGTCCTGTGGCAAAGGGCGCGCAGGTCCGACATTCATTTGTCGGGCAGCCGGTGTCTCGGAGCGGTCTTGCTCGGATGGGGCATCTTCAATCTGGTTGAAGGTGTGGTGGACCATGGGATCTTCAAGCTGCATCGGGTGAATGAGACAGTCCCCGACGAACAGCGCATCTTCTGGGATCTCGGCTTCCTGCTATGGGGTGCGGCCATGCTGGTTGTCGGCATCGCCATGACGCGTGCCGGCAAGCAAGGGAGGGTACATGCGGAAAGCAGTCTACAAGCTCGCTAGAGAGACTCCGCCGGCTCTGGTCTATGCCATTTTCATAGTGCTGCTGGCGCTCGCGACAGCACCAGCCTTTCGCATCGTGCTGTTTGGTGTGTCGCTGGATGATCTTCTGCAACTCCGTTGCTTCAATCTCGGCTGATGCGAGGTTCAGCTGCGCAAGTGGAGTTGAACGCCGCGGCCTTTGTCAACGCCTCATGTCCGCCCGGAGGTAACATGGTCGAGTTCAGGCTTCCGAAACACTCCCGCGTGGAAAAGGGAAGGATCTGGCCCAAGCCGGACAGCAAATCGTTGCGCGAATTCCAGGTCTATCGCTGGAATCCCGACGACGGTCGCAATCCCCGGCTCGACACCTACTTCGTCGATATGAGCGATTGCGGGCCCATGGTGCTGGATGGTCTGATCTGGATCAAGAACAACATCGATTCCACGCTGACGTTCAGGCGGTCCTGCCGCGAAGGCGTGTGCGGCTCCTGCTCAATGAATATCGCCGGCCAGAACACGCTCGCCTGCACCAAGTCTATGATCGAGGACGTCCCGCAAGGCGAGCCGCTGCGCGTCCTGCCTTTGCCGCACCAGCCCGTGGTGAAGGACCTCGTTCCGGACCTGACGAATTTCTACGCCCAGCTCGCATTGATCGAGCCTTGGCTGCAAACCGTGTCGCCCACGCCACAGAAGGAATGGCGGCAGAGCCATGAGGATCGGGCCAAGCTCGATGGACTGTACGAGTGCATTCTCTGCGCCTGCTGCTCGACATCTTGTCCAAGCTACTGGTGGAATTCGGAGCGTTTCCTCGGCCCAGCCGCTCTGATCCAGGCGGCCCGCTGGGTCAATGACAGCCGCGACGAGGCGACGGGCGAGCGCCTCGACAAGCTCGAAGACCCCTTCAGGATATATCGCTGTCACACCATCCTCAACTGCGCGAAGGCGTGTCCCAAAGGCTTGAATCCGGGCGAAGCCATTTCCGGATTGCGTCTCAAGATGGTCGAACGGAAGTTCTGATCGGGGACGGACGCTACTGCGCAGAAGGAACGATGGCTGCGGCGTTGGCTTATCGACCAGACTGGAGGCTCCTGATGGGTAAGAAACAATTCGCCGCGTTGCCGTTCATGCTGAAAAATTCCGAACTGCGCGTGATGCTGATTACGACCAGGCGCAAGGGCAGGTGGAGTGTCCCGAAGGGATCGCCGATGCGCAAGACGGAGCCGCATCGTACGGCTGCGCTGGAGGCGTACGAGGAGGCCGGTCTTGTCGGGGTCACCGCAAAGCGCGCGCTGGGCTCCTTCAAGCATCGTAAACGGAAGGGCGATCGCAAGCGGACCATGAACGTCGCCGTCTTCCCCATGAGGGTCCATGGGCAGGAGCGCTGGTGGCCGGAAAAGGGTGAGCGCGAAGCAATCTGGGTCTCGCCGAAAACGGCGGGCCGTCTGGTCCACAAAGCGCAGCTTCGGCGTCTGATCGCCCGGTTCGCGGCGCAGACGGAGAAGACCGCTTCCTTATCGCTGGGCGATGGCCCAGGAACCCGCGTCTCGTCCAGCTATTCAAGGTAGATGAACCAACAACCGACCGGACTCGCATTCGAGGAGCGACCGCCTCACGAGGTCCTGGCCGCTGCGATCAAGCGGCGCTGCGCCATCCTGTTCGTCGGCGCCGGCGTCTCGATGGCTGTCGGCCTGCCGTCCTGGCAATCTCTGATCGACCATCTGCTGGATGACCTAGGACTTGAGCGCAACGTGATCGATGGAATGCACGGCGGCTATCAGATGCTGGCGGAGTACTATCGGCTGAAGCGCGGCGGAATTGGCCCGCTCCGCAGCTGGCTCGATCGCAACTGGCGCGTCGACCCGGACAGGATCGCGGCCTCCCGCCTCCACAAGCTGATCGTGGAGCTCGATTTTCCGACCATTTACACCACGAACTACGACCGTAACCTCGAGACAGCCTTCGAGGTCCTGAAAAAGCCCTACGCCAAGATCAGCAACGCAAAGGACATTGCAGGCGCCCGTTCCGGCGTCACGCACATCATCAAATTCCATGGCGACTTCGACGACGATGCCTCGCTCGTCCTGACCGAGACCGACTTCCTCAACCGGCTCGCGTTCGATTCGCCGCTCGACATCCGGTTTCGGGCCGATGCTTTGGGAAGCACGTTGCTTTTCATCGGATACAGCATGTCAGATCCCAACATTCGGCTCCTGCTGCACCGTATTTGGCAGAGTTGGGACGAGTCGGGACACCGCCAGGACCGACCGAGGTCCTTCGTTTTCGTCACCCAGCGCAATCCGGTGCAGGAGGCGGTATTGGCGAACTGGGGCATCATCACTGTCGCGCCGCCTGACGGCGTCAGCCCGGATGATGGTGTTACCCGGTTCTTGCTGGACATCCGCCAGCGTATCGACCGTAAGAAGTGAGGGCCTCGAACGCGCCGCCATGATACGCGCCAAGACCGAAACCGCCGGCGAACACGACGGCCGTGAGCGTTTACTCTGATGCCATGGGGCGCTCGGCTCAGCGGCGGGGTCGGTCAGAACGGGCTCGATTGCCAGTCCGCAAGCGGGACTGGTCACCGATATCCTCTATAGCGCCGGGCATAGGCATAGCGCGGATTGACGCCGCAATAGGCGTTCGTTCCCGATGCGGTCGCCATGCACTGAGCGTAGCTGGCGAACTGGCAGTTGCCCGGATAGCCCCAAACGCGGCCCTGAAGGCAGTAGCGGTCTTGTGCGATGGCGGCCGTCGAGGAGCCGAAGCCCGTCACAAGCGCGAGAGACGCGGCAGCCAGGAGCAATCGATGCTTCATGGAAAATCTCCAATTCAACATTGAACGTCCCTCGTGAAGCAGGGTTCCAAAGGGCAACGCTCACGGCTCCTTTTCTCCAGTTCGACGCGATCGTTAACCTGTGTGAAGCCGTTCGACGTCGATCGCGATTAAGGTGACCGATGTCCTCGATCGGAAGCGATATGCTTGACCAGTCTCCCAGCTTGAGAAACTTCACCATCAATTTCGATCCCCTGCATCCCGCCGCGCATGGCGTGCTGAGGCTCGTGCTCGAACTGGACGGCGAAATCGTCGCACGCGTCGATCCGCACATTGGTCTTTTGCACCGGGGCACAGAAAAGCTGATCGAGGCCAAGACCTATCTTCAGGCGATCCCCTATTTCGACCGGCTCGACTATGTCGCTCCCCGCGGACGGCACGAACCGTCCCTACAAGTGCAAGATCAGGTCGCCGGGGTTCGCCCACCTGCAAGCGATGGACTTTCTCTGCAGGGGGCATTTGCTCGCGGACGTATCGGCGATCCTCGGGTCGCTCGACATTGTCTTCGGCGACGTCGATCGCTGACTGGAGAACCGCATTGGAGGATCAACATGGATATCAAAGAAAGCTCCGCCATGACCGAAGCATCCGGCCTCGTGGACGATCAGTTCACCGCGCAGAGCGGCTCGCACGCGCCGCACGGTAATACAACAACAGGACTCGATACGCCTTCCCAAGCGCCCTCGGCGCAATTGGCCGACCAGTTGCGGAAGATGACCAGAGCAGCACCGCTGCAAGCGGTCTTTGCGGCGTTTCTGTTGGGCGTTCTGGTGGCTCGGCGTCGCTAGACGTCGGCCGGGGCCGTCCCTTTATTGGACGACCCCGGCCGTTGCACGAGTATCAGGCCAGCGCGTTCGTCACGGGCGGCTCGTTCATCTGCTCGACCTGTGCGCCGCTATCCGGCCGCGCCGGTCCGAGCACCGGCTCCTCGCCCAAAGGCTCGAACCCGGCGCGGAAGCTGAACGACCCTTGCCCGTCGAGCGAAGGACCTTCGCAGTAGCGCCCCGGCTGCAGCGGTGCCGCATTGCGTTCGGTGCCCATGAACATGTAGCTGAATTCGGTCGCCTCCTTGCTGCGGTCGAAGCTGTTCGGAATGGGCAGGGCGGCATCCGCGCCCATCTCCTCGATCACCGCGAGCCATTGCTGTTGATGCATGGTGTCGCGCGCAATCAGGTAGCTCAGCATGTCCTGCATGCCGGGATCGCTGGTGGAATTGAAGAGACGCACGGCGAGGGTCCGGCCGGTGGATTCAGCCGCGACGTTGCAATACATGTCGGCGGCCAGATTGCCGCTGGCATAGACATGCGAACAATCGAACGGGACGCCGTCGCAATTGGCAGGGAAGGCGGCCATGCCGGTCGAGAGCAGATGCCGGTGCAGCATGCCCTCGATCACATGCCGCGGCCGCTCGCCGCCGTTCATCACCGCGCCGACGACCGGGTTGGCCTGCAGGCTGGTCTCCTGCATCGTTGCCGGCGCATTCTCCAGGTTCAACGCGACCGCGGTCGCGAGCATCTCGATGTGGCTGATCTCTTCGGTCGCGGTATTGAGCAGGACGTCGCGATATTTGGCCGGCCCCCGCGCGCCCCAGGCCTGGAAGAAATACTGAAGGCAGACGCGGATCTCGCCTTCGACGCCGCCGATGGCTTGCTGCAGCTGGCGAGCGAAGATCGGATCGGGCTTCTCGACCCTGACCGGATATTGCAGTCGTTTGTCGAAATAGTACATGCGCAGCTCCTTTTGTGTTCACGCTATTGCGCAATGAGTGCTGCCGGGTTGCGTTCCTATGGAGTTTCTAGCGACTATTTTGAAAGCCTTTAAGTTGAGACGTGAACGCGATGCGGCCCCGGCGAGGAGAGGGATCTCGCCGGGGCCGCTCTCATGCGCGCAACCGCAAGGAGCGCGCTTTAGAAAATTGCGAACCGTGAACCGCTAGCGGCGCGGCATGGTGCCGTTGGACGGAGGGGTCGTCTCGTTGCGCATGCCGGAAGGACTGGAGGCACCTTGTCCGCCCCGCTCGACATGCGTGATGCCGCCGCCACCCGATCCGCCGGCTCCGCCCGAGCCGGCTCCTGCACCGCCAGCTCCAGCACCGCCGGCACCTGCGCCGCCGGCACCAGCGCCCGCGCCGCCTCCGGCGCCACCCGCGCCAGCACCGGCGCCGCCGCCTGCGCCACCACCAGCGCCGCCGCCAGCACCTTGCGCGTATGCTGCGCCCACTGAAGCGCCTGCAAGCATCGCGGCCGTGAAGATCGTCAGGATTGTCTTACGCATGTTATTTCTCCTTGAGGTTTCGATGTCGGACAATCACGTGAAGCATCGACCGTTCCTAGCCGTGCCGTGTGATTAAGCTCCACGTCGATATTGCGAAGGCACGGCAACTTCGTCGAACCGTTGGGCGAGAGCATCGAGAGCCGCGCGCATCTGCGGCCCCTGCATGGCCGCGCCGTGCCCGGTGACGACGATCTCCGGGGCGAGCGCGGCAAGTGCGCGCACCGATCTCTTCGCGCTTTCCCAATCGGGCGTGAAATACATCGGGGGCCCGTGCATCTCCGGCGTTTGGGTCACTGCGGCGTAAGCGGATTCCTGCCGCGTCGTGATGAAGGCGTCGCCGGCGATCAGCACGCGATCGCCTTTGCGCCAGAGCGAGATATGTCCTGGGGTATGGCCGGGCGTATGGATCCACTGCCATTCCGGCATGAAGGGTACGCTGTGATCACAGGGAAGATCATAGAGGCGCGATGCGACGTTGACCGGCTTGGTCGGGAATAGCGGAGAGAGCCGAGCGAGCAGCCCGCCACCGACGCTGGGATCGGCCGACGGGTAGGATTGGCTTCCGTCAAGATAGGGATGCTCGGCCGCATGGGCATAAACCGGCACCTCCCACTCACTCGCCAGCGTTTCGAGCACGCCGACGTGATCGAAATGCCCATGCGTCATGATGATGCAGGCGGGCCGGCCGTTTCCTCCAAATCTGGCTTTCGCGGCGGAGCGGATGGCGCCAGCCGATCCGGGAATGCCGGCGTCCACAAGCACCCAATTGCCGTCGCCGGCGTTCTCGAAACCCACGAAAATAACGTTGACGATCGCAAGCTGACGATAGGCGACGTCAGCGACGATCTGCCGCGTGTTGTCGTTGCGGTCGAGGTCGGATTGCGGATGCTCCGCGTCGGCGGAAGAGGGAAGCGAGATCTGCGTCATGTCCATTCGGGTCCGATTTGGTCAGCTCACTAGCGCTCGATCGTGCCGATGCGCCGGATCTTCTTCTGAAGCAGCATCACGCCGTACAGCAGCGCCTCCGCGGTCGGCGGGCAGCCGGGCACGTAGATGTCGACCGGCACGACGCGGTCGCAGCCGCGCACGACCGAATAGGAATAGTGATAATAGCCGCCGCCGTTGGCGCACGACCCCATCGAGATCACGTAGCGCGGCTCAGGCATCTGATCGTAGATTTTGCGGAACGCCGGCGCCATCTTGTTGGTCAGCGTGCCCGCGACGATGATCACGTCGGATTGGCGTGGCGATGCGCGCGGAGCGAATCCGAACCGTTCGGCGTCGTAGCGCGGCATCGACATCTGCATCATCTCGACCGCGCAGCAGGCGAGCCCGAACGTCATCCACATCAGCGATCCGGTCCGCGCCCAGGTGATCAGCTCCTCCGCGGTCGCCGTGAAGAAGCCCTTGTCCGCAAGATCGTCGCGGATACTCATGAAGAACGGATCGGAAGTGTTGTCCGGTCGTCCCTCACCCGGCCGGCCAAGTCCAGGCCTGCCAAGCGAAGGGCCTGAGTTGCTGGCATGCGGAAAGCTGCCTGTCATTCTGGTCCCTGAACGCTGCGGTCGTTTGGAGATGCGACCACATGCTTCGGGAAACAGTCATTTGCATGCCGCGTTCCTGCGGCGGTAGGTGGATTTGTGTTCTGTTATCGCAGGTTAGCTTCGGGTCCGGCCGCCGGAACCCAGCGTTCGCGTCACGGATCACCCTAGGAACGATCCACCAAAACTGCGGTTGGCGGCAACAAGGCCCGTGAAATGGAGAACATGAGATGACGAACGCAGCCCGCGATACATTCGTGATTGGACTACGCAATGCGCATGCGATGGAAGTGCAGGCGCGAGAGTTGATGGAACGTCAGTCGGAACGACTGGACGAATATCCTGAGGTCAAGGCCAAGGTCGCCGCCCACCTTCAGGAGACCAACGAGCAGCTGAAGCGCTTGGAGAGATGCCTGGAAGCCTGCGGCGAGAGTACCTCCAGCCTCAAGGATACGACGCAATCCATGATGGCGAACATGCAAGCCATGGCACACTCGGTGGCCGGCGACGAGATTCTCAAGAATACGTTCGCCAACAATGCCTTCGAGAATTTCGAGATCGCTGCCTACAAGTCTCTGCTCGCCCTCTGCGGCGCCGCCGGGCTTGCGGAGGCCAAGGAGCCGCTCGAGACGTCCCTGAAGGAGGAGCAGCGCATGGCCGCCTGGATCGACTCGAACGTCGAGAAGGTGACGATGGAATATCTGGCGCATCAGCGCCAGGCGGCCTGATCGCACTCCATCCCCACCACGGCGAGATCGCCGGTCCCGCCCGGTGCGAGACCGGCGGGTTCGGCCGCTGAGTCTGCCTGCGCTCTCATATGGGCCCGCAGGACCGAAACCCTCTCATCCGCGTTTTGCTGTCATGGCGCACATCATCTTCAGCGACTACCGCAGTCCTGCTGCCGAACAAGCCTATGAGATCGCATGGGACTTTCTGGCCCGCAGCGGGGCGATCCACGATGAGTTCGATGCGTGCGTATTTCTGGCTCAACGCATCACCATGATGGTCGAGGAAGGCCAGGCAAACCGGATCCGGATGGCCAACCGGGCGATCTCCGAATACGAGTACCATCTCGAAAACCTCTGCAAGCGGGCCCGTGGCGCGGCCGCTTCACGGGCTTGAGGGCTCGCCCGGGTTCCTCGGGCTCGTGGGCTCTTTCTGCCGCTTACTGCCGATCGGCAATTGTCAGCTGGCCGCGTGCCCCGGTACGTCCGTTCCTGCGCGGTGCAATGGCCGGAACGAGTGCCGGCGCTTCCCCGGCGATGCGCATGGCGAAATAGGCGATCGTCGCCTTGAGACCGTCTTTGAGCGCCACGCGCGGGCGCCATCCCAGCGCTCGAACGGCTGTGTCGATCACCGGTTTGCGGCGCTTTGGATCGTCCTTGGGCAACTCCTCGAACCGGAGCGGGGAAACTGACTCCGTGTACGCCAGCACGTCACGCGCAATAGCCTCGATGGTGACCTCGTGGGGGTTGCCCAGATTGCACGGACCGGTAATCGAGGATGGACTCTCCATGAGCAGCTGGAGGCCGCGCACGAGATCGTCGACGAAGCAGAAGCTCCTGGTCTGCGTGCCACCTCCATAAATCGTGATCGGCTCTCCGCGAAGCGCCTGCACAATGAAGTTGGAGACCACGCGCCCGTCGTTCTCCAGCATCCGGGGTCCGTAGGTGTTGAAGATGCGCGCGACCTTGATTTCAACCCCGTACATGCGATGGTAATCGAACATCAGCGTTTCCGCGGCCCGCTTACCCTCGTCGTAGCAGGCCCGGGGCCCGATCGGATTGACGTTGCCGAGATAGGTTTCCGGCTGGGGATGGACCTCCGGATCGCCGTAGACCTCGCTGGTCGATGCCTGCAGCACCCGGGCGCTTTTCCGTTGCGCGAGCTCCAGCATGTTGATGGTGCCGAGCACGCAGGTCTTCATCGTGCCGACCGGATCCTTCTGATAATGACGCGGCGACGCCGGGCAGGCGAGGCTGTAGATCCGGTCGATGTCGCCCTCGATCTCGACGGGATCGCGCACGTCGTGTTCGATGAAGCGAAAATTCGGATGATTGAGCAGCGGCCGGATGTTGTCGATCGTTCCCGTGAACAGGTTGTCGAGGCAGATCACGGTGTGGCCGCGTTGCAAAAGCGCGTCGCAGAGGTGCGATCCGATGAAGCCGGCGCCGCCGGCCACCAGAACGGTGGGAGAGCGGCGGGACGCGTTGATGCGGGTCTGAACTGTCATGGTGCTGCCTTTCAGATTTGAGCGACCTGCATGGGACGCGAGGCGGGAAGTTGCGGGGCTTTCCGGCGGCGACGGACCGATGCCTCGGCGTAGTAGGTCTCCACTTGCCGGGCGCGATGGTCGGAGGTGTGGTCGGCCAGAACGCGGCGCCGTGCGTTTTCCGCGATCGTGCGCCGTCGCTCCTCGGGCATGTCGCGCAGGATCTCCACGACGTCGCGGGGGCTCGATGCGAGCAGGATCTCCCGGGAAGGTTCGAAGACGGTCTCGATGCCAGGCCACCGGTCCGAGATGACGGGCGTGCCGCACGCGGCCGCTTCGAACAGCCGAACGCTGGGAGAGAAGCCGAGCGCGCGCATGTCGGCACGGGTGGCGTTCAGCGTAAAGCGTTGCTCCGCGTAAAATCCCGGATGATGTTTGGGCGTAAGGTGCTCGATCCGGGCGACATTGACGGGCCAGACCACCTCATCGGGATATTGCGCGCCGGCGACGACGAATTGCTCGCGCGACAGAGTGCGAGCGGGGGCGAGCAGCAACTGCTCTAGAACCGGCTGCCGGTCCTCGCTGTAGGTTCCGAGATAGCCTAGTGCCCATTTCTTCTGCGCGCGTTGCGGCGCATAGGTGTCGGTGTCGGCACTGCAATACAGCGCCCGAGCCAGCGGACTGCCATAGTTCTCCTCGATCATGCCGGGCACCGGGCCGCCGGCAAAGGACAAATAAAGGTCGAAGCGAGGGATCATCGCCGCGGAAAGGTAGTCCAGGCCCTGCTCGAGCTTGGCAAGCGTGACCGGCGTGTCGATGTCGTAGAAGGCGGTAATCCCCCGGGCGTGGGTCGTGATCCATTCGGAGATCGCGATGCCGTCGGGCACGTAGGAGCCGATGACCACCAGATCGGCATCGCGGATCATCTTTCCAAAACGCTGCGGGATGTCCTTCAAGGATTGATAAAGCTCGACGGTCCAAGCGGAAGGCTTGGCAAGATCACGATGCTCGCGATACCAGGGAACGTCGCGTTCCAGAAACGTGACGTGGTGACCTCGTCGTGCCAGGGCTTCGATCAGGGCGCGATAGGTCGTGGCATGACCGTTGCCCCAGGACGAAGTGACCGAAAGACCGACGACGACGATATTGAGGTTCATTCTGCTGCCTCGATTCGCGAACTGCTTGCGGCAAAGAGATCGTTGAACTGGCGCGCGCGCTGCCGGTAGGTGTGGTGGCTCAGAACGCGCGCACGAGCGCGCGCTGCGATCGCCTGAGCCCGGTCGGGGCGCAGTGCAGCAAGATGCTCTGCGACCTCCGCCCCGGTCGCGGCCACCAGCACCTCGCGATCTGGCTCGAGAAAATGATCGATGCCGTCCCACTGGTCGGTGATCAGGCAGGCTCCGGCACCGATGGCTTCGAACACGCGTGTTGGCGGCGAGAAGCCGTAGCGCGCCATGCTGTCGCGATTGACATTCAGCGTAGCCAGACCGGAGCCGAAGAACGCGTTGTGGTCGCCGGTCCCGACATGCCCGACCTTGTGCAGATTGGCTGGCGTGTCTTTGGAGTCCCACCCCGATCCGCCGAGCACGAACGTCTTGTCCGGCAATTGGCGTGCGACGTCGAGAAAGAACCGCTCGACGCGCTGCTCGCGATCGGGGAGGCGATTTGCCAGCAGGCTCAGGTCGCACGTGAAGTGCGCATTGGGCGGCGCAGGAAAGTGCGTGGCGGGGTCGAGCGCATTGTAGATCGGCACGCAGTCTCGCGCACTGATGCCGCGATAGGCGGATACGACGGCATCGCCGCCGCCATAGGTCAAAACCATGTCGTAGGACCGGATCGCATGGCGTAGATGATGGTCTGGATTGTCCGCCACCGATTCCAGCGTCGCGGGGGCATCGACGTCCCAGTAGATGCGCATCGCATTCGACGGAATTTCGGCGACTGCGTTCTCCAGCTCCTGATCGAAGACGCCGACGCCGCTGGCCTTGACCAGCATGTCGGCCGAGCGGGCGGCTTCCTCAAGCGAGCTTCGCCACCCCTCGGGCGTCGCGGCGTAGACCACCACCTTCGCCCAGTCGGGATCGTCGATGTCGCGATGGGCCTGGCGCTCGAAAGCATCGGGCTCGAAGAATGTGACGTCGTGGCCGAGGGCCGCAATCTCCTTCAGCATGCCGCGGTAATAGGTGGCGGCACCGTTCCAGTAGGATGAGACGAGGCTGGACCCGAAGAAGCAGATCTTCATGCGGAGGCTCCGATGTATCGCTTGGGCTGTGTGGAGTGGCCTGTGGCCCGGAGGTCCTGCGCGATGCCGACAAGCTGCTCCGCCCGATGACGGCAGGTGTGACGCTCCTTGATCGTGCGGAGCCCGGTCTCCACCGTGGCGGACCACAACTCCCGGTCATCGAGCAGCGCACGAAGCGCCCGCTTCATTTCGGTGCCGTCGGAAGCGCTGAGATAGGCACCTTCCGGGAACAGGCCTTCCGCATCGGACCAGGGGGCCGAGACCAGTGGAATGCCGCACGCCATCGCTTCGAAGACGCGAATGGTCGGAATGCCCGGAAGCAAGCGGACATAGGGGCCGCGGGGAACGTGGACAGTCGCGCGTGCGCCGGCGAAAGCAATGGGAGCCCAGTGTGCGGGCAGCCAGCCGCCATACCGAATGCCTGCCGCCTGAATGGTCGCGAGCGCCGCATCTGAATAGCGGACGCCATAGACCCCCGCGCTCAGCTTCAGCTCGGCCACGGGTTCGACCAGAAATTCGTTGAGCTCGGCGCTGCGTTCGCCGTCCCCCCAATTGCCGATCCAGACGACATCGTCGGTGCGCTCGATATCTGGCAGCTGATGGTACAGGGCGATGTCGGCTGCCTCGTGCCAGGTGAAGGCCCGGTCGGCCCAGCCGAGCTTCAGATAGATTTGACGAAGGACCTCGCCGAAGGCGAGCACACCGTCGAAGCCGTCGAGGTCGAACTGCGCAAGCTCGTACGGCGCGCTGACGGCGCGATGATGGGTGTCGTGGAACAGCAGCGTGAACGGAGCGCCGTGAGCCCGTCTCGATCCGATGTCTGCGATCAGATCAGGCGAATTCCATTCGTGGACGACGACGAGATCGGCGCCGTGCAAGGCTTCATCGAGATCAAGGAAGGCGTCGTAGCGGCGGATGCCGATGCCGGGAAACAGCGTTGGAATATCCTCCATTGTCTGACTGCCACCCTCGCGGATCGCATTCAATCGGCTCCAGCCGTCGATCGGCTCGAACACGACGACCTCATGACCGAGCGCGTGAAGTTCGCGGGCGTAGCCGCGCAGGAAATGGGCATTGCCGTTGTTCCAGCAGGAGGTGAACGCATGGTAGAACAGAACGCATTTCATGCGCGTACCTCCATGGGGGAGGGCGCGCGATGGACGGCAAGCAGCTCCTCGTAGAGGCTGAGATAGGCGCTCGTGGTTCGGGTCAGCGAGTAGGTCAGGGAATGCTCAAAGGCGGCTCGTTGCAGCCGCACCCGCTCGCGATCGTCGGTGCACAGACCTGCGAGTGCCCGATGCAGCGCATTGCTGTCGGTAGGGTCGACGAACACCGCAGCCCCGCTCCATAATTCCCTGAAAGTGGGAATGTCGGACAGGACGAGGGCGCATCCCGCGGCCCCGGCTTCCAGAACGGAGAGGCCGAACGGCTCATAGAGCGCGGGGCTAGCGAAGATGGCCGCGTGCTGCAAGTGCGCGCGCATGGCTTCGTGAGGCAAATGCCCAAGCCAGGTGACGGAAGCCGAAGGGCACTCGTCCGCCGGCCCGGCGACCTGAACGGGCCAGTCCAGCCCAGGCGCCGCGGCCGCCAGGACCTCGATGTTCTTGGCGCGGTCCCAGAGCCGGCCCGCCGCAAAGACCATGTCTTGCTTCCGTCCCGCAAAGCCCTGAAGGCCAATTCCATTCCAGATCACGATGCCGCGCGAGCGAGGCCGATAGATTTCCGCAATGTCATCGTGGAAGGATTGGCTGGGACAAACCCAGGCCTGTGCGGTGTCGAGTGCGGCGGTCACCCGTTCGCTGTAGCCGCGCCATTTCGGTTCGCCGAGCCAGCTCGTATCGCGGCAGGCGAGCCCCCAGGAGTTGACGCAGGAATGCGCGACGACCACGACCGGAGCGCGCCACGCGAAGGTCGCCTCGCGAAAACTATTGAGGTGAACGACGTCGGGCCTGATTCCAGCTTCGAGCTTCGCGAGGACGCGCCTGGCCTGGGACAGATCTTGTCCTTCCGGATCATGCCATTCGAGTGCAAGGTCCGTTTCGATCAGGTGGACCCGCGAGCCACGCAGCATCTCAAGCTGGCCGGCCCGCGCGCGGGGGCCCATCGTCACCAGGGTGACGTCGGCCCCCTGTGCAGCAAGGGACGAAGCAAGTGAGGACGAGTAGGTCCAGACGCCTCCGACGGTATCGGTCGTCATCAGGATCCTGAGCTGCGAGCTGCGGCTCATGATGCCACCTGCAGTTCGAGAGCCTCGAGCGGCACCGGACGATCGTTCTGCACGTCGCTGAACTGATCGAACATCGCGAGATAGTGCCGGTGTGCGCGCTCCCAGGCGTAATCGTCCGGCTCGCCCCACAGCTTCCGGTAATCCGGCGAGCCCGGATAGGGATACAGCGGGACCGGATCGTTGGCCCAGATGCCGGCATCCTGCATGGTGCGGCGCCAGCGCTGCACGATGGGGTCATCGTCCTCGGGGACTTCGATCAAATTGGCCTGCACGAAAGGAACGTGACGGCGCGCCTCGACCAGCCGTTCGGCAAGTTGGTCGGTCGTCATCTTGCAGTTCTTGGCGAGCGCGGCGCGGCCCTCGACCGTGAGGCTTTCGATGCCGGCTTCAATCGAGACGCAGCCGGCGCGGCCGAGCAGAGCCAGCATGTCCGGCTTCCAGAGGTCGATGCGGGTTTGCACACCGAACTTCAGCCCGCGTGTGGTCAGCCCTTCCAGCAGTTCTGCGTTCGGTAGGAAAATCTCGTCGATGAAATAGACATATTCGATGCCCTGATGACGCAGGCCGTCGATCTCTTCGAGAACGATGGAGGCAGGCCGCTTGCGATAGGCGTTGCGGAAGTTCTCCTTGGCGCAGAACGTGCAATTGTACGGACATCCCCTGGACGACTCGACCTCGGCGCCAGGTGCCTGTGGCTCGGCTTCGAAACGGTGGTGGTGATGGTGATGCCGCCGGATCATTTCCTCCGGCCAGTTAAGCGGCGGCTGATCCTTGAATGCGACCGCCTGCGGACCGCCATTGACGCGGAGCGATGCGCCATCGGCGAAGCACAAGCCCGGAAAGTCCCGTTCGCCATTGGCAAGACGCAACAAGGACGCCTCGCACTCGCCCATCACGACGATGTCGGTGCCGAGCTTTCGAAGCGCCGCTTTTGGCACGGTCGAGCCGTGGGGGCCTACCGCGACGAGGATCGGAGCCAGGTCCCGCACCGCCCTCGCAAGCGCCTGCGGAACGCGGAGCTCGGGAGGGGCGCACCGCCAGAACAGATAGGTCGGTGCCGTCGTGATGACGATCTGGTCGGGGCCGAACGCGCGCAGCTCGGCTTCGATCTCGGCGAGAGAAAGGTCGAACATGTGGGCATCGAGCAGCAGCGTCTTGTGCCCGGCCGCTTTCAGGTAATGCTCGGAGATCCCGAGTTCGAGCGGAAGGTGAGGGGATCGGCAGCCGAAATAGATGCTGCCGCCAAAATCCCAGTTTGGGTTGATGAGGGCAACACGCGTCATGCCAGCGCCTCGCGGCTGCCTTGTGACGATCCGAACCGGCCGTCCAGCCAGCTGTGAAGGGATCGGAGGCCGTCTGCGAACGAAACCTGAGGGGCCCAGCCGAGTGCGCTGGAGAGCGCGCGCGTGTCGGTCACGTACCAGGGCTGATCGCCGGGCCTCCAATCGGCAAAGCGATAGGCCACCTTGCGGCCGGTCAGATCGGTGATGCGGTCGATCAATTCCAGCAGACTGATCGCGTTGGCCGGACCGCCGCCGAGATTGAATACGCGTCCACGGGCGAGCGCGATGCCATCGAGCACGGCGAGCCAGGCCGAGGCCGCGTCGGAGACGTGAAGCGCATCGCGGACCTGATGGCCGTCGCCATAGATCGTCAGCTCTTTGCTGCGGATGGCGCTCAGCAGGAAATGCGCGATCCAGCCCTGATCCTCGGTGCCGAATTGGCGGGGCCCATAGATGCAGCTCATCCGCATCACCACGGTCTGGAGTCCGTAGACCCGCGCATAGTCGTGGACGTATTGATCCGCCGTTCCCTTGGAGCATCCATAGGGGCTGTAGAAGTCGAGCGGCGCATTTTCCGAGATGCCGGCGGCGAGCAGGCCGCTTGTCGGCGTGTAGCGTCGGCCGGTGAGCGCGATGTCGCCATCGTCGATCAGGCGTCCGTAGACCTTGTTGGTCGAGGCGAACACGATCGGCGCGGCGTTGTTGTGGAGCCGCACGGCTTCGAGCACGTTCAATGTGCCCCGCGCGTTGATCTCGAAATCGGCGGCCGGATCGCTCACGCTGTCGGTGACGGCGACCTGGGCCGCCAAGTGCAGCACGGCGCGGGCTTCGCGGACGGCGTCGATCACCGGGATCGGCTCGCGGATGTCGGCCACGGTGATTGTGACCCGATCGCCATGCCGGGACTTCAGCCACTGCGCATTCTCCCGCACGCCGGCGCGGGCGAGGTTATCCAGGATCAGCACCGGCTCGCCGCGCTCCGCCAGCCGGTCGGCCAGGTTGCACCCGATAAACCCGCAGCCGCCGGTGATCAGGACGGGTCTGTTGTCTCGTTCACTCATCACGCGACCAATCCTCGTTGCTGCAGCTCCTTGGTGGCTCGCTCCGCCTGATCGTCGGCGATCTGGTCGGCGAGATATTCCGCCAGCTCTTCGAGCCCGTCCCTGAATGCGACGCGCGGCTCGAAGCCGAGCACGTCGCGGGATTTTCCCATGTCGGCGAAGCAGTGCCGGATATCACCGGCGCGATATTTCCGCGTCAGCTCGGGCGCAATGTCGCGGCGCCCCATGACTTCGGCCAGATCCTCGGCGACCGATAGAATGGTGCGACTCTGGCCCGAGCCGACGTTGAAGACGTCGTGCGCGTGCTCCGCCTCCAGCGCCATCCGGCAGGCGCGGGCGACGTCATGCACATGGACGAAGTCGCGGCGCTGCCGACCGTCCTCGAAGACGAGGGGAGGACGGCCGTTGAGCAGCCGGGCGGCAAAGATGGCCAGCACGCCGGTATACGGATTGGACAGGGCCTGACGTGGCCCGAACGCATTGAAGAAGCGTAGCGCCACGGTCGGGATGCCATACGCCTTGCCTGTGATCAGGCACATACGCTCCTGCGCATATTTGTTGAGCGCATAGATCGAGCTCAGCGAAGGCTGCTTTGTCTCCGGCGTGGGGACGGGATCGAGCGGGTTGCCGGCGGTATCGCGCAGCTCCCAATCGCCGCGGCGAAGCTGCTCGACCGCCCGCTCCTCGCAGGCAACCACGCTCTGATCGGCGCTCCGGTACAGGCCCTCGCCGTAAATACTCATGGACGAGGCCACCACGAGCCGCGCGATCGGGCGCTTGGACAGTGTCTGCAACAGCACGGCGGTACCGAGCTCGTTGGTCCTGACATAGGGTTCGATGTCGTACATGCTCTGGCCGACGCCGACCGCTGATGCGAGATGCAGGACCATGTCGGTGCCGCGCAACGCATGATCGACCGCGAGAGCGTCGGTGACGTCACCGACGACGAGCTCCGCGTCTTTGGCAAGATAGGCGGGACGCTGACGGTCGCCTCCGTGGACCTGCGGCGAGAGATTGTCGAGCAGGCGGACTTCATAGCCGGCCGCCAGCAGCGCGTCGGCTGCATGCGACCCGATGAATCCCGCGCCTCCAGTGATCAATACTCGCGTCATTCACCGCTCCGTGCCGCCGTGAGATCGATCCTGCGGGATCAATCCGTGATGAGATGAAAGCGCGCTGCTGTTCTGGTCGGGCGACCGGCGCGCCAGTCACATTTGGAATTAGAAGCGATGCAAGGAATGTTCGTTCCTGCGAAACCTACAAACGAATATTTCTCTAACCTGGATCAATAACCCAGGTGAATCTGCCGAGCGCAGCGGAGCTAAAAACACACGCCGTGAACCGGCGCCTGCAGTTCGAGATGGCTCGCGACCGTCGCGCCAATGTCCGCAAATCCGGCGCGCTTGCCGATCGGAGAAGTTGACCGCGCGCTCCACGCCAAGATCGGTACTTGTTCCCGCGTATGATCGGTGCCGCTCCAGGTCGGGTCGCAACCATGATCGGCCGTGATGATCAGGAGATCATCGTCGCGCAGGCGGCTCAGCAGATCCGGAACGCGCGCGTCGAAGGTTTCGAGCGCCGCTGCATAGCCCGCCACGTCGCGCCGATGGCCGTACAGCGTGTCGAAATCGATAAAATTTGCGAACAACATCCCGCCCTCTGCGAGCGTGGCCAGCCCATCAAGCGTGGCATCGAACAGCGCCTGGTTGCCATCGCCGCGCAAGTTCCTCCCGGTCGCGCGATGGGCGAAGATGTCGTCGATCTTGCCGATCGTGACGATGTCACGGCCTGCGCTGTCGGCAAGATCGAGGATCGTCCGCTCCGGCGGCGGGACGGAAAAGTCCTTCCTGTGCGATGTTCGCTTGAAGTCGCCTGCCGACGTGCCGATGAAGGGACGTGCGATGACGCGCCCGATGTTGAGGGGATCGACCAGTCGGCGGGCAACGCGGCAGACCTCATAGAGGCGTTCGAGTCCGAACGTCTCTTCGTGCGCTGCGATCTGGAACACGCTGTCGGCCGACGTATAGCAGATCGGTTCGCCCGTTCTGATGTGACGCTCGCCGAATTCGGCGATGATCTCGGTGCCGGAGGCGTGACAGTTCCCGAGGATGCCGGGCAATCGAGCCTGTTCGCACAGGCGCTCCGTCAGGTCGCGCGGAAAGCACGGCTTGGTTCTTGGAAAATAGCCCCAGTCGAACGGCACCGGCACGCCGGCGATCTCCCAATGACCGGATGGCGTGTCCTTGCCTTTGGAGATCTCGCTCGCGCAGCCAAAGCGCGCGTGCTCAGGCCGGCCATCCAGGCCCGGCGGCACGCGCCCGGTAGCGAGATGGCAAGCTCGGCCAAGTCCGAGCGCAACCAGATTGGGAAGTCGAAGCGGCCCCGCCCGGCGTGGTCCGTCGGCATTACCGGCCATGCACATTTCGGCAATGTGGCCGACGGTATCGGCACCCTCGTCGCCGTAATTGATGGCATCGGGCGCGGCGCCGATCCCGACGGAGTCCATCACCAGGATCAGGGCGCGCATGTCGGCTCCGAGATGGCCGGGCGCGAAGACGCTGCGGACGGCGCGAGCCCGGTTTTCGCGCAATAGCGTTCGACCATCTGTGCGCAGAAATCCGCGAACTCGTTCACGTCGAGCGGCGGGCTGGTGTGATGAGGCTCGACGCCCCGATGTTCCGGAGTGAAGCAGAAGGTCACTGTGACCTGAAACTCCGCCAGCGCGTCCATCTGCCGATCGAACCAGGCGAGCGCGTTCGGACGGAAGCTGTCGGCCCAGGACAGGCCGGTCCTGAGATGCTGCACGCCGAGCCGGCGCATCCAGAGCACGGCGTCATCGAGGCGGTGGTCCTCGAAGTGAAACCACTGGCACAGGCCCATCGCTGGTGCATATTGGGCGAACAGGTCCGCCGAGGCTTTCGGCGTTCCGTCCTCGCGCAGCAGCCCCATGTGGAAGTGCCGGTAGTAGGAGGAACCTTCAGCTTCCTTGTGCCGCGTCGTCGCCTCCCAGCTCGAAGGAAGATCGTACAGGCTGTACCAGTGAATTCGCGGTGCCTGGCCAGTCAACAGCTCGGCGGTCCGCGTCAGTCCCCAGGCCTGCACCTCCTCGGCACCGAAGGACGAGACTCCCACCTCCGTGACCCAGACCGGCAGCGAGGTGACCGCCTTGATCTCGTCGAGCTTGGCCGGCCATTCCGCGATCTGCCACAAGTTCCAGTCGAGCGGAAAGCCGTGCACGGCCACGGCATCGACATGATCGAGCACGCCGCGCGCCTGCATGTTGCGTATGAAGGTCGGATCGATCGGCGATATGCCGCCAAGCACACGCGGGAGTGTGGGATGCGCGCTGCGGATCGCCTTTCCGGCAGCGAGCGCCAGGCTCGCGAACATGGTCCAATCCGGATCGATCAGGATGTCCCAGTGCGACTTGTTGTTGGGCTCGTTCCAGATCTTGGCGGCTTCGATCATCGGCTGGTCTCCCGCGACGGATAGACCGGACCTTCCGCCTGCGGCCTTGTTACCCGCTTGCAGAGATAGACTTCCTCTTCCGGATGCGCCGCGATCGCAAAGCCGGCGCTGCGCAGCATGGCTTCGGCGCAGGCGCGGTTCGGCACCCACCAATTGGTGGGGTCGTCGGCATATTTGTTCTCGATGAAGTGCAGCTTTGGATAGCCCGGGGAATCGAACTGATCGGTGGTCCAGAAGTCGTAGTTCTTGTCGAGGGGATCCACGCGGCTGTCGCCGCGCTGCATCGACTGGAACAGCAGGAGATCGCCGGCGACGTGCTCATGGATCAGGTCGAGGGCCAGCAAAGGGTGCCTCAGATGGTAGAGCACGCCCATGAAGATCACGAGATCGAACTTTTCGCGCAGCTGTCCGACATCATAGGCTGACATCTTGCGGAATTCGATCCTGAGCCCGTTCACCTCGGCCGCGAAGCGGGCTTGCGCGAGATATTCGTCGTCGGTGTCCAAGCCGAGGACGCGCTCGGCGCCGCGCCGCTTCATCTCCATGGCGTAGAAACCGGCATTGCAGCCGATATCGAGCACGGTCTTGCCTTCGAGGCGGTCCGGAATGATCCCGGAAAAGCGGCGCCATTTCACGTTGGGATAGTCGCCGAGAAAGTGTGAAGGCGCTGTCGGCACGCCATTCAGGTCCAGATTGTGAAACCATGGCCCGAGCGCATCGACGCGCTGGCGGATTTCCTCGCGCGAGAGGGCGCCTCTGCTCATGCGGTCACTCCATTGTTCATTGCGTGGGCCGGGCGGGCTGCCTCCGACGAACCGCCGGCCAGCAGTCGAGAGCGTCCGTTCCCGGGGGAGCTTTCCGCGAGCAACGCCATTGCCGTCCGGTAGCCGTCGATGGTGCCGACGTCGACATAGGATTCGCCGGCCTTGACGCCGAGACCCTGGCCGCCGGCCGCGATGTAGGCATTGACCAGCGTCCCGAAATATTCATCCCGGCGCTCGCGCTTCGTCCACAGTGACTGGAGCTCGCGAAATCCGTTGCCGGACATCTTGAAGGCGCCCCATATCCATTTCGACGCCGCATCCTGCTTGACCTGGATCTCCGTGACGCGGTCACCGTCGAGCACGACGGCATCGAAGAACTCGGGATGTTCGACCGGAAACAGCAGAAACGACAGGTCAGCGGCCGGCAGTGCCTGCAGGGCCGCCTTGGGGAACCAGACGGTATCCGGAAGTCCGACCAGGATGTCTTCGTCATGGCCAACGACCGTGCCCGCCCTGAACACGGCATCGCACAGCCCCGACGCATCGGGCTGCACGACATAGGCGAGCTGGGCGCTGCCATAATGATCGCCGAAATATTCGAGGATGTCCGATTTGCCGGGGGAGATCACGAAGCAGATCTTGTCGGCACCCCCAAGGATCAACCGCTCCAGCAGATATTCGGAGACGGCGCACGGACGGTCGATGCCGTCGTCCCGTTGGCTTCCGACCGGAAGCAATTCCTTGGAGAAGGCGAGCGGCTGGATGCGGCTGCCGCGGCCCGCGGCCGGAACGATGCCCCACATGATCAGGCCTCCTCGGGTTGCTGTCGGCGCGCGCCGAGGGATGCCGTCTGTTCGAGCAGCGAAATTAGTTCGGCCGCGCGCTTATCGGATGTGTGCTGATCCATGGTCCGTTCGTATGCGCGTCCGGCGATGTGCTGAAGCTCGGCGTCGGCCATCGTCAACGCAGCAAGCGTGTCCTTCGCATCGCGTGCGATCAGGATCTCCTGTCCGGGTGCAAAGAATTCATTCAGTCCCGGCCAGTCGTCGCTGAGGAGTGGAGCCTTGCAGGCAGCAGCTTCGAACAGGCGGCCGGAGGGGCACCAGCCCATCTCCGCCATGGCGCGGCGCGTGACGTTGAGTGTCAGCCGAGACGACGCAAAGAACGACGCGTGCTCCGAGGGCGGCAAGTGCTGCACGAAGTAGATGTTTGGCGACCAGGGAAAATCTTCCGGGTATTGTGCACCCCCAATCAGGAAGCGCCGATCCTGCCTGCTACGTGCGGGTTCGACGAACAGAGCCTCGAGCGCGCGCTGGCGATCCTGCGAATATGTGCCGAGATAGGACAGATCCGCACGGTAATGCGGCTGCGACGGCACGGGGCGATGGATGTCCGTATCGACATGGCCGTAGAGCGGACGGACATTGCAGGCGCCGAGCCTGTCGCGAAATTCGTTGCAGATGCGGGGACCGCCGGTGAAGCTCAGGACCAGCGCGAAATCCCGCAGGCCGCGCGGCCCGATATAGGGAACGGCCTCGCCGGCCATCAGCTTCGCCAGCGTGACCGGCGTGTCGAGGTCGTAGAACGCGGGCACCGCGCGACCCTCGGACAGGACAAGCTCCGTCGCGGCGATCGCGTCGGGACAATAAGAGGTCACGATCGCGACATCGGCATCTCGAATGTCGCTGCGCGCCAAAGGAAGCACATCGTCCCAGTTCGAGAACAGTCGCAGTTGGCCGCCGGGCAGTTCGTGCAAATCCCGCGCGCCGGCGTAGTAGGGCACGTCGCGCTCGAAAAAGACGACGCTGTGGCCGGCTTGCGCGAGATGCTTGCAAAGCCCTCGCCACAAGGTGGCGTGACCGTTGCCCCAGGACGAGGAAATTGTCAGGCCGAAAATGACGATCTTCACGCTGGCACCCGCTGATTGATCCCGGTGATCTTGATTCCCCGATTGTCCACGCTGAGGGTGCTGACGCTGCCGGGGTCGATCTCGATCGAGAGAAAGTCGTCGAGCTCTTTCCGGGAATAGTGCAGCAGCGCCGCGCGGATCGGTTCGGCATGGCTGACGGCGACGACAACGGTGCCGCTACCATGATCGTTGCGCACCTGTTCCAGATGGGCGACGACGCGCTTCTGGAGCGACCGCATGCTTTCGCCGCCCGGGGGACGGTTCGTTCCGCGTTGTTCGTTCCAGCGCGACCAGCGGGGGTCCCGGGCGAGCGCTTCGAACGACAGTCCGGTCCATTCGCCGTAGTCGAGTTCGTCGAGTGCCGGCACGATCTCGACCGGCAAGCCGAAGCGCGCCGCCAGGATGCAGGCCGACTGCATGCAGCGCCGCTGCGGGCTCGACTGAACCATGCTCGGGGACGGCGTGAAGGTATCGGCGCATCGCGCGATTTCCTCACAGCCGAGATCATCGAGTTCTACGCCCTTCATCCGGCCACAGAGCGTGCGGCCGAGCAGGGCATGATGCCCGTGGCGGATCAGATGAATGATCTTCGCCATCAGGTGTACGCCTTGTCGTCAATGAAGGCGCGCGTTCGCCGTCCGGCTTCCTCGTCGGTGAACTGCTGAGGCGGCGACTTCATGAAATAGCTCGAAGGGCCCGTCAGCGCGCCGGCCTGCCCGCGGTCCATCGCAAGCTTGGCGCAGCGGACCGCATCGATCACGACGCCCGCCGAGTTCGGGGAGTCCCAGACCTCGAGTTTGACTTCCGCGCTCAAGGGAACACCGCCGAAGGTCGTGCCCTCCAGGCGGATAAAGGCCAGCTTGCGGTCGGTCAGCCACGGCACATGGTCGCTCGGGCCGACATGGATATTGTCGGCATCCATCGGCACGTCGAACTGGCTGGTCACGGCTTGCGTCTTGGAGATCTTCTTTGATGTCAGCCGCTCACGCTCGAGCATGTTCTTGAAATCGGTGTTGCCGCCGACATTGAGCTGGTAGGTTCTGTCCAGCCGCACGCCGCGTTCGCGGAAAAGGTTGGCGAGCACGCGGTGCAGAATGGTGGCGCCGACCTGGCTCTTGATGTCGTCGCCGACGATCGGCAGGCCTGCATCCTCGAAGCGCCGCCGCCAGTCGGGATTCGAGGCAATGAAGACCGGGATGCAATTGACATAGCCGCAGCCGGCCTCGATCGCGCGCGCGGCGTAAAATTCGCTCGCGCGCTGCGAGCCGACGGGAAGATAGGACACAAGCACGTCCGTGCGCGATGTCGCGAGCACTTCGGAGACGTCGGCTTCCGGAACATCCGCAATCGGAACGTCGTCCTTGAGATATTGGCCGACGCCGTCCATGACCGGGCCGCGTTGGACCGTGACGCCGGTGGGCGCGACCTCGGAGAAGCGGTGCGTGTTGTTCGGTGCTGCGAAGATCGCCTCGGCCACGTCGCGTCCAACCTTGCCGGCATGGACGTCGAAGGCCGACGCGACCTGAATGTCGCTGATGTGGTAGCCGCCGAGATCGGCGTTCATCAACCCAGGTACCGGCTCATTCGATTTGGCGTCCCGGTAATAGGAGAGCCCCTGAACGAAGGAGCTCGCACAATTGCCGACACCGACGATGCCGACGCGCACGCGCCGCCTGTCCTGAAGACGAGAATGCATGGATCTAGGCCCTCCGGAAGACGTGCAGCGTTAAGGCATGCAGTGTTGAAGGATATGCAGTGTTGAAGACTTGCAGTGTTGACGTAAGTACGTCGGCGAACGTGAGGAACGTATGTTCGTTCCTGAACTCACGGCACTATGTCCGCCTCACGTCAGATTCCGGCCAAAAAAATTTCGCGCCCTTAACCTGGGATAGAATCCCGGGCAGTTTGGCGGGAACGAAAAGCTTCCATGATGAAGATGAAGAAGATGCTGCTCCAAGAGAGCCCGACACCACGAAAGAACAAATCCCTGCGTCCGGCGTTCACGGCGAACAGTCTGACGCGACCTATTCGTCGCTCGCTCTTTGTCAGCAGTCGAGGTGTCACATGTCAACCAAATCACAAACCAGCGAAGCCCAACAGACCACCAGCCATAACGTCATCCGGAAATGGGCGGAGGAGCGCGGTGGAAAGCCCGCAACGGTCAAGGCTACGGAGGAGGACGGCCACGCCGGCATTCTGCGCATCGATTTCGATCCGCCCGACGAAGGGCTCGACCGGATCAGTTGGGACGAATTCTTCGCCAAATTCGACGAGACCGGCATTGCGTTCCTTCACCAGGACCGCACCAAGGACGGCAAGATGAGCCGCTTTCACAAATTCGTGCGTCGTTGATCGGATCACCGCGGGTGTCGGGCGGTTGGACGGAGGCGATGCGGGCAGGCGACTTCGAACGCGCCTGGGCGATCAGCGACCGCGATCTGATGATGCTTGCCTATCCACCAAAGCACACCGGGCCGCGTCACCTCCAGCGGATCTGGCGCGGCGAGGCCCTGGTGGGCAAGCATGTGCTCGTCCGCTGCTACCATGGGCTTGGCGATACCATCCAGTTCCTGCGCTTCATGCGACCGCTCCGTGATCTCGCGCGCAGCGTCACTGTGTGGTGCCAAGGCGAACTTCTGCCGCTGGTGGAGCGTGTGGCGGGCGTCGATCGTGCGTTTCCGATCCACGATGGTACGCCTGAGATCGACTTCGAGGTCGATATCGAGATCATGGAGGTGCCGCATGCCATAAGGGCGAGACGGGAGCACGTCGAGATGCGTGCACCTTACGTATCGCTGCCGCCGGTGCTCGAGCTACCACTGCCACAAGGTCTTGCCGTCGGCCTGGTTTGGGAAGTCGGCAATTGGGACAAGCGAAGGACCATCCCGCCGTCCCTGCTAGGGCATCTTGCCGTTCCCGGAGTAACGCTCTGTTCGCTGCAACGCGGGGCCCGAACGTGCGAACTGGCCGAGATCGGCGCGAAGGACGTCAGCACGCCTGACATTACGGTTCTCGGTCATCTCCTCCAGCGGCTCGATCTGCTCATTTGCGTTGACACCATGGTGGCTCATCTTGCGGGCGCACTCGGCTGTGACGCGTGGGTCTTGTTGCATGCGGATTGCGACTGGCGCTGGCCGTCGTCCGAGTCCCATTCCCCTTGGTATCCGAGCCTACGGCTGTTTCATCAGAGGGCACCAGGCAATTGGGATGATGTCATTGGAGAGGCGCGGGAGGCCCTGATTGCACGCTCCGCAAGTCTCCAAGGTGTCGTCGGAATCGGGCTCAAGCGAGCGCAAGTTCCGCCGCGAGTGGTCTGAGACGCGAGGACGACGACTCGTCGCGGCTGGACGGAATGCCCAGGTAGGTCGGATCGAATCTTGCGAGCCGCACGAGTCCGGGCCAGTCCGTGATCGTTACCGTTTTGCCCTGCCATCGCAGGAGGTTGCATCGTCGCAGTTCCTGAATTGTTCGGTTGGCGTGGACTGGGGAAATGCTGCACGCTGCAGCAAGGTCCGATTGGGTGAAGGGTGATGGCAGCCTGAGATCTCTCGCCAAGCCGACGCTTTGCAGGCGGGTGGTGATCTCGCACAGCAGATGCGCCACACGCGTCAAGGCATCACGGCTACCCAGGTTCACTGTCCAGTTGCGCTGAATGGCGTGGCTGGTGAGCAGCATCAACAGCAATGCGCGAGACATGGCGGGCGAACGCGCGGACAAATCGTGAAAGAAGCGGTGTGGCACGAGAGCGACGATGGCGGGGCCGAGCGCGATCAGGTTGCCGTCAACGCGAGGACGATACAGCGTGTGTAGATCGGCGATGTCACCGGGAACATGGAGCGACGTGATCTGCCCGTCCACGCTCTCGGCATCCTGCCAGGACAGATACCCCTGAAGCAGGAGACAGCACTGGGTCGCATCGTCGCCATGCCGCAAAACGGCCTGACGCGAACTGAGATGTGCGATTGTGCTTGCCATGTCCGCAAGCAGGTGGAGATCGTCGGCCGTTACGGGAGTGAGGCTCGCCAACCGGTCGGCGAGCTTGGAGAACGCAAATCCTGCCTGCATTGGTCGCCTAATAACTCAGAGCCCGTCCCCAATCTGATCGATGAGAACGACAGAACGCATTAAACTTTGATACTTTCGCTCCACGCAGATCATTATCGGATCTCGGACGATCCGGGAACCGGAAGCGCGAGAGGCGCTCGACGCTCGATGGACCATCGAGCCAGTTGTCCAGAATGGCAATAAGTATACTGCTGCTGCTTCCCTGTGGCGAACGGCTACCATCTGCGTCGAACTACGATTTAGTATACTTAAACCCTCGAACCATCGCGTTGTTCTGACTCCAAGGCTTTGACGGATGTGATGGCTGCCTGTCGGGCAACACACCCGCCACCCAAGTCAACCCCATCCCGCAAAAATATTCCGCTTTACCGAAATTCGGTTTTGGCGTATGTGTCGCTCATCCCGGCTCATTCTTGAGGGGCGATCTTGTGGTCGTCACGTTCGCGAGCCGGGCTTGCGGTGGACGCGGCAGCGTTTGGGTGCGAGAGGTGTGGGCAGGGCGGATTGCTCTCCGTGAGCCCAAAACTTCGTTCCGACGAGCGGCGCTGCTAGGCTTCGTCTCGTCATCAGGTCGGCGGCAACGTGCACAACGTCGTCGAAACCGGTGGTGAAATGGCGAGCCGTGCGTACGGCAAAACCGTGTGGTCCTGGCCGTCGTTGCTACGGTCAAGCCCTGGCGAATGCGGCATCTGCGTCGACCGGCGTGGTGTCGGTGACTTTCGTTGGGAGGAGGGAGGCCAAAAGGAACTCGGCTCCCGGGAGAGCACGGCATAAGCCGTCCAACCACTGCGCAGGGAAGGCCGAGTGATTGGCTACACCTGTATGCTGCTGTGCGGTTTTCCTGCGTGTGCTTTTCGCGCAGCGGACCGCGGGTGCCAGCCGGCACCCGGCCTTCCCTGCGCCCTCTTGGCTTTGAGGGCGGAATGACCAGGCAAAACTCGGGCGAAACGCGCCGCGAGAACGAGAGCTCATGTCCGCTGTTTGAAAGATCAGTCGTATCATTCCCGGGATATGTCGAGCGTTGATCGCGCTACGCAGTTATCTCACGCGGCGCTGCGGTGGGCCTTTGCCTTTGTCTTTGCCCTTGTCTCTAGCTTTGACTTGGGCTTCTCCGGCGCCGCCGATGCGGGGCTGCGTCGAGCACCGGGACCGGGGTGGGTATGAACCTCCTTGGCCGAAAGCGGTTCGCCACATTCGGAGCAAACCATGACCGGATCGAAGTCCTTGCCGCATTTGCGGTGTTGATGCAGCAAAGGTCGTCCGCGCGCGTCGACCATATGAGTGTCGCCCCAGTGCACGATCGCCATCATGATCGGATAGAGATCGAGCCCCTTCTGGGTGAGGATGTATTCGTGCCGCTTGGGCGAGTCCTGATAGGGGATACGACGCAACACGCCCTGCCGGACCAGCTTCTTCAGCCGTTCGGCGAGCAGGTGGCGCGTGATTCCGAGCGATGACTGAAACCCCTCGAAACGGCGTGTGCGCAGGAAGCATTCACGCAGGATCAGAAGGGTCCAGCGGTCGCCGATCACGCCGATGGTTCGGGCCATCGAACACGGCTCGTCCTCCAGCTCACCCCATTTCATTCCAGATCTCCACTCTGCCCGCGGCTTCTGCGCAAATCGTCCAGGAATCCTTTGGTCCGAGGACCATTCTAAATCGGCACTTACTGCGAGAGCAATGTTTCTCTGATACCGAATTCAGCAGTAAATCGACCAAGATTGACAGTTCTGTTTTAGAACTGTAGAAATAGTCTGCGGCTTGGATGATGGTCCGACGACCGGATTCAGACCTGACCGGGAGAAGACCCTTGCAAAAGAGAAATGCGACCGTGGCCGTGATCGGCGCCGGTGATTTTATCGGCAGCGAGATTGCAAAGAAGTTCGCCTCCGAGGGCTTTACGGTGTTCGCGGGGCGCCGCGACGGCGCCAAGCTCGAACCGCTCGTCAAGGAGATCGAGCAAGCCGGCGGCGAAATTCACGCGCGCGCGCTCGATGCGCGCAAGGAAGACCAGATCATCTCGTTTCTCGGCGATGCCGACAAGCACGCCCCGCTCGAGGTTTGCATCTTCAACGTCGGCGCCAACGTCAACTTTCCGCTTCTGGACACGACCGAACGGGTGTTCCGCAAGGTCTGGGAAATGGCTTGCTATTCCGGCTTCCTCGCCGGCCGCGAGGCCGCGCGCCTGATGCTGCCCCGTGGCCAGGGCAACATCTTCTTCACCGGTGCGACGGCGAGCTTGCGCGGCGGCAGCGGCTATGCGGCCTTTGCCAGCGCCAAGTTCGGCCTGCGGGCGGTCGCGCAAGCCGCGGCGCGTGAATTGGGCCCGAAGAACATTCACGTGGCGCATCTCATCATCGATTCCGGCGTCGACACGGAATGGGTCCGGCAACGGCGGATCGAGGCGCTCGGTCCGAACGCGCTGGACAATCCCGACCTCCTGATGCCGCCATCGTCGGTCGCCGAGTCCTACTGGATGCTCTATCAGCAACCCAAGAGTGCCTGGACCTTCGAGCTGGAGATTCGTCCCTTCGGCGAGAAATGGTAGCGAAGCCGGTTCACGATGGCCCGTGCAAGGGTTCAGACTGAAAAGGGTTCAGATTGAATTGCCGAAGCGGTGCTCTGGAAGTCCCTGTGCGATGCCATTAATGGCCAGAACATGACCCGCTTGGGGTTCGCGGCTCAATTGCTCGCGATCCAGAAATTTTCTGGCCGTCGTCACGAACAGTGTCTTCAGATCGGTTCCGCCGAAGCACACGCAGGTCGGATTGGTCGCGGGCACTGGAATGACGGTGTCGATCCGGCCGTCCGGCCGATAGCGTATCACCCGGCCGCCGGAGAAGAAGGCGGTCCACAGTCCGCCGGCAACGTCGATACACGCGCCGTCGGGCCGCTCACCGGAGGCGCTGTAATCCGCGAACAACCGTCTGTTGCGGATCGCGCCGTCATCGAGATCGAAGTCGAACTGCCAGGTGCGGTAACGCCTCGTATCCGTGAAATAGAGCGTGCGATTGTCAGGTGAGAACGCGATGCCGTTCGTCACGACGACATCGCCGAACATACGCGTCCGGCCGTCGGCGTCCACGCGATACAGCGCCCCGTTCGGCCGATGCAGCTGGTTGTCCATGGTGCCGATCCATAGCCGGCCCCGGGCGTCGACGCGTCCGTCGTTCAGGCGGTTGTCGAGGCCGCTTTCGATTTCGCAGAGCTGACCTGGAGCACCGTCACCGGACGCGCGGCGATAAAGGCCCAGATCCTGCGCGAGCAGGTGGGAGCCATCCGCCGTCAGAGCCTGGCTGCCGAGGAAGTTGCATGCGTACGGAACAACCTGATGCGCGCCTGTTGCCGGATCGAACGATTGATGCAGCCGCCGGTCGATGTCGACCCACCACAGCTTGCGGGATCGATCGCACCACAATGGCGTCTCGCCGAGGGTATCGCCTGCGGCGACCGCCGTTTCGACGCGATGCGCGGGGACCATGTGGGGAGTCATTCCGCTATCCGATTGCAGCCACGAGCGCTGGCGATCAGCCCTCGTTCCAGGAGGCGAGGGCGTGCGCGACGCAGCCGTTGATGTGCTCGGTGAGCACGGCCTTGGCGCTTTTGATGTCGCGCTTGAGGGCGCAGTCCAGCAGCGCCTTGTGCTGATTGATCGTCTCCGCGCCGCGGTAGCGCAGCGCATAGCGGAAATATTTGTCGAACACGACCGCGTGCGTCTGCATCAGCTCGCGCGAACCGCAACTCGAGATCAGCGCCTGGTGGAATTCGCCGTCATAGCGTTTGCGCAGCTCGGGATCGTCGCCTTCGCTCAGCACGGTGCGTTCGGTCGCCGCCAGCTTGTGATGCGCCGACACCACGCGGCCTTCCCACTCCACGTCGCCGGCGCGGAACGACTCGGCCATTGCATGATGCTCCAGCAGGATGCGGAGACCAGCGAGCTCACGCAGGTTCTGGATGGATATCGGCGCCACCTCGAAGCCCCGCTGGCCCTCGGCAACCACGAATCCCTCGGACGTCAGACGATTGAGGATCTCGCGCAGTGTGCTGACGCTGAGGCCGTAATCTTCCTTCATGGCATCGAGCTTGAGGCGTCCGGATGGCGTGAGCACTCCGAAAATGATGTCGGCCCGGATGCGCTGATAGCCGCTGTCGCCTGCCGACAGGGGCCGTTCCTCGAGTGACGTCATGCCTTCTGATCCCGCCTGTCCCGATCGCCGGCCACTTCGGAGGGCGGCCGAACCATCAATGTTGCCAGCACTATAGCAGATTTTCGGTGTATGACGTACTGCAAATCATCATATGAAATAGGTATCATCATTTGACATGGAAATATATGTGTGGTGTCTAAATAGGCTGAGGGTACGAAAAATAATGGCTTAAGCCGTCGTTCGTGCCCGTCCGAACAGGGAGGAAACGATGAGCTTGTTGGTACGGGCGCTGTCTGCGACGGCGATCTGCGTGGCGCTGACGGTCGGTGCATCCGCTCAGGAGATTCAGGAGCGGACGATCAGGTGGGGACACCTGAACAACACCGATCACCCCGTCAGCGCGGGGGTGCAGAAATTTGCGGAGATCCTGCTGGCGAAGAGCGGGGGCAAGATGAAGGTCCGTGAGTTCGCGGCCTCGCAGCTCGGCAACGAGCTGCAGCAGCAATCGGCACTGCGCGGCGGTACCCAGGAAATGCTGTCGGCCTCGACGACGTCGCTCGCAACCGTAGTGCCGGAGTTCGGCCTCATCGACTTTCCATTCATCGTGAAGACCATCGAGCAGGCCGACGCGCTCGGGACCGGCAAATTTGGCACCACAATGCTCGATACGTTGCCGTCGAAGGGGCTGATCGGTCTGGGCTATTGGGGCCTCGGTTTCCGCAACGTCACGAACAGCACGCGGCCGATCACCAAGGTCGAGGATTTCAACGGCCTCAAGCTCCGCGTCATTCCGAACCCGGTCTATCTCGAGACCTTCGGATCCTTCAAGGCTAATCCCGTTCCGATGGCCTTCGGCGAACTCTATTCGGCGCTGGAGACGCGCACCGTCGATGGCGAGGAGAACCCCTTCACGGTCATTCTCTCCAACAAGTTCTACGAAGTGCAAAAATACGTTTCCGCCACCAATCACACCTTCACACTGAACATCATCCTGGTGAGCAAGGCCTTCTGGGACAAGCTTTCGCCGACCGAGCAGCGCCTGATGCGCGAGGCGTACGAGGAAAGTCGAGGCTATCAGAAGGAGCAGACGCGCCTTCAGACCGAAAAGGCCCTGTCGGAACTGCAGGCGAAGGGCATGCAGTACAACACCGTCGCGCCGGAAGAGCTCGATCGGATGCGCAAGACGGCGCAGCCGGTGGTCGACAAGATTGCCGCCAATCTCAAGCCGGAGGCGGTCAAGCTGTTCAACGACGAACTCGAGCGCATCCGCAAGGACGTGAAGTAGTCGATCTCGTCAGTATGCAAGAGGCGGAGCCGACCGGTCGGCCGGCTCTCGAATTGACTTTGCCTGGACGGCCCGTATGGCACGATTGCTCGACCTCTATTGCACCCTGCTGAAGGGCACCATCGCCGCATTTCTTGCGGTGATGGTGGTGCTGGTGTTCGGCAACGTAGTTCTGCGCTACGGCTTCAACTCCGGTATCGCGATTTCCGAGGAGCTGTCACGCTGGCTCCTGGTCTGGCTGACTTTCCTCGGTGCGGTCGTGGCAATGCGTGAGCACGCCCATCTGGGAGTCGACGCCATCGTGCGGATGCTGCCGGCCGTCGGCAAGCGCTTCTGCTTCATCATCAATTACTGCCTGATGCTGTTCGCCGATTGGCTTCTGCTCTCGGGAAGTTGGCGGCAGACGATCATCAATATCGACGACCGCGCGCCGGCGACCGGCCTGTCGCTTGGCATCTTCTATGGCGTCGGCGTGATCTTCGGCGTTTCGGCCGGAGTGATCCTTCTCTACGACCTGTTCCGTGTCATCTCCGGACAGGCCAGCGAAGCCGACATGGTTGCCGTCAGGGAATCGGAGGAGCACTGATGCTGTCTCCCCGTATCGTGCCGCCCGGCGCTCACATCCTGAAAATCACCGGGATCACGCCATGACGATTGCCGTCTTCACCTTCTCGCTGCTCGGCGCCATGGCGCTGGGCATGCCGATCGCCTTTGCGCTGATCGTCTGCGGCGTGGCCTTGATGAGCACGATCGACATGTTCGACGCCCAGATCGTGGCGCAGAACGTCATCAACGGCGCGGACAGCTTTCCGCTGATGGCCATTCCCTTCTTCATGCTGGCCGGCGAGGTCATGAACAAGGGCGGTCTGGCCAAGCGAATCGTCAACGTTGCGCTCGTCGCCGTCGGACACTTTCGGGGCGGACTCGGTTACGTCACGATCCTCGCGTCCTGCATCCTCGCGTCGCTCTCGGGCTCTGCGGCGGCCGATGCCGCGGCGCTCGCCGCCCTGCTGGTGCCGATGATGGTGGCGGCGGGCCACAAGAAGTCCTATGCGGCGGGCCTGGTGGCGGCCGGCGGCATCATCGCGCCCGTGATTCCGCCCAGCATCGGATTCGTCATCTTCGGTGTCGCCGCGGGCGTGTCGATCTCAAAACTGTTTCTGGCCGGGATCGTCCCGGGGATGTTGCTCGGGGCAGGGCTCTGCCTGGCCTGGTGGTGGGTGGTGCGCCGGGAGAACCTGACGCCCCCGCCAAGAGCATCGCTCTCGGAAATGGTGAAAGCAGTGGTCGACGGCTTCTGGGCGCTGATGCTGCCGGTGATCATCGTCGTCGGCCTGCGCTTCGGCATCTTCACGCCCACGGAAGCCGCAGTGGTCGTCGCCGTCTATTCGCTGTTCGTCGCGACCTGCATCTATCGGGAATTGAAGCTGTCGCAGCTTTATCAGGTCTTCGTCTCCTCGGCCCTGACGACGAGCATCGTGATGTTTCTCGTGGCAGCGGCGCTGGTGTCGTCCTGGCTGATCACCGTGTCCGAGATTTCGACACAGATCGTCGCCCTGCTGAAGCCTTTCATGGGCAACAACACGCTCCTGATGCTGGCGATCATGGTCGTGGTGGTGATCGTGGGAACGGCCCTCGACATGACACCGACCATCCTCATCCTCACGCCGATCCTGATGCCGATCGTCAAGGCGGCGGGAATCGATCCCGTTTATTTCGGCGTCCTCTTCATCATCAACAATGCGATCGGCCTGATCACGCCGCCGGTCGGCATTGTGCTCAATGTGGTTTGCGGTGTCTCCAGGATCAGCATGGAGGACATCGTCAAGGGCGTCTGGCCCTTCTTGATTGCACAATTGATCGTCCTGTTCGCGATGGTGCTATTCCCGGGACTGGTGACGATCCCGGCCAAATGGTTTGCCGGCTAGATGCGTCGGCAGCAAACGAAGGAAGAACGAAAATGGCCGCAAGGATCATGATCCTCAACGGACCCAATCTCAATTTCCTCGGCATCCGCGAGCCCCACATCTACGGCTCGACGACGCTTAGGGAGATCGAGGCGAGCTGCCAGGCGCTGGCTGATCAGCTCGGAGTTTCGATGTCGTTCCATCAATCGAACATGGAGGGCGAACTCGTCACCCTGATCCAGTCCGCTCAGGGCAACGCGGACGCCCTCATCATGAACCCCGCGGCCTATTCATTCACCTCGATCGCGCTGATCGATGCGCTGAAGATTTTCGAGGGTGTGAAGATCGAGGTGCATATCTCCAACATTCACGCGCGGGATGAGCTGCACCGCCACTCGATCACGTCGAGCGCCTGCACGGCGGTCATTTGCGGACTGGGTTCGTATGGCTATCTCGCCGCGATGCTCGCGGCCGTCCAACGGCTGGGGCAATTGCCTGAGACCATTGCACCGGCTCTGCACGGGCTTGCGGCCGGCGGCAAGGCGTAGGCATGGAGGGCGGGATGCGCGGCACGGGATTTCTGGCCATCTGGAGCGACGTCGAGGCTCACGACCTGACCGACTACCGGCACTGGCTGACGCGTGAGCACACGACCGAGCGCGTGACGACGAGGGGCTTCCTGGCATCGCGTGTCTTCCGCGTGGCAAGGGACGACATCAACCGCTTCTTCATTCTGTATGAGCTGGAGACGCCGGAGGTCCTCGACGGCGAGGCCTATCTGGCGCGCCTCAACGCACCGACGCCGTGGTCACAGCGCATCATGCCGAAGCTCGGCAATTTCATGCGCGGCGGCGGCGTCATGATCGCGCGGGGAGGGCGAGGCGAGGGCGCCTCGGTCGTGGCGCTCCGGATCGAGACATTGCCGAAAGATCCTCGGGGTCTGGCTCAGGCGCTTGTTGGGTGCGACGGGGTTGCCGCCGTGCAGATCGGCGCGACCGACGAGGCGCGGACGTCGGTGCGGACGACCGAGAAGGGCATGCGGAAGAACGAGGGCTTTTTCGCCGGGCTGTTGCTGATCGAGGCGCTCGACGTCGCGTCGTTGCGGGCTGCCTTGCAGCGGGCGAGCGAGCTTGCGCCCGACGCCATGACCGGGGCGAGCGAGCCGGAAGTTTATCAAAGCATGTTTGCGCTCGACGCCCGTATCGCGGATTTCGGCTGATGACGTTCTCGCTCGCCGCGTTGACCGTGCTCGAGCTTGCGCCGCCCGAGATGATCGAATTGGCGGCGCATTGCGGCTACGAAAAAGTCGGGCTCAGGCTGTTGCCTGCCACGCTTGGCGGTGTTGCCTATCGCCTGATGGACGATGCCCCGCTCCTGCGGGAGACGCTCCTGCGGTTGGGGTTGACGGGGGTGACTGTCGCCGATCTCGAGGTCGTTGCGTTCAGACCGGAAACCGAGATGGCCTCGTTTACGCCCTTCTTCGAGGTAGGTGCGCGGCTCGGCGCCAAACACATCCTCGTCGCGGCCTATGATCCGGATCTGGCGCGGTTTTCGGATCGCTACCAGCAATTTTGTGAGGCGGCAGCAAGCTACGGCCTCACCTCCGACCTCGAATTCATGCCCTGGACGAGCGTTCCAGACCTGAAGACCGCGATCCGGATCGTCGGCGACGTCGAACGTCCCGGAGCCGGCATTCTGGTCGATGCACTGCATTTCGATCGGTCGCAAAGTTCGCTTGCGGACCTCCGCGCCATCCCGGCGCAACGCTTTCACTACTGGCAATTATGCGATGGCCCCGCCGAACGCCCATCGACCACTGAGCAGCTCATCCATGCCGCTCGCGAGGAGCGGATGTTTCCGGGCGAGGGCGGAATAGACTTGATGGGGCTTGCAAGCGCGATGCCGCATGACCTGACCATCAGCATCGAGGTTCCGACCGTTCAACTGGCAAAGAGCGTCGACGCCGCGTCGCGAGCACGCCGGGCGTTGGCGGCGGGCAAAGCCGTCGTGGAGCGGGCGCGCAGCCAGAGGTGAGAATTCGGGACGGAAGGGTAGTTCGGGATGCCGCAAGCCGATCGCTCCTGGGACGTCGAGACCGATCTCCTGGTCGTCGGGGCGGGTGCCGCCGGCATGACGACATCGCTGGTGGCTGCCCTTGAGGGGCTCGACGTGATCCTTTGCGAGAAGTCGGACACGGTCGGCGGTACGACTGCGACCTCCGCCGGCACCATCTGGATTCCGGGCAATCGGCAGGGACTGCTTGCAGGGATGTCAGACTCCACCGAGGCGGCGCGGGTCTATCTTGAAGCATTGCTCGGCGAACACGCCGCGGACCCGCGCGTGGATGCATTTCTCAAGGTGGGTCCTCTCATGCTTGATTATCTCGGGCAGAGGACGAGCGTACGGTTTGCGGCGCCACCGGTACATCCCGACTACAAGAATCTTCCTGGGGCAGCGATCGGTGGTCGTGCTCTCGGCGCCGTTCCGTTCGACGGCCGCAAGCTTGGCAAGGACTTCGAGCGCATTAGGCCCCCGCGGCGAGAGTTCATGGTCCTCGGCGGCATGATGGTCGGGAAGGCGGACATTCCGGCGTTGCTGGCGCCATTCCGCAACTGGACGAACTTCAGGCATGTCGTTGGCCTTCTCGGTCGGCATTTGCTCGATCGACTTCGCTACAACCGCGGAACACGTCTGATCATGGGCAACGCTCTCGTCGCGAGGCTGTTTGACAGTCTCCGTCGTTCCGGCGTGGATCTGCGATATGAGACCAAGCTCACTGAGCTCATCCGTAGCGGCGACGCAGTCGTCGGGGCCGTTTTGTCATCGTCCTCAGGAGCATTGGCAATACGTGCCCGCAAAGGCGTGGTGCTGGCAACGGGAGGCATCGGCTGGAGCCGCGAACTCCGCGAAAGGTTTTTCCCCGAGGCCGCGCACCGATTTTCACTCGCGCCTTCGTGCAATACCGGGGACGGCCTGCTCGCGGCCGAACGCGTCGACGCGGTCATCGAGCGCGATTTCGACAGCCCCGCCTTGTGGATGCCGAGTTCGGTCATGACGCAAGCGGACGGCCACGTCTCGGTATTCCCGCACATTATGCTGGATCGTGCCAAGCCGGGACTGCTTGCGGTGAACAAGTCAGGCCGCCGTTTCGTCAATGAAGCCGACTCCTATCACGACTTCGTGGAAGCGATGTTGCGATCGGACTCCTCTTCCGTATTGGCTACGCCGGCTTTCCTGATTTGCGATCGCGCCTTTATCGGCGACTATGGCATTGGTCTCGTTCATCCCGGGACGAGGGATTTGGATAAATTTCTGAAGGCTAAATATCTGCTGGCAGGCGAAACGATCGAAGCACTGGCCGAAAACATCGGCGTCGATGGCGGCGAGCTTGCTCAAACGATCGAGCGATACAATCGCTATGCCGAGAGCGGTGTGGACGAAGAGTTCGGCCGCGGTTCAAGCGAGTTGAACCGGTTCAATGGTGATCCCCGGACCATGCCAAACCCGTGCCTGCGGCGGGTCGGTCCCGGGCCATACTATGCCGTCGCAGTATGGCCGACGGATCTCGCTAGCAGCGCCGGCTTGTGCACGGATTCAACCGCCCGCGTCTTGTCTAGCCGTGGGACGGCCATACCCGGACTCTACGCCGTCGGTACTGATTCATCCTCCATCTTTCGAGGCACTTATCCGGGTCCGGGCACGATGATCGGGCCTGCGATGGTATTCGGATGGTGCGCGGCAATGCACGCCGCGGGGGCTTCAGCTCAGGAAGAAGGCAACTGAAAGCCGGTCGTTCGCTGCGCCGAGCTAGGAACTCTTGCGCACCATCGAGGCTTGACTCAGCGGGCCAGCGTCGCCGCCGATTTGCTGGCCTGCACGGCCCCGCCTCCAAGCCCCCATACCCCCCAGGGTGGGGCCGTGTCTCTTCACAGGAGATGCAATGCCGGAGCCGACCGATCACGACATCAGAGAACGCGCGCACCGCTTATGGGAACAGGCGGGCAAACCGGAAGGCCGCGAGCAAGAGTTCTGGCACGCGGCCGAGCAGGAGTTGCGCAACGAGGACAAGTCGAACCCCATGCGGACGCCGGATACGCTGTGACCAACAAGAGCTGCCCATTCTGCCGCGGTCTGGGATGGGTCTGCGAAAACCATCCGCTCCGGGCCTGGAGCGACCAATTGGGTGGCTGCCGGTGCGGTGAGGGCATGCCCTGCACCTGCAACGCGACGGAAGATCCCGAAACAAGGGCGGTGATCGTCGAAGCGGACACGACGTGGCATTGAAGGCGGAACAGAGTCTTCCAGCAGGAATTGAGGTTGTGAGCAGCACGGGCTGCGACGCAGGCCCGTGCCTACGGCGGGGTTTGCGGTGGACGAGCGGCAAAAGATAGAGCACCAGATCGAACTCGCAACGCGAGCGGCAGCCCTTGTCAAAGACGAAACCACTGTCCAGCGATTCAGGACGTTCGCCGAGGAGCTGAAGCAAAAGCTCCTTCGCATGATGCGGCGCGGCAAGGTGCGAGCGCGTGCGTACGAGCTCTGGGAGCAAGCCGGTCGTCCGGCCGATCGGGACGTGGAGTTCTGGGTCGAAGCGGAACGGCAGATCGAAGAAGAGCGCGATCAGCGGAGGCTCTCGGATCCCTCAGACAAACGATAGAGAGCGAAGCGATAGGACGAAACGATACACAAAGAAAAAACCGCCGAGTTCTTCACCCTGGCGGTTTCAAAAGTCCGTAGCTGTTGGTCGCCTCTCCAGCCTCGTGCGTACCGCCGTTACCTTGTTTGCGGCCATGCAAGTTCATTCTAGGCCAAGGCGCTCGATTCTGCTGTGACCTGAAGCACACATTGGAAGGACGATGTCGGGAAGCTTGGGAGGGCAGCGACTTTGATAGACCTGCTCCGTCATCGTCCTACGCGCCGGCCGCGACGCCCAGGCGGCCTATGCCTGGAAGCTTCAGCGCGGGGCGGCGGATGTCGAGGCCGAGCACCGCGCCGAGGAAATTGATCTCGACCCCTTCGACCCAGCCGACGGTCATGCCGAGATAGCCGGACAGCGAGGCGTAGAGCCCGGTGCCGGACGCCGTGATGCCGGCCCAGCGTCCGCTGTAGGGAAAGTCCTTGCCGATGGCGGTCGGCGGCAGCACAGCGCGCAGCTCGGGAACGGCGTCCAGCGCCGCCTGCACGAAGGTGTTGGAATTCGGTCCCGGCCAGGCGCTGTAGTCGCCATAGGTGCGGAACTTGTAGTTCTCGATGACGGCACGGATCTTCGGAATCAGCGCTTCGGCCCGCGCGCCGTCGACGGCGACGACCGTTTCCGGGAGGGCGCCGAACCAGCGGCCGTCGGGCGCAAAGCCGTTGCTGCGAACAGGGTCGCCCCAGGCCGTGTAGTCGTATCGGCTATAGGTCGCGGCGCCCTTCTCCTTGACGACGATCCAGGTGTGGACAGCAAAGATACTGCGCCAGCGCACCGTGCGCGCGGCGAACACACGGATCAGCGCGTCCGGATTGGCGGATGCCGGCGGCAGCAGGCCGGCGCTGGAGCGATCCGCTGTCTGCCAGTTGCCGCGGCCGTCGCCGCGCAAATAATAGCGGCCGGCCGACATGGCGATCGGCAGGAAGATCAGCAGCAGGAACAGAATCAAGGATTTCCTCAAGGGCAAACGGCGGTCAGGCGGGACGATGCCACCAATATAGTTCGCAAGGCACGCCGCGCCAGCGCTCTCCTGCTCTTGCATTCGGGTGGTGCGGCCATATGTTGCGTCCATGAGGAAGTTGTCGCTCGTCGAGGACCAGGCCATCCAGGCGCGAATCGCGTACATCGCGGGCGCCGAGATTTTCGATCGCCTGTTCGCCGGCATCCGGTTCGACGAAATCGACGGCAATCTGCTGTTTGCCATTGCCAGCGACGAAGACTGCGCGGCCGAGATCGAGGACGAGTTCTCGCACCAGCTCGCCGTGGTCGCAACGCAGATCCTCGCGCAGAGCGTGGACGTGGTCGTGGTGCTGCCGAAGGTCCTACAATAAATAGCTTGCTGCCCGGCAGCCTTCTGCCCGTTAAGGCCGCTTGCCTTCGCCCTCTGTCTCTGCTTTCCAACGCAATTGCAAAATTGTAATGACGTCATTGGGCGCTCAGGCCCGAGGCGCGTTATCGACGGAGCTCGACGGGAGGGCTCGTCGTCGCTCGCCTCTATTTGCGAAACAAAGTTGGATACACATTGGCGCCCACCAGGAAAGCCCGGGCCACGACCGGCGCGATAAAGACAAAAAGCAAGAGCTCAACAAGCAAAGGCTCGATAAGCAAGAGCGCGAAAAGCAAGAGTTCGAAAAGTACCAGCTCGACAAGCAAGCGCGCGGACAAGAGCGCCTCGCGCTCCGCGGTCGCCTCCTCATCGCCGCTCGGCATGCTGGCGCTGCATCTGCTCGAGCAGTGGGAGAAGTCCGGCCGCGACGGCCTCGTCTTCCTCTGCGACGACGAGAGCAGGGCGGAGCGACTGGGCGGTGTGATCCACGCCCTCGATCCCTCGGTCGATGTGCTGGTGTTTCCGCGCCTGAACACGCTGCCCTTCGACGGCCTCGAGCCATCCCGCGAGATCGCGGGCCGGCGCAGCTCGGTGCTTCGGCGTCTCGCCAAGGCAAAGAAGCCCGTCTTCCTGGTCTCCACCGCGGAAGCCATCATGGAACGGTTGCCGCTGCCGGCGAGCTGGTCGCGGTCGAGCCTCACGCTGAAGGTGGGCGCGCCCTATTCCGGGCCCGATCTGGAGACGCGGCTGGAAGCGCTCGGCTACGACCTCGACGAAGAGGCGGAGTATCCGGGCGGCGTCCTGTTCCACGGCAAGACGTTCGAAGTGTTTCCCGCCGGCGCGCTCGCTCCCTTCCGGATCGAGCATTCCGGAGACACGATCCGCAAGATCGTCGCGGTCGATCCGATCGAGCACGAGGTCGTCTACGAGACCGCCGAATTGATCATCGATCCCATGTCCGAGCGGATCGCGCTGGGGGCTACGCGCGGACAGCGGGCGACGCTGCCTGATTATTGCAGCCGCGCGCGATGGATCGCGGATGCCGGGGTGTCGACACACGCCGAGAGTTGGCTGGGCACGATCGAGGACGCCGCCGGCCGCAGGGATGCGGAGCGCGAGTATCTGGGGCAGGCGGACTGGAAGCAGCTGAAGAGGCGCATCAGCGTGCTGCCGCGCAAGGCCGCCTTCGTCTCGACGCCTGAGTTCTCGAAGCTGGCATCGCCGCGCAAGGCGCTTCGCGCCTTCGTCGACGACATGCAGCGCGGCGGATCGCGGCTGCTGTTCGTCGCCGCCGTGGAGGATGACCTTCGCGCGATGGAGCGCATGAGCGGCATCAAGGCGGAGCGCCTGGCCGATTGGAGCGAGGTGGCGAAGGCACGGAGCCGCGAAGGCGCGCTGCTGGCCGATTTCGACGCGGGGTTCATTGGCGCCGGCCGCAAGCCGCTTGTCGTCGTGACCGCGTCCGACGTGCTCGGCAGCCGGGCCCATCATCCCCAGCCGATGGCGCGAGCCTGGAACCCGGCGTTCGATCATCCTGATGTGCCCGAAAAGGGCGCCGCCATCGTCCATCTGCAACGCGGGCTAGCCGTGCTCGATGGCTTACAGACCCTCGACATGGGCAAGGGATCGCGACGCGAGATGATCAGGCTCAAATTCGCGGGCGAGAATGCTGTGCTCGTACCGCCGTCCGATCTCGCCGTGATCTGGCCCTATGCCGGCGAGCCCGGCAAGCTGACGCTGGACAAGGCGGACGGCAGCAGCTGGTGGGCGCGGCGTACCGAGGCGGAAGCCGAAATCCAGGTCGCCGCCAAGGCACTCGCCAAACACATCAGCCAGCGCCTCCGCCGTCGCGCACCCAAACTGGTGCCGCCGGGGCCGGCTTACGAAAAATTCGTCGCGCGGTTCCCCTATTTCACGACAGTGGACCAGGGCCAGGCGATTCAAGACGTCCTCGACGATCTTGCGGTGGGCCATCCTATGGACAGGGTGATCTGCGGTGACGTTGGCTTCGGCAAGACCGAGGTCGCGCTGCGGGCGGCGGCCGCGGTGGCGCTGTCGGGCAAGCAGGTGGCGATCGCGGCGCCGACGACCGTGCTGGCGCGGCAGCATGTCGAAACCTTCCGCAAGCGGTTCGGCCCCCTCGGGATCGAGGTGGGAAGCCTGTCGCGGGCCAGTTCAGGCCCGGAGACGCGAGAGACCAAGGAGGGGCTGCGGCGCGGCACGCTGAAAGTTGTGGTCGGCACGCAGGCGCTTGTGGCAAAGGACGTGAAGTTCGCCGATCTCGGCCTCGTTATCATCGACGAAGAGCAGCATTTCGGCGCGGCGGAGAAGGGGAAGCTTTCAGGCCTCGCCAAGGGCGCCCATTCGCTGTGGATGAGCGCCACGCCGATCCCGCGCACGCTCGCGGCGGGTCTTGCCGGCTTCAGGGATCTCAGTGTGATCGCCTCGCCCCCGGTTCATCGCCTTCCCATCGTGACCAGGATCGCGCCGCTGTCCGACGCTGCCATCGCCGCGGCGCTGCTCCGCGAGCGCAGGCGGCACGGTCAGAGCTTCCTGATCTGCCCGCGCATCCAGGATCTGGAGCCGATGTTGGCCCGTGTGCAATCGGTGGCACCGGAGCTGCGCATCGTCTGTCTTCACGGCAGACTGCCCGTGGACGAGATCGACGACCGGATGATGAGCTTCGTCGATGGCGAGGCGGATGTGCTACTGGCGACCAATATCGTGGAAAGCGGTCTCGATATTCCGCGCGCGAATACCATCGTGGTGTGCTGGCCCGAAAAGTTCGGACTTGCGCAGCTGCATCAGCTCAGGGGGCGGGTGGGACGCGGCGGCACGCGCGCGTTTGCTCATCTGCTGACGGAATCGACCTCGGAGCAGTCCGAGAAGCGTCTGGCGGTGCTGGAGGAGTTCAGCAAGCCGGGGGCCGGCTTTGCGATCAGCGAGCGCGACCTCGACCTCAGGGGCGCCGGCGATCTGTTCTCGGAACAGCAGTCCGGGCACGTCCAGGTGTTCGGACCGGTGCTCTACAGTCATCTGCTGAAGCGGGCGTCCGAGCGAGGCAGCGATACCGGCGCCGATCTGTGGGTGCCCGATCTCAATATGCCGTTGGCCGACATGCTGCCTGAAGGTTACGTGCAATCGGAAGCGGTCCGGCTCGAGATCTATGGCCGCGCTGCCAGGTGCCGAAACGACGACGATCTGGAAGATCTGGAGGAGGAGATCTCGCGTCGGTTCGGCAGGCTGCCGCCGGAGGCCCGCGACTTCTTTGCATCCGCCAGGCTCCGGATCGATTGCAAGCGGCGCGGCATCGTCAGGCTCGATGTCGGGCCCGAGGCCGTCGCCGCGACGTTCCTGCCGGGGCGACTGCGGAAATCGAGGGCGAAGTCGCAGGCGGGAGCGCTACAACGCGACGGCGACCGCGTCGTCTACGCCGGTCGCCGTGATCAGGACCCGTTCAGGCGCGTCGAGGAATTCCTCGAACTCCTCGACGCCTGAGGATCATTCGGTCTGCTCGACTGCCGCGGGCATTTTCGCCACCGACATCAGCGAGCGGGCCACCTGGTTGAGGAGCTGATCGGCGTTCTCCTCCTCGGCGAGCGATTTCGACAGCAGGGCGACGACGGCACTGTGGCGAAGTTGCTGGGCGAGGTTGCGTGCCGTGGTGTAGCCGGCGATCTCGTAGTGCTCGACGCGCTGCGCCGCGCCGATCAGAGCAAGGTCGGCCGCCGCGTCCTCCTTGTCCTCGCCCTCGGCCATGATCTCCTGGCCCTCCTCGACGAGGCCCATCATGCCCTTGCAGGGCTTGGCGCGGGCGGATTTGCCGAGCATTTCGAAGCACTCGTTGATGCGCTCGACCTGCGCTTCGGTCTCTGCGAGGTGCTGCTCGAACAGCTCGCGCAACTGGTCGAAGCGAGCGGCCTCCGCCATCTTGGGAAGCGCCTTGGTCAATTGCTTCTCGGCATGCAGGATATCGCGCAGCTCGTTGATGAGCAGATCGCCGAGACCCGCTTCGTCCGCCGGCGGCGAGCTCTCCGTGACGATGGCTGTAGCCGGACCCGGTTCGCCCGCCTGGATCGCCGGCGACTCCGTGAAGACCCAGTCGCCGCCCTCGTTCCACGGCCCACGGGTGTCGATCTCGCCATGATCGCCGGCGCCGGTGGAATCGTTGAAGAATTGATCCACGAGGCCCGGCGTCGGAGCGATGCGGCCGATGCTGAACGCAGGCTTTTCCATGCTCTCGAGCGCCAGCGCGAACGCTTTCATGTGCGTGATCTCGCGCGTCATCAGGAACTGCAGCGCGTCCTTGCTGCCGGCGTCGTCGCAAAAATTGATCAGCCGCTCATAGACAATCTTGGCCCGTGCTTCTGCGGCGATGTTGCTGCGCAGATCGACGTCGAGCTCGCCGGTGATCTTCAGATAGTCGGCGGTCCAGGCATTTCCCTGCGAGTTGAACAGATTGACCCCGCCGCCGCCGGCGATGGCGATGAGGGGATCGGCTTCGGCCGCCTGGCGGTCGAACTTCGAGGGCTTGAGATGCATCCGCGCCAGCGTGCCGACCACTTCCAGATGGCTGAGCTCTTCGGTGCCGATGTCCATCAGCAGGTCCTTGCGATCGGGGTCCTCGCAGTTCAACCCCTGGATCGAGTACTGCATCGCGGCAGCGAGCTCGCCATTGGCGCCGCCGAACTGCTCCAGCAGCATGTTGCCGAAGCGGGGATCCGGCTCGTCGACGCGAACGGTGAACATCAACTTTTTGACGTGGTGATACATGGAGGGACTCTCGGATTGGAAGGACAGGAAAAGAAGGTGTCTTCCGAACGGGCGGCTTCAGCGTTCGTTCCTCGCGAAACGACCTGCGCCGATGATATCAGGCGCAGGTCGTTCGAAGTCGATCGGCAGGATTGTGGACGTATTCGTTTAGCGCTGGTCCGGACGCTTGGCGGGCGGCCCACTCTTGTTGCCTGGTGCGCCCTTAATATTCGACGGGTCCTGCGATTGCACGGCGGTGTTGCCAGTGGAGCTTGTCGAACTCGATCCGACGGTTTCACCGGGCTTGGCGGCCGGACCGTTCTTGTTGCCGGGCTGTCCGGCAATGCCGGCACCCGAATTCTGCGCACTCGGCGCGGACGAAACGTCAGGCTTGCTGGCCTGCGCCCAGGCTGCTCCAGGCAGCGCGAGAGCGGCGAGGATAACGGCACCTGTGAACTTCATCTCGGTGTTCTCCGACTGATGCCCCATCTACTCGAACGCCGGTAACCTGCGTGCGTTCCCTGTCGTCATCAACTCGACAGCGTCGGCACCGTGTCACGCCGAACTATCCCGGCAACGGCGCCTCCACGACGTCCAGCAGCGCGCCGAGGCCCTGTCGCAAACGGCGCGTGGCGATGCTCTCGGTGGCGAGACCGAACACCACGAGGGATCGCCCGGTCATCGCATAAACGTGCCCGAAGTCGAACGCGGGCATCTGCCCTTCCGGTTGATTGGTGTCGATCAACCCGACCCAGCTGCGTCCCTCGGCGACGGCAGGCAAGGTGAAATTGACGACGTCGTGATGGGCGTTGTAGATCAGCAGCATGGTTGCGTCCGAGCCGCGGCGCTTGATCCCGGTCTCCTGGGCGCGGCCGTCGAGCAGCAAAGCAAAACATTTGGCGTTGCCGTCCTGCCACTGCTCGGTTGTCATTTCCTCTCCGGACGGCGCAAGCCACGTCACGTCCTTGACGTCCAGCTCTTCGTTGTGGGAGCCGACCAGAAAGCGGCTGCGGTAGAGAATCGGAAATGCCTTGCGCGTGGCGATCAGCTTGCGCGTGAATTCGCGAAGGCTGCGGCCGTTCGCGGTGATGCCCATCCAGTCGAGCCATGTGGTCTCGTTGTCCTGGGCGTACGCGTTGTTGTTGCCGTGCTGGGTGTGTCCAAATTCGTCGCCGGCAAGCAGCATGGGCGTGCCGTGAGACAACAGCATGGTTGCCAGCAAATTGCGCTTCTGGCGCTCGCGCAGCGCAATGATGTCCGGATCGTCCGTCGGTCCCTCGGCGCCGCAGTTCCAGGAATGATTGTTGCTGTGGCCGTCGCGATTGTCCTCGCCATTGGCTTCGTTGTGCTTGTCGTTGTACGAAACGAGATCATTGAGATTGAAACCGTCATGGGCGGTGACGAAGTTGACGCTGGCCCACGGCCGGCGGCCGCGCTTGTTAAAGAGATCGCCGGATCCAGACACGCGCTTGGCGAAGTCCGCGATCGATCCTTCGTCGCCCTTCCAGAAAGCGCGCACGGTGTCTCTGAATTTGTCGTTCCACTCCGCCCATCCCGGCGGAAACTGACCGACCTGATAGCCGCCCGGACCGATGTCCCAGGGCTCGGCGATCAGCTTGACGCTGGAGAGCACGGGGTCCTGGCGACAGGCATCGAGGAAGCCGCCGCCTTCGTCGAACCCGTAGGGCTCGCGCGCCAGAATGGTGGCGAGGTCGAACCGGAAGCCGTCAACCCGCATCTCGGTCGCCCAGTAGCGCAGGGAATCGGCGACCAGTTGCAGCACGCGGGGGTGCGACAGGTTCACAGTATTCCCGGTACCGGTATCGTTGATGTAGTAGCGCTGCTTGTCCGGCAGCAGGCGGTAATAGCTGGCGTTGTCGATGCCCTTGAACGACAGGGTCGGGCCGAGCTCGTTTCCTTCAGCGGTATGATTGTAGACGACGTCGAGGATCACCTCGATGCCATGGGCGTGGAACTGGTTGACCATGGCTTTGAATTCGTTCGCGAACGGCGTCTTGAGGTAACGCGGCTCCGGCGCGAAGAAGGCGAGGGAGTTGTAGCCCCAGTAATTGCGCAGGCCTTTCTCGACCAGGTAGCTGTCGTCGACGAAGGCGTGGATCGGCAACAATTCTGCACTGGTGATGCCGAGCGATCGCAAATAGGCCGGGACCTCCGAATGCGCGAGACCGGAGAACGTGCCGCGGTCTGCGTCGGGCACCAGCGGATGCAGCTGCGTAAAACCCTTGACGTGCATCTCGTAGACGATCGTCCGCTCCCACGGCACTTCCGGCTTGCGCGCGGCGCCCCAGGTGAAGGCGGGGTCGATGACGCGGCATTTCTGCATCAAGGGCGCGCTGTCGCGTTCGTCGTAGGAGAGATCCTTGTCGGCATGGTCGAGCTGGTAGCCGAACAGCTCCGGTCCCCAGCGCAACCGGCCGACCAGCTGCTTGGCGTAGGGATCGAGCACGAGCTTGTTGGGATTGAAGCGGTGTCCCGCGTCGGGTTCGTACGGGCCGTGAACGCGGTAGCCATAGACGGTGCCGGGACGGGCGGCGGGCAAATAGCCATGCCAGACTTCGTCGGTATATTCCGGGAGTTCGATCCGCTCCAATTCGGTCTCGCCGTCGTCGTCGAACAGGCAGAGCTCGACCTTGGTGGCATGGGCCGAAAACAGCGCGAAATTGACGCCGAGCCCGTCCCAGGTGGCGCCGAGCGGAAACGGCTTGCCCTCGCTGATCCGGGAGCGGCGCAGGCTGGAGGCCGCTCGCGTCAGGGCGTCATCCGAATGTACTTGTTGATCCATCGTTCCCCCCGAACAGCCCCTCAAGAATTTGGTGCAGTTGCCGTCACTTCCGCGTCGCTTGCTCGCCGACGGTCGCCGAAGCGATCACGGCGACAGGAGGCACATCGTCCGGCTTGGGCAGCGTGGTTGCCCTTTGCAGCGCCGCCTCCTTGCTGATGGCCGCAATCGAGTTGCCGGTCCGCTCGACGATGCTGGTCAGCTCCGCGTCGGACAGTCCGAGACGCTTTCTGACGAGGCGCACCTGGGTACGGTCGGCCAGGTCGAGCTTGTTGCGGATCGGTTGTGGCTTCGAGCGGCGCATGGCGAAAACTCCTGTGTAGAGCTGCAACCGCCCCCCAAGTGATTCCGTTCCCTGCTTGCCTTGCAGTTGCGCGTCTAGATCGAAGATTTGTAGATCGCCGCGTACGATTTGGCCGACTGGGTCCAACTGAAGGCCTGTGCCATGGCCGCGCGCCGCATGTGATCGAGGCGATCCTTCATGCCGAAGGTGGAAAAGGCCCGGCAAAGGCTTCCAAGGAAGCCGGGGGCTGACGCGCGGTCGAACAGGAAGCCCGTTTCGCCATCCACGATCGTCTCGGCGAGGCCGCCGGTACGATGGCCGATTGGCAGCGAACCGAAGCGCTGGGCGTACATCTGGCTCAGCCCGCAGGGTTCGAAGCGCGACGGCATCAGGGTAAAGTCGCTGCCGGCGAAGATCTTTCGTGCCTCGGCGTCGTCGAAGCCGATCTTCACGGCGATCGAGCGCGGCGCGCGCACTTGCGCCTGCAGCAGCGCTTCCTCGAACCGCGTTTCGCCCTTGCCTGTCACGACAATCTGGCCGCCCGCATCGACGATCGCTTGCGCACTCTCGATCACGAGGTCGACGCCCTTCTGGTGCACCAGGCGCGCCACGAGCGCGAACAGGGGACCTCTTGAGACCGCCAGTCCGAACTGCTCCCTGACGTCGTCGGCGTTCAACGACCGTTCGGTCCAGTCCCCGGCGCCGAACGGCTGGAACAGCGAGGGGCAGGTGCGCGGATCCCAGCTCTCGTCGATCCCGTTCAAGATGCCGGAAAGCTGGTTGCGATCGGCCCGTTGCCGCAACAGCCCTTCGAGACCGCAGCCGAACTCGGCAGTGGTGATCTCGCGGGCATAGGTCTGGCTGACGGTCGTCAGGTGGGAAGCGTAGACCAGGCCGGCCTTGATGAAGGACAGACGATTGTAGAATTCCACGCCGTCGATGTTGAAGCTCGCCTCGGGAATGCCCAGCGGCGCGAGCGAGCTGCGGTCGAAGACGCCTTGATAGGCGAGATTGTGGATCGTGAACACAGTTGGAATGTGCGCGTACTGCCATTCCAGATAACCGGGGATCAGGGCACATTGCCAGTCATTGGCATGGACGAGATCGGCGGCCCAATCCTTGTCGACCAATCCTCTCGCGACCTGCGCTGCGGCATAAGAGAAGGTCGCGAACCGGACATTGTTGTCGCCCCAATCGGCCCCGCGGCCATCGGCATAGGGGGTGCCGTCTCGTTCGTACAGCGCCGGGCACCAGACGACGTAATAGGTCATGCCGTCGGCGGTATGCCCGAGATCGATCGCGAAGGCCGGAAGGGCCGCGAATGGCTGGCACCAACCGACGGTCGTAAGGTCTTGTAACCCGCGCAGGACAGCCGGATAGCCGGGGATGATGACGCGGACGTCGGCAAAATCGCGCAAGGCGCGCGGGAGAGCCGCCGAGACGGCGGCGAGTCCGCCCACTTGAATGAAGTCTGATACTTCAGGCGTCGCGAAAAGGATCCGCATGCGCTAGGCCCCCCGGCCCAAGGGACAACACCGGCCTCTGCCAACCATCTTCGCAATTCCAATTGCGCTTCCCCAACGGAGCGCAAATCCTGAATTCCGCACCGCAACAAACGTTCCTAACTTTCGCCACCGATCAGACTTTTTTCGTCCTCAGTCCAAAAGTGCACATAGAGCGTGTGCGCCGGGTGCGACGCTCGCCTGAGGAACGAATGCCTGCATCTCGGCTTCTTTCGTCCTGAGCATGCTTAAGCGATCGTAAAATCGAGCCTCGCGAAGCGTGTCGTCACTTCCAGCCATGCACGTAAAGGCGCCAGGTTTGAGTCACAGATTGGGAATGGCCGGGCAGGCGCGACACCACGGTCCTCGATGCCTCGATCACGGGGTCTGCTTCAATCTCTGGGCGCCGACGGCGCGCTCGGTCGAATTGCTCGAAGCCGGCCAGCCGCCCCACCGGATGACGCGAGACGACGACGGCTGGTACCAATGGTTGAGCCCCACCGCGCGTGTCGGCACGCGCTATCAGTTCAGGATCAACGAAGATGTGGTCGTTCCCGACCCCGCCTCGTTCTTCCAGCCCGACGACGTCGGGGCGCCGAGCGAGGTGGTCGACACCGCGGCGTTTCGGGATCCGGTGCTCTATCCCGGCCGCCCCTGGGCGGAGGCCGTGATCTACGAGCTGCATGTCGGCACCTTCAGCGAGGAAGGCAGCTATGCCGGCGTCGAGAAGAAGCTGCCCTATCTGCGCGATCTCGGCATCACCGCGATCGAGCTAATGCCGCTCAATGACGTCCCCGGCCGGCACAATTGGGGCTATGACGGCGTGCTGCTGAATGCGCCAAATGCACGCTACGGCAGGCCGGAAGACCTCAAGCGGCTGTTACGCGCGGCGCATGCCCTCGACATCATGGTCTATCTCGATGTCGTCTATAACCATTTCGGGCCGCAGCTGAACTATCTGCACCTCTATGCAGAGAGCTTCTTCACCGCGCGCCACAGCACCGGCTGGGGGCCTGCGGTCAACCTCGAGGGACACGACGGCGCGTTCGTGCGCGAGTTCCTGATCGAGAACGCGTTGATGTGGCTGTGCGACTATGGCTTCGACGGCTTGCGGCTCGACGCGGTCCATGCCCTGAAGGACGATTCCGAACGCCATTTCCTGATCGAGCTTGCCGAGACGGTTCGCAGTCAGCTGCCGGGCCGGCGCGTGCATCTGATGCTGGAGAACGAGGCCAATCAGGCCCACCTGCTCAACCGAGCGCAAGGGCGAACCCGGCTCTATGATGCGCAATGGGGCGATGATTTTCACAACGCGCTCCACGTGCTGTTGACGGGCGAGGACGAAGGCTATTATCGCGCCTTCGCAGACAAGCCGCTTGAACATCTCGCGCGAGCGCTCACCGAGGGCTTTGCCTACCAGGGCGAAGTCTTTCCGCTGCATGACGCACCGCGCGGAGAGCCGAGCGCCCATCTGCCGCCCGAGGCCACCATCTTCTTCGCCCAGAACCACGACCAGATCGGCAACCGCGCTTTGGGGGAGCGGCTTTCAAGGCTGGTCGGTCCGGAGAAACTGGATCAGGCCATGGCACTGGTTCTCTTGAACCCGCATATTCCGATGTTGTTCATGGGTGAGGAAGCCGCGGCCGAGACGCCGTTCCTGTTCTTCGCGGATTGGTCGGGCGAAGCGGCCGAGCTGACGCGGGAAGGGCGGCGCAAGGAGTTTTCTCACTTCAAGGCGTTCTCGACGCCTGACATGCGCGCCAGGATTCCGGATCCGTGCGATGAAAAGACCTTCGAGGCATCGAAGCTCGACTGGACCGGCATCGACCGTTCTCCCGCCAGCGCCAGGTTTCGCGGCCTGACAGCCCAATTGCTGAAGATACGGCGCGAGAAGATCGTGCCGCTGATCAAACGGGGTTTCGTGTCGGCTGATTGCAAGTTGCTGGGGGAGGACCAGCGCAAGGGTGGCCTGGATGCCCGTTGGCGGACGGAGAAGGGAGACATCTTGCAGATTGTTACCAATTTCGCTGACCGCGAACTGCCGATGCCGCCGCTGGTTGCGGGAGAGAGCCTATGGCGGTTGGGCGCCGGCGACGCGCCAGCCCTATTGCCGAACGACATCATCGTGCGGCTTGGCCAGGAGGCGTGATGGAACGGCGAGGAACGCTTCCGAAAGCTTTCCGTTAGCGGAGCAAATCTCTGGAGCCGCTTCATGACCGAATATCCAAAGCCGCCTTATCCTCCGCAACAGCAACCGATGCCCGGTTCAACCCGCGCGATGAATCCGCGACCGGATCACGGCGAGGAGAGTTATAAAGGCGCCGGGCGCCTGGCCGGAAAGAAAGCGATTATCACCGGAGGCGACAGCGGCATTGGCCGCGCGGTCGCGATCGCCTACGCCCGGGAAGGTGCGGACATTGTCGTCGCCTATTTGAACGAGGACGAGGATGCCGCCGAGGTCAAGGCGCTGGTGGAGCGCGAGGGACGCAAGGTCGTCCTGATCCCCGGTGACATCCGCAATCCCGATCATTGCCGCGCGATCGTCGCCCGCACCGTCGAGGCCTTCGGCGCAATAGACATCCTCGTCAATAACGCGGCCCATCAGGACACGTTCAAGGAGATCGCTGATATCAGCGACGAGGAATGGCAGCGGACGTTCGAGACCAACATCCACGCCATGTTTTATCTCACCAAGGCTGCGGTGCCCCACATGCGCCCGGGAGCGGCGATCATCAACACCGCGTCGGTGAACTCCGACATGCCGAATCCGACCCTGCTCGCCTATGCCACGACCAAGGGCGCCATTCAGAATTTCACCGGCGGGCTCGCCCAGATGCTGGCGGCGAAGGGCATTCGGGTCAATGCGGTCGCCCCGGGGCCGATCTGGACGCCGCTGATTCCGTCGACCATGCCGGAGGACAAGGTCAAGAATTTTGGCAAGCAGGTGCCGATGCAGCGGGCCGGCCAGCCGGCCGAGCTCGCGACCGCCTATGTCATGCTGGCCGATCCGCTCTCGAGCTACACATCGGGAGCGACCCTGGCGGTCACCGGCGGGAAGCCGTTCATCTGACCGAACGTGCATCTGACCGAACGTGCAACGAGAACGTGGCAGCCCCGCGAGCGGGGCCGCCACATCCAGTACTTCACCAGCACGTCTTAACTGGCACGTCTCGATCAAGCGGCGCTGGACGCCTTGGCATTGACGCCCTTGCGAAGCGCCACGGTGTTCAGCTTTGTGTTGGCGGCCTTCTCTTCGTTCAGGTTCGTCGTGAGGAAGCGCACGATGTCGTCGTGCCCGAGTTCCTCCGCCCATGCGATCAGCGTGCCGTAGCGGCACATCTCATAATGCTCGACGGCCTGTGCGTTGGCCACAATCGCGGCGTCGAGCACAGCCTTGTCCTCGATCTCGCCGGCGGTCTCGTCGGCCTCCTTGATGATGCCGTCGATGGCAGGACAGTGCGTTCCGCTGGGCTCCTTGCCGAGCTTCGCGAACACCTTGCCGAGCTGTCGACTTGCTTGTTGGTCTCTTCCAGATGAGCTTTCAGCCCGGCGACGAGGTCTTTGTTCGTCGCCTTGTCGATCATCTTCGGCAGCGCCTTGAGGATCTGCTGTTCCGCGTAATAGATATCCTGCAGGCCGTGCAGCAGCAGGTCTTCCATCGATTTGATGTCCTTGGTGAAGAATCCCATAAATGATGTCTCCTTTCACAATGATGGAACTGGAACGCCGCAAAGCCGCAGCTGTTCCATCCCCGGACCAGATCAGGAGAGCCCAATGAGCGATGGAGTGGATCATCTTGCGGGCCTGCTCGGACGAGCGGCGATGGACGTGTGGGGCGACATGCCGCGCGACATCCAGGAAGCGCTGTTCGAGACTGCCATGAAGGGACGCGCCGCGGAACGGGAAGAGCTTGCGCGGCTGCTGCACGAGAGGCATCCCCGTACGCTTCATCCGGCGCGGCCGGGCTGAGTCGCGGCAGGAACGATCGGGCAAGAAGCCGATTTGTAAAATGTGCATGCGCGGCGAACGGGATTCGACGAAGCCCGCGAGCCGTAGCTCCGCCCAGGATCAAATCGGTGGGTCGATCGGCGTGACTGAAATGATGATCGGAAAATGGTACGACCCGATCTCCCAGAGATGGATCGTGCCGCGCGAGGCGCGCCCGGTGGCGGGCTATTCGCAGTCGAACCCGGAGAAAGGGCCAGAAACCCGCGCATCGGGCGATGCGGAGCGGATCTGGGACCTGTTGGTCGATTGCTGCGCGCGCGGGTGATGTCCGAGCCGCACCATCATTCGCTCTGCTGTCGGCAAATCAAAGAGTGATGACATAGATCGTGAAGGCAATGATGAGTGCCAGACTCACGACGGCGGTGCCGATCAATATCTTGCCCATGGCGCGTCCGTGCTGTCTCACGGCGTCAATGAAAGAGCCGTCATTTTCGTTCCGGACCGGCAGCTGAAGGCAGCTCGAACTGGTCACATGTGAACAAAGGGCGTCGGCACCAAATGGTTTGAACTATATCATTTGATACAGACACGGCTGCGCTCGCTCTTATCATTGGCCGTCCAGAAAGGCACCGCATGGTGCCATGACATGGAGACCCGATCGTGCTCAGGCGGCATCGCGTTCAGCAAACCACCACCCTTCAAGAGCGGCTTGCGGAGTTCACCAGGACCATCCGTGAGAAGGCCGAGTCGTTGCCCGACGGCAAGGAGAGGGATGAGCTGATGAAACGGCTGAGAAGCGCCGACACGGCGTCAAACCTCGACCGCCAATTCGCGGGCAGGGATTGAGCTGGTGGTCTGCCGAGACGGAGATCGAGCGTTCAGCCTCTCCGGCGTCAGCTGCGGTACCAACCCGCCAGATTCCAGGTCGTAACGTCCCATCCCGACATGTCCACCATGAGGTTGTTGACCCCTGCGTTGACGATGTTGCGGGATAGAAGCGGCAGGAACACGTTAGCCTCGCAAAAGGTTTCGTCGACCTTGATCAGCAGCGCGGCGCGCTTGACCGGATCAAGCTCGTTCTGTGCGGCCTTGTAGGCCTTGTCGGCCTCGGGATCAGACCAGCGCGAGACGTTGCGGCCGAGCCATTTGTTGTCCTTGTTGGAGATCTCCCAGGAGACGCACTGGTTCAGGAAGCGCTCCGGGTCGGGCTGCGGCTGCGTGGTGTTGTACATCTCCATATCGGCATAGAATTTCGAGTAGGTGTCGGGGTTGCCGACGTCGGACGAGAAGAACACCGATGCCGTGACCGCCTTGATTTCGATCTCGATGCCGGCCTTCTGGCAAGCCTGCTTGATGATCGCCTGCGTCTTCTGACGCGGCGCATTGGTCGAGGTCTGGAAGACGAATTTGAGCTTCTTGCCGTCCTTCTCGCGGATGCCGTCCGCGCCCTTTGCCCAGCCGGCTTCATCGAGGACCTTGTTGGCCTTGTCGATGTCGAACTCGTATTTCAGCTTGGTCGACTTGAACTGTTTGGGTGCGTTGACGAAGCTCGCCGTGGCGATGCCGCCGCGCCCGTAGATGAACTTCTGGATCGACTCGCGGTCGATCAATAGGTTCATCGCGCGGCGAACGGCGGGATCGGACAGCGTCGGGTGCTTGGTCTTGGGGCTGGAGCGCTCGCCGTCCACCTCGGTCCACGGGTCCGTCGTGTTGAGGATGATGAACTCGACATTGCCTGAGGGCGTGACGTCGAGCTTGCCCTTGCCGCTGGCCTCCATGCGCTTGAGGACCTCCTCCTCCACCTGCATGTTCCAGGCATAGTCGTATTCGCCGGTCTGGAGCACGGCGCGCGCCGCGGACACCGCATCGCCGCCGCCCTTGATTTCGAGCGTGTCGAAATGCGGCTGGTTCTTGACGTGATAGTCGGGATTGCGTTCGGCCCGGATCAGGTCACCTGGTTTGAACTCGACGAATTTGTAGGGACCGGTGCCGACCGGCTTCAGATTGCCGGGCGCTTCGCGCGACTTCGCGCCGACATAGTCGCCGAAATGATGTTTCGGCAGGATCGGACCGACCGAACCGACGAACGGGTCGGCCCAGAACGGGGTAGGGGCCTTGAAGAGCACCTTGACGGTGTGGTCGTCGATCTTCTCGACCGTGATGTCCTTGTAGGAACCGGTGGTGTACGCCGCTGTGGCGAGATCAGAGGCGTATTGCCAGGTGAAGACGACGTCATCGGCGGTGAAGGGCTTGCCGTCGTGCCACCTCACGCCCTGCTTCAGTTTCCAGGTCACGCTCAGGCCGTCCGGGGAAAGGCCGCCGTTCTGCTTGGATGGGGCCTCGGCCGCGAGGCAGGGGACGAGATTGCCCTCCTTGTCCCAGCCGGCGAGCGGCTCGAAGAAGACGCGCGAGGCGATCTGATCCTTGGTGCCGAGCGCGAAATGCGGATTGAGCAGCGTCGGAGCCTGCCAGAGCAGGATCTTGAGCGGGCCGCCGCCCCCGGCCTTGGTCGGCTTGTAGGGCAGCGTGGCGTCCGCCATCGCCACGTCGTTCCAGACCAGGATCTGGCTCGCGACCGGCGCTGCGATCCCGATCGCAGCCATGGTCTGCATGAAGGAGCGTCGCGACAGCTTGCCCTGCTTCACCTCAGCGATGGACTTGCGGATTTCGTTCTCGTTCATCGGATGATCCCCACTTCACAGACAAGTCGTCACCGGCCAGGGCCCATCATGTTTCATCATGGGCGAGGCGGCAATGCCGACAGGGTCAGAAAACCCTGCGGCGAAATGACGAACGTGTGGGGGGAGGTTTGAAGCCCGGATGGAGCCGAGCGCAAACCAGGATAAGTCCTGCCGCGCAGGCGGCGTCCCGAGTCGCGCTTCGCTCCATCGGACTACGGGCAACGATCCGTGCCGTTTTGCCGTGATGCGCCTCACGCTTGCGCGGGTGCATTCGTTCCCCACATGCGATCGAACGGAGAAGTGTCGTCCGCGTCAGCCGGCCAATATGGATTTCCATTTCATTGATTTCGCCTCGCGGAGAAGCGAATACGGTTCCAATTATTGCCCGAGTCATGGAGACCAAGATGTCGTTCCGTTCCACCCTGATCCTCGCGATCGTGCTCGCCGCCTGGTCGGCCGCCGCTTCGGGCGAGACCATCAAGATCGGCGTGACGCCGGGGCCGCACGCCCAGATCTTCGAGGCCGTGAAGCCGATCGCGGCCAAGCAGGGTCTCGACATCAAGCTCATCGAATTCTCCGACTACGTCGTGCCGAACGCCGCGCTCGATGCGGGCGAAATCCACGCCAATTCGTTCCAGAACCAGCCTTATCTCGACAACCAGAAGGCCGACCGTGGCTACAAGATCGAAGCCGTCGGCCTGACCGTGAATTTCCCGATCGGTGTCTATTCCAAGAAGCACAAGGCCTTCGCCGATATCCCCGAGGGCGGCAAGGTCTCGATCCCGAACGATCCGACCAATGGCGGCCGCGTGCTGCTGCTCCTGCGCGACAAGGGCGTGATCAAGCTGAAGGACGGCACGGGCTTCAAGCCGACGGTGCTTGATATCACCGAGAATCCCAAGAAGCTGAAGTTCATCGAGGTCGATGCGGCGCAGGCGCCGCGCGCGCTCGACGATGTCGACGCTGCCGCGATCAACACCAATTATGCAACCCAGGCGGGCCTCGATCCCGTCAAGGATCCGATCCTGCGCGAGGACCCAAAGGGTCCCTACGTCAATCTCATCGCTATTCGCACAGTCGACAAGGACAAGCCCTGGGTCAAGATCCTGGTGGACAGCTACCACACGGCAGAGGTCAAGGAGTTTGTCCTGACCAAGTTCAAGGGCGCGGTGCTGCCGAGCTGGTAGGCAGTCTGCCTAGTCAAAGTCCAGCTCAGGGCGATCCCGGCGGCCAGCCTTGCGTACTAGCCCTGCGCAATGCCCGCTTGTCTGGAGCTGCGGCAACCGACATCATCGGGGCCCATCCTCGTCCGACAGGGGTCGTATGAAACGCTTAGCAAACCTGAAACGCCTGGGGTTTTTCACACGGCTTCTCGACGAGGCGCCGCCCGCCGACCGATATCGCTTCGCGGCCGAGCAGATCGTGCGCGCCGAGAAGGCGGGCCTCGATTCCGCGTGGATCGCGCAGCACCATTTCCACGAGCGCGAGGGCGGCCTGCCGTCGCCCTTCACCTTCCTCGGTTACGTCGCAGCCCAAACCTCGCGCATCCGGCTCGGCACCGGCATCGTCACCTTGCCGCTTGAGAATGCGGTGCGCGTGGCCGAGGACGCCGCGGTGCTCGATCTGCTCTGCAACGGTCGCTTCGAACTCGGTGTCGGCACCGGCGGCAATCCCTCGGCGTTTGCCGCGTTCGGCCTCGACAGCGCCCAGCGCAACGAGATCTTTGCGCGCAATCTGGAGGTCGTCCGCACGGCGCTGGTGGGCAAGCCGCTCGACGGTGGCGACACGCTCTATCCGCAGCGGCCGCAACTGGACGACAGGATCTGGCAGGCGACGTTCTCTGTGGCGGGCGGCGCGCGTGCCGGCAAGGCGGGCGATGGCCTGTTGCTGTCGCGCACTCAGCCCCGGACTAAGGAAGCGCCGAAGGCAACGCTGGCCGAGATTCAGAACCCGGTGATCGATGCCTATCTCGAAGCACTGCCGCCGGGACGCGAGCCCCGCATCATGGCTTCGCGCACCATCTTCGTCGCCGACGACCGCACTGAGGCGTTGCGCCTTGCCGATATCGGGCTGCGGCGCGCGCTGCCCCAATTCCTCAAGGGCGGCCACGCCAAGCCGGGCGAGACGCTGGAGGAGATGATCGCGGCCTTCGACACCCATGTCGGCGCGGCCGACGACGTCATCGCTTCGCTCCGCGCCGACGCCACGCTGGAGCGGGTGACCGATCTCGTCTTCCAGGCGCATTCCGTCGATGCCCCGCATCCCCATATCCTGCGCTCGATCGAGCTGGTCGCGGAGAAGGTCGCGCCAGCACTGGGCTGGGCGCGGACGGCGCCCGACGTGGCGCTGGCGGGATAGTCGGAATGAACGGAATCGCGTTGCACCAGGCTGCAAGAGGCTCAATGATGGCTACGAAAGATATCATCGACACGCTCGCCGGGATCGAACGGGGTTCAGCGCTCGATACCATTCGCGGGCGCCGCCTGCAGGCGCGCGACAACGCGCAGCAGAGCTATCTCTCTCTGTTCGAGCCGATCGACGCCAGTGACTTCTCGCTCGTCGAGCGCGCCGCGGTCGCGCTCTTCGTGATCGGCCTTCACCGCGAGCCGACTGTAGCTGCCTTCTATCGCGCGAAGTTAGCTGCGATCGCCGACGGCGCACGCTTGGTCGAGGCGATCGAGGTTGAAATCGTGCGGGGCGAGACCTCTGGCCCCTACGGTGCCTTTCCGGATGGGCCGCTGTCGGTCGAGAACAAGGCGGGCCTGATCTACCACGTCAGCGCGGAGCGCAAGGCCGATCTCGGGGGCCGGCTCGTTGTGGCGTTCGAGCATGCGCATCTGCTGGTGTTCCGCCCGCGCGATGCGGCTGCGGCCGACATGAAGGCGCTGCTCGCCGCCGGCTGGTCGAACACCGGCATCGTCACGTTCTCTCAGCTTGTTGCGTTCCTGTCGTTCCAGGTGCGCGTCGTCACCGCACTGCGCGTGCTCGGTGCCTCGCTCGGGCGCACCGCGAACGCCGCGGCCGGCGCGTAAGGAGGTTGCATCATGACCGCTGCAAGCAATGTCAATCCGCCCGTCGCCTTCACCCAGGATGAACTGGGCTGGGTGTCGTGGATCGATCCGCTGCCCGAAGCCGAGCTGACCGAGCGGCATTTCGCCGGCCTCGTCGATCGCTCCCGTTCCAAGTCCGAGTATTTCCGTCTGCTGGTGCGCGATCCCGAGGTGCTGGAAGCCCGCACCAAGACCGACAAGGACATCTTCTACAATGTTGCCGACGGCCTGCCGCGCGCCGAACGCGAACTCGCGGCGGCTGCGACCTCGCGCTACAACGGCTGCATCTACTGCGCCTCCGTGCATGCGCGTTTCGCCAGCACCTATTCCAAGCGCCGCGACGATGTGCAGCGGCTGCTTGACGAGGGCGTTGGCGCCGATCTCGGCGAGCGCTGGAATGCGGTCGTCAAGGCCTCGGTGGCGCTGGCTGCGACGCCGATCGCGTTCGGCCCCGACAATGTCGATGAGCTGCGCCGTGCCGGTCTCGACGATGCGGAGATCGTCGACGTCATCAACGGCGCGTCGTTCTTCAACTGGGCGAACCGGCTGATGCTGTCGCTCGGCGAGCCCTCGAAATAGGCAATCTCACCGGCATAGAAATTGCTGGTTGTTTCAACACCTGACAGGATGGAGCCGTCCATGAGCAACATCGATCGTCGTACCCTGGTCAAGGGCTCGCTTGCCGCCATGATGGCGGGAGCAGCCTTCTCGCGCGCCGCCTTCGCGCAATCGTCCGAACCGATCTTGCTGGGCGTCAGCGGTCCGCTCACCGGGCCGAACGCGCAATATGGCACGCAATGGAAGCAGGGTTTCGATCTCGCGCTCGACGAGATCCAGGCAGCGGGCGGCATCAACGGCCGCAAGCTCGCCTATAGTTTCGAGGACAGCCAGAGCGACCCGCGCCAGTCGGTGGCGATCGCCCAGAAATTCGTCTCCGATCCCAGGATCGTCATGGAGCTCGGCGACTTTTCAAGTCCCGCCTCGATGGCGGCCTCGCCGATCTACCAGCGCGGGGGGCTTGTGCAGTTTGGATTTACCAATTCGCATCCCGATTTCACCAAGGGCGGCGACTTCATGTGGAGCACCTCGGTCAGCCAGGCCGATGAGCAGCCGCTGCTGGCGGCCTATGCCGTGAAACGTCTCGGCCTGAAGAAGCTCGCCGTGCTGCACCTCAACACCGATTGGGGCCGCACCAGCCGCGACTATTTCGTCAAGGCCGCGAAGGAACACGGCGCCGAGATCGCCGTCACCGAAGGCTACATCGCGGAGGAGCGCGACTTCCGCTCTACGCTGGTGCGTGTCCGCGATGCCAGTCCGGACGGGCTGATCCTGATCTCCTATTATTCTGACGGTGCGCTGATCGCGCGCCAGGCACGCCAGGTCGGGCTGAAGCAGGTGATCTGCGCCGCAAGCTCGGTCTACTCGCCGAAATTCCTGGAGCTCGGCGGGGAGGCCGTCGAGGACGTCCATGTCGGCACGCGCTACTTCCCGGAAGACCCGCGCCCCGAAGTGCAGACGTTCATCGCGGGCTTCAAGAAGAAATACAACGGGGTGGAGCCCGACGCGTTCAACGCCTACGCCTATGACGCGATGAACATGGCGGCCGCCGTCGTCAAGATCGGCGGCACCGACCGGCGCGCGATCCGCGACGCTTTTACGAAAGTGAAGGATGTCTCGAGCGTGATCTTCGGCAAGGCGACGTTCGACGTCGAGAGCCGGCGCGTCAAGGGCGCCATGAACGCCGAGCTCGTCGTGCGCAAGGGCCAGTTCGCGCTCTGGGACGGCAAGCCGACCTGAGGGGATCTCCTGCGTGTCTTCCTGGCTCGACTACACGATCAACGGGCTGATCGTCGGTAACGTCTACGCCCTCGTTGCGGTCGGGCTCGCGCTGATCTTCGGCGTCAGCCGGCTGATCAACTTTGCGCAAGGCTCGATCTACCTCGTCGGCGCCTATATCGGCTGGGTCGCGGTGGTGCAGCTGCATACGCCGCTGCCGCTTACCATCATCGTGGTCGCGGTGGCGGCGGCGCTGGTTGGCCTGATCATCGAACGGTTCGGCCTGCGTCCGCTGCAGAACTCGGTGCGCATCGCCCCGCTGTTGGCGACCATCGGCATCAGCTTCGTGCTCGATCAGCTCGTGATGCTGACGTTCTCCCCCAATCCGCGCGCGCTGCCGAGCCAGCTGCCAGACGTCCGCTTCCAGATCGGCGGCGGCACGATCGGACCGCTCGATCTCTTGATCGCCGGCGTCGGCATCACCAGCGCGCTGCTGCTGTTCGTGTTCCTGCGCTACAGCAAGCTTGGCTGGGCCATCCGCGCCACGGCCCAGGATCGCGACGCCGCGATGCAGATGGGTGTCGACGTCAACCGCGTCAATCAAGCCGTGTTCGGCATTGCGGCTGCGCTCGGCGGCATTTCCGGTCTGCTGGTCGGCATGTACTACAACCAGATCGACACCGCGATGAGCCTGCAGGCGACGCTCAAGGGCGTCGTCGCCGAAGTCGTCGGCGGCGCCGGCAACGTGCCGGGTGCGGTGATCGGCAGCCTGCTGCTGGGATTGGTGGAGAGCTACGGCGTCGCCGTGTTCGGCACCAGCTACCGCAATCTGTTCGCGTTCCTGCTGCTGGTCGTGGTGCTTGTGCTGCGCCCGAACGGCCTGTTCGCCAGCGCACGGCAGGCGCCGCCCGAGCCGCTCACCGGCACTTTCATCGCGCCGAGCCGCCCGGTGCGCATTCCGCGCTGGGCTCTGCTGATCGCTACCGCGGTCTTCGCGATCCTGCCGCTGTTGCCGGTGTCGTTCTACGTGCTCCAGACTCTGATCAACGCCTGGCTGCTCGGCATGCTCGCGCTGAGCCTTACGCTGGTGGCGGGCACGATCGGCCAGGTGTCGCTCGGACACGCCGCGCTGCTCGCGATCGGCGCCTACACCTCCGCGCTGCTGTCGCTCACCTTCTCCGTTCCCGTCGGCCTCGCCATCATCGGCGGCGGCCTGATGAGCGCGGCGCTCGGCACAGCGCTGATCTCGCCGTCGTTCCGGCTGCGCGGGCATTATGTCTCGATCGCGACGCTCGCGATCGGCGAGATCGTCTCGCTGGTGATCCTGAACTGGGAGAGCGTCACGCGCGGGCCGATCGGCATCTCCGGCATCCCGCCGCTGTCGCTGTTTGGCTATGAGCTGGTCAGCCCGATTTCGATCTACTGGTTCAGCTTCATCGCGATGGTCGTGCTGGCGCTGCTGCAGGGACGCCTGCTCGGCTCGCATCTCGGCCGCAGTTTTCGCGCCATTCGCGATGACGACATCGCCGCGCGCGCCTATGGGCTCAGCCTGAATCGCTACAAATCGCTGGCCTTCATCTTCGGCGGGTTCGCGGCCGGCGTCAGCGGCGGCATCGCCGCGCATCTCTATTCCTACATCAACCACGAGACCTTCAATACGCAGCAATCCATCCTGGCGCTGACGGTCGTGATCCTCGGCGGACTCGGCAATGTCGTCGGGGCCATCGTCGGAGCGGTCGCGCTGGTCGGCCTGCCGGAAGTGTTCCGGATCGCGGCGGAGTACCGCATCCTGATCTACGGCATCGTGCTGCTGCTGCTGGTGCGGTTCAGGCCGCAGGGCCTGTTGGGGACGATGTGATGGGCACGACCATGCTGTCCCTGCGCGGGCTGACGCGGCGCTTCGGCGGCCTCACCGCGGTCGACGCCATCGATCTCGATCTCGCCAAAGGCGAGCTGATCAGCATCATCGGCCCGAACGGGGCCGGCAAGACGACGCTGTTCAATCTCGTGACCGGGCTTGACCGGCCGGACGCCGGGACGGTTCGCTTCGAAGATCAGGACATCACGGGTTTCTCGCCGGAACGGCTCGCCGCCGAAGGCATCGCGCGCACGTTCCAGCTCGGCCGTGTCTTCGGCAATCTCAGCGTGATGGACAACGTGTTGATCGGTGCCCACACGCGGCTGCGTGCGGTCAGGCCGACCGTGCCGGTGATCGGCCCGCTGCTGGAATTGGGATTGGCGCTGCTGCGCCCCGCCAGTGTCAAGGCCGAGGAGGAGCGGCTGCGCGAGGATGTGAAGGTCATTCTCGCGCGCTTCGGCGAACGGCTGCTGCCGCGCATCGACCAGCCGGCCTACAGCCTCTCTTACGCCAACCGCCGCCGCGTCGAGATCGCGCGCGCGCTCGCGCTGAAGCCGCGCCTGCTGCTGCTCGACGAGCCGACCGCCGGCATGAACCCGACCGAAACCACTGAGATGCAGGGCCTCGTCGCCGAGCTGAAGGCCGAAGGACTGACGATCTTGCTGATCGAGCACAAGCTCGAAATGGTGATGCGCCTCTCCGATCGCGTCATCGTCATGGACGAAGGCAAGAAAATCGCGGAAGGTCCGGGCGAAGCGGTGCGCGGCGATCCCAAGGTGATCGAGGCCTATCTCGGCCACGGCCTGACGACGAAGCAGGAGAGCGCGGCATGACGAACACGCCGCCCGATGCGCTGCTGGCGCTTACCGACGTCAACACCTTCTACGGTCAGGCCCAGGTGCATTTCGATCTGTCGATATCAGTTCCGCGCGGCCACATCGTCTGCCTGCTCGGCGGCAACGCCAGCGGCAAATCGACGACGATGAAGATCATTTTGGGCCTGGTGAAGCCGCGCTCGGGCGATGTGACTTTCGACGGTGCCTCGCTGCTCGGGCTGACCACGCCGCAGATCGTCCGCCGCGGCATCGCCTCGGTGCCGGAGGCACGGCGCCTGTTCGCGGACATGAGCGTGCGCGAAAACATCCTGATGGGTGCCTTCGTGCGCGACGACCGCGAGGCGATCGCGCAGGATCTCGACAAGATGCTCACGCTGTTCCCGAAGCTCGGCCAGCGGCTATCGCAGCGCGCCGGTTCGCTCTCCGGCGGCGAGCAGCAGATGGTCGCGATGGCGCGCGCGCTGATGAGCCGTCCCAGGATGATCGTGATGGACGAGCCGACCATGGGCCTGTCGCCGCTCTATGTCGACCGCGTGCTGGAACTGATCCGCACCATCAACCGGGAGGGCGTCTCGGTCTTCATGGTCGAGCAGAACGCCAGTCTCGCGCTCGAGATCGCGCACGAGGCCTATGTGCTCCAGACCGGCAAGATCGTTCTCTCCGGCTCCGCCCGCGCGCTGAAAGACGATCCCCGCATTCGCGACGCCTATCTCGGCGGCTCCGAGGCGGCGTGATGCAGTGCGCCGACGTCATGGCCGGGACAAGCCTGGGCATGACGACCTCCCGCAAATCCGCATATGCGATCATCAGGCGGCCGCCGGGTCTGGTCAGTATGACCATCCTGTGAAAAGATCATACCGCTCGTGCGTTGGTGCGTGCAGCGGACGGAATGATGGTCGTGACGAAATTATCTCTGCGGGCGGTCGAGCCCGGAACGGTGCTGCTGTTCGGCGGACTGATCGCGGCCAACATCGGGGCGTGGACCTGGGCCTTCGCGGCATTCGGTGACAGGCCGACGGTGATGGCGACCGCGCTGCTCGCCTGGGTGTTCGGCCTGCGCCACGCCGTCGATGCCGACCACATCGCTGCCATCGACAATGTCGTGCGCAAGCAGATGCAGGCAGGCGGCGCGCCGCGCAGGGTCGGACTCTATTTCGCGCTCGGCCATTCCACAATCGTCGTGGTCGCGACCATGCTGCTCGCGCTCGGCGTCGTCAGCCTCGGTGGCGACAGCCTGCTCAAGGAGATCGGCGGTTTCATCGGCACATCGGTCTCGGCGCTGTTCCTGCTGGTGATCGCGGCCATCAATCTCGTCATCTTCGTCGGCCTGTGGCGGACGTTTCGCGCGGCACGGGAGCGGGGGATTCACGACGCGGAGGGCGTCGATGCCCTGCTTGCCAATCGCGGCGCCCTGGCGCGGCTGCTCGGCCCGATGTTCCGCCTGGTGACAAAACCCTGGCACATGTACCCGCTCGGCTTTTTGTTTGGGCTCGGCTTCGACACCGCAACCGAAATCGGCCTGCTCAGCATCTCCGCCGGCGAAGCCGCGCGCGGCGCTTCGTTTGCCGATGTCCTCGTTTTCCCCGCGCTGTTCGCGTCGGGCATGGCGCTGGTCGATACCGCCGACTCGGCACTGATGGTGAGCGCCTATCGCTGGGCCTTCGTCGATCCGCTGCGCAAGCTCTGGTACAACCTCACGATAACAGGGGCTTCCGTGGCGGTGGCGCTGTTGATCGGCGGAATCGAGGCGCTCGGGCTGATCGCGGACCAGCTCAGCCTGTCCGGCGGCGTGTGGGCACTGGTCGACGCACTCAACGACTCGCTCGCCAATGTCGGCTTCGCCGTGATCGCGCTGTTCACGATTGCATGGCTGGTTTCGGCCGTGCTCTATCGGCGCATGTTTGCGGTTGAGCGGCGTCGCGCGGCGGATGCGCTTATCGGCGCCGATGTCACCGAAGCGGCCTGATCGACAATCCGCTGGCTCAAGCCGGCGCCGCGCTCGCGACCTGCTCTGCCGGCAGGTGGTCGGCATTGGGATCGCCCGGCGCGGTGGCCCAGGCGAGCTCCACCAGCGTCACGATCCGGCGGCCGGCGCCGTCGAGCTGACAGACGATCAGGCCCTGCTCCTCCATGTAGCCGAGCAGGCGTTGTGCCCGGCGCAGCGAATGCGAGCCGTAGGCGCGGGCGATCGCGGCGTCTCCGGGGCAGGGCCAGCCTTCCTTCGCGGCACGCGCGATCATCATGAACACGCCCTGCATGTCGTCGGGCAGGATCGAGGCGCGGAGCGATACGTCCTGCCAGGCGTCGTCCTCGGCGTGCTCGGCGCCGAGCCCGGCGCGTGCGCGTGTCAGCATGCGCCGAAATTCGGTGAGGTCGGGCACCGCCGAGCCGAGGCCCTCGATGCGGCAGCGGACCACGAACTCCTGGTAGAGCACGCCGACCGCGCGGAAACCGGCATCGGGCGCGGCGAGGACGGCACGAAGGGTCCGATCCACGCGCTCGCGCCGCTCTGCGAGTTCCTCGGCACTGACCGGGACCTCGATCATTTCGGGGCCGATCTCCGGTGCCGCAGCCTTTGCGGCGCGGAGCTGCTCGAGCAGATCGGGCGCGGGCCGGCGCTGCGGCCGGCTGGCATCGGGCGGCGGCGCTGCCAGGATCACGGCGCGCATATTTTCGAGCGTGGCCTCGGGCATCGGCATCAGCCGCGGCGTGGAAGTGCGCGGCTGGGTTTCGGTCGCTCCGATATTCAAACGCAGGGGGCGTCGCGACAGCGCGGGGCCGAGCGCCATGAATTGTCCGCGTTCGAGATCGCGAAAGGATTCGGCCTGCCGCCGCTCCATGCCGAGCAGGTCGGCGGCGCGCGCCATGTCGATGTCGAGAAAGGTGCGGCCCATCAGGAAGTTGGACGCTTCGGCCGCGACGTTCTTGGCGAGCTTTGCCAGCCGCTGGGTCGCGATGATCCCGGCAAGCCCGCGCTTGCGGCCGCGGCACATCAGATTGGTCATCGCGCCGAGCGAAAGCTTTCGCGCTTCATCAGAGACTTCGCCCGCGACCGCAGGCGCAAACAGCTGCGCCTCGTCGACGACCACCAGCATCGGGTACCAATGGTCCCGGTCCACGTCGAAGAGCCCGCCGAGGAAGGCCGCGGCGCGGCGCATCTGGTTCTCGGCGTCGAGCCCTTCGAGGTTGAGCACGGTGGAGACGCGATGCAGCCGGGCGCGCTCGCCGGCAACCTGAAGGCCGCGTTCGGTGTGATCCTCGGCCTCGATCACGAGATGGCCGAAATGCTCCGCCAGCGAGACGAAATCGCCTTCGGGATCGATGATGGCCTGTTGCACCCAGGGCGCGCTCTGCTCCAGCAGCCGCCGCAGCAGGTGTGATTTGCCGGAGCCCGAATTGCCCTGCACCAGGAGGCGGGTCGCCAACAGTTCCTCGAGGTCCATGGCCGCCGCGGCGCCCGCCGTGGTCTGCCCCATCTCGATCGCAACCGTCATGCCCGACTCAAGTCCCATCATTCGCGGAGAGGGGCTTATCAACCCGGCCGCGGCGCGTCGAGCGCCACGGCGAGAATCATGCGTCGTTGCCCACGGCGGAGTTCAGGCGTGATTCGATTGCCGTAGAAGTGCGGGCCGATAGGGGGCTTGCGGATCGTCGTCCTCGTTCTCCGGGATGGCGCAGGAGCCGAACTCCTGCCTGATCCGCTCGATCTCGGCGATGCGCTCGTGCAGCCGCTGCAAATGCTCCGGGGATTTCGCCCGCCAGAATCGAAATGTCTCGGCCGTGAGCGGCAGGAACGCGGTGCCGAACAGCGTCGGCTCGGGAACGACGGTGCGCCCGAGCAGCAGGAATCGGTCGGCGCCGGAGACGACGAGGGTCGCGTAGCCGCGGTTTCCGATTCGCCTGATCCCGTTCAGCGACCATTCGGCGAGCTTGCTAAAATAGGGCTCGTCGCGCCAGCGATCGGGGCAATGGTCGTCGACCGTCACGTTCACGGCGTCCTGGCTGAAATGCACGATGATGCCCGACTTCGCCGGAAACCAGTCGTCGTCGAGATGGCCTTGCAGCCAGGCGCAGACGAATGAACGGCACATCTGGGGACGGCGCTCGTAGATGCTGCAACCCGTGCCGGCCTGCCAATGGTTGCACAGCTGGTTCACCGGCTTGTCGACGGCGGCCACTTCGAGGATGTCGCAGCAGGCATTGCACGAGCCGCATTGCCGCGCAGGCTGGGCCGTCTTCGTCGGACCGGTTCCGCGAAAACCCTGGCCGTCGCGGACCAGCAGCTTCTGCTTCTCCAGCGCGTTCAACGCACGTTCGATTTTGAGGCGAGACAGTCCGGTGGCGTCGATCACGCCCTTCATCGTCGTCGCGCCTGCCTCTACTGCGCGGACGACGCTCAGCATCGCCTGGTCCATGCTTCTTTTCTTCGATTTTTCTTGTCTGGATCCGAACGCGGGGACCGCAAACGGTGTCTGGACAAGCCGTAGAAGACAGTTGCAAACCTATGTTGCTCAGGCCTGTCCGCGAGACAAGGCAACGAGCCTGCCGCGCGCGCATGCGGCGTTTGCGCAAATGAAGGATCTCGTCCGAAGCCCGCGACATCGTTCGCGCGCGCGGCGGGCAGAAATTGTGCGCTTTGGTTCAGTTCGAGCGGAAAGGCAGCATTTTCTCGCTGCGCCACGTCGAGACATGACGGGCAACATGGCTCTGTGTCATTCAGACGTTATTTGCGGGTGAAAGCAGGAGGGAACTGAAAGCGACACGATTGCGTGATCGACGAGACGCCATCACGCCTGTTGAGTGTGAATCACACCGGGAACAGTGCCGCGCGAGATGATTTGCGGGTAGGGCATGGTGACGCTCAGCCCCGGTGTCCTGGGAGCGCAAGCGCCGACGCGTTCGATGGCGATGGAAGCGCCCGTTACAGCGCGCCCGATCCGCCCTGCACGATCTTCTCGTTGAGCTTCAGGTCCACGGTCTCGACCGTGCGGTCGATCTCTGCATTGGGCGCGCCGAGCTGATGCGAGATCAGCTTCACCAAGAGGTCGACGCGCTCGATGAAGGGCGCGCCGCCCGCCACCGCGCGTGCGGCCGACGACGGCTTCAGCAGGCTCTCGGCAGCCTTGGCGTATTTCGCGAACGGCACCTGGTCTTGCGGATCGGCGCCGAGACGGCGGGCGATGGCGTCGACATGCTCGTAGATGGTCTGCGAGCGCGCGAGATCACCGTGCACGGCGTCGCGGATCGACTGCGGCTCGTGCGGCGTGATGCAGCGGTAGTTGCCGGTCAGCAGCATCGACCATTTCGCCAGCGGCACGAACAGAGAATCGAACACCTTCAACTTCACCGGCACGTCGTGGCCGTCGAGCGTCACCGCGTCGATGTCGGCTTCGAGCTCGCGCAGCACCTTGTTGTGCGTCTCGTCGGCGAACACGGATGCCTTGAAATTCGTGGGCAGGCCGACGTGAAGCACGTTCGCAGCCTCTTCCGGCGGACGAAACGCCTGCGGATCGGGCGAGCACAGGGTCACCAGCCCGGGCTCGAAGCGCTCCCACACCTGCGCATTGGTATAGGCCTCCTCGAGATCCATGTCGGCGAGCGAGGGGATCCGCTTCAGATAGGGCAGCGGCGGCATGTTCATGATCGACAAGCACGGCAGCTTCGCCGCGGCGATCCTGACCATGAGAACGCGCACCGTGTGGTTGGTGTATTGCGGCTCCTGCATCGCAAGGCCGACCATGTCGTATCGGGACAAGTCCACATTGGCCGGCGTCACGGCGTCGAGCTTACCGGGCAGGTCGCGCGAGAAGATGGCGCGGTGAACCGCCTCATCACGCAACTTGATGCGCACCTCGGTCCCCTCGCGGTTGATCAGCTCTGCGGTCTTGGTGCGGCAGACCAGGGTCACGTTGTGCCCGGCCATCAGCAGCTTGGTGCCCAGCAGGGAGCCGTAGGAAGCCCCGAGAATCAGGATGTTACGCGCCATGTCTCGTCCCTTTGACAATTTGTGCGATTTTTGAGCCCCGGCCGTCATCCGCGGCGAGTTTGGCGGGCATGTAAGGCAAAGTGCGCGGGAATGGCAACTGGGATAATGGATACAAGGCGCAGAAGGCGCGGCAGGCGGCCCGGCGTGTGCTTGACGGCCAAAAGCGAGACGACGCCCTGCTGGCGACAGGGTTCTGCAGGTACTTGATCTGCTCAAATAACTGGCTAACCGAAGTAGGGAATGTTGTACGTTCTCGATCGCCCTGGCTCGCCCAGAACGCGATTATACCTCGTCACGTCTCGCGCGCCGGGTGCGGATGAGCGCCTTAGGATTTGTTGCGCCGGTTTTCCTGCGGCACTAACAGCCGGAAAGTCCCTTGGCGAAGGCCGTCGGCATCGATCAGGCGGAAAGCCGCCGCATATTTTATCGCTATCGTGATGGGTGGCACGCCGGATCGGCGTCATCAGGAATTCATGATGGAAGCCGACACAGGCGATGGGTTTTCCGTCACCGAATGAGCTCCAATTTTAGTCGTCCACCGCAACAAAAAACGACAAACGCGGGACTGCAAAAAATGGCAGAGTGGTGCGGGGCCTAAACTGTGTATCAGCAACAGCCAACACCGAATGATCGTCAGCCTCGGGGCGCCGCCGCGCGGACTGAACCGGACACTGGCTATTGTGACCTTTCGCTGCGCGCCCAAAGGGCCGGGAAAGAGATCAAGGCACGTTGCACCATCGGCGGACACGAGCATGACGGCCGCGATCATGCCCGCCCACGATCGTACCTTGTGCATGGCGCTGCGCTGAAAGCGAAGCCGGCAAATCTTTGCAATTCAGGTCTTTGGCAGTCCCTGTCCGGGCAAGCGTTCACGGCGCCGTTAGGGGACTGACATGGATGGTGCTCATTCGTCTCGCTGCTCGCGCGACGGCGCGGGTGGCAATCTGGCACGCTTGCGCAGTCGCGCGTCGGAGTTTTTCGAGAACCTGTCCGTCACGGAACTTGCGCGTGAGGCGCACAGGCATCTCTGGGTTTCAGAGTGGTCGAGGATTGCCGACGACTACCGGATCTTCGCCGAATCCGCGCGGGACGATGGCTCCGTCTGGATTTCACGCGAGGCGTGGCTGTGCTCGCTGACAGCCCTCGAAATCGCACGAAGTCTATCTTGTCCGGAAGATTCCACGCGCCTCGACCTCGCAGACAAGGCCGGGATCGGCCTGAGAGGCTTCGAGGATGATGCCGGTCAGGTGATCGAGCGCGTGAAGATCGATGGCTTCGATCAAGAAGCGTTGACGGGCCTCTTTTTGCCCGCTTGTCGTCGTGAGCCTGGGGCACCCGCACTCATCTGCGTCGGTGACGATGAGGGCTCCTTGGCCTCGATGATGAGCCGATTGTGGCCGGCCGCACTCTGCCGGAATGTGTCACTCCTGCTTGTCCATGCCCGCGCTTCAGCTGCTCGTCGCTCCTTCAAGCCGGAGCACGTCCTGCAGTGCTGGCTGGACTATCTGGAGGCTCGGCCGGATGTCGATGGACAGCGGATTTCGGTCTACGGCGAAGGGATGTGCGCCAGTGATGTATCCCGCCTCGCCTTATATGATCGCAGGATAGCTGCCGCGGTGTGCGATGGCGGCCTTTTGGCGTCGGTCAAGCGTCGTGCGTCGGTTCACTGGATGACCGGCGTCGAGCAGACGGTCCTTGACGGGGCCTCGACAGGCTCGCTGCTGCCGTCGCGTCAAATCGCTTGCCCGCTGCTCATGGTCGTCGGGAGCCGCTCGATGGTCCGGGAAGCGGAGGCTCTCGAGCTGCAGGCCGGTTATCGGCACGCCGGAGCCGATTGCTCGGTCGTCGTGCCAAACCGGATCCCGTACCCTTTGGGCGAGATCGAGAATTTCATCTCCGTGGACGATTTCATCTTCCAGTGGCTGGACAGCAAACTCGGAACGGCCGGTCGGATCGATCCCGTAACCTACCTCTAGGCGTGACAGACGCACATTCCACTCAGGACATCGGAAGATCAGGACACGTCGATTGCCAGCAATCGTGCAGCCAGCCGGGCATTCTTGGCAATCGTCGTGAGCGCATCATTCAGGTCTGTCAGGGTCTTCTCGTCGAGCTCGTTGAACATGGTCGAGTTCAAGGCAAGCTTTCTCTTGGAGAGCTTTTCGATCTCCGTGGTCGCCTTTGCGGTGAGCGACATCAGGACGAAGCGCGCGTCGTCCTCTGCAGGCCGCCGCGACAGGAAGCCCCCCTTTTCGAGACTCTTGGTCTGGTTGGTCACGAAGGCCGGGTGGACGCGCAGCTTGTTCGCGATGTCGATTCCGGCGACACCTCGCCCTTCGTCCAATTCGGTGATGGCCATCAGGATCAGCCACTGCGGCTCGGTAATGCCCAGCAGTCCAGCCCAGCTGGTGTGGATGTCCTCCAGCTGGGAATGAATTTCGACGACGTTCCAGATGAAGTCCGTAATCGCCCTGTCGAGTTTCTTCTCGATCATGTGGCTCCCTCCCCGTTTATCCCTTGCCTATCTTTAATGGGATATCTTGGAAGCGTCTCGAAAATCGCGCGCCGGCCAAACGGAGGTACCGCGCGGAAGAAATCGTAGACCAAATTATTACTTGCAAAGAACAATTAATTTTATTATCGACTATCGTGCTCTATTTCGCTTTCTTGACCCACTCGATGGACAGCGATGCGAGACCTCCAAGAAGCCCTCGGGATGCCCCCTGAGGGCTTTTCTTGTTCCAGGCAACGGCTCTTCTGGGGGATATCGCCGATGTTGCTCTTAGGACACATCGCGGCTCGAACTTTCGATTCATCAAATCAATAAATTGAGGCAGTTGTTTTTATAAACTATATGTGAAGCCACGACGGAGGGGGGGCACCTCACTGTCGTTTCAGTCCGGACCTTCGTGCGGATCTGAATTGAGCGAAATTGAGAGGGTAAAGCGGCTTCCTCCGGGAGCCGAGCCCCCTGAACCGACCTGGAGGTTTACTAATGAAGTTGACGAAGACACTCTTTCTGGGCTCGGCTGCCGGCCTGATGGCCGCATCCGGAGCGTTCGCTGCCGATCTCCCCGTGAAGGCCAAAGCGGTCGAATACGTAAAGATCTGCTCGCTGTACGGCGCCGGCTTCTATTACATCCCGGGCACCGACACCTGCATCAAGCTCGGCGGTTACATGCGCGCTGACGCCGTGCTGGGCTCCAACTCGGACTTCAATCCGAACCAGGGCGGTACTGCCGGTGCTCGCAACCGCATGATGAACTACTACACCTTCCGTTCTCGTGAAGACCTCAACATCGACACCCGCACTGCGACCGAGTACGGCGTGGTCCGCACCTTCTTCGACGGCGTCTTCACCTGGACGAGCGGCAATTACACCCCGACCGGTTCGGTAACGGGTGGCACCCAGTACAGCGGCGCGCTCGGTCTCAACGCCGCGGGCACCGCCCTCGTCGGTTCGAATGGTAGCGGCAGCGTCAACGGCACCGACGGCAACACCTCGGCCGGTGCGCTCGGCGTGTACTATGCCTTCATCCAGTTCGCCGGCTTCACGATGGGTAAGGCCGTGTCGCAGTTCGACGCGCCCTGGACCAACTATCCCGGCAACATCACCGACAACCTCGTCGGCGGCAGCGGCACGGTCACTGGTGTCAACCAGTTCACCTACACCGCCGACTTCGGTCAGGGCATCACGGCAGCGTTCTCGGCTGAAGACGTCTCGGCCTACTATCAGGCCGGCAACCTCAACATGAGCGGCGCGACCGCGGGCGGCATGATCGGCGGTTCGTACGGCACCAACGCCATCGGCGGCACCCGTTCGCCGAACCTCGTTGCTATGGTGCGTGTCGACCAGGCTTGGGGTCTCTTCCAGGCGTCGGTGGCTGCGCATGACAACCACGTTGGTTACTACGGCGCGACCGAGCCGACTGGCCACCCCGACGACAAATGGGGTTGGGCGGTTCAGCTCGCTCTGTCGATCAAGAACATCCCGACCGGCGCGGGTGACACGATCAACATCCAGGGCGTCTACACCGACGGTGCGACCCGCTACAACTTCCAGAATCTGTCGGGCAGCTCCTATGCGCTGTACGGCAACTCGGGCATTGCTGGCTCTTACGGCAGCATCGGCTTCGCCAATGCTCCCGACACGGTGTTTGTTGGTGGCGCAACGCCGAGCCAGCAGGAAACTGTGAAGACCTGGGGCTTCCGCGGCGCCTACACCCACAACTGGGATCCCAACTGGAACTCCGCGCTCTACGGTGCCTACGCTCAGGCCCAGTTCGGCACGCTGGCCAAGACCACCCTGTGCGGTGCTGGCGGCGGCGGCGGCGTGTTCGGCGGCCTGGCGGGTGTGACGGGTTGCAACCCGGACTTCGCGATCGGCCAGCTGGGTGTCGTCACCCGATGGACCCCGGTCAAGAACCTGACCTTCTCGGCTGATGTCTCCTGGACCCATCTCGACCAGAAGTACTCTGGCACGGTTGGCATCTCCCCGTCGGCCACGACCGCCAAGCCGGCCGCGGTCTACGAGCTGAAGGATCAGGACTCGATCGCCATGATCCTCCGCGCTCAGCGCAACTGGTAAGATCTGTCGAAACACATCAACGAACACCCGGCGGGAAACCGCCGGGTGTTTTTTGTTGGCACGGCCGATGATGTAAAGCGGCGAAGCCGGAAGCCGGTGCCCGAGCGCAAGCGTGATCCGCGGCCACTCTTCCGGCGCGAGACCTTGCTCGAATTGCGGCGCGCTCGCTTCGGGCGACGGCCGCTCATCACCCGTCGGGCAAAACACCTGAAAGGCTGTCAATCGGCCGCCGCAAAAATATTCCACTTTACCGAAATTCGGAAACGACGTATGTGTCGCCCATCCCGGCTCATTCTTGAGGGGCGATCTTGTGGTCGTCACGTTCGCGAGCCGCGCTTGCGGTGGACGCGGCAGCGTTCGGGTGCGAGAGGCGTGGGCAGGGCGGATTGCTCTCCGTGAGCCCAAGGCTTCGTTCCGACGAGCGGCGCTGCTAGGCTTCGTCTCGTCTGTAAGTTTCCGGCTCCGTCGACAGGGCTGGGAAAACTGCGGCGAAATGGCGGGCCGTGCGTACGGCAAAACCGTGTGGTCCTGGCCGTCGTTGCTACGGTCAAGCCTTGGCGGATGCGGCATCTGCGTCGACCGGCGCGGTGCCGGTGACTTTCGCGAGGGCGAGGGAGGCCAGCAGGAACTCGGCTCCCGGGAGAGCACGGCATAAGCCGTCCAACCATCGCGCAGGGAAGGCCGAGTGATTGGCTACACCTGTATGCTGCTGTGCGGTTTTTCTGCGTGTGCTTTTCGCGCAGCGGACCGCGGGTGCCAGCCGGCACCCGGCCTTCCCTGTGCCCTCTTGGATAAGAGGGTGGAGCGACGAAGCAAAGCTCGGGCGAAATCAGCCGCGAGGATGCGAAGGTGTGTCCGCAATTCAAAATGCGAGGAACAGTGGCGCTATCGCCTCATACTCCGTCATTGCGAGCGCAGCGAAGCAATCCAGTCTGCCGCCGCGGAGGGATTCTGGATTGCTTCGCTGCGCTCGCAATGACGATGTGGAGAGAGTGTGTGCCACACTCCGCTCCCGTGCCCCGGACGCAGCGCAGCGCTCTTGCGGTACGCTGGAGAGCCGGGGCCCATGTCGCGACATGGGACCGTGTCGCCATCTGGATCCCGGCTCTGCGCTGCAAGGCTTCGCGCTGCAGCTTGTCCGGGATATGAGAGACGAAATTGTCCGCAGCGCAAGCTCCGCGCGCGGAAATCACGCGTGCCTCACCCCTGGTTCGCCACGCGCGCGCGGTCGAGATGCTCCTCGATCTTGGGACGGTCGCGGGTGCGCTCGAAACTGGTGCAGAGCAGTTCGGTCTCATCCAGCGAAACCGGGGCGCGATACAGGCGGCACATGAATTCGGCCGTTGCGCGTCCCTTGCCGGTACCCGGCCCGCGTTCGGCGAGAAACATGCAGTCCCGGCAGATGCTGGCATCGAGCCGCTGATGTGCCGCGTCGAGGTGATTGAGGATCTCGCGCAGCGAATCGCGAAGCCTGACGCACTCGTCGGGTCCGAGCGCCGTGACCGCGTTCAGCACGTGATTGATCGGATCGTGCTGGCTCAGGCACTTTTCGCCCTGCGCAGTGACGTGCAGCACGACAGAACGCTTGTCTTCGTGCGACGGCTTTCGCACCAGGAAGGACTTGCCCTCCAGCGTCTTCACGATCTGCGATGCGGTCGCCCTGGTGGCGCCGATGAAGCCGGCAAGCGCGGACGGCGTACGCGAAAACCTGTTGGCGCGGCCGAGAAAGCGCAGCGCCATCCATTCCCGGTCGCGCAACCCATGCTGATTGCCTTCGAAATACCAAGCCCTCGCCGCCTGAACCAGCAGCTCGACGGCTTCTCTTGCCAACGGCATGAATTCCTACCTTGCCCCGGGAGTCACGTTTGCGGCGCCCCGGAGCCGCCTTCCGTAGTTGCGCACGAGCCGTTTGCGAGAAGCCGTACCGACCGCGATATCCGACACATGCACCGTGCTCTTCTCTCGCGTAAAGGCACGGCCTGCCTGGCGCCCGACATGGACGGATGGGCACTGCAGGTTATGACGCGGGAAGCGGTGTTGCTGTTGGTATGCCATTCGCGGCGTCGTCGCACGGGAGCCCGAATAGCCGTCGCCAGCAGACGATGGATCGGAGTAGTTCAACCGAAGCCCCTAAGGTTCAAGTCACACGCAGACGTTTCTTATCTTCGACGAAACGATGAATGAGCTTCTCAACAAAATCAAGTAGAGACCCTCTCTGAGACAGGATGTCGTCGCAGGCGAATGTAACGTTCAAGACAATCTCGCACTTCGGGGACACATGATGGTGAACGCAATACCCTGTCCCACGAGCAACATGCACGCGACTATGCGACGGTTTTATTGCACGGCACGTTGTTGGCTGTCGTTGATGCAAGTTGGTCGAAGCTTGTGCATGACGACGATGTGCGTCGGCATGTCATCCACAACTTGTGCGTTCTGCCAAGGATTGTCCGAGGGAACTCACAGGAATTACACGCGGCGGTTGTCCGGACCGAATCACGGAATCGTCGTTCAGTCGCATTCGGCGCGGCTGCGCGATTCCCTCACCCGAACGGTGGAGGCGTTCACGGCGGAGACCGCAGACAACCGTGCATGCGCGGGAAGCGTGGCGGCATTCGCAATCACCCGTCGAAGACCACGAGCAAGGGGCGATCGCGGGGCGCCTCGCCGACTCAAGCTGAGACTTGCTAGTCGCCCTTGAGCATGTCCCGCAGCTCGCGGAACGGATCGGCGCTTGGCGGAGCCGAAGCGTCCTGCTGCATCGCGCCGTAGATTCTTGGGACCATGTCGACCGCCTGGTCGAGCCCCGAATCACGTCCCGCCTGGTATCCGCCCATCAGGCGAAGGTCGCGGGTGTCCTCGTATTTGGCGATCATGGCCCGCAGCTTGCTCACCAATTCACGCTCTTCGGGGTCCCAGACGTTATGGGCGAGGCGGGAGACCGAACCCAGAACGTCCACGGCCGGGTAACGCGCCTGGTCGGCGATGTGCCTGGAGAGCACGATGTGCCCATCGAGTGTGCTGCGGATGGTATCGGCGATCGGCTCGTTGTGATCGTCTCCGTCCACCAGCACCGAGAAAATCCCGGTGATCGTCCCGGATCCCTCCTCGCCGGGTCCGGCGCGCTCCAGAAGGCGCGGCAGATCGGTGAAGACGGTGGGTGCGTAACCGCGCGCGACCGCGGGCTCACCCGCGGCGAGCGCGACTTCACGGGCTGCGTGGGCGAAGCGGGTGATCGAATCGACCATGAGCAGGACGGATTCGCCCCGGTCTCGGAAATATTCGGCGACCGCCATGGCCGTCTTCGGCGCCAGTCGCCGCATCATCGGGCTCTCGTCTCCCGTCGACACGATCGTGACGGCGCGGTGACGGTCGGCGCCCAGCACGTCCTCGATGAACTCGCGCACCTCGCGGCCGCGCTCGCCGACCAGGGCCAGCACGACGGTGTCAAAACCCTGACTGCGGGCGAGCATCGCAAGCAGCGTCGATTTGCCGACGCCGGAGCCGGCAAAGATGCCGACGCGCTGCCCGGCGCAGATCGGGGCGAACAGGTCGATGACGCGTACGCCGGTGCGCAGCGGCTTGTGGACCCGCGCGCGCTTCATGGCCGAAGGCGCCTCCGCCTCGGCCGAGACCGGACGCGACCCGGGGGTGAGAGCGCCCTGTCCGTCCAGCGGCGCCCCGAGCGCGTTGATGACGCGGCCCTTCCAGCTCGGATCCGGCGCAAAGGACATGGGGGGCATCCGGTAGGCGACCGAGCCGAGGCCGCCGGCGAACTGCCGGTCGAACGGCTTGGCGATGATGCCCTCGCTGTCGATCCGCACCACCTCGCCGATCTGGGGCTTGCCGCCGGAGTTGACGCCGATCAGTTCGCCCAGCCTGACGAAGCGCGACAGGCCGGAGACACGGAAATGCGTCGACGCGATCTCGGAGATCGCGCCGCTGACGTTTGCCAGGGGAGTGCTCTGCTGAAGCTCCAGCAGCGCCCACTCAAGTTGCCGAAGAGCGTTCAAGGAAACCGTCCAACCTCATTGCGCGCGGGGCGCAGTCTATTTGCCGGGTTCGCCCAGCGTCCGGATTGCGTTCTGGAGCGAGCTCTCGGTGCCCTCGATCATCGAATTGGTGCCGTCGAAGGCGCGCGAGGCCGCGATCAGCTTCGTCAATTCCATCATCGGATTGGCGCCGGAGCCCTCGACATAGCCCTGCTTGAAGCCGTCGCGGGAGAAGTCGGCGATGGCGGTCGCAGGCCGGTCGGGCGTGACGCCCGAATTGCCGTAGCGGTCGAGATTGGCGTCGGCGGGAATGTTGAACAGGCCGATAGTGCCGATCTCGTTGTTGTCCTGGGTGATCGCGCCGCTCCGCGCAATCGAGACCGGTCCGCCGTTCGGATCGAGGGTGATCTGCGCGCCGCCGGAATCGATGACGGGGAAGCCGGACACGGTCTGAAGGTCGCCGTTGGCGGCGATCTGGAGACGGCCGTCGCGCGTATAGACCGTGCCGTTCGGACCGGCGAAAGCGATCCAGCCCTGTCCGACCACGGCGACGTCGAGCGGGTTGCCGCTCTCCGTGATGCTGCCCATCTCGCGCGAGATGATGTTGTCCCCGGGCGAGGAGAAGGCGACCGGGTTCGCGCCCGCCTTGGACAGCACCGTCTCGAACTTCACCACGTCGGTGCGGAACGCCGCCGTGTTGACGTTGGCGACGTTGTTGGCGATCGTCTGGAGGCGCTTTTCGAGGGCGACCTGCGCCGACAATCCTACATAGAGGGCCGATTGCATGACCTACCTGTTGAACTTAATGTTCTGAAGTGTCGTGAGCACGTTGGTATCCATGCCGATCGACGTTGTGGCGCCGCCGATTAGGACCAGCGCCGGGTTGGTCGAATTGTCGCTCTGGGCCTGGGTCGCATCCCACATCGCCGCGAAGCGCTGCACGAATTTGGTGACCTTGGCCGGGTCTTGGAAATCGGTCAGCTCGATCTTGCTCGTGATCATCTTGGCCTGGGCATCGATATCAGCCGAGCTGATCGTCGAGGGCAGGCCGAGCGCCGTCTGGACCACTTGCGTCATCGCCTTGTCAGCGAGGATCTGGTAGGAATTGGTGATCGTGGAGGCCTTGCGCGTGAAATAGAGCGCCAGCCGGAGGCCCTCGTTCTGGTCGCCGGCCTTCTCCTCCATCGTCTGCGTGACGAACTGGGTCGCCGTGCCAGTCGTGGCCGCGGCGGTTTGGGTCGCCTTGTCGCCGAGGGCGGCGAAATTGAATGCGGCGGCGAATTGCCGGTAGCGGGTGTCGGTCAGCTTGTTGGCGAAGGTCTTGTTGTCGGCGATACCCTCGGTCAGCACCTTGCGCATGAACGCCTTGGCGTAGGTCATGTCGCTGAGGCCATATGCCTTCATCGCGTAGGAATAGAGGCGATAGTCCTTCAGGAAGTCGTCGATGGTCTTCACGTTGCCGATGTGGCTGAGGAAATAATCGGTGTCGCGGCTTACGTCCGGTTGCGTCGCGACCTGCGTCAGCGACTTGCCCATGTCCTTGGTCAGTCTGGTGTAGTCCGCGATGGTGGATAGCATGACACGCGCCCCTCTGGCCGCTCTCGCGACGTCGTCCCAAGCTGCCGTGAATCGCTTGCGCGAGGCTGGCGAGGGGGAAGCCAGCCTCGCGCAAGGCTCGCCGACTAGATATTCCCGATGGGATCGGTGATGGAGCGGCGCGTTGGGCAGTTTCGTGGGGATCGTCATCACGGTAGCGGCACTGCTGGGCGGATTTGCCGCCATGGGCGGGCATCTGGGCGTGCTGATGCAGCCGTGGGAGTTCGTGATCATCATGGGCACCGCGGCCGGCACCTTCATCATGGCCAATCCCTGGAAGACGGTCGCGGATACCGGGCTTGCCTGCGTGCAGGCTGTGACGGGGGCGGTGCCCGGTCAGCGCTACTATCTCGATCTGCTCGGTGCACTGCACGCGCTGATGCGGGAGCTGCGGGGCAAGGGCCGCAACGAGGTCGAGGCGCATATCGACGATCCCGCGTCCTCCGAGATCTTCAAGGCGTTCCCGAGCGTGCTCGGAGATCCGTCGCTGCTCCAGTTCATCTGCGATTACGTCCGCCTCATCATCATGGGTAACGCGCGAACGCACGAGATCGAAGCGCTGATGGACGAGGAGATCCACACCATCGTGAAGAGCAAGCTGGCGCCCTACCACGCGCTGGTGGTGGTCTCGGAAGCGCTGCCTGCGCTCGGCATCGTCGCCGCGGTGCTCGGCGTCATCAAGGCCATGGGCGCGCTCGACCAGTCGCCGAAGCTGCTGGGCGGCTTCATCGGCGCCGCCCTCGTCGGCACTTTCGCTGGTATTTTCCTGTCCTACGGCATCATTTCGCCCTTCGCGATGAAGGTGAAGATGACGCGCGAGAAGCGTTGCCGGCCCTACATCATCGTCAAGCAGACGCTGCTGGCGTTCATGAACGGCGCCATGCCGCAGATTGCCGTCGAGCACGGCCGCAAGATGATCGCGAGCCCCGAGCGGCCCTCGATTGACGTCGTCGAGAACGAGACGATCGCGGGTCCCAAGGCTGTCGTGACCGAGGTTGAACCGAAGGCTGCGCGCGCATCATGATGGAAGCCCTCGACGTCGATCAGCGCAAGCCGCTGCCGAACTATCTGCTGGACGCCGCCGGCATCTCGATCGAGCGCATGCCGATGCTCAATGTGATCTTCGATCGCATGGCGGCGTCGTGCACGGACAGCCTGCAGCCGATAGCGGGAACGCCGTGCTATTTTTCGGTCAACGGCATTACCAACGACCGTGTCGGCGACATCATCAAGGACTACGAGGCTAATGCGGTTGCGGCTGTGCTCTATGCCGAGCAGTGGGATTCCCGCATCATCATCATGCTCGACCGCGACTTCGTGTTCACCATGGTCGAGGCGATGTTCGGTTCCGACGGCGCCGAACCGCCGCTCGACGTCGAGCGCAGCTTCTCGAACATCGAGATCCGCCTGGTCCAAGCGCTATTCGAGCGGTTCGCCAAGGCGCTGCAATCCGCTTTCGCCGGCACCTCCAACGTCACCTTCCGCGTGGAGCGGGTCGAGACCGCGATGGCGTCGCTGGCGATCGGGCGGAGCGGCAACATGTCGATCTGCGCGAACATCATGCTGCAGGCACTCTACCGCGGCGGCCAGATGTTCCTCATCATTCCCCATTCCGCGCTCAACCCGCTCAGGCAGAAGCTCGCGACCGTGGTCGTCAGCGACGGCCGCGCGGCCGATCCGCGCTGGCGCGAGCAGATGGAGACCGAGGTTCACCGAACCGAGGTGACGCTGAGCGCGGTGCTGGACGAGAAGATGATTTCGCTCGGCGACGTCGTGAAGTTCCAGGTCGGGCAGGTGCTCGAGCTCGAAGCCACGCCGCGCACGCTGGCTCGGCTCGAGAGCAACAACCAGGTGCTGTTCTGGTGTCAGATCGGCCAGCTTGATGGCTATTACGCCATGCAGGTGGCAGATCCCGTCGATCAGAAACGGGAGTTTGTCGATGATATCCTATCTCGTTGATGCCGTGCTGCTGATCGCGCTCGCCTTCACCAGCATGCGGGTGACCCGGATGCATCGCGAGCTGGCGCGGTTGCGCAGCTACCAGGGCGAGTTCTCGACCATCGTCCAGGAGACGGCGGGCGCCTTCGACACGGTCATCACCGCGGCGCATGATTCCACCGCAAATCTCGGGCGGCTCGCCAACGTGCTGAGCACGAAGATCGATCAGGCCCACGAGGCGATCGCGGCGCTCGATGCGAGGAGCGGGCTCGCATCCCCGGCGACCGCGGGCGGCGCCGACGTGAACAAGCATTGAAGCCGAAGCCGGCGGAATAGATACGATCGGAACGTCGCGGCGCTCCGGGAGCGGAAATACCAAGAGGCGATACCAGATGGCGCAATCCTTCGACTATGAGTCAGCATCGGCGTCCGACGAGGGACATACCGAGACATCTCCGCTGGAGCGGCTGGCGGAGATCGCCGCGCGCACGGCGGAAGAGACCGGCAAGTTCGCCAATGTCGATGCCATCCTGCGCATTCCCGTGACGATGCAGGTGGTGCTGGGATCGGCCACCATTCCGGTGGCGAACCTGATGAAGCTCGGCCGCGGCGCGGTGGTTCCGCTCGATCATCGGGTCGGCGAACCCGTCGACGTCGTCGTCAACGGCCGCGTCGTCGCCCGCGGCGAGGTGGTCGTGGTTGAAGAAGACAATTCCCGCTTCGGCGTCTCGCTCACCGAGATTGTCGGGCCGTTGGGGCAGGGTGATACCTGACCATGGCGGCACAGGTCGGCATGGCTCCCATCAAGCAGCGAGGCGTTGCCACGCTGGGCGGGACAGAGAAGGTCGCGGCACTCCTGCTCGCCATGGGCCGGCAGGCGGCCGCGAGCGTGCTCGCGCAGTTCGAGCCGCAGGATATCCGCACCGTTACAAAGGCCGCGGCCGAGCTGCGGCCGATCACGGCGCAGGAACTCGAAGCGATCGTCGAGGAGTTCGCCCAGCAATTCTCGATGGGTGCCAACATTCTCGGCACCCTCGGTGGCCTGGAAGCCGTGCTCGGCGACGTGCTTCCGGCCGACCAGGTCTCGGCCATCATGTCGGACCTGCTCGGCAATTCGAGCCGGTCCGTGTGGGACCGCGTCTCGTCGGTGTCGGAAAACTCGCTGGCAAGCTACCTGTCCAAGGAGCATCCGCAGACCGCGGCGCTCATCCTGTCCAAGGTCAAGCCGTCCTGCGCCGCCAAGGTCATGAGCCAGCTGCCGTCGAGCCTGCGCAACGAGCTGATGCGGCGCGTTCTCAGCCTCAAGCCGATCGTCGACGACGCCCTGAGGGTCCTCGAGAAGACGCTGCATGAGGATTTGACGCTGAACTTCGCCCGCAACCTCGGCGCGGACACCTATGCCCGCGTCGCCGACATCATCAACAAGATGGAGCGTGGACACATCGAGGACATGCTCAAGAGCCTGTCGGAGAAGCGGCCGAAGTCGGCCGAAGTACTGAAGGAGCTGCTGTTCACCTTCGACGACGTGACTAACCTGACGCCGAAGGCGCGCACCATGATCTTCGACCAGGTGCCGACCGATCGCATCGTCATCGCGCTGAAGGGCACCGACAAGCACTTCCGCGAGATGATCCTGTCCTCGGTCGCCTCGCGCGTCCGCCGGGTCGTCGAGCACGAACTCGCCATTGGCGAACCGTCGAACCAGCGCGACGTGCTGGAGGCGCGGCGCGTGATCACCGACCTCGCGCTCGACCTCGCGGAAAAGGGCGAAATCGAGCTCAACCCCGAGCAGGAGGATGAGCTGGTCTTCCGCTGACCGCTGAACGGGCATGGCAGAAACAACCGATCAGGAGAGCAAGACAGAAGAGCCGACCGAGAAGAAAGTCCGCGATGCGCTCGAACAGGGCAAAATCCCGGTCTCTCGGGAGGCTTCCATCTTCGCATCGATGGCGGCTCTGATGGTGATCCAGATGTTTCTGATCGGCCAGGGCGTGCAGCAATTGACGCCGATGCTGACGGGCTTTCTCGACGATCCCGACGGCTTCCCTCTCAGCACCGGGGCTGACGCACTCAATCTCCTCACCGTAGTGGGCCTTCAGGCACTGCGGTTCCTGACGCCGCTGGTCGTCACCCTGGCGGCGTTCGGGCTCGCAGCCTCGCTGTTGCAAAATGCTCCCAGCCTGGTGCTCCAGCGTATCACGCCGGATCTGTCGCGAATCTCTCCGCTCAGCGGCTGGAGCCGGCTGTTTGGATCGCAGGGTCTCGTCGAGTTCGCCAAGTCGCTGTTCAAGCTCGCTGCGGTGACTATCGTCGTCGTGTTCGTGCTGCGCTCGTCGGAAGCGAAGGCGTTCGAGGCGATGTACACCGATCCGGTCGCGCTGCCGGAGATGATTCTAAACATCGCCATGCGAATCGTCTCGGCGATCTGCATCGCGACCATCGTCCTGGTCGCGGTCGATCTCGCTTGGGCGCGCTTCCACTGGCGGCGCGAGCTGCGCATGACGCGGCAGGAGATCAAGGACGAGCACAAGCAGGCCGAAGGCGATCCGCTGATCAAGGCGCGCCTGCGCTCGCTGGCGCGCGACCGCTCGCGCCAGCGCATGATCGCTTCCGCATCGCGCGCGACGCTGGTGATCGCGAACCCGACCCACTTCGCGATTGCGCTGCGCTACAATCGCGAGGAAAATCCAGCGCCGATTGTCGTGGCGAAGGGTATGGACGTAATTGCGCTGAAGATCCGCGAAGTCGCCGAGCAGAACCGGATTCCGGTGATCGAGAACAAGGCGCTGGCGCGCGCGCTCTACGAGGCGGTTCAGGTCGACCAGGTGATTCCGGCGGAGTTCTTCCGCCCGGTCGCCGAGATCATCTACTTCCTGCAGTCCAAGCAGACGCCGCGGTCCGAGAAGGTTCAGTAGAATTCCGAGGACGGCGCCCCTTCCATCAGCCTGACGAAAGCTTGCGACCCTAAGGTTACACCGTCTGAACCAGAATGGTGCTGCCGTGGGACCGCTCTATCTCTTCGAACTAGCATCCTCGCAGGCGCGATACCTCGAGCTCCGCCAATCGACGATCGCCACCAACGTGGCCAACGCCAACACGCCGGGCTTCAAGGCGCGCGACGTCGAGCCCTTCAACAAGGTGCTCGATGGCACGCCGGTGAGGCTCGCGACGACGGCGCCATCGCACATGCAGCTCTCCGCTGCCGAGAGCGACACGCGGGCGACCGCGAAGAAGGACAGCTGGGAGGTGGTTCACTCCGGCAACTCCGTCAGTCTCGAGCAGGAAATGATCAAGGGCAGCGACGTCAGTCGCGACTACTCGATGAACTCGGCGGTCGTGCGGTCGTTTCACCGCATGCTGCTGTCGAGCGCGAAGACCTGAGGTGAACTGACATGCTGGACTCACTGCAATCCTCGTTGACGGTCGCGAGCTCCGGGCTCGAAGCGCAGTCGACGCGCATGCGCATCGTCTCGGAGAACCTCGCCAACGCGACGTCGACGGGGCGCGTCGCCGGCGCCGATCCGTATCAACGCAAGACGATCACCTTCGATGCCGCGATGGACCGCGCCTCGGGCGCGCAGCTGGCGAAGGTCAAGGAAATAGGAGTCGACACCACGCCGTACCGCGTGGAGTACGACCCGGGGCATCCCGCCGCCGACAAGGCCGGCTACGTCAAGCTGCCGAACGTCAACATGATGATCGAGATGGCCGACATGCGGGAAGTCAATCGGTCCTATGAAGCCAATCTCCAGGTCGTGAAACAGGTGAGGTCGATGCTGGGCATGACCATCGACCTGCTGAGGAGCTGACAATGCTTGAGGCAATATCATCCACCGCGATCTCAACTGCGCAGGCGGCGAGCCGCGCGACCGAGACGCAGGCCATCTCGCCGGCGGCGACGCCCGCGATCCAGTCCGGCGGCGAGGTCGGATTCGAATCGGTGATGAAGCAGGTGACGACGGACGCGATCGGGACGCTGAAGGCGGGCGAGGCGGCCTCGATCTCGGCGATGCAGGGCAAGGAATCGACGCGGCGCGTCGTGGAGGCGCTGATGTCGGCCGAGCAGGCCTTGCAGACGGCGGTCGCAGTCCGCGACAAGGTCGTGCAGGCCTACCAGGAAGTCGTTCGGATGTCGATCTGATCAAGGAGTGACGCTGTGAAATCGCTTGCCATCGCGGCCACGGGCATGAACGCCCAGCAGACCAACATCGAAGTCATCGCGAATAACATCGCCAACATCAACTCGACGTCGTACAAGCGGGCGCGCGCCGAATTCACCGATCTGTTCTACCAGATGGACCGCATGCAAGGCGTTGCGAACACCAGCGGCTCGTCGCCGATCCCGGAAGGTGCCAATCTCGGCCTCGGCGTCAAGTCGGCGGCGATCCGCAAGCTGCACATCCAGGGTGCTCTCACCCAGACCGGCAATCCGTACGACATGGCGATCAACGGACGCGGCTGGTTTCAGGTGCTCGGCCCGAACAACGAGGTGCAATACACCCGCGCGGGTTCGTTCAATACCAATGCCAACGGCCAGCTCGTCACGATCGACGGCTACCTGCTGGATCCGGCCATCACGGTGCCGCAGGGGACGGTTCAGGTCACGGTCAACCAGACTGGACAGATGTTCGCCAAGCTGGACACCGAAGTGAACCCGCGGCAGATCGGCCAGCTCAACCTCGCCAATTTCGCCAACGAGGCCGGCCTCGAACCGCTGGGCAGCAATCTCTATCGCGAGACCACGGCGTCCGGCACGCCGGTCGTCGGGCTGCCCGGCGATTCCGGCTACGGCAAGATCAACCAGCAATATCTCGAAGCCTCGAACGTCGACCCGGTCAAGGAAATCACCGAGTTGATCTCCGCCCAGCGCGCCTACGAAATGAATGCCAAGGTCATCCAGGCCTCGGATGAAATGGCCCAGACGGTCTCGAAGGGCATGCGCTAGTCCCGGTGTATCCATGTTGAACAGGATGGGCTCGATCATGCGCGGGTTGGCCGCCGTGCTGCTGGTTCTCGTCTCGGCGCGTCTCGCCGCGGCCGAGGAGAAGCGGCTCCCCGTGCCGGCCGTCTCGATCCGCGCCGGCGAGCTGATCCGGGACGACATGATCACCGAGCGCGCCTTCGCGCCGAACGTGCTCGGCGTCGCCATGTTCATCGAAGGACGCCAGGTCCTGGTCGGCCGCATGGCGCGCCGCGCGCTGCTGCCCGGCCAGCCGATCCCGACCAACTCGGTGGAAGATCCCTGGACGGTCGCCCGCGGCGCAATGGTCAAGGTCGTGGTCGAAGACAGCGGCCTGTCGATCGTGACCTACGGCGCAGCGATGCAGTCTGGCGCGCCCGGCGCGCTCATCCCGATAAGAAACACCGATACGGGCGTGATCATCAGGGGCGTCGTCCAGCCGGACGGAACGGTCAAGGTCGTGGACGGGTCATGACCAGAGTCCTGCTTGCGCTCGTCCTGCTCGTTTCCGCCGTCAGCGCCGAGGCCGCCGTCCGCATCAAGGACATCGCGGACATCAAGGGATTGCGCGAAAACCAGATCGTCGGCTACGGCCTCGTCATCGGCCTGAACGGCACCGGCGACACGCTCCGCAATGCACCGTTCACGGAGCAGTCCCTGCAATCGATGCTCGAGAACATGGGCATCAATGTCAGGAACGAGACCACCAGCACCAACAATCCCCCGCGTCCGACGACGCTGCGCACGCGCAACGTCGCGGCCGTGATGGTGACCGCGGACCTGCAGCCCTCGATCGGTGCGGGCGAGCGCATGGACGTGACCGTGTCGTCGCTTGGCGATGCGACCTCACTGCTCGGCGGCACCCTGGTGATGACGTCGCTGCGTGCGGCGGACGGTGCGGTCTATGCAGTGGCGCAAGGCGCGGTCACGGTCGCCGGTTACAGCGTCGGGGGCCAGGCCCAGAACGTCAGCCAGGGCACGCCGACCGCGGGCCGCATCCCGAACGGGGCGCTGGTCGAGCGCGAGGTGCAGGGTAGTCTCCATGAAATGGAGTATCTTGTGCTGGAGCTCAAGAACCCAGACTTCGTCACCGCAACGCGAATCCTCGACGCCATCAACCGCTACGCGGGCGGACGCTACCGCGCCCAGATCGCCTTCGAGCGCGACTACCGCACGATCGTGCTGTCGAAGCCGCGCCACATCGGACCTGTCCGCTTCCTTGCCGAGATCGGGGAGCTGACGGTCGAGCCGGACACGCCGGCGCGGGTGGTGATCAACGAACGTACCGGCACGGTGGTGATCGGGCGCGACGTACGGATATCGACCGTTGCCGTAACGCATGGCAATCTGACGGTTCGCGTCACCGAGCTTCCCGTGGTGTCGCAGCCGGCGCCGTTCTCGCGGGGGCAAACGGTGGTGGTGCCCCAGACAGTGGTCGAGGCCAACGAAGCCGGATCGCAGGTGGCGATCCTGAGCGGCGTCGATCTGCAGCGCCTGGTGCGCGGGCTGAACCAGATCGGCCTGAAACCATCCGGCATCATCGCGATCCTCCAGGCGATCAAGACGGCCGGCGCCCTCCAGGCGGATGTCATCGTGCAATGACGCGTAAGCGCCCGGCAAGCTTGGTCGCTCAATGCTCTCTCGACCGAGAATCGCACGCGGGCCGATGTTGAAGCTGGATCATAAAGCCAAACTCCTCCTCCTGGTCGCGGCCTCTGCGCTCGCGAGCGCTTCGCCCGTTCTGGCGCTGGATGAGGCCAAGCCGTCGAAGCCGCTCAACCTGCTGTCCTTCGCGCGCGCCCGCGCGCCTGGCCCGCAGAAGCCGATCTCATCGATACCGAGCGACAATGCGTCGATGCGAGCGACCGCGTGGGCAGCCGAAGATTCGGGAGCCGCGACCACGGGTGCCGTGCCGGCCTCCGAGAAGCCCGCGCCGGCACCCACGTCCGCGCCGCGACTGGCGAAGCCCGGCAGCGTCACGGCGCCGCCAAAGCCGGTGCCGCCCCAGGCCGCTGCAACCGCGGACAACGAAGTCGCTCTGTTCTGCAGCAATGTCGCCGACCCCGCAGTCGATGCAAGGCTGGCCTGGCAGCTCAAGGAGCTGGAGAAGGCCGAGAACCTGCTGCGCGAACGGATCGCCGAGGTCGAGGCCAAGCGCGCCGAATACGAGAAGTGGATGGCATTGCGCGACGACTTCCTGAAGAAGGCCGAAGCGAGCGTCGTCGAGATCTACTCGCGCATGAAGCCGGATGCTGCCGCAACCCAGATCGCCGGGATGGCGGACGAGACGGCTGCGGCCGTGCTCGCAAAGCTCAGCCCGAGGAGCTCGAGCGCAATCTTCAACGAGATGGAGACGGGGCGCGCGGCGCACCTCGCCGATCTGCTCGGCGGGATGCGTCGCGTGGATGACGGAAAGACCAAATAGATGAAGAATCTGATCCTCATCCTGTCGCTGTTATCGCTTGCCGGATGCGTCACTGATCCGGCCGAGGTCCTGACTGGCCCGCGATTGTCGCCGGTCGGGAGCGGGTTGAGGACGCAGGCCGATCCGATTCCCGTGACGCCCCGCATGCGCTCGCCCGTCAGCTATCGCTCGACCTGGGACGACGGCACCGACCTATACCGCGATCCCCGTGCCCGGCGGACCGGCGACGTCGTGACAGTCATCATCTCGATGCAGGACAAGGCCAAGCTCGACAACAAGACCGACCGCTCGCGCGATTCGCAGATCAAGTTCGGGCTCGACTGGCTGATGGACGTTGCGGGATGGCAGGACAAGGGCTCGACGAGCGCCAACCTCAACACCAACACCCAGATCAAGGGCAACGGCCAGATCGACCGCACAGAGGATATCAAGCTGTCGATCGCGGCCATCGTCACTGACGTGTTGCCGAACGGCAATATGATGATCAGCGGCTCGCAGGAATTCAAGGTCAACACGGAGATGCGCGTGCTCAACGTCGGCGGCATCGTGCGTCCACGCGATATCTCGCGAACCAACACGATCTCATACGACAAGATCGCCGAGGCGCGCGTGGCCTATGGCGGTCGCGGAAATCTCTCTGACGTGCAGCAGCCTGGATGGGGACATCGGATCTATGACGCCGTGGCGCCGTTCTGAGATGCGCGACCGTCGGGCCGCGTCGCGGGGGCAGGGGACGTCATGCGCCTGATTGCAGCCATCGTGGTGCTGACCCTGATCGCGATCGGCGCGGGCGCGCTTGCCGGCCTGCATCTGTTTGCGGCCGCCGAGCGCGTCGCCGATGCGAAGAAAACCGCCACGCCGCCACCTCTTGCCTCCAGCTACGCCGGCAGCGCGCGGCTCAGGAAGCTGTCCCCGATAGTGACCAATCTCGGCGCGCCGGCCAACAACTGGGCCCGCATCGAAGCCTCCATGGTGACCGACAGCATGAGCGACGAGGATGCCGGCATCCTGGCGGCCCATATCAGCGAGGACATCGTCACCTATCTGCGCTCGGCGACGGTTGCGCAGTTCGAGGGATCTCGCGGGCTTCAGCATCTGCGCGACGACCTGACCGAACGCGCCAATATCCGCTCCTCGGGCAAGATCCGCGAATTGATCATTGAGACGTTGGTGATTCAGTGAAACTGAGAGTCCTGCTGCTTGCGTTGCTCCTGGTCGTGCTGCCCGAAGTGGCGCTGGCCCAGATTCCGGACCTCAATTCGCTGCTGCCGCCGGGCAACGGCTCGACCAGCGGGCGCATCATCCAGCTGATGGCGGTGATCACGGTGCTGTCGGTGGCGCCGGGACTGCTCATCATGGTGACGAGCTTCACGCGATTTGCGGTGGCGCTGTCGTTCCTGCGCGCCGGGCTCGGCCTGCAGACCACGCCGGCCAACCTGGTGCTGATCAGCCTCGCGCTGTTCATGACCTTCTACGTGATGGCGCCGACCTTCGACCGCGCCTGGGAGACCGGGATCCAGCCGCTGATGAAGAACGAGATCTCGGAGGAAGAGGCCTATCTGAAGATCACCGATCCGTTCCGCGAATTCATGCTGGCCCATGTTCGCGACAAGGATCTGCAGACCTTCGAATCGCTGGCCGCGGAGAGCTTCCGCAGGAAGTTTGACGACAAGCGCGTCGACATGCGCGTCATCATTCCGGCCTTCATGATTTCCGAGCTCAGGCGTTCGTTCGAGATCGGATTTCTCATTATCCTGCCGTTCCTCGTCATCGACATGATCGTGGCGACGCTGACCATGTCGATGGGCATGATGATGATGCCGCCGACGATCCTCGCACTGCCGTTCAAGATGCTGTTCTTCGTGCTGATCGACGGCTGGAACCTGCTCGCCTCCGGGCTGGTGCGGTCGTTCTCTTGACGGCAACGAGCGCCAGCTGAACGGTTATGGTTAGCGAGAAGTACTGGCCTATGGTTAGCAATAGGTAACGTTAACCATCTGATTTTACAGCACAATTCAAGCCGATCTTAATCTGCGCGCAAGATTCGGCATGTTAGCAATGCGTCACGGCGGGTTGGACCCCACCCACATCAGTCCAAAGGCATGATGCCGCCCCTCCGTACCGGTGAAAGCCCGGTATGTCCCCTCGTGAAAATGTAACGCGTACATAAAGGGACATTCGCAATGTCAAGCCTGCTTACGAACTCGACTGCCATGACCGCTCTCCAGACCCTGCGGTCTGTGAGCTCGCAGCTCTCCACCACGCAGACGCGCATCTCCACCGGCCAGCGCGTCTCGACCGCTTCGGACAACGCTGCCTACTGGTCGATCGCGACCTCGATGCGCGCCGACAACGCCGCGCTCTCCGCCGTCTCCGACTCGCTCGGTCTGTCGGCTGCGACCGTCGACACCGAGTATACCGCTCTGACCACGGTCATCGGCGACAAGGACTCCGGCCTGACCAAGCTCCAGTCCCTGCTGGTCGAAGCCAAGACCGCCGGTATCGACCGCAGCAAGATCCAGGCCGACGTCACCCAGATCCAGCAGCAGATGAAGGCGACAGCCACTGCGGCGACCTTCAACGGCATCAATTGGTTGAGCACGACCGCCACCACGCCGACGACCTTCAGCCTGGTGTCGTCGTACTCGCGTGTCGGCGGTACGCCCACCATCGGCTCCATCACCGTGACGACCGCGAACTATTCGCTCTACACCTCGACGCAGACCGGCATTCTGGATACGGCCGGTTCGACCGCTCCGTCGATCAACACGATGAGCATCTCCGCGTTGACCGACTCGGCAGCTGACCAGACCACGCTCGATGGCTACATCGCGCAGGTCACCGCTGGCATCAATTCGGTGGCCTCGGCCGCCGCCAATCTCGGTGCCGTCAAGAACCGCCTCTCCACCAACACGGACTTCGTGAAGTCGCTGATGGACTCCGTGGACCGCGGTATCGGTCAGCTCGTCGACGCCGACATGAATCAGGAGTCCACCCGCCTGTCGGCCCTCCAAGTCCAGCAGCAGCTCGGCGTGCAGGCGCTCTCGATCGCCAACAACAGCAGCCAGAGCATCCTGTCGCTGTTCCGCTAAGCCTCAAACGATTTTGGGGAGGGCCGCGCTTCTCACGAGGCGCGGCCCTTTCATCTTGGCGTGACATCGCGCGCCGCAATTTCGGCCGCCTTGTTGCGGCAAAGACACAGAGCCACAAGCCCCGCGCAAGCTTCGCGGGCTATCGTCGCCGTTACGACAGGTTGGGCCTTGACGCTTTTGCGCAGCCCAAAGGCATGACGCCGCCCTGCCGTACCGGTGTAAGTCCGGTATGTCCCCAAATCTAATTCAATCTCCAAAGGGACATCAAAATGGGTTCTAGCCTCCTCACCAACTCGTCTGCAATGACCGCGCTGCAGACCCTTCGCAACGTCAGCTCGCAGCTCGCGACGACGCAGAACCGGATCTCGACCGGTATGCGCGTCTCGACCGCTTCGGACAACGCTGCCTACTGGTCGATCGCGACGTCGATGCGCTCCGACAACGCCGCGCTTTCCGCGGTCTCCGATTCGCTCGGTCTGTCGGCTGCGACCGTCGACACTGAATATACCGCTCTGACCTCGGTTATCGGCGACAAGGACTCCGGCCTGACCAAGCTCCAGGCGCTGCTGGTCGAAGCCAAGACCGCCGGTATCGACCGCACCAAGATCCAGGCTGACATCACCCAGATCCAGCAGGATATGAAGCTCAAGGCCAACTCGGCGACCTTCAACGGCATCAACTGGCTGAGCACGACCGCCACCACGCCGACCACCTTCAACCTGGTGTCGTCGTACTCGCGTGTCGGCGGTACGCCCACCATCGGCTCCATCACCGTGACCACCGCCAACTACTCGCTCTACACCTCGACGCAGACCGGCATTCTGGACACGGCCGGTTCGACCTCTCCGTCGATCAACACGATGAGCATCTCCGCGTTGACCGACTCGGCAGCTGACCAGACCACGCTCGACGGCTACATCGCGCAAGTCACCGCCGGCATCAACTCGGTGGCCTCGGCCGCTGCCAATCTCGGTGCCGTCAAGAACCGACTCGCGACCAACACGGAGTTCGTCAAGACCCTGATGGACTCGGTGGACCGCGGTATCGGCCAGCTCGTCGACGCTGACATGAACGCGGAATCGACCCGCCTTCAGGCGCTCCAGACCCAGCAGCAGCTCGGCGTTCAGGCGCTCTCGATCGCCAACCAGAACAGCCAGAGCATCCTGTCGCTGTTCCGCTAAGCCGCGGCTTCGAAAACGACCGTGCTCCTCAGGGAGCACGGTCTCCGCCATGAACGGCGGATCTGACGGCACACGACGTGCCCACATCGATCTCCTGACGCCACCTTCCAGGCAACACGCCGTCGCCGATCGCACCGCGATGCGACCGGCCGCCCGCTTGTTGCCGACGCGCGCGATCGCGTCACTCAGTCTCTTGTAAAATTGCAACGCCTCGCCGGCGAACCGACACATTCGTGATCTCGCGCAACCTTCAGACAAGGTTGGCAGCAGAGTGTCCTCTACGTTCGCATTGGTACGAGGTCACATGCTGCTCAGTCGTGCGCAGGTACAGCAACTGCTCAACAATCTGCTGGAGCTTGGGCCGCGACGCCTGATGGCCTTGGGATTGATCGGTTTCGCCGTTCTCGTCACCGTCGTGGGCGGCGCCTATTATCTGAGCCGACCTGAATTCGAAACGCTGTATACCGGCCTTTCCCGCGAAGACGTGACGCGTATGGGTGCCGCGCTGCGCGAACAAAACATCACCTTCGACGTCAACACAGCCGGCGACGCCGTCTCCGTGCGTCCGAGCCAGACCATGCAGGCGCGGATGCTGCTCGCCGAGAAGGGGCTGCCGACCAGCGCCAATTCCGGCTACGAGCTATTCGACAAGATCGGTTCGCTCGGTTTGACCTCGTTCATGCAAGAGGTCACCAAGCTCCGGGCGCTGGAAGGCGAGATCGCCCGCACGGTGCAGTTGATGAAGGGCGTGAAGGCGGCGCGGGTGCATATCGTGATGCCGGTGCGGGGGTCGTTCCGCGCGACGCAGCAGCCGCCTTCGGCATCGGTCGTGCTGCGCACCGACGGCGCGATCGAGGCGCGCACGGCTCAGTCGATCCGTCATCTCGTAGCGGCGGCCATTCCGGGCATGAGTCGCGACAAAGTCACGGTGCTGGACGCCGACGGTTCGATGCTGCTTGCCGAAGAGGATGAGGCGACGGCTGCTCCGACCAAGATGGCGAGCCTGCAGAAGACGGTCGGCGGGATGGTGCAAGAGAATATCCGTAAGGCGCTGACGCCGTATCTGGGCCTCGACAATTTCGAAGTGAGCGTTGCATCGCAGCTCTCCACCGACAAGCGGCAGATCAACGAGACCGTCTACGATCCGGAGAGCCGCGCGGAACGTTCGGTGAGGAACGTCCGCGAGAACGAGAAGTCGCAGAATGCGGACCGTTCGCAGCCGACCACGGTGCAGCAGAACCTTCCCGACCAGCAGGTGAACGCCGGCGGCACCAAGAATTCCAGCGAGGACAAGACCCGCCGCGAGGACGTCACCAATTTCGAGGTCTCGTCCAAGACCACGACGACGGTGAGCGACGGCTATTCGGTGAAGAAGCTGTTCATTGCCGTGCTGGTCAACCGCGGGCGGCTCATTGCCGACCTCGGGGACAAGAGCAACCAGGCTATCGTCGACAGCAAGCTCGCCGAGATCAGCCAACTCGCAGCCACGGCCGGCGGGCTGGACAAGGCGCGCGGCGACCAGATCCAGGTGACGGCCGTCGATTTCATCGAAGGCTCTCGCGAACTGGCACCGGTGCCGCCGATCAGCTTCGTCGAGATGATCAACAAGCAGCTCGGCAGCGTCATCAACGCAGTGACGATCCTGGCCGTCGCTTCGATGCTGGTGTGGTTCGGACTTCGTCCTGCGGTCAACGGCATTTTGACCCATCGTGCGGCGCAGGAGCAGACCGAGGCGGCGGAAGCTGCCGAGCTCGAGTCGGCCGCTGGCGCCCTTGCATTGGCGGACAGCGAGGAGGCCGAGCTCAACCTGGTCGAAGACCTCGAAGGCAAGATGCAGCGAACGCCGCAGAAGCGGTTGGAGCAGATCGTCCGTCTCGATCAGATGCAGGCGGCAGCGATCCTTAAAGACTGGATGCGACGCGAGGAGGCGGCATGAACGCGGCAATCGGAAAGCTCCTGACGCAGTTCGACGCGAACGGGCGGGTCAAATCGCCTCCGCCTCCACCGCCGCCCAAGATCCAGGACGTGCTGACGAGGCCGAGGGAAGCCCGGCGCGAGCCTCAGCCGCAGCCCCAGACCCAGACCCATTCGCAACCGCAGTCGCAGCCGCAGCTTCAGTCGCCGCCTCCGGCGCCGAAGGCGGAAGCCCCGGCGGTCAATCTCCTGGACGATGCCTTTCGGCGCGGCCATGCGGCCGGCGTCGCGGAGGGCGAGTCCAGGATCGCCGAGGAACGAGTTCGCGGCGCGATCCGGCTCGGCGAAGAACGGGCCAAGTGGTCCGACCAGCAGGCGGTGGCGGTCGTCACCGGTTTCGAGACGGCTTGTCGCGAAATCGAGACCAACATCGCGAGCTCGGTTGCGCGGATATTGCTGCCGTTCCTCGCCGATGCGGTCCGCGACAAGGCGATCGGATCGCTGGTCGAGCAGGTTGCGGCGCTGACCGGCAATTCGCCGGTGCCGGTGTTCAAGGTGACCGGCCCGAGCGAACTGCTCGACCTGGTGAAGACGCAGCTCGGGACGGCGCGGCGAACGGGCTTCGAGTATGAGGCCGCAGATACTTTCGAGGTTCGCGTCGTGGCCGACCAGACCGTGATCGAGACGCAGATCACGGCCTGGAGCGAGCGCCTGAAAGAGGCGCGCCGGTAGTCCGTCATGAATGAGGTCAAGTCAGAACTCGTCATCATCCGCCGGCGGAGCGCCTTCGACGACGAGAAGCCGCACGGCGGCGTCTGGAAGATCGCCTATGCGGACTTCATGACCGCGATGATGGCGTTCTTCCTGGTGATGTGGCTGATCAATGCACTCAACCAGGATCAGAAGCAGGTGGTCGCGAGCTATTTCAATCCGATCAAGCTCGCGGAGAACGCACCTGCCCCGAAGGGGCTCAAGGATCTCTCCAAGAAGGAGCCGTCGTCGTTCGACGGCCAAGACGGCAGGCGTCAGCCGGGAGGACCGAGCGAGGAACGTCGCGGTGACTCTCCGACGGCCGAGAAGCCGCCCTTCTACGAGGAGAAGGTCCTGTTCCGCGATCCCTATACGACGCTCGCCGAGATCGCCAGCAGCGCGAACCAGGCCTCGGGCCAGCGGCGCGCCGGCGCTCTGACGTCCGCCGAGGAGGACGGCCTCAAGGGAGGCGACGCCTACCGCGATCCGTTCGATCCCGGCTATTGGAAGCTTGCGCCGCAGGCAGCGAAGGACGCCGATCGCATCATCGAGGGCGAACCCAAGCCCGAGTCCAAGCCGAATGCGGCCGCGCGCGACACTGCGCCTGGCACAGGCGAGACGCAGGCACGCCGAGCCAGGCAGGACGATGCTGGCGGAAGCGTGGCTCCGAACGCCGATGCGTCGTCCGCAAGCCTGTCGGCCTTACTGCCGCCGGCGCCCGCGCCGTCGCAGTCTTCACGCGAAGGGAGCGCGCAGCCGGGTGCCCAGGCCGGTAATCAAGCCAACGCCGCCGCGCAGCCGCGCCCCAACGACACGACGAAGGAATCCGAGTCGCGCGACGCGATTCAGGCCCAGCAGCTAGCGGTCAGACAGCTTCAGTCGGCGATCGCGGATGCGCTGTCGGACGTCAAGGCCGGCGCGGGACCGGTGGCCGAGGTGCGTCAGGTCGAGGACGGCCTGCTGATTAGCCTGACCGACGATGCAAACTTCGGCATGTTCGCGGTCGGCTCGGCTGAGCCGCGGCCCGAACTCATCCGTGTGATCGACAAGATCGGCCCGCTGCTGACGAAGCGTCCCGGCGTGATCATCGTCCGCGGCCACACCGACAATCGGCCATACCGTTCGGAGACCTACGACAACTGGCGGCTGTCGACGGCGCGTGCGCAGATGGCCTATTACATGCTGGTCCGCTCCGGCGTCGATGCGCAACGCATCGAGCATGTCGAGGGCTATGCCGATCGGCGGCCGAAACTTCAAAACGATCCGGCGGCCGCGCAGAACAGACGGATCGAGATCATGGTCCGGGAGAAGCGTCCTTGATCAGGCCTCTTCTCCGCGCTGCGCTGCTGATGCTGCTGCCGTTCACGGCGGCAGGCGCATTCGCCGAGGCGGCACCGACATCGAGCGAGCCGTATGAGCTCGTTCGGGCGTTGCAGGCAGTGCAAGACGGCATCGCCAACGGCGATAATGCGGCGCACGGCAGCCACGGTGCATTGATCCGGCAGATCGGCGAAAAACTTCTCGCGGCCGATCCGGCCGTGTGGAGTAATCCGCAGAACGGCCAGGCCGCCGTCATCTACCTGCTCAGCGGCGGCGCGCCGCAAATCATCCGCAAGCTGCCGCGCGACAAGCTGAATGTCGACGGACGGCTGTTCGACGGCGCGCTTGCCTATGTCGAGGGTCGTCAGGACGAAGCGCGCGAACTGCTCAAGGATGTCAAACCGCGGACGATTCCGTCGGGTCTGGGCGGGCAGCTCGCGCTGGTCCAGGGCGCCCTGTTCGCACGCGCCGAAGCATCGTTTGCCATCGAGCGTCTGGATGACGCGCGCCTGCTCCTGCCGGGCACATTGGTGGAGGAGGCCGCTTTGCGGCGCGAGATCCTGCTGGTCGGGCAAGCAGAGGATTTCGACAAGTTCGAGTTCCTGGCGCTGGCCTACATCCGGCACTATCACAAGTCAGTCTATGCCGGGGACTTCTGGCAGCGTTTTTCCACGGGCCTGACGCAATCGAGCCTCGCGCTCGACGAGCGTCGGTTTGCGCGGATCTCCACCCTGCTGGAGCAGATCGACCGCGCGAGCCGCCTCAAGCTGTATCTCGTGATCGCGCGCACCGCGATGGTGCGCGGGGGGCTGGTCGTGACCCGGCTCGCCGGCGAACGCGCGCTGACTCTTAGCGCCGATGCCTCGGCGGAGCGCGAGCGGGCGCATTTGTTCCGCGGCGTGGCGCGGGCGCTCACCGACGAATATGACGGCGGTCTCGCCGAGTTGAAGGCGCTCGAGCGGTCGAAGCTGCCGGAGCGCGACATTCCCTTTCTCAATGCAACGATGCAGCTCGCACTCGACGTTCGCAAGCCGTTCGCCGGCGGATCCGCCGCCGCAGCCGACAAGCCCCCGGTCACGCCGGCGCGTGTCGATCTCGCGTCGTCGACCGCAACGCTTGCGCGTGCACAGAAGCAGCTCGGTGAGCTCGCACTCCTCACCAGGGATCGCCGTCCATGACGAAGCTCAGTGGAACCTCCGGACCGGTCTTTTCGGGTCTCGCCGAAAGCCTCAACATGCGGGGCACATCGCGCTCTGGGAAGGGCGCCGGGACGAAAGCGCAGGCGGACTCGTCCTTCAACGACCTGCTGCACACCGTCTCGAACCTCGCGAAGCGCGCGCTCAACGACGAGGGCAGCAACACGGCCGTGAAAGCCGGAACGCTGCGGACGCGCCTGGCGCATCAGAGCGAGAAGCACAAGGCGACGGACGAGACGGTGCACGAGCGGACCGCGGCGGTCGAAGAGCCCGGATCCAGCGAGAAGCCCACCGAGAAATCTTCCGACAAAAAGATCGACAAATCGTCCGGCAAACATGGTCCCCTCGATCACGCCGAGCAGGCCGACGTTCAGAGCCGAACGAGCATTGCCGGGATCATCGGACAGGAGATCGTTGCCGGGCCGCCGGTCGTGATGCCGCAGATGCAAGCACCGGCCGACGACAAGAAGGATGCGTCCGGACGTGACGAGCGGCCTTCCACGACGAAGCGCGACATTCAGGCCATGGGCACGGCGAAGGCGACGACAGCTGACTCCCCATCTCACGCGGCTCCAACCGCTGCGCATTCGCAGGCCGCGGCTTCGCACGCGACGGCTACCGACCAGGCGACATCGGCGGACGGCAGTGAGCCATCGCCTAAGGCAACGGCACCCGGCTTCGAGGCCATCGCGGCCAATGTCGAGCGTGCCGCGAAGGCCTCGGCGCGGGATGCATTGCCCGAGACGACCAAGGTCACCGTGGTCCAGCAGGAGACCCATCTGCCCCCGGCGCAGTTCAACGCGCCGCAGCAGGTTGCCAACGCTGTCGTCGCCGAGCTGAAGGAATCTCCGGCACCGACCGCGTCCGCAGCTCCAGATCTTGCAGCGTCTCAAGCCAATGCGCCGGATCAGCCGCTCAAGATCCTGACCATCAATCTCGAGCCGCCCGCCCTCGGCAATGTCACCGTGCGCCTTCGTCTCGTCGGCAACGAGGTGTCCGTCCACCTCGCCGCCCAGCGAAAGGACACGAGCCAGATGCTGGACCAGCAGCGCGACTCGATCCGCGACCTGATGCAGTCGGCGGGCTACGTCGCCGAAATTGCGCCCGTCCAGCACGGCTCGCTGGATGGATTCCAGAGCGGCTCCGGCCAGTCGCAGCCGCAGCTTTCAGGCCAGCAACAGCCCTCGTCGCAGTCGCAAAGCACGTTCGACGGCACGAGCAATTCGTCGGGACAGTCGGACGGCGGCGCGAAGCAGGCCCGACAGGAGCGCCAGTCCAACCAGGAGACGCGTCATGACCAGGACGTGGCGCCGCAGATTCGTCGCGGCCCTGTTTATCTGTAACGCCGGCACCGCGGCTGCGGCGACCGACAATTCGCGCCGCTGTGAGCGCGAGATGGCGCGTGCGTCCCAGCAGCACGGAATTCCGCTCGGCATTCTCTACGCTGTCGGCCTGACCGAGACCGGGCGGCGCGGCGCGCTTCATCCTTATGCGCTCGGCGCCGAAGGACAGACCGTGTTCGCCAAGGACATGAACGACGCGATCGCCAACTTCGAAGCCATGCGAGCCAAGGGGATCAAGCTGATCGACCTCGGCTGCATGCAGATCAACCACTACTATCACGGCGACAAATTCGCCTCGGTCCGGGCGATGTTCGATCCCGCCGGGAATGTCGACTACGCCGCGCGCTTCCTGAAGGAGCTGAAGCAGCGCGAGGGCAGCTGGACCATGGCAGTCGCCCGTTACAATGCAGGCCCCAACAACCAGCCGGCGCAGAAACGCTACGTCTGTCACATCGTTGCGCATCTTGTCTCCAGCGGCTTCGGCGCGTGGACCGACAAGGCGCGCTCGTTCTGTCAGCCCAAAACGAGCTGAAGGGCCGACATCAAGTTGTGCATCGGTCCCCATCATCAGCCTCGCGCAAGCAACAGCCTCCATTGTAACTGCAACCTACCAAAGGAGCCCAATTCATGAGCCTGTATGGTGTTATGCGCACCGGCGTTTCCGGGATGAACGCGCAGTCCAACAAGCTGTCGACAGTTTCGGACAACATCGCGAACGTCAACACCACCGGCTACAAGCGGGCTTCGACCGAGTTCTCCTCGCTGATCCTGAAGAGCGGTTCGGGCAATTACGATTCCGGCGCGGTCGAGACCACGGTCCGCTACGCCATCAGCGATGCGGGCAATTACCAGTTCACGACCTCGGCGACGGACCTCGCGGTCCAGGGCAACGGCTTCTTCGTCGTGCAGGATCCGAACGGCAACAATTTCCTGACGCGCGCCGGCGCGTTCGTGCCCGACAGCACGGGCAATCTCGTCAACTCCGCCGGCTTCCAGCTGATGGGCTACAACATCGCGAACGGCGCCACGCCCACTGTCGCCGCCAATGGCTTCGGTGGTCTCCAGGTCATCAACGTCAACCAATTGGCGCTGCAGGCCGCGCCATCGACCAAGGCAAGTGTCGCCGCCAATCTGGATCCGAGCGCTGCGATCATCGCGGGCCCGCCCGGTCCCGGTGCCTATACCTCGAAGACTTCGGTCGTCACCTACGACAACATCGGCAACGCCGTGACCGTCGACGTCTATGCCGCGAAGACCGCCGCGAATACCTGGCAGATCCAGCTCTACGATTCCTCGACAGGTACCGCGCTCGCGGGTGGTCTCAACACCTTCACCTTCGACGTCACCGCAGTGGGCAAGGGCAAGCTCGCCGCCGCAAGCCCGACATCGCTGACCGTGACCATCCCCGGCGGCTCGTCCTTCAACATGGACCTGTCGGCCATGACCCAGGTCGCCTCCAGCTTCGACTTCAAGGCGACGGTCGATGGCAACGCTCCATCGGCGGTCGAGAAGGTGAACATTGACGACAAGGGCGTGGTCACGGCTGTCCTGAAGAATGGCACCGAGCTGCCGAGCTTTCAGATCGCGCTCGCGACCGTTCCGAGCCCCGACCATTTGACGCCCGAAGTCGGCAACGTCTACTCGCCGAACCTGGATTCCGGAAACGTGCAGGTCGGCCTCGCCGGCCAGGGCGGGCTCGGTACGATCCAGTCGGGTGCGCTGGAAGATTCCAACGTCGACCTCGCGGACGAGTTGACCTCGATGATCGAGGCGCAGCGAGGTTTCACCGCGAACTCGAAATCATTCCAGACCGGCGCCGATCTGCTGGACGTGGTCGTCAACCTGAAGCGCTGATTTCTTCAGCGCTCGTTCCCGGCAAGAGCAGATCATGAACCTTACCGCCGCTCTCGAATCCGCCCGCTCCTCGCTGATGGCGTCGGGCATCCAGTCGTCGGTCATCTCGCGCAACATCGCCGGTGCCAGCTCCACCGGCTATTCGCGCAAGATTGCCGTGCTGGACAACCTCCCGGGAACCGGTGTCTACGTGGCGGCGATCCAGCGCGCCGCCAGCTCGGGTCTCTACACCAACGTGCTGACCGCGACCTCGTCGTCGGCCAAGCAGAGCGCGATCCTTGACGGTCTCCAGAAGATCGCAGCTGCCACGGTGGACGATCCGGAGCTCGACCAGTCGCCGACGGCGCAACTCAATGCGCTGAAGAAGGCGCTCCAGCAATATGCCAACGCCCCGGACAACACCACGCTGGCGCAGGCGGCGGTGGCGTCGGCCAAGGACATGGCGACCACGCTCAACCAGGCAACCCAGACCGTGCAGTCTGTCCGGGAGGGCGCGGATGCCGACATGAATACGTCGGTTCAAAACATCAATCGGTTGCTCTCCCAATTCCAGACCGTGAACACCGCAATCGTGAAGGGGACGATCTCCGGCGACGACATCACCGACTACCTCGACCAGCGCGACAGCATCGTCTCGCAGCTGTCGCAGGAGCTCGGCGTCACAATGTCGACCCGTCCCAACGGAGACGCGGCGCTCTATACCGACAGCGGCGCCGTCCTGTTCGACAAGTTGGCGCGCACGGTGAGTTTCGCGCCGACCAACGCTTATACGGCCGGTACCACCGGCAATGCGGTCTATGTCGACGGCGTGCCGGTGACCGGCGCCAATTCTGTGATGCCGCTGAAATCAGGCAAGCTCGCAGGCTTCGCTCAGCTGCGTGACCAGGACACAGTCACCTATCAGAGTCAGCTCGACGAAATCGCGCGCGGCCTGATCGATACCTTCAAGGAGAGTGATCAGTCCGGCGCGGCGCTGCCCGACGTTCCCGGTCTCTTCACTTATCCCGGTTCGCCGGCGATGCCGGCGAGCGCCACCGTCTCGGTGGGACTCGCTGGCACGATTTCGGTTGCTGCATCGGTCGATCCGGCCCAGGGTGGCAATCCTAACCTGCTGCGCGACGGTGCGATCAGCGGCAACGTCGCATACCAATACAATACTGCCGGCAACGGCGGGTACTCGGCCCGGCTGCAGCAGCTCATCGGCGGCATGGATGCGTCGCAGCCGTTCGATGCAACCGCGCAAGGAAAGCCGAACGGCAGCTTGATCGATTTCGCGTCGTCCTCGACGAGCTGGATCGAAAACCAGCGCAAGACCGCCGACTCCAACGTCACCTACCAGAAAACGCTGCTCGACCGCAGCACCGCGGCGCTGTCGAACGTCAGCGGCGTCAACATGGACGACGAGATGTCGTTGATGCTTCAGGTCGAACGCACCTATTCGGCTTCGTCGAAGATCATCTCGACCGTCGACGAAATGCTGCAGAGCCTGCTGGCCGCCGTGGGAAATTAAGTGATGATGAGCGCGAACTACATCTCGACCTTGATGCTGTCTTCGTCGTTGAGGTCCTCGATCACGAACAATCAGGCCGCGCTGGCCAAGGCCTCGAAGGAAGCCACCACCGGCCGCTTCGCCGATGTCGGCCTCGAGCTTGGCGCCACGACGGGAAGCGACGTCAGCCTGCGGGCGGACCTGAGCTTCGCCGATCAACTCGTCGATACCAACGGGCTGGTCTCGGGACGCCTGGACATAACGCAGAGCCGGATCACCCAGCTTGGTTCGACCGCAACGGACTTCCTCAAGGACCTTATCGCGGCTCGCAGTACCGACGGCGGCGGGCGGATCATCCTGCCGCCTGCGTCCTCCAACCTCCAGGATTTGATTGGCGCGCTGAACGTATCCTATAACGGCTCGTCTCTGTTCTCGGGCATCAACACGCAGAACACGCCGATCACGGCCTACACCGCGGGCTCCGCGAGCAAGAACCAGGTCGACGCCGACTTCCTTGCGACCTTCGGCTTCTCGCAATCATCGCCCAGCGTGAGCAGCATCACCCCGGCTCAGATGCAGACCTTCCTGGACACCACCTTCGATGCGGAGTTCGCGAGCCCGGCCTGGAACACCAATTGGTCGTCGGCGACCGACCAGGTCATGCAAAGCCGTATCTCCACGACCGAGATCGCCGATACCTCCGTCAGCGCCAATCAGCCAGGCTTCCGCAAGCTCGCCGAGGCCTACACCATGATGGCGGATCTCGGAAACGCCAGCCTGGATCAAGCGACGTTCCAGGTCGTCGTGGACAAGGCCATCGGCCTTGTCGGAAACGCCATCAGTGACCTTGCGACCCTCGGCGGCAACATCGGTACGGTCCAGCAACGGATCACCTCCGCAACCGACAAGCTCAAGACGCAGCAGGATATTCTGAACAATCAGATCGTCGGTATAGAGAAGGTCGATCCGACGGAAGCATCGGTCCGGGTCAACACCTTGCAGACGCAGATCCAGACGGCGCTTGCGCTCACCTCGCAGCTCCAGAAGATCAGCCTCATCAACTATCTCTGAGTCCAGCTCCTTCGTAAGGTTCGTAACCCTTGTCTTGTTGTTCGGTCTCCTGCGCAGAGTTGTCCTGATGACGTTTGAAGCCTATGAAGCGGTCGTCGACGAGAGCGGCTATGAGGCGCGGGGCCGCGAGCGGCAGGCGCTCAGCCTCGGCATCGACCGGCTCGAGCGGATCCAGAAGGACCGCTTCAGCCTCGAGGATCTGGTCGAGAGCCTACTCTATGTGCGGCGGCTGTGGACGATCTTCATCGAGGATCTCGCGCATCCGGAAAACGGGCTTCCGGAAAAGCTGCGCGCGGACATCATCTCGATCGGCCTGTGGGTCGTCAAGGAAGCCGACCGCCTTCGCGAAGAAAGGTCGAATGACGTGATGCAGCTCATCGAAATCAACCGCCTGATCCGAGACGCTCTTTGATGAAAATATCCTTGCGCGCGGGCGAACGGGTCTACATCAACGGCGCGGTGCTGCGCGTGGACCGCAAGGTCTCCGTCGAGCTCGTCAACGACGTGATGTTCCTGCTCGAAGGGCAGATCATGCAGGCCTCCGACGCCACCACGGCGCTGCGGCAGCTCTATTTCATCGTCCAGCTCATGCTGATGAATCCGACCGACGTCCGGGACGCTGCAGCTCTTTACGGGCAGCATCACGCGGCCCTGCTCGCCGTGTGCGAGAGCCAGGAGATGCTGGTCGGGCTTGGCGCGGTCGACGACCTGGTCGGGGCCAGCCGTTACTTCGAGGCGCTCAAGCGGATCCGGGCACTGTTTCCGGTGGAGCAGGCCATCCTGGCCGGCGCCAAGATCGATTCCCCATTCGAGGCTGCCTGACAGCGGAGAGATACATGAACGTCACCAGCGCGACCGATAGCACCAGCAAGTCGTCCAGTTCGACGACGTCGACGTCGAGCACCGGCGTCGACTACAACACGTTTCTTCGGCTCCTCATTGCGGAGATGAAGAATCAGGATCCGACCAATCCGATGGATACCTCCCAATACATGAGCCAGTTTGCGCAGCTTTCGTCGGTCGAGCAGGCAATGCAGACCAATAGTAAGCTCGACGCTCTGCTGTCTTCGCAGTCGCTGTCGCAGGCCAATGGGCTGATCGGAAAGACCGTGAGCTTCACGGACTCGACCGGCGCGAGCTTCAGCGGCAAGGTCGCTTCGGTTTCCATCAACAGCGACGGCTCCGTCGCGACACTCGAGAACGGCACGAAAGTCGCGATCGGCCCCGGTCTCACGATCAGCCAGTCATGAACGAACGGGATGCTCTCGACATCGTCCAGGCGGCGATCTGGACCATCATCGTCGCCTCCGGGCCCGCCGTCGGTGCCGCGATGCTGGTCGGCACTATCATCGCGCTGATACAGGCGCTGACCCAGATCCAGGAGGTGACGCTGACCTTCGTTCCGAAGATCATCGTCATTCTCGTGGTCGTCGCCGTCTCCGGCTCCTTCATTGGAGCCCATCTCTCCACCTTCACCGAGATGGTCTATTCGCACATCGAGCGCGGCTTCTGATCCGGACTGTCCTGGTCACTCTGCCACCCTGCCACCACCCCCGCGTAAGCTTTGCACGGCAGATTACGGGCCGGATCCTCTGCCGGTGACCCATGGCCGATACGTTAGCTGCTAGCCTGCCGACCCCGCGACGATTGGGCGCCGACGCCTTTTTCGCAGGCGGCATCGTGGCCATGCTCACGATCCTGTTCCTGCCGATACCGCCGATCTTGATCGATCTCGGCCTCGCATTCTCGATCGCGCTGTCGGCGCTGATCCTGATGGTCGCGCTGTGGATCCAGCGGCCGCTCGATTTCTCGGCCTTCCCGACCGTGCTCCTGATCGCGACGATCCTGCGGCTTGCGCTCAACGTCGCGACGACTCGCCTCATCCTGTCGCGCGGCGGGGAGGGAGAAAACGCCGCGGGCCATGTCGTTGCCGGTTTCTCGAAGTTCGTCATGGGTGGTGATTTCGTCATCGGCCTGATCATCTTCGCCATTCTGGTCACGGTGAACTTCGTCGTGATCACCAAGGGCGCAACGCGTATCGCCGAAGTCGGCGCCCGTTTCACTCTGGATGCCATCCCCGGCAAGCAGATGGCGATCGACGCGGATCTGTCCGCGGGCCTGATCGACGACAAGGAAGCCCAGCGCCGGCGCCGCGAGCTGGAAGAGGAGAGCGCGTTTTTCGGCGCCATGGACGGTGCCTCGAAATTCGTCCGCGGCGACGCCGTCGCCGGTTTGATCATCACCGCGATCAACATTTTCGGCGGTATCATCATCGGCGTGACGCATCACGGGTTGACCCTGGCACGGGCCGCCGACGTCTACACCAAGCTCTCCGTGGGCGACGGTCTGGTAACGCAGATGCCGGCGCTGATCGTGTCGCTGTCGGCGGGCCTGCTCGTCTCGAAGGGCGGCACCAGGGGTTCGGCCGAGCAGGCGGTGTTGCGGCAGCTCGGCGGCTATCCGCGCGCGGTGTCGGCCGCCGCGCTGATGATGTTCGTGCTCGCCTTGATGCCGGGGCTGCCGACGGCGCCCTTCCTGCTGCTCGGCGGCGTCATGGCTTTCGTCGGATACTCGCTGCCGAGGCGGCAGGCAGCCCTGAAGCAGAAGGAAGATGCGCGCAAGGCCGACGAACGCGCCCAGGTCGATGCCAAGGAATCCGTCAAGGAATCGCTCAAGACGGCGGAGATCGAGCTGGCGCTCGGCGGCCACCTCTCGGTCCACCTGCTGGGCTCGCGCCACGAGCTGGCGCACCGCGTGGCGAAGATCCGCAAGAAGTTCGCCAAGCAGTACGGCTTCGTGGTTCCCGAGATCAAGCTCACCGACAATTTGTCGATCGATCCCAAAGGATACCAGATCCGGATCCACGACACCCGCGTCGCGCAGGGCGAGCTCCGGCTCGGCGAAGTGCTGGTGCTGGTCGACAAGGACGGCAAGCCCGACGTGCCGGGCGAAGAGGTGATCGAGCCGGCCTTCGGCATGAAGGCGCTGTGGGTGACGGACGCGTTCACCGACGAGGTCAAGCGTCAGGGCTGCAAGCCGGTCGACAATCTGTCGGTGCTGCTCACGCATCTGAGCGAAGTGATCAGGGCCAACCTCGCCCAGCTGCTGTCCTACAAGGACATGCGCGGCCTGCTCGACCAGCTCGATCCCGAATACAAGCGTCTGGTCGAGGACCTCTGCCCGTCGCAGATATCGTATTCGGGGCTGCTGGCGATCCTGAAGATCCTGCTGGCCGAGCGCGTGTCGATCCGTAACCTCCATCTGATCCTCGAAGCCATCGCCGAGATCGCGCCCCATGTGCGGCGCTCCGAGCAGGTGGCAGAACATGTGCGTACACGTCTTGCCCAGCAGATTTGCGGCGATCTCTCCGACAATGGCGTGCTCAACGTCGTCCGTCTCGGCAACCGTTGGGATCTCGCGTTCCACCAGAGTCTGAAGCGCGACGCCAAGGGCGACGTCGTCGAATTCGACGCCGATCCGCGCCTCATCGAGCAGTTTGCGACCGAAGCCAGCGCCGCGATCCGCAAGTTCACCGAGAACGGCACCAGCGTGGTGCTGGCGGTGACCCCGGAAGCGCGTCCCTACGTCCGGATGATCCTGGAGCGGGTCTTTCCGACACTGCCGATCCTGTCGCATGTCGAAGTCGCGCGCAGCACCGAGATCAGGGCGCTTGGAGCCATATCGTGATCAGCGGCCTCACCGACAGCGTGCTGGTGACGTTCATCGTGTTCTGCCGCATCGGTGCCTGCCTGATGCTGGTGCCCGGCTATTCCAGCGTCAACGTTCCGGCCCAGGTCCGATTGTTCGTCGCGCTCGTCACGACGTTTGCGCTGACGCCGATCCTGATTGCTGTCCTGAAGCCTCTCACGGACAACGCGGCGCCGCTGACGCTCGTGCTGCTGATCTGCTCCGAGCTCGTGGTCGGCAGCGTCATCGGGCTCGGCGGTCGCGTGTTCTTCCTCGCACTCCAGACCATGGCCACCATGATGGCCAGTGCGATCGGGCTGAGCAACATCCCGGGGACGCCGGTGGGCGACACCGATCCGGCGCCGGCCCTGGTGCCGCTGATCATGACGGCCGTCACCACGCTGTTCTTCATGACCGACCAGCACTGGCAGGTCCTGCGCGGGCTGATGAACTCCTACGACGTCTGGCATCCCGGCGACCGGCTCGGCGGCAGCATGCCGCTCGACCAGCTCGTGGGCCGGTTGTCGGAGGCATTCGTGCTGACGCTGCGGATCGCCAGCCCTTTCATCGTCTATTCGGTCGTCGTCAACCTGGCGGTCGGCCTGATCAACAAGCTGACGCCGGCGATTCCTGTCTATTTCATCTCGGTGCCCTTCGTGCTGTTCGGCGGATTCCTGCTGCTCTACCTCACCAGCGACGAGCTCTTGACGCAATTCATGCTCGGCGTCTCGTCCTGGCTGGCGGAGTGATCGGTCATGACGTCGCGCGCGGACAAGCTCGGCCGGATGGTTTCGCTCGTGAAGCTCCAGCTCCGGCTGTCAGAATGGCAGCTCGCGCATCTGCGGCAGCAGGAGCGCAGCTTGCAGGACGAGCAGGAATGGCTGGTCGGAACTCTCAACGAGGGGAAGCCGCCGGCGGGATCATCGAGCGAATCGATCGCGCGGCGTCTGACTAGAACCAGCGTCGGCGCGCGTGCGATTCAGGCCCAGGCCTCGCAGCAGCTCGTCCAGGTTCGCGCGGAGAGCCGCCGTGTGAAGCAGTTCGAGCAGGTCGCGAAAGCGGCGCTCGCGGACAAGCTTCGCGACGCCGAGAAGCGATCGCTCGAGGAGATGACGGGAACAAGCCTCACCGTGCGCGAGTGGACGCCACGGCCGGCCAACCGGACCAAGACATGATCGTGACAGCGACACCCGACCTCGTTCTCGACGTCCTCGACGCCGCCGATCCCGTGACGCAGCGCGCGGCCACCGCGAAGCTCGACGCGCTGAAATCATCGGACACGGATTTTACCGCCACGATGGACGCGGAGGTCGGCAAGGCGAAGGCCAAGGCGGCTGCTGCCGATCAATCCGCGGCGAAGGTTTCGGAACCGCAGTCGGGTGCGGTGAACGGGGCGCCGGTGCAGGTGATCAAGGCGCCGGCATCCGGCGAGGTGTACCGCAAGTTCGAAGCCTTCATCCTCCAGACCTTCGTCGAGACGATGCTGCCGAAGGAGTCGGAGGAGGTCTTTGGCAAGGGCACGGCCGGCGGCGTCTGGAAGTCGATGCTGGCGGAGCAACTTGGTGCGCAGCTGGCAAAGGGCAAGGGCATTGGCATTGCCAAGCAGCTCGCTGCCGCGCATCCGGCGGGACCGGTCGCTACGGGCAAGGCCGGATGACGATCCGGCAATGGATGACAGAAGTTGAAGGGTGAATTTCCTATGCAGGCACAAGAAGGCGCGGCGGCCATGGTAATGGAGCAGCCGGCCGTGGACACCGAGGCGATGACGACGGCAGGCGTTTCGGGCGATGCGCTGCTGCCCGTGCTGCTGTCGAATGTCGGCGGCGAGGTGGCGAACGACGGCGCGGACGCGGCGAGATCGGACGAGGTGCGCGGACTGCTGGCTGCGATCCGCCGGCTCGCAAGCATCGTCGAAGAGGAGACGGCCGCGCTCGCGACGGGCAAGAAGATCGACTTCGACGAGTTCAGCGCCCGGAAAAGCCGGAGCATGCTGGAATTCGTCCGCCTGATGCGGGCACGAATGCATCTCGGCGGCGAGGTCGAGATCACCGAGGAGATCCAGCGGCTGCGCGAAAAGCTCGAGCGCAACCGTTCCATCCTCGAAATGCATTACGATGCGGTGCGCGAGGTCGCGACCATCATTGTCAAGGCCATCAAAGACGCCGAGTCGGACGGCACCTATACCGGCCGCGCAGCACAGGACGGAAAATGATCAGACTCGTGCTGGCCGGGCTCTGGGTATGCATCCTCACCGCGGGAACGAGCTATGCCGTGGCCTATTGGAAAGAAAATGGCAGCCTGCTGCCTGCAAAGGACGAATATCTCGAGGGGCTGCAGTACCAGAAGACGCGGGCGCTGAGCGTGCCGATGGTCGAGAGTGGCAACGTGCAGGGCTACATCGTCGCGCGCTTCGTCTACACCGTGGAGGCGCGGACCATGCACCAGCTCAACGTGCCGCCCGAGCCGTTCGTCGTCGATGAAGCCTTCCGCAGGATCTATGCGGACGATCGCCTCGATTTCAGAAAACTCGCCCGTTACGACCTCTCCATCCTCACGACGGCCATCAAGCAGCGTGTCAACGAGCGAATGCAGGCCGAAGTCGTCCAGGACGTCCTTGTCGAGGACTTCAATTACGTGTCGAAGGAAGAATTCCAGCAGAAGCCCTAGGGCATTATCGGTTCTGATCGAATCAGAAGCGAAGCTCTAGAACCTAGTTTGGACGCGTGCCGCAGCGTCGGTACTGCCGCGCCTCTGTTCGCCATTGACGTCGCTGAAACTACAACGGCCTCTGCGAAGGAAGTTCGCAGCGGCCGTTGTCGGTTTCGTAGCAGCGCCCTGCCGATCAGTTTCCGGCCGGATACGCCGCCGGGGCGGCATGCGTCCTGTTCAGCAGGATGCCGACCTCGTCGAGCTCCTGCATCGGCACGTCGATGGTTTCGCCGGCCGGGATGTCGAGCCGGTATCCGACGTAGCGCCGGGCCACGATCGCATCGAAGCCGAGGCGATCGCGGAGTTTCTTGCGCAGCTTGCTGACGTGGCTCTCGATTACGCTCTCGTCGAATGTCGCTTCGAAGATGCCGTAGACCGCGTTGAATATCTGCGTCTTGGTGACCCACTTGCCGTGGTTGCTGACCATATATTCGAGGATGCGCAGTTCGCGGCGGGGCAGGGTGAGGGCGTGGCCAGCGATCTCGGGGTCACGTCCGTTGAAGAAGACCTGGATCCTGGTCTCGCAGGGCCTCGGCAGTTCCCCGACCCGGCGGCGCGCAATTGCGGCCGTTCGGGCGAGGATCTCCCGGAGGTGAATCGGCACGTGGACGACGTCATCGACGCCCGATTCGAACAGCTCCAGCGTGTTCTTGAGCATCTTCTGGCCGCTCATGGCGATGATGGGCGCCGAGGAGCGCTTGCGCATCGCCCGCGGCAGGCTTCCGCGGGTGTCGCAATCCCCGAGGAGGAAGGCGTCCACCGCGGCCAAATCCGGTTCACTCGCAGATTGTAGCCAGTCCCAGAATTCTCCGGAGGAGAAGCCGATCGACGATACACCTTCGCGAACGAGCCCTCCGACATAGCTGTTCGTGACGCTCTCGCGATCATCAACGATAATATACATCAGTTTGTCGCCCCTGTTTCGCACTTGTTACGGCCGGTTGGTTGTTGTGATGCCCGGCTCGGCAACTGTGCTGTTTGACGATATTCCTTCCCGCGAACCGTTATTATGGTTTCGATATTCGCGGGCAGCCCTACGCATTCAGTGCCTGCGTCTCGCAGGCCTGCTACTTCGACTCGATACTGAACGCTTACTGCATGAGGCTCGGCGGGTGTCTTGCGGATCACCTCGCGGAGCGGATTGAGAAAGCGACCTAGAACAGTTGCGCCAAGTTGCTCATTGCATCCGAACGCTACTGCACTGTGTCGATCTCCTCGCCAACTGGCGAGAATCACTTGAGTAGGACCGTAACAATTGCCGATTTCCGATCAAGCGTGCGCAACTAAGCGTTTGCTACACGTGCTTGATGCAGTTGATTCGGTTCGAGTTGTTTCTTTGTATATTCAATCGCATCAGTTGATTTGGAATTCGAACTAGTTTTGCACCCTGGCGGTTCTAAAGTTCCGCATCCCCGTATGATTACAGCCATTTTGGGTAATGCTGCGCATCATGCATATTGAGGGATTTTCAACCCCGGATTGACTCTCGTCGTCGTGTTTCCACGTGCGACAATTCGACTCATGTATGGCGAAGCGACTCCAGCTTGGCGAAATCTTGGCAAAGGTGTGTCTTTCGAGTCGCACTCTCGCCGCGTGCGTGACGCTTTTGACTCATGTGACGTCGCATCGCGCGTGATGAAAAGTTTTCGATCCGCACGTTTCAGGCAAGCTTCGGCAAATAACGTCACCGTTCGACAGATCGAACCGAACGGAGCATTCTCGCATGTTGTCCGATGGACAAGCTCGTCCCAACGCAACCGCCGATGCTTCCGCAACGGCGAAGCCGGCTACAGATGCGCGCGATCCCAGGGACAATGCGGCGCCGACCGCCAAGCCTTTTGCAAATACCAAGCCTTTTGCAAATACTAAGCCTACTGCAAATACTAAGCCTGCTGCGAATACCAAGCCTGCGTCGGCAGCAGCTAGCGATGAAACTCTGGCGAAAGAGGCGCTCGAGGGCCTGAAGCGTATTCGCGCCAAGGCGCGCCTCGACAAGATGGCAATCCCCAAGCCTACGCCCACCGTGATCAAGCCGGCCGTGATCGTGGCTAAGCCGCCGCCGCCGCGTCCGACATGGGTCGTGCCGCTCGCGACATTGGCGGTCGCTGCGGTCCTGGTCGTCTGCGCCTGCACCGGCGTGATCGCCTATCTCACCACGCAGCCCGCCCAGAGCAACGTCGCCGCCAATACTGAGATCAGGAATCTGCGCGAGACGGTGACGCAACTGCGCAGGCAGGTGTCGGGCGTGTCCGATAATCTCGACGGTCTGCGCACCGCGGTCGATCAATCGAGCAAGGCGACCAATGACCGTTTTGGCCGTTTTGGCGAAAATCTGGATCGCATCGAACGGGTGAGTTCGTCCTCTACGGTGAAGCTGGACAAGCTTGCCCAGGCGCAGGCCCAGGCTCCGGCGCCCGTCGCCTCACAGCCAATGCCGATGATGGCCTCGGCCGCTACGCCCGAGATCACGGGGTCAGTATCTCCGGCCGAGCGCATTTCGGCGCCGCGCAAGACGGTCAAGGGCTGGTCGGTCCGCCAGGCCTATGAAGGGATTGCGATCCTGCAAGGCCCGAACGGCGTCATCGAGGCGGTGCTGGGACAACAGGTGCCCGGCCTTGGCCGCATCGAGGAGATCAGAAACGAGAACGGACGTCTGGTGGTCGAGTCCAGCGGGGGCGTCATCTATTCGTCACGCAAGGCAACGCCCTGATCGAGGGCCGCCTTCTATTTGCGGTGATGCTCGAAGCTGGTGCATAGCAGATCGACCTCCGCCTCGGCGATCGGCGCGCGAAACCGGCGGCAGCTGAACTCGGCCGTCGTCCTGCTGTCCGTGGTGCTGCGATCTTCGCGGAGGAAGATGCATCGCTTGCAGACGTCGGTATGGTGCCGCTGTTCGGCTGCGTCCGACTGATCCAGCACGTGGCGGAGCGCGTCGCGGAAGCTGACTTTCGCCTCGTCCTCGAGCACGGCGATGGACTCGAGGAGGACGTTGACGGGGTCGCGCACCAGGAACTTCTTGCCCTGTTGTGTCACGTTCAGCATCACCGACCGCTTGTCCTGGGCCGAGCGCTTTCGCTCGAGATATCCGAGCCGCTCCAGTTCCCCGATGATGAACGAGGCGGTGCCACGAGTGGTGCCGATGTAACTTGCGAGCGCCGACGGCGTCCGAGAAAACCGGTTGGCGCGAAAAAGGAAACGCAGCGCCATCCACTCGCGGTCGCGCAAGCCGTGCTTGGCGCCTTCGAACCACAGGATACGGGCGACCTGTTCCAGCAGTTCAATCGATTCGCGAGCCAAGTTCATTTCAATTCCAGGTCAGTAAATCTTAATTCAATTGAGCTTTTGGTAGCGCAATCCGGGCGGCTGATAATGAAGCTCCCTGAGAGAGGCGGAACCTTCGGCCGTGGAGCTAGAGCGTCACGAAGAAAGTTCGAGTAAATCGCCCGGCTCAACTCTTCTGAAAATTTCAGTCAAATGGACGCGGTGTACGCGCAAATTCCGCTAGCGCGGGATGTGCGTGCAACATGATGTGTCGCTGCGACCATCGCGGAGCCCATTTGTTGCGTGAACCGCTTTGGATTGCGCGAGCAGGCCGATGGGCCGCAACTCGTGGCAGCGCAAATGGGGACGAGCGAACCGCTATTTTCGGTTAATGGATGTTGCGCCGCAATGCGGCCAGGCGGTTAAATCGAAATAGGATCGAGCCGGAAATGCCAGTGTGTCGTCCGTGATCGAGCAAGTGAAGCCGTTCAGCGTCAAGCGCGCAGCATTGGCCGCCACCGTCGGCAACATGCTCGAATTCTACGACTTCATCACCTACAGCTTCTTCGCCATCCAAATCGGCCATACCTCTTCCCGACGGGAAGCGAGTACGGCAGCCTGATGCCGTCGCTGGCGACCTTCGGCGCCGGCTTCGTGACGCGGCCGATCGGCGGAATCGTGCTCGGGATCTATTCCGACCGGATTGGCCGACGGCCTGCCATGCTGCTGAGCTTCGCACTCATGGAGCTATCGATCCTGACCATCGCGCTCACGCCGTCTTATCAATCGATCGGCCTTGCAGCGCCCGTCGTCGTGATCGCGGCGCGTATGGCGCAAGGCTTCGCCAGTGAAACAGCATCAGATCAAGACCTGAAAACAAGGCCTGAAAGCGGTGCGCTCGTAGGCTGGTGATTTGCGTTTCGCCGGCAACTATTGGCGAATGCGCCGCCTGAAGGATCAGGCGCGCATCAGGAAGGACGAACCGATGAGTATCGAAACCACCATGACATCCGACGTCGTCGGGCTGACCAAGGTCGCCCCGGTCTCGCGCCGCGGATTCATGAGCGCCACCGCGGCGGTCGCGGCCGGCCACACGCTTGCGGCAGGGCCCGTGCGCGCCGAGGCGATCACCACTGATACCGGCGGCCTCCAGACCGGCGACGTCAAGATCAAAGTCGGCTCCGAGGAGATGCCTGCATATTTCGCGCGCCCCGCCGGCAACACCAAGGCGCCGGTGATCATCGTGGCGATGGAGATCTTCGGCCTGCACGAATACATCAAGGACGTGACGCGGCGCCTGGCGAAGCTCGGCGCCTTCGCGATCGCGCCCGACTATTATTTCCGCAAGGGCGTCGATTTGACCAAGGTCGCCGAGATCAAGGACCTGCTGCCGATCGTCAATGCCAAGCCGGACGGCGAACTGCTGTCCGATCGCGCTGCGACGGTGGCGTGGGCGGGATCGCAAGGCGGCGACACCGCGAAGCTCGGCGTCGTCGGCTTCTGCCGCGGCGGACGCACCGTCTGGGAGTATGCCGCTCACAGCGGCGGCCTCAAGGCTGGTGTTGCATTCTACGGCACCGTCGTCGATCCCGCCAATCCGCTGTGGCCGAAGAGCCCGATGCAGCTCGCGCCCGAGATGAAGGCACCGGTGCTCGGCCTCTATGGCGGCGCCGATACCGGCATTCCCGTCACTCAGGTCGAGCAGATGAAAGCCGCGCTCGAGCAAAACAAGAAGACGGCCGGGTTCAAGATCTATCCGGAAGCGCCGCACGGCTTCCATGCCGACTACCGCGGCAGCTACCGCAAGGACGCCGCAGAAGATGCCTGGAAGCAGGCCCAGGCCTGGTTCAAGAAGTATGGCGTGTTGAGCTGACGCTGATTTTAAAAGGGCGGCCCGAGTGGCCGCCCTTTCTATTCCAAGGCGTCGATCTCACTTCACCATCGCGCCATAGACGATGTCCTGGACCTGTTCGCGATAATATTTGCGCAGTTCGCCCGGCGCCGCCGTTCCGACCACAACGACAAGACGCTCCTTGGGATCGCAGAAGAACTGCGTCCCGTAGGCGCCGTTCCAGGTGAACTCGCCGGGATTGCCGGGGACCGACGACAATCCTTCGCTGGTGCGGACCGCGACTGCGAGGCCAAAGCCGAAGCCGGCGCGATGCGGTTCGATGTTCGCCACGTTGTTCTTGATCTCGGGGCCGAGATGATTGGTCATCATGTGATGCACGGTCTTGGGACCGAGGATGCGCTGGCCATCGAGCTCGCCGCCGTTGAGCAGCATCTGTCCGAAGCGGATGTAGTCGCCGACGGTGGCGAACGAGCAGGCGCCGCCACAGTCGAATTTTGTCGGCGTGTCCAAAAGCTTGATGGCTTGCGGCTTTCCGGTCAGCGGATCGTTGGCGAACGGGCGGGCGAGGCGAGGGCGCTGTGCGTCGGTCGGATGGAAGGTCGCGTCCTTCATGCCGAGCGGCTGCCAGACATTGCCGGCGAGATAGTCGCCGAGCTTCTGCTCGCTCACCTTTTCGACGACGGCGCCGAGCACGTCGATCGAGAAGCCGTATTCGAACTCCGTCGAGGGCTGATGCGCCAGCGGCAGTTTTGTCATCCGATCGATGAAGGCTTGGGTGTCGCCCTCGATCGCCGGTGCGACACCGTCGGGATATTGCCGCGCCACCGGGCTCGATGAGTCCGGGCGGCCGCCATACATCAATCCGGACGTATGGCGGTACAGGTCGTGAATGAAGATCGGTGACGCCTGCGGTTCGAGTTTCAATGAACCGTCGCCCTGCTGAACGCCGACTTTCATGTCGGCAAAGCCGGGATAGTAGTCGGACAGCTTGGCCTGAAGCGGTAGCTTGCCTTGTTCCATCAATGTCAGGCCCGCGACTGCCGCCATCGGCTTGGTCATCGATGCCAGCGCGAAGATCGCGTCGATAGCCATCGGCGTGCCCTTGTCCGGATCGAGCATGCCATAGGCCTTGTAGTGGACGAGCTTGCCGTCCCGCGCCACCGCCACGACGGCGCCGGGCACGCGCTTGGCGGCGATCTCACGCGCGAAAAAATTGTCGAGCCGTGCAAGGCCTTGTTTCGAGAAGCCGGCGTCGTCTGGGCTGGCTTCGGGCAGCGGCGCGGCGCGCGCTGCACCGAGTGTGATGACGGCAGCCGCCGCGACCATGACGATCGTCTTCATTGGATCCTCCCAAGCGCGGGCTCGTTTTGCAGTGGCCCGCTCGATGGTTAGATCACGACCGTACCGGAGCGAAGTCAAGCGCGAGCAGGGCATGCCTGGGACGCCGGGAATGCCGGAACGCTATCGTCCCTCTCCCGCGTGCCACAACGTATCCAGGGCGTGGCGATAGGTCGGATACGCAAGCGTGACGCCGAGCTCGCGCTTCATTTTCGCGTTGGAAACACGAGCGCTGCTGGCATAGAAGCTGCGGGCCATCGCCGACATCTCGGCGGTCTCGAACGCCTCTTCGGGCGGCGGTGCAACATTCATCAGCTTCGCCGCGTACGCAATCACATCCTGCGGCGGTGCGGGCTCGTCGTCGCAGACGTTCCACGTACCGCCGCTCGGGTAATGAACCGCGGCCATGATGGCGCTCGCGATGTCGTCGACGTGGATGCGGTTGAACACCTGTCCTGGCTTGATGATGCGCCGGGCCGTTCCAGCGCGGAGCGTCACCAGAGCGTTACGACCGGGGCCATAGATACCCGCAAGCCGCAGGATCGCGGCGTCGCCACCGGTCGCGTCCGTCCAGGCCTGTTCCGCCGCGACCCGCATGCGCGTGCGGTCGAGGTCGGCCTTCGGCAGCGTGCTCTCGTCGACCCAGCCGCCGGCATGGTCACCGTATACGCCGATGGTGGAGAGATAGATGATCCTGCGGTGGCGGTCCGCTGCCAGCACGTCCGAGAAGGTCGCAATGGCAGGATCGCCGGCGCTGCCGGGCGGGATCGAGATGAGAAGAACGTCGGCGTCGCTGATACGTTCGACCGTCTCGCGTGCCGGACTGCCGCCGGAGAAAGCGTGCACCTCGATGCCGGCGAGATCGCCCCGCTGCGCGGGATCGCGCACCGTGCCGGCGATATGCGAGAAGCGGCCACCGAACAGGCGGACGAAGTGCCGGGCACTGTAGCCGAGGCCAAGGATAAAGAGCCGCATACGTCTTCCTTGCAGGTCGAAGTTCCCGTTCACGCCGCAGCGCTCCTCCGCTCATAAGAGATTTTTGGGTCCGGCAAAAGATATTGCAATTTGTCCCGCCCGCCTGTGGAGGCGATGGTCGCTCATCGGAGGGACACATCGATCATGCAGGCAGAAGCGCTCGCTATAATGCCATCTGACGCCGCTGAGCTGGTCCGCCGCGCCGCCGCGCTGATCTTCGATGTCGACGGCACCCTGGCCGAGACCGAGGAGCTGCATCGGCAGGCTTTCAACCATGCCTTCGCCCGCCACGGCCTCGACTGGAAGTGGGACCGGGCCGTCTACAAGGACCTGCTGCGGGTCACCGGCGGCAAGGAACGGATCCGCGCCCACCATGAAAGGCTGCCGATCGCGGCGCCATTGTCGGATGTGGACATCGCGGAACTCCATCGCATCAAGACTGCGCGTTATGCCGAACTGGTCGAGACCGGCTGCTGCCCCTTACGGCCCGGGGTGACGGATCTGCTCGCTGCTGCCAAGGCGCGCGGCCAGCGGCTCGCGATCGCGACGACCACGTCGCACGCCAATATCGATGCACTGCTGTCGCAGGCCCTCGGAAAGCGCTGGGCCGCGGATTTTGATGCGATCGTGGCCGGGGATGACGTGCGGCATAAAAAGCCTGCGCCGGACGTCTATTTCGAGATCCTGGCGCGGCTAAAGCTCAACGCGTCCGACTGCGTCGCGATCGAGGATTCCGCCAACGGCCTGATCGCAGCCTCAAGGGCGAACATTCCCGTGCTCATCACCAGAAGCATGTTCTTCCGGGACGAAGATTTTAGCCAGGCGCGGGTCGTGCTGGATGATCTGTCCGGGCTCGGGTGAGGCGCCAAAACAAAAAAATGAAAAACAACCCCATGCACAGTAGAATGTGCCTGCGGGCCGGGCGCCCTCAATGGACGCGGTGGCTCGCTCTATCGTCCTCAGCTTGCTCGACAATTTGCGCGATCGGACTCGACTGGTGGTGCACCAGGCGCCAGTCGTCCCCGACGCGCCGAAAATGGTTGGCAGCGGCCAATGCCGTGCCGTCGACGATCTCGATGCAGAGCACGCGCGCGCTGTCGCCATCGACAATGGCCTGCGGTTCCGCGCAGACGATCTGCGGGCGTTCCGGACTCTGCAGGATGTCGCGCCAGCTTCCGATCACCGTGGCCCGGCCGATGATGGCCGGCCAGCCGGGATGAATGCAGGAAATGGCGTCATCGTCCGCCCACATCCGCTCCATTTCGTCGAAATCGCCGGTCGAAAAGGCGGCGTAGAACGCTGCGTTCGCGGCGATCACCTTGTTGTCCTTTGCCATGCCTCTCGGGTGGGGCAATGACAGGGAAAAATCAAGCGCGACTTCCGTCGACTTTCCGTTCGATCTGGACCGCAATGCAGCATTGCTGCCCGTTTTGTGGTCACGCTGAGACAAGCGTCTCCACCGCACGCCGCGCGCCATCCTTATAGAGTCGGCCGAGCGCCACGGTCACGGCCTCGCGCAGGCGCGGCTCCGCGCCCAGCGGTCCGAACACTTTTTCGACGCCGAGCAGGGCGGGCGCCAATCGTTCGGCGACGGGACCTGCCTCGCGCGCCAAGCCAGCGAACTCGGCGGCGAGCGGATCACGCACGTCGATGGTGCGGTCCTTCTCGTCGCGGCCGGTGACGTAGCGCATCCAGCCGGCCACCGCGAGCGCATGCGTCGCGATCGGCAGGTTGCTGGCGAGACGATCCTGGATCGCGCCGAGCAGGCGCTGCGGTAGCTTTTGCGAGCCATCCATCGCGATCTGCCAGGTGCGGTGATGCAGTGCCGGATTGGCGAAGCGCTTGAGCAGCGAGGCGCGATAGGCGGCGAGATCGGTGCCCCCGGGCATCGTCAGCGTCACCGCGGCCTCTTCCATCACCTGCGCCGCGAGGCGTGCGAAATGCGGATCCAGCATGGTGTCGGCGATGGTTTCGTAGCCGGCGAGATAGCCAAGATAGGCCAGCGCCGAATGGCTGGCGTTGAGCAGCCGCAGCTTCATCAGCTCGAACGGCTTGACGTCGGTGACGAGCTCGACGCCGGCAGCGGCAAGATCGGGCCGGCCTGCCGTGAAACGGTCCTCGACCACCCATTGCGTGAACGGCTCGGTCATGACGGGCCATGCGTCGCGCAACCCGAGCGCCGATGAAACCGCATCGCGGTCACCATCCGTCGTCTCCGGCACGATGCGGTCGACCATGGTCGAGGGGAAGGCCGCGGTATCCGCGATCCACTTGCCGAGATCCTTCGAGCGCAGCGCGGCGAATTGCGTCACGATCCGCTGCACGGTGTGGCCATTGGCGGCGAGGTTGTCGCAGCTCAGCACAGTGAAGGGCGGGGCGCCCAGGGCCCGCCGGCGCGCCAGCGCGGCGACGATGAAGCCGGGTGCCGAGCGCGGCGCGTCGAAATTGTTGAGGTCGTGCACGACATCAGGATGCCGTTCGTCGAGATCGCCGGTCTGCGGCGTGTGGCAATAGCCTTTCTCGGTGACGGTGAGGGAGACGATGCGAATGGCGGGATCGGCCATTCGCTCGACCAATCGTGCCGGGCTCTCGCGCGCGACCACGCTGTCGAGCAGCGAACCGATGATGCGGTGTTCGGTGCCTTCGACCGCACGGACGGCAACCGTATAGAGATGATCCTGCGGGGCGAGGGCGTCGCGTGTGTCAGGGCTGCGCAGGCTGGCGCCGACGATGCCCCACGAGGTGGTGCCGGCGGCAAGGCAATCGTCGATGACGACGGCCTGGTGGGCGCGATGAAACGCGCCAAGGCCGAGATGCACGATGCCGGGCGTGACGCGCGAACGGTCGTAGGCCGGACGGCGGATGCCTGGTGGCAGCCGGTCGAGATTGGCGCGGCCAAGGCGCGTTGGATCAAGGCGCATGGTCGTCTCTCCCCTTGTTTGGCGGCTGCTTGACATGGCGCCTGTCCTCGGTCAATGCTGCGGTCAATTGGTAAGACCAATTTTCCAAAATTGGCGGGCTGCGGGCAGCGAGAGCTGCCGGCGTGGCCTTTTCGGGAGGACCAGCGTGCCGCTGGAAGCTGTGGAGGCGAGACGGCTTTATCGCCAGGTCGCCGATCAATTGCGAAACCTGATCGACAGCGGCGAGTACGCGGTCGGCAGCCGCTTGCCGACCGAACGCGAGCTCGCCGAGCAACTCAAGATTTCCAGGCCGACGGTGCGTGAAGCCCTGATCGCGCTTGAAGTCGAGGGCCGCCTCCGTATCCGCGTCGGCTCCGGCATTTATGTGATCGAGCCCGCGGCCGTTGCCGCGATCGCGCCTGCTTCCGTCATCGAGGGCCCGTTCGAGCTGCTGCGCGCCCGCGAGTTCCTGGAAAGCGCCATTGCCGAAGAAGCCGCGCGCGTGGCGACGAAGGACGACGTTGCCCGCATCGATGCGTCCCTTGTCGCGATGGAGAATGTAGAACACCCCGGCGAAGCCTCGATGGTCCATGACCGCGCCTTCCACGTCGCGATCGCCGGAAGCCTCGGCAATGCCGTTCTGGTGCGCGTGGTCGGCGAGTTGTTCGACCAGCGCCTCAATCCCTATTTCGCGCAGCTTGCGCATTATTTCGAGAGCCCGGGCACGTGGCGCACTGCGCTCGACGAGCATCGCGCGGTGCGCGACGCGATCACGGCGCATGATCCCGAGGCCGCGCGCGATGCGATGCGCGATCATCTCGCACGATCCCAGGAGCGCTTTGCGCAGAATTTTGGCGCCGAGACCGCGGCAGGATCGTCTTCGGCACGCGGCCGATCGGCAGGCTCGCCGGTAACGCCGGCAAAACCGGAGCGAGCGCTGAAGAAGCGGGCCAAAAGCGGCAGCGCGCGGCGGCGATGAGATTGGGCGGCCCGCGTCCACTTCAGGCGGGCGAACAAGAAGTAGACTTGAAAAATGGAGGAAAAGTCAGTGTTGAAAAAGATGACAATGGTGGTGGCGGTCTCGGCCGCGGCGATGATTGCTACGACTGGCGCCGGCATGGCGCAGACCAAGCTGAAATGGGCCCATGTCTACGAGACCTCGGAGCCCTTCCACACCGCGTCGGTCTGGGCCGCGCAGGAGATCGGCAAGCGCACCAACGGGCGCTATGCGATCGACGTCTATCCGGCGTCGCAGCTCGGCAAGGAGGCCGACATCAACCAGGGCCTTTCGCTTGGTTCGGTCGACATCATCATCTCCGGATCGAGCTTCGCCGCGAAGAGCTTTCCGCCGATCGGCGTTACCTATTATCCCTACACCTTCCGCGATGCCGATCATCTGCTCGCCTACACCAAGAGCGACATCTTCAAGGAGCTTACCAAGGGATATGAGGACAAGAGCGGCCACCACATCGTCGCGGTGACCTATTACGGGGTGCGCCAGACTTCGTCGAACAAGCCGATCAAGACCTGTGTCGACCTCAAGGGCCTGAAGATGCGCGTGCCCGACGTTCCCGCCTATCTGGCGATGCCGCGCGCCTGCGGCGCCAACACCGCGCCGATCGCGTTCGCTGAAGTCTATCTCGCGCTCCAGAACGGCACCGTCGAGGCTCAGGAGAACCCGCTGACCACGATCGAGGCCAAGAAGTTCTACGAGGTGCAGAAGCACATCGTGCTGACCGGCCACATCGTCGACCACCTCAACACGGTGGTGGCCGGCGCGCTCTGGAAGAAGCTCAGCGACGAGGACAAGAAGATCTTCACCGACGTCGCGCAGGAGGCCGCCGCCAAGGCGACCGCGGAGATCAAGCAGAACGAGGCCAAGCTGGTCGCCTTCTTCAAGGAGAAGGGCCTGACCGTGACCGAGGTCGACAAGAACGAGTTCCGCGACACCGTGCTGAAGAACGTCGCGTTCGAGACGTTTGGCTATCGCAAGGCCGACTGGGAACGCATTCAGGCGGTGAAGTAACGACGTATCGTCATCCCGGGGCGGTCCGCAGGACCGAACTACGGTGCGCAATCGCGCACCTGAGAATCTCGAAGGTTCCGGGTCTGGTGCTAGCGCACCATCCCGGAACGACGTGATCAGTTTGAGGAGCACACCCATGTCCACCGCCGAAACGCACCGGCAGATCACCGCGGACGAGATCGCCCACACCTTCGAGGAGGAGGCGGCACCCAAGGTCGATCTCGGCATCTACGCTTTCGAGGACTGGGTCGCGCTGGCGATCTTCTGGGTAATGGCGCTCGCCGTCTTCCTCCAGTTCTTTACCCGCTACGTGCTCAACGACAGCTACGCCTGGACCGAGGAGATCGCGACCTACTGCCTGATCGGCGTGGTCTTCATCGGCTCCTCGATGTGCGTGCGGCTGTCGCGGCACATTCAGGTCGACCTGCTCTATCGCTATCTGCCGCACCTCGTGGCGCGGGCGTTGTCGACGGTGATCGACCTGATCCGGATCGCCTTCTTCGGCTACGCCATCAAGCTGGTCTGGGTCTACATCCAGATCATCGGCGACGAATCCATGACCACGATCAATCTTCCCAAGGACTACGTCTACTACGCGGTGCTGCTCGGCTTCGTGCTGATGTTCGTGCGCTCTCTGCAGGTGGCCGTGCAACATTTGCGACAGGGCTATTCGATCCTCGAACGTCCCGGCGCCTACGATGGTTTTGAAGGGTAATCCCATGTTGCTGTTGCTTGGAGGCTTTCTCGTCCTGATGCTGCTCGGCGTACCCGTGGCGATTGCCATGGCGGCGTCGTCGCTGCTCTACATCCTGGTCAGCGGCGTGACTCCCGACGTCACGCTGGCACAGCGCATGATCGCCGGCGTCGAGAGCTTTCCGCTGCTCGCCGTGCCGTTCTTCATCCTGGCCGGCAATCTCATGAACATCGCCGGCGTCACCGGGCGCATCTACAAGTTCGCCGTCGCGCTGGTCGGCTGGATGCGGGGCGGCCTTGGCCATGTCAACATCATCGGCTCGGTGATCTTCTCCGGCATGTCCGGCACCGCTATCGCGGATGCCGCCGGTCTCGGCACCATCGAGATTAAGGCGATGAAGGACCACGGCTACTCGACGGAATTCTCCGTCGGTGTCACCGCGGCGTCGGCGACGCTCGGGCCGATCATCCCGCCGTCGCTGCCTTTCGTGATCTACGGCATGATGGCCAATGTCTCGATCGGCGCGCTGTTTCTGGGGGGTGTCATTCCAGGCGTCGTGCTGACGCTGCTCATGATGGCTACCGTCACCTATTTCGCGCACAAGAACAAATGGGGCAACGATACGCCGTTCTCCTGGCCGCAATTGGGGTCGGCGGGGCTCGAGATCCTCGTCGTACTGAGCTTCCCGATGGCTGTCTGGCTTCTGACGGTCGCCGGTCTCTCCACCAATTGGGCAGTTGGGATTGGTCTGGTCGTGCTGCTCGCGATGGACTGGTACTTCGACTTCTCCGCGGTGATGGCGCTGATGGCGCCGGTCATCCTGATCGGCGGCATGACGCTCGGCTGGTTCACGCCGACGGAAGCGGCGGTCGCCGCCGTGATCTGGTCGCTCTTTCTCGGCCTCGTGCGCTACCGCACCATGACAATGAAGACGGTGGCGAAGGCGACCTTCGACACCATCGAGACCACGGCGTCGGTTCTGTTCATCGTCACGGCCGCCTCGATCTTCGCCTGGCTGCTCACGGTGTCGCAGGCAGCCCAGATGCTGTCGGACTGGATGCTCAGCATCACCCACAACAAATGGGTGTTCCTGGCGCTCGCCAACGTCCTGATCCTGTTCGTCGGCTGCTTTATCGACACCACGGCGGCGATCACCATTCTGGTGCCGATCCTGTTGCCGATCGTGCTCAAGCTCGGCATCGACCCGATCCATTTCGGTCTGATCATGACGCTGAACCTGATGATCGGCCTGTTGCATCCGCCGCTCGGCATGGTGCTGTTCGTGCTCGCGCGCGTCGCAAAACTCTCGGTCGAGCGCACGACGGTGGCGATCCTGCCCTGGCTGGTGCCGCTGATGCTCGCGCTGCTCGCGATCACCTACATTCCCGAACTGACCCTCTGGCTGCCGAAATACATGGGACTTTCCAAATGACCTCAACTGCTCTCGCCGCAACCCTGTTTGGCCCCGAAGATCTGCGCATGGTCGAGCATCCGCTCGACAAGCTCGCGGAAGGCATGGTGCGCATCCGCTTCGGCGCCGGCGGCATCTGCGGCTCGGACATGCATTATTTCCGTCATGCCCGGACCGGCGATTTCGTGGTGAAGTCGCCGCTGGTGCTCGGCCACGAGATCTCCGGCGGGGTCGTGGAGATCGCGGGCTCCGCAGCGAACCTGAAGGTCGGCGACCGTGTCGCCGTCAACCCGTCGCGCTGGTGCGGCCACTGCGTCGCCTGCCGCCAAGGCCGGCAAAACCTCTGCGAAAATATCTACTTCATGGGCTCGGCCTCGAAGACGCCGCACATGCAGGGAGGCTTTGCCAATTACTTCGACGCAATCCCGGCGCAGTGCGTGAAGATCCCCGATCATGTGTCCTATCAGGCCGCGGCGCTGGCGGAGCCGCTCGCGGTCTGCCTGCACGCGGTGGCGCGTGCCGGCAACATCGAAGGCAAGCGCGGCATCATTTTCGGTGCCGGTCCGATCGGGCTTCTGACCATGCTTGCCGCGCGCCGCGCCGGCATGACAGACATCACAGTGGCCGACATCGCGCCGGCGCCGCTGGCCTTTGCGACCCGGCTCGGCGCCTCACACGTCGAGAATGTCGCAGCCGGCGAGGAAGGCCTGAAGGCGCAGGCCGCGTCGCGCCCCTACGATGTCGCTTTCGAAGTCTCGGGCACGGCTGCAGGCCTTGCCAGTGCGATCGGTATCGTCAGGCGCGGCGGCGTGGTGGTGCAGATCGGCAATTTGCCGGGTGGCCAGATTCCGGTACCGGCCAATGCGGTGATGGCCAAGGAGATCGACCTGCGCGGCTCATTCCGCTTCGGGCTCGAGTTCATGACGGCGGTGGAGCTGATTGCGGACGGCAGCGTCGACGTGCTGTCTCTGGTCACCGCCGAGCGGCCGCTGTCCACCGCGCCGGACGCGCTGCGGCTGGCCCTCGACCGCTCGCAGAGCGTCAAGGTCGTGCTGACCGCGAACTGATCCGGGAGAATTCTTATGATGCTCGAGGGATGGCGCTGGTACGGGCCCGATGACCCTGTGTCGCTGGATGATGTCAGGCAGGCCGGCGCGAGCGATATCGTCTCGGCACTGCATCAGGTGCCGATCGGCGAAGCCTGGACACGCAAGGCGGTCGAGGAGCGCAAGAATTTCATCGAAAACGGCCAGCCCGGCCGTTCGCAGCTGACCTGGTCGGTGGTGGAATCAATTCCGATCCCCGACGATGTCAAGCGTCTCGGGGCTAAGGCGACGCGCTCGATCGAGACGTGGATCGCCAGCATGGAGGCGGTGGCCGCGGCCGGCATCAAGATCATCTGCTACAACTTCATGCCCGTCGTGGATTGGTGCCGCACCGATCTCGAATGGGAGTTGCCGAACGGCGCTCGTGCCATGCGCTTCGACCAGGACCGTTTCGCCGCCTTCGAGCTGCAGATCCTGAAGCGGCCGGCCGCCGCCGCCGAGTATTCGCCGGAGCAGCAGGTTCGTGCGAAAAAGCTGTTCGACCAGATGAGTCAAGCCGATATCGATTACCTCGTCATGGTGATCGCCAGCGCGCTGCCGGGCTCGACCACCGAGCCGATGACCATCCCGCAATTCCGCGACCGGCTCGAAACATATCGCGACGTCACGCCAAAAATCCTGCGGCAGCATCTGGCCGAGTTTTTGGGCCGCGTCACACCCGTCGCCGAGCAGCTCGGGGTCTCATTGACACTGCATCCGGACGACCCGCCGCGCCCGTTGTTCGGCCTGCCGCGCGTCGCGTCCAGCGCCGATGACTATCAGGCGTTGTTCGATGCCGTGCCGTCCAAGGCGAATGGTATCTGCCTGTGCACGGGGTCGCTCGGCGTGCGCGCCGAGAACGATCTTCCCGCGATGGCCGAACGCTTCGGTCCGCGTATTGCCTTTGCGCATCTGCGCGCGACCAAGCGCGAGGGGGATGGCCTGTCCTTCTACGAGTCCGATCATCTCGACGGTGACGTCGACATGGTCGCGGTGCTGAAAGCGCTGCTGAAGGAGAACGCGCGACGTTCGCCCGACAACCAAATCGTCTTTCGTCCCGACCACGGTCATCGCATGCTGGACGATCTCGCCGCCACTAAGCGCACCAATCCGGGCTACACCGCGATCGGCCGCCTCCGCGGCCTGGCCGAGCTCCGCGGCGCGATCCGCGCGATCGAGCATCAGTAGCACGCGGCCATCGCGCCGAGGTTCGGATAGAGCCGGTCGATCGCGGCAATCTCGCCTTGCATCTGCGCGATGATCCAGTCGCGGATCTCGGCGGCGATGGGGCGCATCGGCCGGTTGCGCGGTGGCAGGAATTCGCAGATGCGGCGTGTGGTGGTGAGCGTGTCGGAGGCCGGCACCAGCGCGCCGGTCAACAGCCAGTGCGAGGCGACCGTCAGCCAACCGAGCGCGATGCCCTGGCCGAGCAGGGCGGCCTGCATCACGACGGCATAGTCCGTGAAGCTCAGCGCCTTGGCCGCACCGCGGCGCCCCGTGAGAAGCGATGCGTAATCCGCGGCCCAGTCGCCCGGCGTCTCGGCGAGCCGAATGATGGTGTTGCCCTCAGTGGGATCGGTTTCGCCGAGATAGGCTGGGCTGCACATCGGCAGCATGACCTCCTTCATTACCAGCGTGCCGCCGGATGACGGCTCCTCGCGATCGCGGAAGCGCATGCCGAGATCGACATTTTCCACCGGTCCGCGCAGCGCGCCGGAGATCAGTTGAAAGCGCAAATCGACCTGCGGGAATTGCCGCTGCAGCTTGTCGATCCGCGGCATCAGCCAATGCGTTGTGAAGGCGGAGGAGACCGACAGCGTCACCGTCTCCGTGCCCTTGCGGCGTCGCTCGATCTCGACCAACCCGCTCTCGATGCTGCGAAAGCCTTCGAGCACGCGGCGATACAAGAGTTCGCCTTCCTCGGTGAGCACCGCGCGTCCCGCCTTGCGGTCGAACAGGCGGACGCCGAGATGGTCCTCGAACTGGCCCAGCATCCGGCTCACCGCGGGCTGGGTGACGTTCAGTTCGGCGGCCGCCGCCGTGAAGCTGCCGTTGCGCGCCGCTGCGTCGAAGACGAACAGGGCGTTACTTGAGGGCAGCATCCGGCGCAGCTCGGGCATAACGCCATGTTATGAGCCGGGTGAGAATTTGGCAATTGCCGAGTTTTGCCAAGTCTGGTGTCATCGACATGACAGCTTAAAGACAGGGCTTGCGAGCGAAGAACTTGGTGCGGTGCACGCTTCGAGCGTGAATGTTCAAGTTTCTTGTCTATAAAGCAGGCTTATGGCGCGCAGTGAGGCACGCCATTGTAGGGACATGGCGAGGTCGATCGTTGGACAAACGAGCGGAAAGCGTCGAGATCAGATCCGCGAGCAAGGCCTATGGCGCCGTTCGCGCTCTCGACGACGTGTCCCTCAATGTCGCCGCCGGCGAATTCGTCTCGCTGCTCGGCCCCTCCGGCTCCGGCAAGACCACGTTGCTCGGCATCCTCGGCGGCTTCATCCTGCCATCGAGCGGAACGATCCTGTTCGGCGGTCGTGACGTCACCTGGATGCCGCCGCACAAGCGCGACATCGGCGTCGTGTTCCAGAACTACGCGCTGTTCCCGCATATGAGCGTCGGGGAGAACGTCGCCTTTCCCTTGCGCGCGCGACGGCTGCCGAAGGCGGCCTGGCCGGACAAGGTACGCGCGGCACTTTCGATCGTCGGCCTTGCCGGCTACGAAGAGCGCGGCATCGCGCAACTCTCCGGCGGCCAGCGCCAGCGCGTGGCGCTCGCACGCGCCATGATCTTCGAGCCGCGGCTGATCCTGATGGACGAACCGCTGTCCGCGCTCGACAAGCAGCTGCGCGAATCCATGCAGATCGAGCTGCGCACGCTGCACAGGCGCATCGGCGCCACCATCATCTACGTCACCCACGATCAGCGCGAAGCGCTGACCATGAGCGACCGCGTCGCCGTGATGAAGGACGGCAGGCTGATCCAGATCGACGCGCCCGAGCGGCTGCACGATCATCCCGCCGATTCCTTCGTCGCGAGTTTCATTGGCGAAGCTACGATGCTGCCGGTGCGGCGCATCGATGCCTCCGGCGTTGCACTCGGCAATGTCCTTCTGCGCAGCGCCCGCGCCATTCCTGACGGAGACTCGCTGATGCTCGCCGTGCACAGCGAAAAGCTGCTGATCGACGACGGCGCGCAGGACACCGCCTGCAATCGGCTCACCGGAACGGTCACCGACATCGTCTATCAGGGCGAGAGCCTGCGCATCTTCCTCGCGCTCGCCGACGGCGTCGTGCTCAGCCTGCGCCAGGCGAGCCACCACGAAGCCTACAGCCGCATCCCGCCGCTCGGCGGCAGTCTCACCGTGACCCTTCATCCCGAGGACACCATCGTCGTGCCCAGGGTGAGGGACTGAACCGAAGTCTTGTCCAACCGAGAGAAGAAGCCAAAAATGTCGTCAGCAGCCTCGTTCAGCAATTTCAAGGTTCTCACCTTCGACGTCGTCGGCACCTTGATCGATTTCGAGACCGGCGTGCTCTCCGCGGTGCGCAGGATCTCGGGCAAATCGCCGGCCGAGCTCAGCGACGACAAGATCTTCGAATCCTATAAGCGTGGCCGCGACAAGCACCATGAGCGTTCGAGCGAGGTGATGTTCCATGTCTATCGCTATCTCGCCAAGGAGCTCGGGCTGCAGGCCGATGACGCCTCCTGCGACGTTTTCCAGCTCGCGGTGCTGCGCTGGGGACCGTTCCCGGACTCGGTCGAGGCCTTGAAGCGCCTGCGCACCAAATTTCGGCTGGTCGCCATGACCAACGCCGACCGCGTCGCGCTCTCCTGTTACGCGCATGCGCTCGGCAATCCCTTCGACGATACCGTGTGCGCCGACGAGACTGGCGTTGCGAAACCAGATCCGGAGTTCTTCGCCTACAACAAGGGCCGCCAGTCCGCTTTCGGCTACAAGCAGTCCGATATCCTGCACGTCGCGCAGAGCCAGTATCACGACATCGGGATCGCGCGGAAACTCGGCTACAAGGTGTGCTGGATCGAGCGCCGTCAGGGCATGGCCGGCTTTGGCGGTACACCGGCCGTGGAGACGCTGACCAAGCCAGATTTCCATTTCCCGACATTGAAAGCGCTTGCCGATGCGGCCATCGGACCGGCGGCGTAGGGCATGAGCGGCGGCATGACACGGGACTGGAACGCGCTGCCATCGGCCAATTCGCTGTGGGCCGCCACGGCGGAGCCGGCGCGCGAGTTTCCGGTCCTGTCGGGCGAGCAGCAGGCGGATGTGGTGATCATCGGGGCGGGCTATACCGGCCTGTCGGCGGCACACCACATCGCCAAAAGCGGTTTGTCGCCGATCGTGCTCGAGGCCAACCGCCCGGGCTGGGGCGCGAGTGGCCGCAATGGCGGCGTGATCACCGCAAAATTCCGCCTCTCGTTCCGCGACATCGACGCTGTGCACGGCCGCGCCGTGGCGCAGCGCATGTACGAGATCGCGCATGAATCGATCGACATCGTCGAGGAGCTCGTCGCCGAATATGACATCACCAGCGCAAATCTGACGCGCTCCGGCCAGGTCAAGGCGGCGCACAACGAGACGACGCTCCGGGCCGCGATAGACGAAGCCAACTGGATGACGCGCGAGATGGGGAGTGCCGAGGTCCGCATCCTCGACAAGGGGCAGGTGCGCGACGAGACCGGCTCCGACATTTTCGTCGGCGGCGTGCTCAATCCCGGCTCCGGCGGCATCCATCCGCTGAACTATCTGCGCGGCCTCGCCGGAGGCGTGGCGCGCCGCGGCGTGCCGATTTACCAGGAATCGCCGGTCGTAAGCCTCCGGCACGAGAACGGCGGCATCGTCGCCGAAACGCCGCAAGGCGCGGTGCGGGCAAAGCAGGCGATCATCGCCACCAACAGCTACTCCGACCTCACCGGCGCGACCGCGAACATGCAGCGCACGCTGATCCCGTTCCGCAGCGCCATGATCGCGACCGAAAAGCTGCCGCGCAATCTGGCGGGCAAGCTGATGCCGGCGGGCCGCACCTACACCGAGACCAAGCGCATGATGCGCTGGTTCCGGATGGTCGACAATCGCGTGATCTTCGGTGGCCGCGGTGCCTTCGGCAAGCAGGACTCCGCAGCCGCGTTCGATGCGCTGCGCAAGGCGATGGTGGGTATCTTCCCCGACCTTGCCGATATCCCGCTTGCCTACAAATGGTCGGGCCTGGTCGCGATGACGCTGGACTCGGTGCCGCATATCGGCCGCATCGACGACCGCACGCTGTTCTCGATGGGCTACAACGGCGCGGGCGTGGCGATGTCGAGCCTGATGGGCCGCTATCTCGCCGCCTTCGTGCGCGGCGAGACGCCAGAGGTCGGACTGCTCGACGCGCGGCGATTGAAAGCTATCCCGTTCTATCCGTTGCGCGAGCCCGCCGTGCGCATGGTCGCCGGCTGGTACCAGTTTCTCGATGCGATCGGTCAGTGAATTTAATTGGTGACAGAGGAGGCGAGGATGACGACGAAACGAGATTTTCGATTTGGCTACGCTTTGTTGGGCGGATCGCTCGGATTGTTTGCAACAACCGGCATCGCCGCCGCCGAACAGATCACCTTCGTCTCGCAGGGCGGGGCCTACCAGCAGGCGCAGACGGTGGCGATCCTCGATCCCTCCGCCAAGAAGCTCGGCATCACCGTCAACCAGGACTCCATTCCCGACGCCTGGCCCGCGATCAAGACGCAAGTCGGCAGCGGCAAGCCGATCTGGGATGTCGTGGATACTCCGACCGGCAACTGCCTGCGTGGCGGCGAGCAGGGGCTGATCGAGAAGCTCGACTTCTCGAAGATTCCGAACGGCGCGGCGATGCCGGAGGGCTATCGTAGTCCGTACTCGGTGTCCTACGAGTTCTATTCCAGCGTTCTGTCCTACAGCCAGAAGACATTCCCGAAAGAGGCGCCGAACAGCTGGGCCGACTTCTGGGACGTGAAGAAATTTCCCGGCCGTCGCGCACTGCGCAACCACCCGTTCGCGACGCTCGAGGCGGCGCTGATGGCCGACGGCGTCGCGCCCGACAAGCTCTATCCGCTCGACGTCGACCGCGCCTTCAAGAAGCTGGAAGAAATCAAGCCGAATATCACGGTGTGGTGGACCTCCGGCGCCCAGTCGGCGCAGCTTCTCAATGACGGCGAGGTCGACATGGAGATGGCCTGGAACGGCCGCGTCAGCGCGGTCGCCAAGGAGGGCGCCAAGGTCGCCTTCACCTACAACCAGGGCGTTTTGCAAAGCACCTCGCTCTGCATCCTCAAGGGCGCGCCGAATCTCGAGACGGCCGTCAAGTTTCTCAACGAGGCCGTCGATCCCGTGCACCAGGCCAATCTGCCGCTGCATATCGACTACGGTCCGGGAAATCCAAAGGCGTTCGAGGCCAACGTGATCAAGCCCGAGCGCGCCGCGCAATTGCCGAGCGAGCCGGCCAATGCGGCCAAGCAGGCGCTGATGTCCTACGCCTGGTGGTCCTCGCCGGCGGGCGAAGCCGCCGAGAAGCGTTGGGCGTCGTTCATGCAGAAGTAAGCGAAGCGAGGCTGCGTTGACGATATCCGTGCCAGATCCATCGCAAAAGCATCAGCGCCGCGAGCATGCGCTGATGCTGGCATTGGTGTCGCCGGCGCTGCTGGTGATCTTGGCTCTGATCGTGCTGCCGGTCGGCTGGCTCGCCTGGCAGTCGATCTACCACAACGGCTTCACGCTGGAGAATTATCGCCGCGTCTTTACCGAAGACATCTACTGGCGAAGCTTTGCGCTGACCTTCGAGATCAGCCTCGCGGTCACGGGAATCGCGCTGCTGCTTGGCTATCCCGTGGCATATCTCGCCAATTCGGTGCCGAAAGGGTGGAGCATCCTCATCCTGTCGCTGGTCGTGCTGCCATTCTGGACCAGCGTGCTGGTGCGGGCCTATGCCTGGCTGGCGCTGCTCCAGCGCACCGGCGTGATCAACCAGTTGCTGCGTTATCTCGACGTGACAGGCGAACCGCTTGCTCTGGTGCACAACACCTTCGGCACGGTGGTTGCGACGGTACACATCCTGTTGCCGTTCATGGTGCTGCCGCTCTACGCCACCATGCAGAAGATCCCGTCCGATCTGATGCAGGCGGGCGCGAGCCTGGGGGCGAGCCCGTCGCTCACTTTCGTCCGCGTCTTTCTGCCGCTGTCGTTGCCGGGCGTGCTCGCGGGCTGCACCATGGTGTTCGTGCTCTGTCTCGGCTTCTACATCACCCCGGAGCTGCTCGGCGGCGGCCGCACGGTGATGGTGTCGATGCTGGTGAGCCGCAATGTCGAGCTCTACAATCAGTTCGGCGCTGCGAGCGCGGTCGCCGTCGTGCTGCTCGTCAGCGTGCTCGCGATCTTTTTCGCCGTCAGCCGCTTCATCTCGCTCGATCGCATATTGGGGCAGAAATGACGCGATTGTCGCCCGCCCGGATCGCCCTCTATATGATCAGCGCGCTGGTGCTGGTCTACCTGATCCTGCCGGTGCTGATCATCGCGCCGATCTCCTTCTCCAGCGCGCGCTTTCTGACCTTTCCGCCGCCGTCGTTCTCGCTGCGCTGGTATCAGCAGTATTTCTCCAGCACGGCCTGGATGCAGGCGACGCGGGTGACGCTGACGGTCGCGCTGCTGACCGCGGTTATCGCGACGCCGCTCGGCGTCGCCGCCGCCTATGCCATCAGCCAGTCGAAGCTGCGCATCATGCGGCTGATCCACATGATGCTGCTGTTGCCGCTGGTGGTGCCGATCATCATCACCGCGGTGGGCATCTTCTTCCTCTATGCGAAAGTCGGCTTGGTCGCGACACTGCCGGGCCTGGTACTGGCAAACGTCATGTTGGGCCTGCCATACGTCATCATCTCGGTGCTGGCGGGCCTGCAAAGCTTCGATCCGGCGCAGGAAATGGTGGCGCTTAGCCTCGGCATGAACCGCCTGCGCAGCTTCTTCGCGGTGACCTTACCGCAGATCAAGTCCAGCGTGGTCGCAGGCGGCATCTTCGCCTTCATCTCGGCGATGGACGAGACCATCGTCGCGCTGTTCATCTCCGGCGGCCAGTATCAGCCGCTGACCAAGCGCATGTTCACCGCGCTCCGCGACGAGATCGACCCGACCATCGCCGCGATCTCGACACTGATGACGGCGGCCTCGTTCATGCTGGTGCTGCTGGCGAGCGCGCGGCAGCGCAAAGGGGCATGATGGCAAGGGGGCCTGCTCCCCGGTCGACGTCCGAGAGAGGCATGGCTGCCGCCGCTATTTGCCGGAGAGGCATGACGAGGCCGTAATGCCGGGCAGCGGTTTCGGCCTTGCACCTTGTTTCCGGCTGTCCTACGCCAGCCCGGAACAAAATTTTCGCGAAGCTGCGAAACGCATCGCCAAAGCCTTGAGGGAGCCGTCATGACCATTCGCAACACCCGCACCGGGGGCCAGATCCTGATCGATCAGCTCGTCGCGCAAGGCGTCGAGCGTGTCACCTGCGTGCCGGGCGAGAGCTACCTTGCGGCGCTCGACGCGCTGCACGACAGCCCGATCGACGTCATGATCTGCCGCGCCGAAGGGGGGGCCGCGATGATGGCGGAGGCCTATGGCAAGCTCACCGGCCGCCCCGGAATCTGCTTCGTCACCCGCGGCCCCGGCGCCACCAATGCCAGCCATGGCGTCCACATCGCGATGCAGGATTCCACGCCGATGATCCTGTTCGTCGGTCAGGTCGACACCGGCATGCGCGAGCGCGAGGCGTTCCAGGAGCTCGACTACAAGGCGGTGTTCGGCACCATGGCGAAATGGGCCGTCGAGATCGATCGTCCCGACCGCATTCCGGAACTGGTCGCGCGCGCCTTTCGCGTCGCCATGCAGGGCCGTCCCGGTCCCGTCGTGATCTCGCTGCCCGAGAACATGCTGACCGAGACTGCTGCCGTTGCGGATGCCATGCGCATCGAGCCGGCGGTGAGCTGGCCGGCGCCTGCCGATATCGAGCGCGTTGGCGCCATGCTTGCGAGCGCCAAAGCACCGCTCGTCATTCTCGGCGGCTCGCGCTGGACCGATGAGGCGACCAAGAGCATCGCGCGCTTTGCCGAACGGTTCGACCTGCCGGTCGCAACCTCGTTCCGCCGCGCGTCGCTGATCGACGCCGATCACTCGCACTATGCCGGCGATCTCGGCATCGGCCCGAGCCCGGGCCTGAAGACGCGCATCGACCACGCCGATGTGATTCTGCTCATCGGCGGCCGCATGTCGGAAATGCCGTCCTCATCCTACACGCTGCTCGACATTCCGACCCCGCGGCAGAAGCTGATCCACGTGCACCCGGGTTCGGAAGAGCTCGGCCGCGTCTATCAGCCCGAGCTCGCGATCCAGGCCACGCCCGCCGCGTTCGCGGCCGCGGTCGAGACGCTGAAGCCCGCCGGCGCGGTCGCCTGGAAGGGCGAAGCCGCCAAGGCGCATGCCGATTACCTCGCCTGGACCGACAAGGCACGCGAGCTGCCGGGCACGTTCCAGTATGGTCAGGTCATGACCTGGCTGCGCGATCGCCTGCCCAAGGACGCGATCGTCTGCAACGGCGCCGGCAACTATGCCGGCTGGATTCATCGCCATCACCGCTTCCACAGCTTTGCCTCGCAGCTCGCGCCGACCTCGGGCTCGATGGGTTATGGCGTGCCGGCGGCAGTGCTCGCGAAACGACAATATCCGGACCGCACCGTCATAGCCTTCGCCGGCGACGGCTGCTTCCTGATGAACGGCCAGGAGTTCGCGACCGCCGTCCAATACGACGCAGCCCTCGTCGTCATCGTCGTCGACAATGCGCAATACGGCACCATCCGCATGCACCAGGAACGCGACTATCCCGGTCGCGTGGTCGGCACCCAGCTCAAGAACCCGGATTTCGCGATGTACGCAAAAGCGTTCGGCGGCCATGGCGAGCGCGTCGAGCGCACCGAGGAGTTCGCGCCGGCGTTCGAGCGTGCGCTCGCCTCGGGCAAGCCGTCGATCCTGCATTGCATCATCGATCCGCGCGCGATGTCGGTCAGCAAGGACTTTGCGCCCGTGGTGAAGGCTTAAGCGATGTCGGAGGGCCGCCACGTCGCCATCATCGGTGCCGGCGCGGTCGGCGTGATCAGCGCCATTGAGGCGCTGCGCGAGGGCCATCGCGTCACGCTGATCGATCCGGGCGATCCCGGTGGCGAACAGGCGGCGAGCTACGGCAATGCCGGCTGGCTCTCCTCGCATTCGGTGATCCCGCCGGCTGAGCCCGGCGTCTGGAAGAAGGTGCCCTTCTATCTGATGGATCCCCTCGGACCGCTCGCGATCCGCTGGTCCTATCTGCCGAAGGCGCTACCCTGGTTGATCAAATATCTGCTCTCGGGCTGGACCGAGGCGCGGGTCCAGACGACGGCCTTTGCGCTGCGCGACCTTCTGAAGGACGCGCCTCTGTTGCACAGGAAGCTCGCGGAGGAGGCGGGCGTCCCTGAATTGATCGAGCGTAACGGCGTGATGCACGTCTTCCTGTCACGCGGCAATTTCGACAATGATCTCGGCTGGCGCGTGCGCAAGCGCGTCGGCGTCGAATGGCTGGAGCTTTCGGCCGACGAGATGCGTCAGCGCGAGCCCGATTTGCATCCACGCTACACTTTCGGCGTGGTGGTGGAGGAGGCCGGGCGCTGCCGCGACCCCGGAGCCTATGTCGCCGCGCTCGCGCAACATGCGCTGGCAAGCGGCGCCAAGCTTGTGCGCGCCAAGTCAATCGGGCTGAAGCTATCCGGCAACAAGCTCGTGGCTGTCCTAACCGAGACCGGCGAGATCCCGTGCGATGCCGCGGTGATTGCCGCCGGCGCGCATTCGAAGCGGCTCACCGCATCCGTCGGCGATCCGCTACCGCTGGAGACCGAGCGCGGCTATCACGTCATGATCGAGAATCCGGAAACGGGGCCACGCAGCTCGATGATGGCCTCGGATGCGAAGATGGTGGTGAACTGGACCGACAAGGGTTTGCGTGCCGCCGGGACGGTCGAGATCGCAGGCCTCGAGGCCGAGCCGAACTGGAAGCGCGCCGAGATTTTGCGCAACAACCTCTTCAGCATGTTCCCAAAACTGCCGACGGACATTCCGGCTTCGCGTATCAAGACCTGGTTCGGCCATCGGCCGAGCATGCCGGACGGACGTCCCTGCATCGGTTACGCGCGGGCCTCGCGCGACATCGTCTATGCCTTCGGCCACGGCCATATCGGCCTGGTCGGCTCGGCGCGCACTGGTCGTCTCGTCGCCCAGCTTCTGAGCGGCAAGTCGCCGGAAATTCCGCTCGCGCCGTTTTCGCCCGATCGTTTTCTCTGAGACCGCATCATGACCGCTCCAGCCAACTCGTCCTCCCGAATCGCCCGCGGCGGCAAGGCCATCTATGGAGCGCCGCTCGGCATCCTGATGCTGGAGGCGCGCTTTCCCCGCATTCCCGGCGACATGGGCAACGGCACCACCTGGCCATTTCCCGTGCTCTACCGCGTGGTGAGCGGTGCCTCGCCGGAGAAGGTGGTGTTGAAGGGCGCCGCCGGTCTGCTGCCGGATTTCATCGATGCGGCGAAGGATCTGGTGCGGCTCGGGGCCGAAGCCATCACCACCAATTGCGGCTTCCTCTCACTGTTCCAGAAGGAGATCGCCGCCGCCGTCGGCGTTCCCGTCGCGACCTCGTCACTGATGCAGGTGCCGTGGGTGCAGGCGACCTTGCCGCCGGGCAAGCGCGTCGGCCTCGTCACGGTATCCGGTTCGACCTTGACGCCGGCCCATCTCGCAGGTGCCGGCGTGCCGCTCGATACGCCGCGGGTCGGCACCGAGGACGGCAAGGAATTCTTCCGCGTCCTGATCAAAGCCGAGAAGGACGACATGGACATCGCGCAAGCTGAACGTGACGTGGTCGAGGCCGGCAAGGAGCTGGTCGCCAGGAACCCGGATGTCGGCGCGATCGTGCTGGAATGCACCAACATGCCGCCCTATGCAGCGGCGCTGCAGGCCGAGGTCGGATTGCCCGTCTACGATATCTATTCCATGATTACGTGGTTTCATGCCGGACTGCGGCCGCGTCGGTTTGGCTAGAGGTCGAGAAGCTGCCGATGACTCCTCTTCCTTCTCCCCTTGCGGGAGAAGGTGGCGCGAAGCGCCGGATGAGGGGTATCTCTCCGCGCGTGAATGCGCGGTGAGATACCTCTCACCCTTGCGAGTTCGTATCAGCCTGCGGTGATGCCCTCTCCCGCAAGGGGAGAGGGCGCAGCCATGCGCATCGTGCGCTGTCCCACCGGCAGTGGAAGAGGCAGCTATACAATCCCTCGATACCTGATCGCGCCAGACGGTCAGAGCTTTCGGGCCTGAACATCGCTAGAGTGCCGCTCGAAATCACGGAGACAAGCGGTGCACAGCCTTCAATCCAATCCCGACACGCGCGCAGACGATTGGCCGTCCGAGCTCTACCGCATCCTGAAAGCCGCCGACGTGCGGCAGATGTCCTACGTCCCCGATGCCGGCCACAGCCAGCTCATCAGCCTGTTCTCGGCCGACCGCGACGTCACCACCAACGTGCTGACGACGGAAGAGGAGGGCGTTGCCATCGCCGCAGGCGCCTGGCTCGGTGGACAGCGCAGCGTGCTCTTGATGCAGTCGAGCGGGGTCGGCAATTGCATCAACATGCTGTCGCTGTCGGCAATCGGACGATTTCCACTGCTGATGCTGGTGACGATGCGCGGCGAATGGGCCGAGTTCAATCCCTGGCAGGTGCCGATGAGCCGGGCTACCCAGCCCTCGCTGGAGGCGATCGGCCTGAAGGTGATGCGCGCGGAGACAGGAGAGGATCTGATCGAGACGGTCGAATCGGCCGCGGCGCTTGCCTACGAATCCGATCAGCAGATTGCCGTTTTGATCGGGCAGCGCCTGATCGGCAAGAAGAAGTGGTGATGCCAATGCAAGCTCAACTCGATCGCCGCGCCGCGGTCGCCGCGCTCCTGAAGAATCGCAAGGACACGCTGGTCGTCTCCGGCCTCGGCTCGCCTACCTATGACCTTCATTCGGTCGGCGACCACGACGGCAATTTCTATCTCTGGGGCGCCATGGGCGGCGCCGCGCTGATCGGGCTTGGCCTCGCGCAGGCCCAGCCGGGAAAGCGCGTCCTCGCCTTGACCGGGGATGGCGAGCAATTGATGGGCCTCGGCGGCATGGCGACCATCGGCGTCGCACGCCCGCGCAATCTCGACATCGTCGTGATCGACAATCAGCATTTTGGCGAGACCGGGATGCAGGCCAGCCACACCGGGCGCGGCGTCGATCTCACCGCGATTGCTGTGGCCTGCGGCTTTGCCGCGACCGGAACCGTGCGGACGCTCGAGGAGGTGGCACGTCTGGCGACGCAGCTCGACGAGACGGCCGATGGCCCGCGGCTTTTTGTCATCAAGGTACTGGCCGAAAATCCGCCGCGCTCGCTGCCCTCGCGCGATGCTGTCTTTATCAAGAACCGGTTCCGTGCTCATCTCGGCTTCGCGGCGGCCTGAGCCGGGTTTCTCGCCCGGCGACAGTCTGCTGTCGAAGCAGATACTCTGGAGTGAGACCATGAAACTATCCGGCAAGGTCGCCGCCATCACCGGCGCGGCGCGCGGTATCGGCAAGGCTTGCGCGAAACGATTCCTGGACGACGGCGTCAAAGTCGTCATCTCGGACGTCGATGCCGATGGCTTGGCCGCGACGGCTGCCGAGCTCGGACGGCCGGAGGCCTTGCGCACTGTCGTCGGCAATGTCGCAAAGCGCGCCGATGTCGACCAGCTGGTCGCAACTGCCGCAAAGGAGTTCGGCCGGCTCGACATCATGGTCAACAATGCCGGCGTCGCCCGCAACCGGGACCTCCTGGAGATTTCCGAAGAAGAATTTGACGAGATCATCGGCATCAATCTGAAGGGCGCGTTCTTCGGCGTGCAGGCGGCGGCGAAGCAGATGATTGCGCAAGGTAGCGGCGGCGGAGTCATCATCAACATGTCTTCGGTGAACGCGCTGCTGGCGATCCCGGCGCTTGCCACCTACGCCATGTCCAAGGGCGGCATGAAGCAGCTCACATCAGTGGCCGCCGTCGCGCTGGCTCCGCACAATATTCGCGTCGTCGCTGTCGGGCCGGGCACGATTTTGACCGACATGGTGGCATCGTCCATCTACACCTCGGAGGATGCCCGCAAAACCGTAATGTCACGCACGCCGGCCGGCCGCGGCGGCGAGCCGGGCGAGGTGGCCTCCGTCGTGGCGTTCCTGGCAAGCGACGATGCGTCGTATATCACGGGACAGACGATCTATCCGGATGGTGGGCGGTTGATCCTGAATTACACGGTGCCGGTGAGGGACAAGTAGGGCGGACCCATTCTCTGTCATCGCCCGGCTTGACCGGGCGATCCAGTACGCCGAGACGCCCGCGGTGAACCGAGGTGCCGCGGCGTACTGGATGCCCCGCTTTCGCGGAGCATGACAGCGGAGGTCGGATGAGGCAGCGAGCCCCTCACTCCGCTGCAGCCGTCATCCCGTGACCCAGCCGCTTCGAGATCCCGCCGGCGCAGTCGCGCAAAGCGTTTGCGATCGGGCTGTCCCAGCGCGCGTCAAAAGTGCCTTCCGGCCCCATCGCGGTGATCACCAGCGCGACATGGCCGGAATGGTCGAACACCGGTGCGGAGAATGCGTTGACGCCGGGCAGGGGGTCGCCGAGCGCGCGGACGAGGCCGTGCTTGCGGACCTCGGTGAGCATGTCGGCGAGCTTCGCGCCTTTCATGGTGCGCTTCGGATTGTAGCCGACGCCGTGACGATCGAGGCCGCTTTCGAGTGCGGCGTTGATGGTTTTCTCCGGCAGGAAGGCCGCAAAGGCTCGACCCGTGGCCGTCTCCAGCAGCGCCATGACCGAGCCGGCCCGCATCACGATGTGAACGGGCTGGCCGGGTTCTTCCAGCTGCACCACGGTCGGGCCGTGCGTGCCCCAGACCGCGAGCGAGACCGCATGCCCGATCTGACTTGCGAGCGCTGCGATCTTCGGTCCTGCGATGCGTACGCCGGACAGGCGGCGCAGGCTGATCAGGCCGAGCTCCAGCGCCAGCGCGCCGATCTCGTAACGGCCGGTGGTCTCGTCCTGCTCGATCAGGCCGATGCGGGAGAAGCTGGCGAGATAGGGATGCGCCTTGGCCGGCGTCATGCCGGCCTCGCGTGCGAGATCGCGCAGCATCATCGGCTCGCCGCTGCGGGCGAGCGCGCGGAGCAATTCGCCGCCGACCTCGATCGACTGGATGCCGCGGCTTTCTCTCTTCATGCGCCTCCTGGCGTGGCTGACGCCGCGTTGCGCCTGGCGGCGCTGTCGGCGAGATGACGGCCGGCAATGTAGCCGAACGTCAGTGCCGGCCCAAGCGTGATGCCGGCGCCGGGATAATTGCCGCCCATGATGCTCGCCATGTCGTTGCCGGCGGCATAGAGCCCGGGAATCACACGTCCCTCCGCATCGAGCGCCCGCGCGTTCTCGTCGGTGACGATGCCGGCATAGGTGCCGAGATCGCCAACCACCATCTTGATGGCGTAGAACGGCCCGTTCTCGATCGGCGCGACGCAGGGATTCGGGCCGTGCAGCGCATCGCCCTGATAGCGGTTATAGGCCTTTGACCCCTTGCCGAAGGCCGCATCATGTCCCTGTGGTGCGGTCGCATTGAACTGCTTGACGGTCCCGACGAACGCCGTGCTGTCGATGCCCGCCTTTGCCGCGAGCGCCTCCAGCGTCTCGCCGCGCATGAGATAGCCGGTCTTGAGGTGATGACCCAGCGGCATCGGGAATGGCGGTACGCAGCCGAGGCCGTATTTGCGCAGGGTCTGGTGATCGCAGACCAGGTAGGCCGCGATCTCCTCGCCGGGCTTCGCCGCCTTGACCATGGCCTGGACGAAGTCGTGATAGGAATTGCCCTCGTTGGCAAAGCGCTTGCCGTCACGCATCACCGCGATCACGCCGGGTTTGGCGCGGTCGATGAAATGCGGCATCACGCCGTTTGAGCCGTCCTTGCGCTTGGTGACCGAGACCGGGACCCAGGCTGCCGCGTTCGGCAGGCGGTCCTCGATGTGTCCGCCGGCGTTCTCGGCAAGGCGCAAGCCGTCGCCGGTGTTGCCGGTCGGTCCCGGCGAAAAATGCTCGTTCCCAGTCGGCGCGTGTGGGAACATCTTCTTGCGTCGTTCGACATCATGCGGGAAACCGCCGCAGGCGAGCACGACGCCTTGTCTTGCACGAATGCGGACGTCGCGTCCCTCGCGGCTGACAATGGCGCCGGTGACAGTGCCGTTCTCGACGGTCAGCTCGCGCATCGGCGCAGACAGCCACATCGGAATCTTCAAATCCTGTGCGGACTTTGCCAGGCGCCCGGCGAGCGCATTGCCGTTGGTCAGCGTCATGCCGCGGCCATAGCGCAGCACGTCCATCAGATGCCGCGACAGGCGCTTTGCGACATAGACCGCCGAGGTCAGCGACTTCGTCGCGCGCATGAAATGGACGATGTCCTTGCCGGATCCGAGCATCATGCCGAATACGGTCAGCTCGGGCAGGGGCATGCCGAGGGTCTTGATCTGGCCGCCGAGCTCGCGGCCGTCGAACGGGCGTGCCACCATCGAACGACCGCCCTGGGTGCCGCCGGGCGCCTCGGCGTGGTAGTCCGGGAACACCAGCGGCATGTCGAAACGGAGCGCCGTCTTGCTGGTGAAAAAATCGACCGCCTCGGGCCCGGCGCTCAGGAACGCATCGACCCGCGCGGCGTCAAAGTTGTTGCCGGCTTCGTGCCGCAGGTAAGTCCGCGCCTGCTCCGGCGTGTCCTCGATGCCGTAAGCCTTTGCCAGCGACGTGCCGGGAATCCACAACCAGCCGCCGGACCGCGCGGTCGTGCCGCCGAATCGCGGCTCCTTCTCGACGATCAGGACGTCGAGGCCGCGATAGCGTGCGGTGATAGCGGCCGACATGCCGGAGCAGCCCGATCCGGCCACGAGCACATCGCACTCATAGGTTTCGCCTGCGTTGCGCTCGTTGCCGGTCATGCGGGCCTCACTTCTTCAGCAGCGGACATTTGGACTCGGAGACCGGGCGGAAGGCGTCCTCTCCCTTCACCGTCTTGATGATCTCCAGATAATCCCAGGGTTCTTTGGACTGCTCGGGTGTTTTCACCTTGGCGAGATACATGTCGCGAATGACGCGGCCATCCTCGCGCAAGCGTCCGCCATGGACGAATGTATCCTCGATCGGCAGCTCGCGCATCTTGGCCATCGCCTTGGCGGGATCATCGGTGCCGGCGGCCTTGATGGCCTTGAGATAATGCAGCACCGAGCCGTAGACGCCGGTCTGGATCATGGTCGGCATCACCTTGGTGCGCTCGTAGAATTTCCGCGACCATGCGCGGGTCGCCTCGTCCATGTTCCAATACGACGCGGTGGTCATGTAGGTGCCCTGCGCGGATTTGAGGCCGATCGCATGCACGTCGGTGTCGAACATCAAGAGGCCGACCAGCTTCTGGCCGCCCTGGACCAGGCCGAACTCGCCGGACTGCTTGATCGCATTGTCGGTGTCCTGGCCGGCATTGGCGAAGGCGACGACGTCCGATTTCGAGCTTTGCGCCTGGAGTGCAAAGGAGGAGAAATCGGCCGTATTGGTCGGGTGCTTCACGCCACCCAAAACCTTGCCGCCCATCTCGTTGATGAAGCGCGTGGCGTCCTTCTCGAGCTGCTGGCCGAAGGCGTAGTCGGCGGTGATGAAGTACCAGGATTTTCCGCCTTCCTTGATCACGGCGGAGGCCGTCACCTTCGACAGCGCGTAGGTATCGTAGGTGAAATGCACGGTGTTGGGGCTGCAAAGCTCGTCGGTCAGCGAACTCGCGCCGGGGCCGGAGAGCAGCGCAATCTTGTTGCGCTCGCGCACCATGTTGTGCACGGCGATCGCGATTCCGGAATTGGGGATGTCGACGACGGCATCGACTTTGCCGTTGTCGAACCAGCCGCGCACGATCTGTACGCCGACGTCGGTCTTCATCTGGTGGTCGGCGCTGATGATCTCGATCGGCTTGCCGAGCACGGTGGGCCCGAACTCCTCCACCGCCATTTTCGCGGCCTCCACGGAGCCCGGCCCACTGTTGTCGCGGCCCCAGCTCGACAGATCCGTCAGCACGCCGATCCGCACCGCGTCGTCGGAGATTTGCGCGTTCGCAACGGTGGTCATGGCAACCGAAGTCATGGCCGCGAGCATGGCGCAGGCCAAAAGCCCTCTCATCGTCGTTCCCTCTCTTTTTGGGCCGCTTGGCGCGGCTGGTTGTTCTGGCAGACAAATTAGATAATGGCGAATAAGTTTGTCAATGGTGAATACGGACTACGTCGTCCCGGCGAAGGCCGGGACCCATACCGCGTGGTCTATCGCTGCCGGGCGGTCGCAGTACCGGAGCACGGGTCCTCGCCAAGCTCCTCCCTGTGGTTATGGGTCCCCGGCCTTCGCCGGGACGACGGTGAGGAGGCAGTGGCGCGAAAATCTCGCATCGTGATCTGGGGAGAACTAACACTCCCACAAGTTGCAACCACCATCCTGATTAGCCATGATGCCACCCGGAAATTGTGGGGCGCGGCAATGACGGCAGCATCAGGGGTCTCCAGTGCGGCGGAGAAATCGACGACGGCGCATGTGGTGTGGGCGAGCGCGCTCGGCACCGCGATCGAATGGTACGACTTCCTGATCTACGGCACGGCGGCGGCGCTGGTGCTGAACAAGCTGTTCTTCCCGAGCTTCGATCCCTTCGTCGGCACACTGGCGGCATTCTCGACCTATGCGGTCGGCTTCGTGGCGCGGCCGATCGGCGGCGCGATCATTGGGCATTATGGCGATCGGCTCGGCCGCAAGAAGATGCTGGTCGCGACCATGATGGCGATGGGACTGGGCACGTTCCTGATCGGTTGCCTGCCGACCTACAGTCAGATCGGCGTCTGGGCGCCGATCTTCCTCGTCATTCTGCGCTTCATCCAGGGCATCGGACTCGGTGGCGAGTGGAGCGGCGCCGTGGTCATGGTGGCCGAGCACGCCGGCAACCGCCGCGGCTTCTACGGCAGCCTGGTGCAGATCGGCTTCCCCGTCGGCGTCGCCGCGTCTACCGGGATTTTTGGTCTGATGACGCAGCTGCCCGAAGCGGACTTCCTGAGCTGGGGCTGGCGCGTGCCGTTTCTGATCAGCATCCTGCTCGTCGGCGTCGGCTTCATCGTACGGCTGAAACTCGCGGAGACGCCGCACTTCAAGGAGGTGCTCGAGCGCAAGGAGGTGCTGGCGCAGCCGGCGCTGGAAGTCCTGCGCCGCGACTGGCGCAGCTTCCTGCTGGCGGTCGGTATCACCGTGTCGGAAGTCGGGCTCGCTTATCTCCTCACTGTCTTCACCGTGGTCTATGCCACGACGCAGCTCGGCCTGCCGCGGCAGGTGATCCTCAATGCGGTGGTCTATGCCGCGCTCGTCGAGCTCGCGACGCTGCCTCTCGCCGGCTGGCTGTCCGACATCTTCGGCCGCAAAGCGCTGTATCTCGCCGGCGGCGTGTTCTCGGTGGCGTTGGCGTTTCCGTTGTTCTGGTTCCTCGACACCAGGGAGCCGGCCCTGATCACGCTCGCGCTCGTCGTCACGATGACACTGACGCATGCGCTGCTGTTCGGGCCGAAGGCTGCCTTCATGCCGGAGCTGTTCCGCACTCAGGTGCGCTACAGCGGCGCATCGCTGGGAGCCAACGTTGCCGCCGCGCTGAGCGGCGGCTTCTCGCCGCTGATTGCGACGGCACTGCTGGCATGGGCCGGTTCTTACTGGGCCGTGTCGGTCTACATCATCGCACTGTCGATCGTCACGATCATCGCGACGCTGATGGCGCCGGAGACGGCGCGGGACCAGCTCAGGTCCTGAGGGCGCCTTCATTACGTCTGCGCGCGAGCGGGCCCGCGCGTTCGAAGCCATCATTTTGTATGCAGGTCTTGACGCCTTCTTATGCGCGTTGCCAAAAGCCGATGCAGTGGGGCGAACCATTAGCCGCGTTTATGCAGCGAATTTTTACTTCCAATTTTACTTCACAACATCCCGCCCATAGCCTCCCTCGCAATTGATCACATCCGCAGCCGGTCAATGGCGACCGGTGCGAGCGTTCATCGTAACCAACGAGGGTTGCCATGCTTGACAGGGACAAGGGGACATCCACTGCCAATCCGGCGGGGACGAGCGACAAGCCTGCGAAAAAGCTGAGCAGGCGCACGCTGTTGAAGGGCGCCGCGGCGGTGGCCGGCGCGGCCGCAGGATCGGACGCGATCCGCGGATTCCCGACCATCTGGGCGCAGGAGATCAAGGATATCGAGCTGCGCCATGTCGGCGTGTCCTATTCGGTGGTGAAGGCGATCGGCGACCAGGCGGCCAAGGATCTCGGCTTCAAGGTGACGATGCAGAACCTCGACACTTCCGCTGCCATCAACCGCTTCATAAGCCAGCCTAATACGGTCGATATCGCCGATCTCGAAGGCTGGCAGGCCAAGCTCGCCGCCAAACGCGGCGTGATCCAGGGCATCGAGGTCAAGAAGGTCAAGGAGTTCGACAACATCCTGCCGATCTTCACCAAGGGCGAGATCGACGGTCACAAGATCCCGCGCCAGGGCATCTCGCCCTACGAGGCCATGTATATCGCCAAGCCCGATTCGACCGACCTCAACGACGGCGTGACCGAATGGGCGACCTTCCTGCCGCAGGTTTATAACGCCGACTCCATCGGCTACCGCCCCGACCTCGTCGGCCATGAAGTCACCGAATGGAAGGATCTGATCGATCCCAAGTTCAAAGGCAAGGCCGCGATCCTCGACGTGCCCGCGATCGGCATCATGGACGCCGCGCTCTGCTTCGAAAGCGCCGGCCTGATCAAGTACGGCAACAAGGGCAACATGACCAAGGAGGAGATCGACTTCACCTGCAACAAGCTGATCGAGCTCAAGAAGCAGGGCCAGTTCCGGGCGACCTGGACCACCTTCGACCAGTCGGTGCAGTTGATGGCGGCGGGTGAAGTGGTGATCCAGTCGATGTGGTCGCCGGCGGTTGCCGCGGTGCGCGTGAAAGAAATCCCCTGCGTCTACGCGCCGGTCAACATCAAGAACGGCAAGGAAGGCTATCGCGGCTGGTGCAACGGCATGGGCCTGATGAAGCATCTCTCCGGCAAGAAGCTGGACGCGGCCTACGAATATCTCAACTGGTATCTGTCGGGTTGGCAGGGCGGCTTCGTCGCCCGCTACGGCTATTACAGCCCGGTGCCTTCGACTGCGAAGAAATTCCTCACGCCGGCCGAATGGGCATTCTGGTACGAGGGCCAGCCCGCGCCCGAGGTGGTCAACGACCCCTATGGCGTGCCGATGGAGAAGAGCGGCACCAAACGCGACGGCGGCTCGTTCCTCGACCGCGTCAAGAACATCTCCTGTTGGAACACGCTAATGGACGAAGCCGCCTACATGAACAAGCGCTGGAACGACTTCAAGGTGGCCTGAAACCTGCTTTCCCTGACTGAACGAAGCGCCGGCGCGACGATGCGCCGGTGCCAAAAGATCGACTTCGAGGCGTTTGCCGACATGCAGCCAAGTCTTAGTCCAGCTCAAACCTCACCACGCGCAAATCTCGCCGGCTGGCTCTACGTGTCGCCGCTCGTGCTGGTGCTGGTGCCGTTCTTCGTGGCGCCGATCCTGGTCGTGCTGGCGGCGAGCTTTTTCGCCACTGACGGCTTTGGCGGGCTGACGCCGGGTTTCACGCTCGCAAGCTATGTCGAGGTGCTGCATTCGGCACTGACGCTGAAGCTGTATCTGGCGACGATCAAGTTCACGGTTCTGACCTGGATCTTCACGCTGATCATTGGCTTCTTCGTCGCATACTTCCTGGTTTTCCACGTCCGCAACCAACTGCTGGCGATTGGTCTGTTCCTGCTCTGCACGGTACCGTTCTGGACCTCGAACATCATCCGGATGATTTCCTGGATACCGCTCCTCGGCAAGGAAGGCCTGATCAACCAGGTGCTGCTGGGGCTCGGTGTGATCCGCCAGCCGCTTGAAGTGTTGCTGTTCTCCGACCTCGCGGTGGTCATCGCCTATGTCCATCAGCTCACCATTTTCATGATCGTGCCGATCTTCAATTCCATGGCACGGATCGACAAGAAGCTGATCGAGGCCGCGATCGATGCAGGCGCCAGCCGTTTCGACATCATGCGCCTGATCGTGGTCCCGATGTCCAAGAGCGGCATCGCGCTCGGCACCATCTTCGTCGTCTCGATCGTGATGGGCGATTTCTTCGTGGTCAAGGTGATGTCCGGCGGCGGCTCGGCCTCGGTGGTCAGCGCGTTCTACGAGGACGTCGGTGTATTGCAATATCCGACCGCAGCCGCGAGCGCCGTGCTGCTGACGCTGGTGCTGGTCGCGATCGTCTCGCTGATCCTGCGCACCGTCGACATCAGGCAGGAGATCACGCGATGAGCGCGGTTCTCGCCGACATGCCCAAAACCGACATGTCAAAGATGGTCGCGCCCGCGACGACCAAGGCGATAGCACCGAGCAAGGGCGGCCGGCCGTGGACGTTCTATCTTCTGGCGACGCTATTCGGGTTCTATGTGATCGCGCTGTACGGCCCGATGTTCTGTATCTACGTCCTGTCGTTCCAGGATATCCGTGGCGGCCTCGTGTTCCCGATGAAGGGCCACTCGCTGCACTGGTTCGTCGATCTCTTCACCCAGGTGCGGACCGGCGACGTCAAGGGCTCGTTCGACCGCTCGATCAAGCTCGCCGTCATTGTCACCGCCATCACGGTGGTGGTCTCGTTCCTTGCCGGGCTCGGTTTTCGCAAGCGCTTTCGCGGCGATACCGTCGTGTTCTACATGATGATCGGCAGCCTGGTCGCTCCGGGTCTCGTGCTCGGCCTCGGCACCGGTCTGTTGTTCCAGGCCCTCGGGCTCAATGCGAGCTGGTACACCTCGGCGCTCGGCGCGCAACTGTCCTGGACGCTGCCGTTCGGCGTGCTGGTGATGTTCGCGGTGATGTCGCGCTTCAACCACGTCTGGGAGGAGGCGGCCTACGACCTCGGCGCCAGCCGCTGGCAGTCGATTCGGCTGGTGATGATCCCGGTGCTGGCGCCCGGTCTGGTCGCGGTCGCGCTGTTCGGCTTCACGCTCTCCTACGACGAGTTCGCGCGCAGCCTCCAGACCGCGGGCTCACTGAACACGCTGCCGCTGGAGATCTGGAGCATGACCCTGAACGTCACGTCCCCCTCGCTTTACGCGCTCGGCACGGTGACGACGATCGTCTCCTTCATCGTCATCGGCGCGAGCCTGGGCAGCATCGTGCTGATCCAGAAGAAGCGCGGCAGCAGCACAAAGGGTTGAGCTGGGAATGAAGAGCGATCGCGGCGATATCGAACTGGCGGGCATCTGCAAGAGCTTTGACGGCGTCACCAATGTGGTGGACGGCGTCAATCTCAAGATCGCCGACGGCGCCTATTGCTGCTTCATTGGCCCGTCTGGCTGCGGCAAGACCACGATTCTGCGCATGATCGCCGGCCATGAAGACCCGAGCGCGGGTGAGATCGTGATCGGCGGCCAGAACGTCGTCGGGCTGGCGCCGGTGCAGCGGCGCACCGCGATGATGTTTCAGTCCTACGCGCTGTTCCCGCATCTCACGGTGCGCGACAACATCGCGTTCGCCTTGCGCGTGCGCGGCATGTCGAAGGCCGATCGTCTGCGCGCTGCGGATGCTATGATCGAGAAGGTGCGTCTGACGCAATTCGCCGACCGCCTGCCGGCCCAGCTCTCCGGCGGCCAGCAGCAGCGTGTGGCGCTGGCGCGCGCCGCGATCACCGAGCCGAGGGTGCTGCTGCTCGACGAACCGCTGTCCGCGCTCGACGAGCAGCTCCGCGTGCAGATGCGCCAGGAGCTCAGGCGGATGCAGCAGGAGCTCGGCATCACCTTCATCCACGTCACCCACACCCAGCTCGAGGCGATCGCGCTCGCCGATCTGGTCGTGGTGATGGAGCAGGGCAGAATCAAGCAGGCGGGAGCGGCGCGCGACGTCTATGCCCATCCGCACGATCGTTACGTCGCCGAATTTATGGGCGGGCAGAACGTCCTGTCGGGGCGGGTCGAGAAGGTCAACGGTTCGACCTTTACGCTCGCGCAGGCCGCGCCTGACGGCATCGAGGTCCCGCTTCAGGCGCGGTCCACGGTCAGCGTCGGTGACAGGATCGATATCGCCGTGCGTCGCGACGATGTCGCACTGGTCCGGCCGGGCAGGGAGCTGCCGCCGGGCTGCTCCACGTCGCTGCCAAGCCGTGTGCTTGCGATCGAGTACCAGGGCTATTTCGTCAAGGTCATGCTGGACACCGTGCCGGATGACGCGTTCGTCGCCTATGTGCCGGAAAAGACCTTCTTCGCGGATCCCTTCACCGTCGGCGACGTCGTGATGGCCACATGGGCCACCGGCAGCGCGCTTCCACTCGCCTAAAGACCCGTCGCGCACAGGAGTATGATCGTGCAGATATCCTTCACACTCAACGGACGGCCAACAACTGTCGAGGTCGAGCCGGCGACGCTGGTTGCCGAGCTGCTGCGCGAGCGGCTGAATCTCACCGGTACCCATATCGGCTGCGACACCAGCCAATGCGGCGCCTGCGTGGTGCATCTCGACGGCCTGCCGGTGAAGAGCTGCACGCTGCTGGCGCCCGCGCTCGACGGTGCGACGCTGCTCACCGTCGAGGGGCTTCAAGGTGCGCCGGGTTCGAACCAAATGCATCCGATGCAGGAAGCGTTTCGTGAGCATCACGGTCTGCAATGCGGCTTTTGCACACCCGGCATGCTGATGACGGCGGTGGCGCTCGCGACCGAAAAGCCGGACCTGACGGAAGCCGACGTCCGCCACGGCCTTGAAGGCAATATCTGCCGCTGCACCGGCTATCAGAACATCGTCGTCTCGGTCATGGCAGGCGCTGCCGCCATGAACGCCGCCAAGGGAGAGTGACCATGGGCAATGTGATCGGGATCGGCGCTTCACCTAAACGGAAAGAGGACCAGCGCTTCCTCACCGGCCGCGGCAATTACGTCTCCGACATCAAGCGGCCCGGCATGACGGCGGGTGTGTTCGTGCGCTCGCCGCACGGACACGCGATCCTGCGATGCATCGACAAGCGTGCGGCACTCGCATCGCCCGGCGTCATTGCGGTTCTTACCGGCGAGGATGCCGCCACGGACAAGCTGGGATCGCTGCCCTGCGGTTGGGGTATCACGGATGCCAAGGGCGTGCCGATGAAGGAGCCGCCGTTCCCGATGCTGGCGCAGGGCAAGGTGCGCTTCGTCGGCGACATGGTCGCCTTCGTCGTCGCGGAGACGCCGGCACAGGCCAGTGCGGCAGCCGAGCTGCTGACTGTCGATTACGAGGTGCTGCCCTCGGTGGTCGGTGTGCTCGAAGCCGTGCGGCAGGGTGCGCCGCAATTGTTCGACGACGTTCCGAACAACATCTGTTGCGATTGGGAGCTCGGCGACAAGGCCGCGGTCGAGACCGCGTTCCGGAAAGCGGCACATGTCGCGAAGCTCAGCCTCGTCAACAACCGTCTGATCGGCAACCCGATGGAGCCGCGCGCGGCGATCGCCGAATATGAGCCCGGCACGGATCGCTTCACGCTGTGGACCACCAGCCAGTTCCCGCATGTCGTTCGCTTCCTGATGGGTGCGCTGGTGCTGAACATCCCGCAGCAGAAGCTGCGCGTGGTGGCGCCCGATGTCGGCGGCGGCTTTGGCGTCAAGCAGTTCCACTACGGCGAGGAGGCCGTGATCACCTGGGCCGCCAAGCGCGTGATGCGGCCGATCAAATGGGTCGCGAGCCGGTCGGAAGGCTACGTCTCCGATCGCCATGGCCGCGATCACGTCACCGAGGCCGAGCTCGCGCTGGACGAGACCGGGAAGTTTCTGGCCTTCCGCGTCAACACGCTCGCCAATATGGGTGGCTACCTCTCGACTTTCGGGCCGAACATTCCGACCAATCTCTACGGCCCCTTGCTCGGCGGCGTCTACACCACGCCGGCGATCTACTGCAACGTGAAGGTGGTGTTCACCAACACCGTTCCGGTCGACGCCTATCGCGGCGCCGGCCGACCCGAGGCGACTTTCGTGTTGGAGCGCATCGTCGACGTCGCGGCAACCGAAATGGGGATCGACCGGGTCGAGATCCGCCGACGCAACATGATCCCGAAGGAGGCCTATCCGTATCAGACGCCGGTGCTGGTGCAGTACGATTCCGGCGATCCGATGGGGTGTCTCGACGGCGCTCTTGTCGCGGCCGACGTCAAGAACTTCGGTATCCGCAAGGCGGAGTCGGCGCGCAGGGGAAAATTCCGCGGGCTCGGCTACTCGACCTATGTCGAGGCCTGCGGCCTCGCGCCGTCGCGCTTCGCGGGACGATTGGGCGCGCGCGGCGGGCTCTATGAGAGCGCCACGGTGCGGGTGCATCCGACCGGCCAGGTCACGGTCATGATCGGCACCCACAATCACGGCCAGGGTCACGAGACGACCTTCGCGCAGATCGTCTCGGAAAAGCTCGGCGTCGCGTTTGACAATGTCGATATCGTGTTCGGCGATACCGATCGCGTGCAGTTCGGCATGGGTACCTACGGCTCGCGTTCGCTGGTGGTCGGCGGCGCGGCGCTGTCGAAAGCGACGGACAAGGTGGTCGCGAAAGGCAAGAAGATCGCGGCGCATCTGCTCGAAGCAGCCGAAGTGGATGTTCACTTCGAGGCCGGAAAATTCTCGGTCGCAGGGACCGACCGCATGAAGACGTTCGAGGAGATCGCGGGCGCCGCCTACGTTCCGCACGACTATCCGCTCGAAGTGCTGGAGCCGGGGCTCGAGGAGCAGGCTTATTACGATCCCGTTAACTTCACCTATCCCGGCGGCTGCCATATTGCCGAGGTCGAGATCGATCCGGAAACCGGCACGGTGACGCTGGTCAACTACACCGCGGTCGACGACGTCGGCACCGTCATCAATCCGATGATTGTCGAGGGCCAGTTGCACGGCGGCATCGTGCAGGGCGTCGGTCAGGCGCTCTATGAGAACGCGGTCTATGACGAGGGCTCGGGCCAGCTGCTGTCGGGCTCGCTGATGGACTACTGCATGCCGCGCGCCGACCACATGCCGATGATGAAAATCGCGACCCATTCGACTCTGTGCACGCACACGCCGATGGGCGTGAAGGGCTGCGGCGAGGTCGGCACCATCGGTTCACCGGCCGCGGTCATCAACGCGGTGGTCGATGCGCTCTCGCATCTCGGCGTCACCCACGTCGACATGCCGGCGACGCCGAACCGGATCTGGCGCCTGCTGCAAAACGCGTCGCTGCCGGTCGCTGCTGAATAGGGAGGATGACAATGAAGCCGTTTGCCTATCACCAGCCGGACCGGATTCCCGACGCTGCCAAACTGCTGACCTCGATCGAGGACAGCAAGCTCGTCGCCGGCGGCATGACCCTGATCCCGACGCTGAAGCAGCGGCTCGCCAGTCCGCCTGCCTTGGTCGACCTGTCGAGGCTCGGACATCTGAAGGGCATCACCGACGATGGCGCCGCTATCATCATCGGTGCGATGACGCCACATGCGGTGGTGGCCGCCTCGAAGCTGGTGCAGGCAAAGATTCCAGGTCTTGCCGCGCTGGCCTCGATGATCGGCGATCCCGCCGTGCGCATCCGCGGCACGATCGGCGGCTCCGTCGCGAACAACGATCCGGCGGCCGATTATCCGGCAGGTGTGCTCGGTCTTGGCGCGACCGTCGTCACCAGCACGCGCGAGATCGCGGCCGACGGGTTCTTCCGCGGCCTGTTCGAGACCGCGCTTGAACCTGGCGAGATCATCACGGCGCTCCGCTTTCCGGTGCCACTCAAGGCGGGCTACGCCAAGTTCAAAGCGCCGGCGTCGCGCTATGCGCTGGTCGGCGTGTTCGTCGCGAAATACGCCGATGGCGTTCGCGTGGCCGTGACCGGAGCGGGCTCCGGTGTATTCCGCGTTCCCCCGATGGAAGAAGCGCTGTCGCGAAATTTCGATCCGTCCGCGATCGCGGCGATCAGGATCGACACCGACGGTCTCACCTCCGACATCCATGCCGAAGCGGACTACCGTGCGCATCTCGTCACGGTCATGGCCAAGCGCGCCGTCGACGCGGCGCTCAGCTAGCACTTTTAGGGTTGATGATGACTGATGGTTCCGGCCGAACGGCCTTCCCGCCGGCGCCGACTGGCCTTGGCTCGCTTTCTGCAACCGAGATCCTGGCCGGCTACCGGCGCAAGGCGTTCACTCCGCGCGATGTCGTCGACGACACTATTGCCGCGCTGGAGGTGACGAACGAGGCCTGCAACGCGGTGGTGACGCCGATGTACGAGCAGGCGAGGGCGGAGGCCGATCGTCTCACCAGGGAGATGCGCGCCGGCGATGCCAAGGGACCGCTCGCTGGTGTACCCGTCACAATCAAGGATCTGGTCTTCGTCGCAGACGTGCCGGCCTATGGTGGCTCGCCGATGAACAAGGCCTTCGTGCCCGATGTTGATGCGGCGGTTGTCTCAGCGCTGAAGGAGGCGGGTGCCATCATCACCTGCAAGACCACGACCTGCGAGTCCGGCTATAAGTTGACGGCGGACAGCCCGGTCACCGGCACCACGCGCAATCCCTGGAACCCCGGTCGCACCAGTGGCGGATCGAGCGGCGGCGCGGCGACAGGCGTTGCCGCCGGCTGCGGTCCGATCGCGATCGGAACCGATGGCGTCGGCTCGATCCGCGTGCCCTCGTCCTTTTGCGGGGTGTTCGGTCTGAAGCCGACCTTTGGCCTGGTGCCGCGTTCGCCCGGCTTCTCGCCACCATCCTGGGGCTCGCTCGCACATACCGGGCCGATCACGCGCACGGTCGCGGATGCCGCGCTGACGCTGCAGGTCATCGCCGGCTACGATCTGCGCGATCCCGCGAGCCTGCCGGTGGCGGCGCGGCGATTCGATGCGAAGGCCGAGCCGTTGAACGGCGTTCGTATCGGGGCCAGCGTCGATCTCGGCTACGCCGCCGTCAGCCCCGATGTGCGCGCGGCGTTCGGCAAGGCGCTGGCCATTCTCGACGCCTGCGGCGCGCAGGTCACCATGGATGGTCCTGGCCTCGATCCCGGCATCCTCGAGCACACGCTGAAGCCGATCGCCTTCACCGAACAGGCGGCCGCGGTCGGGAGCAAGAGCACGGCCGATCTCGCCAGCTCCGAACCAGATTATCTCGATGTCATCAGTGCCGGCCGGCGCTACAGCGGGACGGACTATATCGAAGCGGGGTATCGCCGCGGCCAGGCTCGCAGCGGCTTCCTGAAGCTTTTCGAGCGCGTCGATGCGCTGGTGACGCCGACCGTCGCGGTGACCGCGTTCGAGGCCGGCCGCCTCGGCGTCGACGCGATCGACGGCGGCAAGGTCGATCCGCATCTGGGCTGGTCGCCCTTCACCTGGCCGATCAATCTCGCCGGCCTTCCGGCGGCGACGCTGCCCTGCGGCTTCGATCGTGATGGGCTGCCGATCGGCCTTCAGATCGTTGCGCGCTGGCTCGACGAGCCTACGATCTTCCGCATCGCGGCTGCGTTCGAAGAGGCCCAGCCATGGGCGGCGTTCTGGCCGTCACTGGCGCTCCGCGAAAGTGCCGCGCGCGGGAAGGTATGAAGCTCAGGACAGCTCGATCGGGTCGCCGCGGCCGCTGAGCTCCTCGTCGAGGCGTAGATAGTGCGCGAGGTAGTCGTGCAAGGCGGTCGCCGCCTTCGAGGTCGCGCCGCTCGACTTGTAGAGCAGCAGCTCGATCTTCGGCAGTGGCGGCAGGCCCTCGTTCGGGCCGATCTCGCGCATCGCCGGCACCAGCGCACTGCGGCCGAGTACGGTCACGGCCATGCCGGCGAAGGCCGCCGCCTGGAGGCCACCGACGCTTTCGCTGACGCAGGCGATGCGCCAGCGCAAATTCGCGCGTTCCAGCGTGTCGATCGCGTAGTCGCGATAGATGTTGCCGGGCGGCAGCAATGCCAGCGGAATGGGCCGTTCCTGGTGCGCGGCGGACTGCTCGCCGGTCATCCAGACCAGTTGCTCGCGCCGCACCACCTGGCCGCCCGTAAAATCGTTCATGCGGGTGACGAGCGCGATGTCGACATCGCCGCGCTTGACCAGGCCCACCAGCGGCGTCGAGAGCGCGCAATTGAGCTCGACCTGGACGCGGGGGAAGGATTTTCGGAACACGCTGAGGATCTGCGGCAGCATGAAGGCGGCATAGAGGTCGGGCGTGCCGAGTACGACCTGACCTTCGATCTCCTGCGACGCCAGCTGCGAAATCAATTCGTCATGCAACCGTAGGATGGATTTGGCGTAGGTGAGAACCGTGGTGCCGTCCTCACTCAGCGTCAGCCGGCGGCCGGCATGCTCGAACAATTGCTTCCCGGTCAGCTCCTCCAGCCGCTGCAATTGCAGCGTGATGGCCGGCTGGGTGCGGCCCAGCCGCCGCGCGGTCTCGGTGATGCTGCCGGTCTCGACCACGGAGATCAGCGACCGGAGCATGCGGATATCGAGGCTGATGAGGTTCATGCGGCGTCCATGTCGCCCAGAATTTATGCAAGTTCCATGCTAGGGCGAAGGGGAGCCGGGGTGGGAAGGCTCAGTCGCAGACGGCGTGTTCTCAATTGGACGACGTGCCGGTCCAGCATTGCTGGCATACTGAATATTGATTATCAGGCGGCTCGGCGCGCATGATGCGCCCAACGAACATAAAAAGGGAGCGCAAACATAAAAGAGATCTCAGCAACGCGACGGGAGCTGCTCGCAATTGCCGCGGCCGCGAGTGCTGCCTCAATCGCGGAAGTTGCGCCGGCTGCGGCGCAGGCCGGCCCGAAACCGCTCTTTCCGGTGCCGATGGTCACCATTCCGATCATCGGCGAAACCCAGGTGTTCCAGGTCCGCCGCATCTACTGCATCGGGCGTAACTATGCGGCGCACGCGATCGAGCGGGGCTCGGACCCGAACCGCGAGCCGCCGTTCTTTTTTCAGAAGCCGACCGACGCAATCCAGAACGTCGCTGTAGGCGAGGTCGCCGATCATCCCTACCCGTCGCTGACCAAGAACTATCACCACGAGGTCGAACTGGTCGCCGCGCTGAAGTCCGCCGGCAGCAACATCCCGGCCGAGAAGGCGCTCGACCATGTCTATGGCTACGCGCTCGGCCTCGACATGACCCGGCGCGATCTCCAGAACGGGATGGCCGCGGAGAAGAAGCCCTGGGAGATCGGCAAGAGCTTCGACCACGCCGCGGTGATCGGCCCGATCCACCCGGCCAGCAAGACCGGTCATTTCGACAAGGGCGCCATTTCGCTGGCGATCAATGGCACCGTCAAGCAGAGCTCGGATCTCAGCAAGATGATCTGGAACGTGTCCGAGCAGATCGCAAAACTGTCGGAAGCGTTCGAGCTGAAGGCCGGCGACATCATCTATTCCGGCACGCCGGAGAATGTCGGCCCGGTCGTGAAGGGCGACGTGCTCTTGTGCAAGCTCGACGGCTTGCCGGACATGTCGATCAAGATCGTCTGATTGTCTTCGCCTCTCCCCGTTTGCGGAAAAGTGAGGGGCGGGACGTTTTCGCTTCGTCATGCCCGGGCTTGTCCCGGGCATCCACGTTTTTGGGTGCCGGTTGCGTGGAAGCCCGTGGATGGCCGGGACAAGCCCGGCCACGACGACGCTGAGAGCGGCTTCGATCCCATGTCGCAGCGCGGCGTCCTGATCTAGCTTTGGCCGAGGATCTTCATCGCGGCGCGAAGATGCGGCTTGTCGATCATCTGGCCGTCGAGGCGCAGGGTGCCGGAGTTCGGATTGCTCGCGAACGCCGCGATCACCTTCTCGGCCCAATTGCGCTCGGCCTCGGTCGGTTCGAACGCCGCGTTGACCACGTCGACGTGCTTGGGATGGATCAGCGCTTTCGCCGAAAAGCCGTCGCGCCGCGCCGCGCGCGTTTCCTGTTCGAGCCCCGCCAGATTGTCGATATCGGTATAGACGGTGTCGATCGGCGCGACCTCGGCCGCGGCGGCTGCCATCAGGCAGAGATCGCGCGCCAGGCGATAAGGACTGTGGAACACGCCGCCTGACGCCTTTTCAGTAGCGCCGAGCGAGGCCGAGAGATCCTCCGCGCCCCACATCAGGCCGGCGAGGCGAGGGGAGCAGCCCTTATAGCTGCCGAGCCCGAAGATCGATCCTGCGGTTTCGGTCGCGACGCAGACGATGCGTGTTGAGCCGATCGCGATACCAGCCGCAGCTTCCAAAGCTTCCAGCCAGGTCGCGACCTGCCGCACGTCGTCGCCGCCCTGCGATTTCGGCAGCACGATGCCGTCGGGCTTGCCTGGAATCACCGCGGCAAGGTCGGCGAGCGTCATGCCGGTGTCGAGCGCGTTGACGCGGACATAGAGCCGATGGGGCTTGTTGCGGGCCTTCAGCATCGCCAGCGTCAACCCGCGCGCCTCCGGCTTCTTGTCGGTGACGACGGAATCTTCGAGATCGATGATCAGCGCGTCGGCGTTGCCTCCGCTGGCCTTCTCGAATTTGCGCGGGGAGTCGCCCGGCACGAATAGCATCGAACGCATCAGACCGGCCTCTTGTGCATCATCGCCATGCGGCGGCATTTGCCGACGATCTCGTCATTCTGGTTGAGAGCGTGATGCTCGAACTCGACGATGCCCGCCTTGGGGCGCGATTTGGATTCCCGCAACGAAAGCACCTTCGTCGTCGCCCGCAGCGTGTCGCCATGGAAGACCGGCTTCGGAAAAGTGACGTCGGTCATGCCGAGATTGGCAACGGTGGTTCCCATGGTCGTATCATAGACCGTCATGCCGATCATGATGCCGAGGGTGTAAAGGCTGTTGAAAATGCGCTGTCCGAACTCGGTCTGCGCCGAAAAATGTGCGTCGATGTGCAGCGGCTGTGGATTGAGCGTCAGCAGGCTGAACATGGTGTTGTCCATCTCCGTGACGGTCCGCGTCAGCGGATGCCTGAACTCCTGGCCCACGGAAAACTCCTCGAAATAAAGTCCGGCCATCGCGGTCTTCCTCCCTGCGAAATAACGGCGCGCTCACACCGTCGCGCCGCATGATCCCATGCATCGTACACACAGTTGGCAGGCAAATTCACGTATCTGTCCCCCGTTTTTCGAGCTAAAGAACGCAAGCGAGGGCACGCGAGCACAGAAATCGGCCACGGCCTTCGCGTGGGAAACGCGAAGAGGCGGGGAGATTGCGCGGGCGCGGCTCCCAGCAAGGAGACCATCATGGATTTCGCGCTCACGGATCAGCAGGAGGCCATTCGCGACGCTATCGCGAAGATCTGCGAAGACTTTCCCGACGCCTATTGGCTGAAGAAGGACCACGACGGCGGTTTTCCGCACGACTTCCACAAGGCGCTCGCCGACGCGGGCTGGCTCGGCATCTGCGTGCCGGAGGCCTACGGCGGCTCCGGGCTCGGCATCACCGAAGCCGCGATCATGATGCGTGCCATCGCGGAATCCGGCGCCGGCATGTCCGGCGCATCCGCGGTGCACATCAACGTGTTCGGCCTCAATCCCGTGGTCGTGTTCGGCACCGAGGAACAGCGCAAGCGCATGCTGCCGCCGATGGTCGAGGGTCGTGAGAAGGCCTGCTTCGCCGTGACCGAGCCCAACACCGGCCTCAACACCACCCAGCTCAAGACCCGCGCGGTGGCCAAGAACGACCGCTACATCGTCAACGGCCAGAAGGTGTGGATCTCGACCGCGCAGGTCGCGCACAAGATCCTGCTGCTGGCGCGCACCACGCCGTTGGAGGACGTGCGCTCGCCGACGCATGGGCTGAGCCTGTTCTATACGGACTTCGATCGCAACAGGATCAAGGTCCACGAGATCGAGAAGATGGGCCGCAAGATCGTCGATTCCAACGAGCTGTTCTTCGAGGACTTCGAGATCCCCATGGAAGACCGGATCGGCGAAGAAGGCAAAGGCTTCCAGTATATCCTCGAAGGCATGAACCCGGAGCGCATCCTGATCGCAGCGGAAGCAGTCGGCCTCGGCAAGCTCGCGTTGTCGCGCGCGACTGAATACGCCAAGACCCGCGTGGTGTTCAACCGACCCATCGGCAAGAACCAGGGCATTCAGCATCCGCTGGCCGTAAACTGGGTCGAGCTCGAGGCGGCCTGGTTGATGGTGATGTCGGCGGCCTGGCAATACGACAAGGGCATGCCCTGCGGCGGCGCCGCCAATGCCGCGAAATACATTGCGGGTGAGGCCGGATATCATGCCTGCGAGCAGGCGGTGATGACCCATGGCGGCTTCGGCTATGCCAAGGAGTTCCATGTCGAGCGTTACTTGCGCGAAGTTCTGATCCCGCGCATCGCGCCGGTCAGCCCGCAGCTCGCGCTCAGCTTCATTGCGGAAAAGGTGCTTGGACTGGCCAAGTCATACTAGCTAACGCGCGACCTTTTGGCCTAGACGAGTTCGCGCGCTAGCCCAGTGGCCGTGCTTATTCAGCAGCGATCCGCTCCATCGCCATAGCCCGAAGCCGGGCGCGCTGGATCTTGACGCCATTCGCGCTGTCGGTGACGGGGAAGGCCTCCACGACATAGATCCGCGCCGGGACCTTGTAGCCGGCGAGCCGCTCGCGCAAGCGCGTGATCAACGCGTCCTGCCGCGGCGGCTCGTGGTGGAGGTCCTGGATGGGGATCACGAAGGCAACGCAGCGGGCGTTTCCCTTCAGATCGACCGCGACGACCTGGGCGTCGGCCACGCCAGCGCACGATTTGAGCTCGTCCTCGATCTCGCCGGGCGCAACCAGGAAGCCGCCGAGCCGCATGGCATCGCCCGCGCGGGTTTCGTAGACGAAGGAGCCGTCGCCGCGCAGCCGGCCGATATCCCCGGTGCGGAAGAAGCCGTCCGCGGTGATGGCGTCGCGCGTCGCGTCGGGATTGTTGTAGTAGCCGAGGAAGCGTGACGGCGCACGGATCTCGATCTCGCCGGAGACACCTGGAGCGGCGAGTTCGCCGGTCTCGGTGTCGCGCACACGGACCTTGGCCTCCGGCGACATCGGCCAGCCGCCGCCCTCGATGCGATCGGTGAAGGCGTCACTCGCGCGTGCGATCGAGAACAGCGCCTGCACCTCGCTCGAACCGTAGAGGCCGAACAGGGGCATGCCGCGCGCCTCGGCCTCCGCGGCGAGTTCGCGCCAGCCGGGCTGGAACGCGGCAAAGCCGCAGATTTCGAGCTGCGGAAACGGATGCAGCGCGTCGGCGAGGGTGAGGATGCGGCGGAACATCTCGTCCGAGCCAAAGGCGTGGGTGATCCCGTACTCGCGGAGAATCTTCAGCGCCGGCGCGCCCTCGAAGGCGTCGAGCGCATGGACGGTCGCGCCCGCTGCGATGAAGCCGAGCAGGCTCGTCATGCCGAAGGTGCCGCAGAACGGCAGCATGGCCAGCAGCGCATGGCGCTGCGGCGAGAGTTTTAGCGCCTTGGCAACGGAGGCGGCGTGCGTGGCCAGCGTGCGCTGCGAATGCGCGACAAGCTTCGGTCCCTTGGTGGTGCCCGATGTCGTGTAGAGCAGCAAAGGCAGATCGACGTCCTCATCCGCTGGGGGAGCCGGCGGATAGGGCTTGTCGAAGGCATCGAAGCGCACGCACGGCCAATGTGCGGGGATCGCATCCCCGCCAACTACCGCGAGTTCTCGCAGCGCAGGCACCTCGTCCTTGGCGACGTCAGCGAGAATAGCGGCAAAGTCGATCGAGCGGAACGCGGCTTCGATCACCATCAGCCTGGCGTCGGACAGCTTCAGGAGATGAGCGACCTCCGCGCTGCGGTAGCGTGTATTGACGGCGGCGACGATTGCCCCGAGCCGGGCGGCGGCGAACAGCAGCGCGATCCATTCGATCCGGTTGACCAGCCAGACCGCGACGACGTCGCCCTTGCCAATACCCTGCGCGGCAAGCCAGGCGGCGGTCTGCTCGATCTTTTCCGAGAATTCCGCGCGCGAGACCGGCGTGCCGTCGAACACGAAGGCCGGATCGGCGGCGGCTTCGGTCCGGATCAGTGTTTGCAGCGAAAATACGTTGGCGCTCATGACAACCGGACTAACCCGACCGCGCGAACCTGTCTACTTGGTGCCGAACATCCGGTCGCCGGCGTCGCCCAGCCCCGGCACGATGTAGCCGTGGTCGTTCAGCCGCTCATCGATCGCGGCGGTCCAGACCGGCACGTCGGGATGTTCGCTCTGGAACTGCGCGACGCCTTCAGGCGCGGCCAGAAGGCAGACGAAGCGGATGTCGCGGGCGCCGCGCGCCTTCAGCAGCGAGGCGCCGGCGCAGGCCGAGTTGCCGGTCGCCAGCATCGGGTCCATCAGGATCACGGTGCGGTCCGACAGGTCCTGCGGCGCCTTGAAGTAATATTCCACGGCCTGCAACGTCTGGGGATCGCGGTAGAGTCCGATATGGGCGATGCGCGCCGAGGGCATCAGCGCCAGCATGCCGTCGAGGAAGCCGACGCCGGCGCGCAGGATCGGCGCCAGCGTGAGCTTCTTGCCGGCGATCTTGGGCGCCCGCATCGGCGCAATCGGCGTCTCGATCTCGACCAGCTCCAGCGGCAGGTCGCGCGTCACCTCGTAGCCGAGCAGCATCCCGATCTCGTTCAGGATCTCGCGAAAGCTCTTGGTCGAGCGGTCCTTCTCCCGCATCAGGGAGAGCTTGTGCTGGACCAGGGGATGGGCGACGACGTTGACGTTGCTGGTGCTCATGAACCCGATCTACACGGTTCCGCGAAATTTCGCCAGATCGGCCGGGTGTTTTTGGCCACGCCCTCTCCGAGGGGATACGCACCCTCAACCGGGCATCGTGACCGCGCTGCGGAGCCGGTTGCTCGCCTCCTAGGCAGCCATGGTCAATTCGCGGTCGATGGCGTGAGGGCTTATGCTCCGAGCCCGCGCGCCACGAGTGTGATGACGAGCGTCAGGACCGCGCCCCACTAGCCGAAATTCTCGCAGCCGACCGGCTCATAGAGCGGGTCAGGCGCGGAACGAACAGTGGGAACGCTCGGACGCGAGACGGCCAGGATCGATGCCTCGACCTCGACGAAGGCCGACAGCAGCGCGAGCGCGAGATCGGCGTGGTGGGCTTCGACCGCGGCGTCGAGCCAGTCCGGCAATTCGCGCTCGCGCGAGAGAGCACAGTGCCATTCGCCCTCGTCATAGGCGATGCGGCGGACCTGCCAGAGTGGCAGCTCCAGCTCCATCAGTGCCAGCGCGGCATCGGCCCAGGCCTCGACATCGACCAGGCGCATGATGCGTGCGGTGCGTTCGCTTTGTCCAAGCGAAGGGAAGCGACGGCAGGCGTGCGCGATGATGTCGAGCATCAAGGGCCGCGTCATCGCCTGCGTGCTGCGCAAGCGGTCGCTGAGTGACGGCGGTTCGTGGTGTCGGCGGGCGGCGGTCATGTCAGGCCTCCTGGATTGGCGTCGGTCAGTCGGCCGGCCTCTCCAAGATGGCCAAAACGGCATTTGAAAACGAGATGGGGACGGGGCGGGAGATATAGCGATTTCATAAGTGTGGGCATCGGACCGCCGCTGGCCTTTATGAGATTCCTATAACTTCGCCACGGCCCTCGTCTCGAAAACCTATCCCCGCGGTGGCACTTCAGCCCGGTCAAAAGTCCCGGTAGGCCCCGTGGAAATGCACCGGCGTTTCCTTTCACGCGCCGACCGGGTCTCCCAAGAAAACGGTTGCACCGAAATCAAGGGCGCAACGAGGAGTATCTCCATGATGGACATTCTGATGCTGGCGCTGGGCTTCGGCTTCTTCGCGCTCGCGATCGGTTACACCTACGCCTGCGAACGGCTTTGAGGGAGCGGACCATGATCTTCGATTATTCGCTCGCCGGTGCCGTCTCGCTCGGTCTCCTGTTCTACCTCACTTACGCGCTGCTGCGGCCCGAGCGGTTCTGATCGTGCTTACGAAGCCTGAAGGGTTAATTCCATGACTGTGATCGGTTGGCTCCAGATCATTCTTTTCTGCGTCATTATCGTTGCGCTGACAAAACCGCTCGGCTGGTACATGACGCGCGTGTTCAACGGCGAGCGGACCTTCCTGTCGCCGGTGCTGCGTCCGATCGAGGCCGGCATCTACTGGTTCTCCGGCGTCGACGAGAAGCGCGAGCAGCATTGGCTGACCTATACGGTCGCCATGCTTTTGTTCCACGTCGGCGGCTTCCTCATCATCTATGGCGTGATGCGGCTGCAGGATGTACTGCCGTTCAATCCGGCCGGGCAGTCGGCGGTCGCCGCGGATTTGTCCTTCAACACCGCGATCTCCTTTATCACCAACACCAATTGGCAGAACTACGGCGGCGAGAGCACGATCTCCTATCTCGTGCAGATGCTCGGCCTGACGCACCAGAATTTCCTGTCGGCGGCAACCGGCATCGCTCTTGCTGTGGCGCTCATCCGCGGCTTCTCGCGCGCCTCGATGCGCACGATTGGAAATTTCTGGGTCGACGTCACGCGCTGTACGCTCTACGTGCTGCTGCCGATCTGTGTCGTCTACACGCTGTTCCTGGTCTGGCAGGGCATGCCACAGACGCTCGGTGACTATGTCGAGGCCACCACGCTCGAAGGCGCCAAGCAGACCATTGCGGTCGGGCCGGTCGCCTCGCAGGTCGCGATCAAGATGCTTGGCACCAACGGCGGCGGCTTCTTCAATGCCAACGCGGCGCATCCGTTCGAGAACCCGACCGCGCTGTCGAACTTCGTGCAGATGCTGTCGATCTTCACGCTTGGCGCCGCGCTCACAAACGTGTTCGGTCGTATGGTCGGCAACCAGCGCCAGGGCTGGGCAATTCTGTCCGTGATGGGCGTGCTGTTCCTCGCTGGGGTCGCCATCACCTATTGGGCGGAGGCCAACGGCACTTCGACCATGCATGCGCTCGGCCTGACCGGCGGCAATATGGAGGGCAAGGAGGTTCGCTTCGGCATCGTGGCGTCCTCCCTGTTCGCCGTGATCACGACGGCCGCCTCCTGCGGCGCGGTCAACGCCATGCATGACAGCTTCACCGCACTCGGCGGCATGATTCCGCTGATCAACATCGAGCTCGGCGAGATCGTCGTCGGCGGCGTCGGCGCCGGCATGTACGGCATGCTGCTGTTCGTCATCCTCGCGATCTTCGTGGCGGGCCTGATGGTCGGTCGCACGCCAGAATATGTCGGCAAGAAGATCGAGGCGCGCGAGGTCAAGATGGCAATGCTGGCCATCCTGGTGCTGCCGCTGATGATCCTCGGCTGGACCGCGGTCGGCGTGGTCTATCCGGCGGCGGTCGCCTCGATGGCGAATGCCGGGCCGCACGGCTTTACCGAGGTGCTCTACGCCTTCACCTCGGCGACCGGCAACAACGGCTCGGCCTTCGCAGGCCTCACCGGCAACACCTTCTTCTACAACCTCACGCTTGCAAGCGCGATGTTCGTCGGCCGCTTCTTCATGATCATCCCGGCGATGGCGATTGCGGGCTCGCTGGCCGCCAAAAAATCCATCCCGCCGTCCGCGGGTACCCTCCCGACGACCGGCGGGCTGTTCGTCGGCCTCGTCGTCGGCGTGATCCTGATCATCGGCGGCCTGACCTTCTTCCCGGCCCTCGCTCTCGGCCCCATCGTCGAGCATCTCGCGATGAACGCCGGCCAAGTGTTCTGAACAGCAAGTGTTCTGAACAGCAAATCTTCTGAACAGCAAGTGTTCTGATCGACAGCCTTCTGATTGTTTTGGAGTGACCTCCATGGATACCATGAAACTGCAAAAACACGCGTCCGTCTCGGCGATGCTCGATCCCAAGATCGTCGTGCCTGCGATCCGCGCGTCCTTCACCAAGCTCGATCCGCGGCTGATGATCAAGAACCCCGTGATGTTCGTGGTCGAGATTGTGGCTGCGCTTACCACCGTGATCTTCGTCCGCGATCTCGTCACCGCCGGCGGGAATCTCGGCTTCACCTTCCAGATCATCGTCTGGCTCTGGTTCACGGTGCTGTTTGCCAATTTTGCCGAAGCCGTGGCCGAAGGCCGCGGCAAGGCGCAGGCGGAATCGCTGCGCAAGACCCGCACCGAGAGCCAGGCCAAGCTGCTGAGCGGCGCCGGCCCGGCCTTCAATCTCGTGCCGGGCACCAGCCTCAAGGTGGGGGACCTCGTTCTCGTCGAGGCCGGCGATACCATTCCCTCCGATGGTGAGGTGATCGAGGGCGTCGCGTCCGTCAACGAGGCCGCCATCACCGGCGAGTCCGCACCCGTGATCCGCGAATCCGGCGGTGACCGTTCGGCAGTGACCGGCGGCACCCAAGTGCTGTCCGACTGGATCCGCGTGCGGATCACCGCAGCACAGGGCTCGACCTTCATCGACCGCATGATCAAGCTGGTCGAGGGCGCCGAGCGGGCGAAGACCCCGAACGAGATCGCACTCAACATCCTGCTGGCCGGCCTCACCATCATCTTCGTGTTCGCCACCGTCACCATCCCGAGCTACGCGGCCTATGCCGGCGGCTCGATCTCGGTGGTCGTGCTGGTCGCACTGTTCGTCACGCTGATCCCGACCACGATCGGCGCGCTGCTGTCGGCGATCGGCATCGCCGGCATGGACCGCCTGGTCCGCTTCAACGTGCTGGCGATGTCCGGCCGTGCCGTCGAGGCCGCCGGAGACGTCGACACGCTGCTGCTCGACAAGACCGGAACGATCACACTCGGCAACCGCCAGGCGACCTCCTTCCGCCCCGTGCGCGGCGTCACCGAGCAGGAGCTCGCGGACGCGGCCCAGCTCGCCTCGCTGGCCGACGAGACCCCGGAGGGCCGTTCGATCGTCGTGCTGGCCAAGGAGAAATACGGCATCCGTGGCCGCGACATGGCCGAGTTGGGAGCCACCTTCATCCCATTCACGGCGCAGACCCGCATGAGCGGCGTCGATGCCGGCGGCTCGTCGGTGCGCAAGGGCGCGGTCGATGCGATTCTCAACTATGTCGGCGGTGGTGCGCCGCTGGCGGTCGCCTCAGGCAACACGGCTCGTTCCATCCAGCCCGCCGGGCTCTCAGACATCGGCCGCGAGATCCAGACCATTGCCGACGAAATATCAAAGGCCGGCGGCACGCCGCTGGCGGTCGCTACGGACGGCAAGCTGCTCGGCGTCATCCAGCTCAAGGACATCGTCAAGGGCGGCATCCGCGAGCGCTTTGCCGAGCTGCGACGCATGGGTATCCGCACCGTCATGATTACCGGCGACAATCCGATGACGGCCGCCGCGATCGCAGCGGAAGCCGGCGTCGACGACTTCCTGGCGCAGGCAACTCCCGAGGACAAGCTCAAGCTGATCCGCGACGAGCAGGCCAAGGGCAAGCTGGTGGCGATGTGCGGCGACGGCACCAACGATGCGCCGGCGCTCGCGCAGGCAGACGTCGGTGTCGCCATGAATACCGGCACACAGGCGGCGCGCGAGGCCGGCAACATGATCGACCTTGACTCCAATCCGACCAAGCTGATCGAGGTGGTCGAGATCGGCAAGCAGCTGCTGATGACGCGCGGCGCGCTGACCACGTTCTCGATCGCCAACGACGTCGCGAAGTATTTCGCGATCATTCCGGCGATGTTCCTGGCGTTCTATCCCCAGCTCAACGTGCTCAACGTCATGAACCTGTCGAGCCCGCAGAGCGCCATCCTGTCGGCGATCATCTTCAACGCGCTGATCATTATCGCGCTGATCCCGCTGGCGCTGAAGGGTGTCGCCTATCGCGCGGTCGGTGCCGGCGCACTGCTCCGGCGCAATCTGCTGATCTACGGCCTCGGCGGCATCGTCATTCCCTTCATCGGTATCAAGGCGATCGATCTCGTGGTCGTTGCCTTGCACCTGGCTTAACCCCGTCATTGCGAGGAGCGAATCTCTCGTCATTCCGGGGCGCCTCGAAGAGGCGAACCCGGAATCTCGAGGTTCCGGGTTCGATGCTTCGCATCGCCCCGGAACGACGGCAGGGATGCTCCGCTCGAGATGACGAAATAACTGGAGACCTAACATGCTCAGAGAGATCCGCCCTGCCATCGTCCTGCTGCTGGTACTCACCGCCATCACCGGACTTGCCTATCCCCTCGCGATGACCGCTATTGCCGGCGCAATCTTCCCCGCGCAGGCGCAGGGCAGCCTGGTCGAGAAGGACGGCAAGGTGGTCGGCTCCGCCCTGATCGGGGAGGAGTTCAAGGACGACAAATATTTCCACGGCCGTCCCTCGGCGACGGTGGCGCCCGATCCGAACGATCCGACTAAGACGGTACCGGCCCCCTACAACGCCGCGAATTCGGGTGGCTCCAATCTCGGCCCGACCAGCAAGGCACTGGCCGACCGGCTGAAGGAAGACGTGGACAAGCTCAGGGGCGAGAATCCGAATGCCGCCGTGCCGGTCGACCTCGTGACGACCTCAGCCAGTGGCCTCGATCCGGATATCTCGCCGGAAGCGGCGCAATTCCAGGTGCTACGGGTAGCAAAGGCGCGAAACGTGCCGGAGGATCAGGTCAGGCAACTGGTGGCTTCCAACATCCAAGGCCGCCTGCTCGGTCTGATCGGCGAGCCCCGGGTCAACGTGCTGGCTCTGAATCTCGCGCTCGATCGTGCCACGAAGTAGTCTAGGCTAGGCCCGCGCGGATGTTATATTGACTTGATGGTCCGAGAGCGCCGCGATCCCGAACAACGTCCTTCGCCCGAGGCGCTGCTGGAAGCCGCGCGCCGGGAGGAGGGCGTGAGCGGCAAGCTGAAGATCTTCGTTGGCGCCGCTCCCGGCGTCGGCAAGACCTACGAGATGCTGCAAAGCGCCCACGCCAAGCGCAAGGCCGGCATCGACGTCGTAGTCGGCTTCGTCGAGACCCATGGCCGGGCCGAGACCGAGGCGCTGGTGCGCGGGCTGGAAGTGATCCCGCGCAAGAAGCTCGATTACCGCGGCCAGATTGTCGAGGAACTGGATCTCGACGCCGTGATCGCGCGCCGGCCGAAAATCGCGCTGGTCGACGAACTCGCTCACACCAATGCAGCCGGCAGCCGCCATCCAAAGCGTCATCTCGATGTCGAAGAACTGCTGTCCCACGGCATCGACGTCTACACCGCCGTCAATATCCAGCACATCGAGAGCCTGAACGACGTCGTCGCCCAGATCACCCATGTGCGGGTGCGCGAGACCGTGCCGGATTCGGTGTTCGACCGCGCAGACGCCATCGAACTGATCGACCTCACGCCCGACGACCTGATCCAGCGGCTGAAAGAGGGCAAGGTCTATGTCCGCAGGCAGGCCGAGCGGGCGCTGGAGCATTATTTCTCGCCGGGCAACCTGACCGCGCTGCGCGAACTCGCGCTGCGGCGCACGGCCGAACGGGTCGACGAGCAGCTGCTCACCCACATGCAGGCGAACGCGATCGCCGGCCCCTGGGCCGCAGGCGAGCGCATTCTCGTCTGCGTCAGCGAAGATCCGCGCGCGGCCAGCCTCGTGCGCTACACCAAGCGGCTGGCCGACCGGCTGCACGCGCCGTTCATCGCGGTGTCGATCGAGACGCGGCGCTCCCTGCAAATGTCCGATGAGGAGCGCGACGGGCTGGCCGATACGCTGCGGCTCGCAGAATCGCTCGGCGGCGAGGCGCTGACGATTCCGGGCGTCGGCCGCCGCATCGCCGACGACGTCGTCAACTTCGCGCAAGGCAACAACGTAACCCAGATCGTGATCGGCAAGTCGACGCGCTCGCTCTGGTTCGAGATGACGCGCGGCTCCGTCGTGCACGATCTGGTGCGCCGCGCCGGGAATATCAGCGTACATGTCATCCCTGGCGACGAACTCACGAGCGAGCCGGCGCCGAAGACGGCGGTGCAGACCGCAACGCGATCGGACCCGTTCGATGCGCGACCTTACCTGAAGGCACTCGGGATCACCGCGCTTGGCCTCGCTGCCGCCGTGGCCATCAAGCCCTATTTCGGCATTGAGAACGTCGACCTGATGTTTCTGACCGCCGTGGTGACGGTTGCGGTGCGCTACGGATTGTGGCCGTCGTTGCTTGCGAGTATCGCGGCGTCGCTCGCCTACAATTTCTTCTTTCTGCCGCCGGTCTATACCTTCACCATCACCGATCCGACCAATGTCGCGGCGTTCTTTTTCTTCATGCTGATTGCGTTCGTAGTGTCGAACGTGGCGGGGCGGGTACGTACCCAGGCCGATGCTGCGATCGGCCGCATCCGGACCACCGAGCAGCTCTATGCTTTCAGCCGCAAGCTCGCCGGCACCGGCACGCTCGACGACGTGCTGTGGGCGACCGCCTACCAGATCGCGCTGATGCTGAAAGTCCGCGTGGTGCTGCTGTTGCCGGACGAGGGCCTGCTCACGGTGAAGTCGGGCTATCCCCCCGAGGACGATCTTGATCAGGCCGACCTTGCCGCCGCCAACTGGGCCTGGAGCAATGATCGCCCTGCAGGCCGCGGCTCGGACACGCTGCCGGGTGCAAAACGGCTGTTCCTGCCGATGCGCACCGGGCGCGGCCCGATCGGCGTCATCGGCATCGACGACGACCGCACAGGTCCCTTGCTGACGCCCGACCAGCGCAGGCTGCTCGACGCGCTGGTCGATCAGGGCGCGCTGGCGATCGAGCGCGTGCTGCTGGTCGAGGACGTCGATCGCGTCAAGCGCTCCGTCGAATCCGAGCGGCTACGTTCCGCATTGCTCACCTCGATTTCACACGACCTGAAGACACCGCTCGCATCCGTGCTGGGTGCGGCCTCGACCATGCGCGATCTCGCCAGCGCGCTCTCCGAGACCGAGAAGCGCGACCTGCTCGCGACGGTTATCGACGAATCCGAACGGCTCAACCGCTTCATCGCCAATCTGCTCGACATGACCAAGCTCGAATCCGGCGCCATCGTGCCCAACGCTGCGTTGCACGATCTCGGAGAGATCGTCGGCAGCGCGCTCCGGCGTGCAGCCAAGATCCTCACCGCCCACAAGGTGGAGCTGGAGTTGGCCGCAGACCTTCCTATGCTCCAGCTCGATGCCGTGCTGTTCGAGCAGGTGCTGTTCAACCTGCTCGACAACGCCGCCAAATATTCGCCGCCCCACGCGACCGTCTCGATTCGCAGCCGGCGCGACAGCGATCATGTGGTGCTCCAGATTGCCGACGAGGGCGACGGCATTCCGTCCGAGGAGCTCGAGAGCGTGTTCGACAAGTTTTATCGCGTGCAGAAGGGTGACCATGTCCGGCCCGGCACCGGGCTCGGGCTCGCCATTTCCCGCGGCTTCGTCGAGGCGATGCATGGCACGATCTCGGCCGCGAATCGCAGCGACCGGAGCGGTGCGGTTCTGACCATCCGTCTGCCCATTCCGGCCCGGACCCGCGCATTGGATACCGCCGCATGAGCGCTGCCCCGATCAAAGTGCTGGTCATCGACGACGAGCCGCCGATCCGCAAGTTGCTGCGGATGGGGCTCTCGACGCAGGGCTATGAGATCCTGGAGGCGTCGAACGGCAAGACCGCGCTGGAGAAGCTCAGCGAGGGTCCCGCGCTGATCATCCTCGATCTCGGCCTGCCCGACATCCAGGGCCATGAGTTGTTGCGCACCATCCGCGCCCGCAATGAAGCTGTGCCGATCGTGGTACTGTCGAGCCGTGGCGACGAGGCCGGCAAGGTGGAGGCGCTCGATCTCGGCGCCGACGATTACCTGACAAAGCCGTTCGGCATGGACGAGCTGCTGGCGCGCCTGCGCGCCGCGCTGCGGCACCAGCTTCAGATCCAGGGCGAGCGCCCGGTGTTCCGTGCCGGCGATCTCTCGGTCGATCTGGTGCGCCGGATCGTCAAGGTCGGCGAGCGCGACGTCAAACTGTCGCCGAAGGAATATGACCTCCTGCGCGTGCTGGTGCAGCACGCCGGCAAGGTGCTTACCCACCGCTTCCTGCTGAGGGAGCTCTGGGACGAACTGACGGATGCACAATATCTGCGCGTCTATGTCCGCCAGCTGCGGCAGAAGATCGAAGCCGATCCGGAACGGCCGCAATATGTGCTGACGGAGACGGGGATTGGGTATCGACTGAAGTCGGCGGATTAGGCTGCCCACGTGCGACGATCCGTCATGGCCGGGCTTGTCCCGGCCATCCACGTCCTGATGTGGGGGACCCGAGAACGTGGATGCCGGGACAAGCCCGGGCATGACGACCGAAATGGCGGCGCAAGCCTGCATCAACATCGTCATTGCGAGCGCAGCGAAGCAATCCAGAATCCCTCCGCGGAAAGATACTGGATTGCTTCGCTGCGCTCGCAATGACGGAGCAGGTCAGCTCGCCTTCCTCTGCCGCGCCGTCGACCGATGCGTCTTCTTCGCGGCGCGCGTTCGCCCCGACGCCCGGCGCGCATGGGACTTCGCCGCGGTCTTCTTCCCGCCGCGGCCCTTCAGGCTCTGCTTCAGCGCATCCATCAGGCTGACGACATTGCTCGGCTTCTCCTCGGGCTCCGGCAGTTCGATCGTCTTGCCGCTGGCCTTGCGCTTCACCAGGGCCTTCAGCGCGTTCTCGTAGTCGTCCTTGAACTTGCTGGGGTCGAAATGGGAAGCCTTGGTCTGGAGGATGTGGCCCGCGAGCTCGACCATGTCCTTGGTGATCTTCGGGCTCTTGATATCGTCGAAGAACTGGTCTTCGTCGCGCAGTTCGTAGGGGAAGCGCAGCGTGGTGCCGAGCAGACCTTTGCCGAGCGGCTCGATCGCGATGATGTGCTCGCGATTGGTGAGCACGATCTTGGCGAGCGCGACGCGATCCTGGTCCTTCATGGCGTCGCGGATCACGGCAAAGGCATCGACTGCGGCCTTGCCGTCGGGCGCGATGTAGTAGGGATGGTTGAGATAGCGCTGGTCGATCTCGTCGCTCGGCACAAAACTCTCGATGTCGATGGTGTGGTTGCTCTCGATCTGGACCGCTTCGAGCTCCTCCGGCTCGATCTCGACGTATTTACCCTTGCGCAGCTCGTAGCCGCGTCCCTTCTGGTCGCTTTCGACGACGTCGCCGGTCTCGGCGTCGATCATCTGCTGCTTCAATCGGTTGCCGGTCTCGCGGTTGATCATGTGAAACCGCGTCTTCTCGGCCGCGGTGGTCGCCGGATAAAGCACAACGGGGCAACTGACCAGCGAGAGCTTCAACGTTCCCTTCCAATAGGCGCGCGGTGCCATTCCGTTCTCCAGCGTCTTCGAGTCAGTTTGGAACCCCAACCGTCCCGCGGGGTTTTGGTTCCGGGTGGGGTGCGGGCCGTGATAGGCTTCCACGCCGAACGAGAATCCGGGACCAGTCGTGCTGCAAAAGCTCTCCAAGTATCGACAGAAACGTGATTTCGAGAAGACGCCGGAGCCGTCGGGAAAGACCGCGGTGGCGCAATCGAAGCAGCGGCGCTTCGTGATCCAGAAACATGACGCCTCGCGGCTGCACTACGATCTGCGGCTCGAGTTCGACGGCGTCTTCAAGTCCTGGGCGGTGACGAAAGGGCCCTCGCTCGATCCGCACGACAAGCGGCTGGCCGTCGAGGTCGAGGACCACCCGCTCGACTATGGCGACTTCGAGGGTACGATTCCGGAGGGCCAATACGGCGGCGGCACGGTCATGCTGTGGGACCGCGGCACCTGGGAATCCGAAGATCCCGAACGCGGTTTCAAGAAGGGCGATTTGAAATTCACCCTGCATGGCGAGAAGCTGCACGGTAGCTGGGTCCTGGTGCGCATGCGCAACGACCGCACCGGCGGCAAGCGGACCAATTGGCTCTTGATCAAGCATCGCGACGAACATGTCCGCGAGGGCGCAGACAACGACATTCTCGAGGAGGACAAGTCGGTCGCCTCCGGCCGTGCGATGGAGCAGATCGCCGGAGGCAAAGGCCGGGCGCCAAAACCGTTCATGCTGGCGAAGGGCACCAAGGCCAAGGCCGACGCGGTCTGGCAGTCCAACCGGGCGGACGAGGCGAAAGAGCGCACGGTCAAGCCGGCACCCCGCGCGGCGTTGAAGACCGGCAAGACGGCAAAGAAGAAAGCCACAACCGCGACGACCGCGAAGAAGGCGGAGATGCCGGATTTCGTCGCGCCGCAGCTCTGCACCTCGGTCGAGCGCCCGCCGGGTGGCGATGGCTGGTGCCACGAGATCAAGTTCGACGGCTACCGCGTGCAGCTGCGGGTCGAGGGCGGCAAGGCGACGTTGAAGACGCGCAAAGGCCTCGACTGGACCGAAAAATTCGCAAGCATCGCGAAGGAAGCGGGCGCGTTGCCGGATTTGATGATCGACGGCGAGATCGTCGCGCTCGACCACAATGGGGCACCGAACTTTTCGTCGCTTCAGGCCGCGCTCTCGGACGGCAAGACCGACGAGCTCATCTTCTTCGCTTTCGACCTCCTGTTCGTCGAACGCCTCGATTTGCGGCGGCTGCCGCTCGGGGAGCGCAAGGACCGCCTCAAGGAACTCCTGGAGGCACGCAAGAAAAAATCGAGCCAGATTCGCTATGTCGAGCATTTCGAAAGCGGCGGCGACGCCGTGCTGCAATCGGCCTGTAAGCTCGAGCTCGAGGGCGTGGTGTCGAAGAAGCTGGACGCACCTTATCGTTCGGGGCGGACAGAAAGCTGGACCAAGGCCAAATGCCGTGCCGGCCATGAGGTCGTGATCGGCGGCTACAAGACCACCAATGGTAAATTCCGTTCGCTGATGGCCGGCGTGCACCGCGGCGATCATCTCGCCTTCGTCGGGATGGTCGGAACCGGCTTCGGCGCCGACAAGGTCAAGCGCATCATGCCGTCCTTGAAGGCTATGGAGGCCAAGCAAAGCCCCTTTGGCGGCAAGAACGCACCGAAAAAAGCGCGCGAGGTGCACTGGCTGAAGCCGGAGCTTGTGGCGGAGATCGAGTTCGCCGGCTTCACTGCCGACGGCAACATCCGCCAGGCCGCCTTCAAGGGTCTGCGGCAGGACAAGCCGGCGGAGGAGGTCGAGGCCGAGACACCGGTCGATACCGAGCTTGCCGAGCCCTCGACCAAGCGGCGTGCCAAGCCGCGCGCGCAAGCGAAGACCGGCGCACGAACGGCGCAAGGTGGCAGTGCCGAAGTGATGGGTGTCGTCATCTCCAAGCCGGACAAGGAGCTCTGGCCGGACGACGGCAATGGCGATCCCGTCACCAAGCTGGATCTCGCGCGCTATCTCGAAGCCGTCGGCGAGTGGATGATCGTGCACCTGAAGGGCCGGCCATGTTCGCTGATCCGCGCCCCTGACGGCATCAAGGGCGAATGCTTCTTCCAGCGCCACGCCATGCAGGGCACGTCGAACCTCCTGGAGCTCGCGCGGGTCTCCGGCGACCGCAAGCCTTATTTGCAGATCGATCGCATCGAGGGGCTCGCGGCCGTGGCGCAGATCGGCGGCGTCGAGTTGCATCCCTGGAATTGCGCGCCTTACGCCTACGATACTCCGGGCCGGCTGGTGTTCGATCTCGATCCCGCGCCCGACGTCGTCTTCGCCGACGTCGTCGAGGCCGCCAAGGAGATGCGGCAGCGGCTGACCGACATCGGCATGGAGAGCTTCTGCAAGACCACCGGCGGCAAGGGCCTGCACGTCGTGGTACCGCTGCGACATGGCGCGCGCGACCAGGTGAGCTGGAAAGAAGCCAAGGCCTTCGCGCAAGGTGTCTGCCAGTGGATGGCGGACGACAATCCCGAGCGCTATCTGCTCAACATGTCGAAGAAGCTGCGAATGGGAAAGATCTTCCTGGACTATTTGCGCAACGATCGCATGTCGACGGCGGTGGCCCCGCTGTCGCCGCGTGCGCGCGCCGGTGCCACTGTGTCGATGCCGCTCACCTGGGCGCAGGTGAAGACCGATCTCGATCCGAAGCGCTACACGCTGCGTAGCGTGCCCGGCCTGCTGCCGCGGTCGAAGGCGTGGGATGGTTATGACGATGCGGCCGTGTCGATCAAGGCAGCGATCAAGAAGCTGGCGGATAAAAAGAAGTAGGGTGGGTTAGCGAAGCGTAACCCACCCCTTCTGTTGACGCGGAAAGAAAGAGGGGGGTTACGCCTTGCGGCTAACCCACCCTACCGAACCCGGCTAGATCCGTCCCAGCAGCAGCAGGATCAGCAGGATCACGATGACGAGCCCGAGACCGCCGCCGCCGTAATAGCCGGTGCCGTAGAACGGGCCGCCGCCGATGCCGCTGAAGCCGCCGAGCAGCGCGATGACCAAAATGATCAGAATGATCGTACCGATAGACATGCGAAATCTCCTCCAGCCCTTCGTTGGAAGGGTCGTTGCAACCTGTCCCGTTGTGCGAGGGCAACTTGCCGCAGGTTTTAAAGTTCCCCCAATGAAACACCGGTTGCACGCTCCACTTGCATGGAACCTTTGTGGTACCGGCGGGCATGATTATGTGAGGTTCAATCACTAACTGGGCAGAGCCATGTCAGCACCGCTTGTCGTCTCCATTCCCCATCGCCTCGGCCGCGAGGAGGCGGTGCGCCGTCTCAAGACCGGGCTCGGCCGTGCCGCCGCCAGCATTCCCGTGATGCAGGTCGAGGAGGAGCGCTGGAACGGCGACAGCATGAATTTCCGCATCCGCGCGCTCGGGCAGATCGCAACGGGGCAGGTCGACGTCGCCGACGATCACGTCAAGGTGCAGGTGGTACTGCCTTGGCTGTTGCAGCGCTTTGCGGAGATGGCGCAGGCCACGATCCGCAAGCGCGGCCAGCTGCTGTTGGGCAAAGACGCGAAAGGCTAGCGTTCAAGCGCGGCTGCGCTGTCGGACTGGCTTCGCCGCATCCGCGGGGCGCGCCGGGATGACCGAAGCTGGAAAACCGCGAAGCGCCTGCGCGAGCGGCAGATCGTTGCCTGCAAAACCCGGCACGCTATAGCCCGTGACGTCGATGGTGGCGTCGACCCCATCGAACGCCGGCCATTCGCGTCCTGCTTGCGTGAAAAGAGCGAAGTGGCGCCCGACCGCGACGATCGCAGCATTGCGGCCGTGGCGGCGGGCAAAGGCCACGACATGGTCGGCATGTGCGCCCCGCACCGGAAGCGGCTGGTAGTCACCTCGCGCGAAGGCGTCGGGCAGCTCGTTGCGCAGCTTGAGCAGGTGCCGCGTCCAGGCCAGCTTGAGCTGGCCGTCCGGCCAACTCTTGATCAGATGATTCCAATCCGGATTGTCCAGCGTGCCCAGCACCGTGTGTCGCGCGGAAAAATCCACCGGGCGGCGGTTGTCGGGATCGACCAACGACAAATCCCAGAATTCGGTGCCCTGATAGAAATCGGGCACGCCCGGCAGGGTCGCCTTGAGCGTGAGCTGGCTCAACGCGTTCAGCGCGCCGAGCAGCGCGACGCGGCGTGCCAGGGTTTGCAGCGCCTCCAGGAATTCGCCTGACAGCGCGGGATCGAGGATCTTCGCGATGAAGCTCTTGACGCCGTTCTCATAGGCCTCGTGCGGGTTGAGCCAGCTTGTCTCCTCCTTACCCTCGCGCGCGGCCTTGAGCGCATAGGCCTGGATACGCTCGACGAAGCCGGCTTCGGCCGTCTCCCCGAGCGGCCAGGCGCCGAGCAGCGTCTGGTAGAGCATGTATTCGAACGTGGCCGAAGGAGCGCGCAGATTGCCGTCGAGCGCGAGGTGCGGCGCGTTCAGGACTTTCCAGCGTGACACGGCACTGGTCCATTCGCCGGGAATTTCACTTAAGGCAGAGATCCGCGCGCGGGCGTCCTCGCCACGTTTGGTGTCGTGCGTGGCGGTCGCCGTCATCCCTTGCGGCCATTCCCTGGCGCGGGTCTGCATGATCTCGTGGAAAGCGGGAATGGTGAGGCCCTTGCTCGCGGGATCGCCACCGACTTCGTTCAGGGCGAGCAGCCGGTGGAATTGATAAAAAGCGGTGTCCTCCAGCGACTTCGCCATCATCGGCCCGGTGAATTGCTGCACCTTCAGCGCAAACCGACGCACGCGCGGGGCGCTGTGCGGGGGACGGCCAGGCTTGAGCAAATCCATGATGAGCGCATCGCGCAGGAAGTCGAAAATGCCTTCGTCCGCGGCGAACCATTCCCGGCGAGCGGCATCGATGGTGTCGTCGATCAGCTTGCGATCGTTCGCCGTTGGCGCGCTTGTCGTCAGGTAGGTCCGGTACACCGGGAAATGCAGCACGTAGAGTTCGAGCGCCTGCCGCAGGCTGTCGGCTGAAAAGTCGCGGGTCGAATAGTGCCCGTTGGCGATGCGCGCAAGCAGGCGCGTCAGAACCGTGAATTCGCTGGTCAGCAACGTCTCCAGCACGCGCCGTTTGGCGTCCTTGACGTAAGGCGCGAGCCGTGGCGACCGGTTGCTGATCTGCCGCCAGGTCTCGTCCAGGGCCTCCAGCCCCTTGGCGTCGACCAGAACGTGAGTGATGGCATTCATCCACTCATAGCCGGTGGTGCCCTGGACGCCGGCGAAATGCGGCAGGCGCTCGTGCTCGCACAGGATTTTCTCGATCACCGTATAGAACGGCTTTATGGTGCCCTGCGCGTCGCGCACCAGCCGGCGCAGCCGCTGACAATATTGCGCGGGATCGCGCAGGCCGTCGATATGGTCGAGCCGGATGCCTTGCAGTTTGCCGTCGGCAATGAGTTGCTTCACCAGCCGGTGCGTGGCGGCGAACGTGCCGGGATCCTCGACGCGCATGCCGGCGAGCCCGTTGACGTCGAAGAAGCGGCGATAGTTGATGTCGCTGGAGGCAAGCCGCCAGTGCCCGAGCTTGTAGTGCTGGCGTTCCAGCAAATGATGTAGCGCCAGCGTCTGTGCGGGGCGATCCTTGGCGGCGCGATAGGCGCCGAGGCCGCGCGCGATGATATCGGCGCTGCCTGCGATCTCCCTAAGCTCCGCCTTGAAGCCGGGTGCTTCCTTGCGGTTGGGACGGCGCAGTCCCGTGTAGCGGGCCGCGAGCGACAGCAGGCGCTTGCCGGCCTCGGTCTCGGCGGCGTCGGCTTCCTTCACGATCATCCGCAGCATCTCGCCATAGCGCTCCGGCGCGATCGGCAATCGATGCTCGAAATACCAGGCGGAAAAACTACCTTCGTCGGGATCGTAGCGCAGCTGGATGTCGCCGCTCTCGAGCGCTTCGCCATAGGACGCTCCGAGGATCGGCAGCAGCACGCCGCCACGTGCGCGGAAAGCCAGTTGATCCCAGTCGATGTCGAAGGAGACAGCGTGCGGCGAGGCCTGGCCCCATTCCAGCACGTCCAGCCACCAGGGATTGTCGGCAAAGTGCACGCCGACATGGTTGGGTACGAAATCGATGACGAGGCCGAGGTCGTTCTGCGTCAGCGCCTCGCTCAGCCGCCCAAAGCCGGCCTCGCCGCCGAGCTCCGGATTGAACTGGCTGTGATCGACGGTGTCATAGCCGTGCGTCGAGCCCTTGCGGGCCTTCATCACCGGCGAGGTGTAGAGATGCGTGATCCCCAACGCCTTCAGATACGGCACCACCGCGGCGGCCTTGTCGAAGTCGAAGTCCGCGGTGAGCTGAAGCCGGTAGGTTGCGAGAGGAATGGCTGAAGGCATGTCAACCTCCGAGGCGCCAGACCACCGACCAGGGCGCAAGCCGGTCGCCGGTCGCGCCGCCCCAGATCAGGGTCCCCACGCCGTCGTCGGAATACGCAATGTCCTTGTCGGAGAGATTGGCCACGAGGCGCAGCGTCGTGCCATCTCCCATGTGCCAATGTGCGGTGAGCAGGCCGTTATCGGCCACGGCGGCACCGCCAAAGCGAGCACCTTTCAGTCGTGGCGCGATCTCCTTGTGGCGGAGTGCGAGCAGCTCCCGCACCAGCGCGAGACGTGCATCCTGCTCCGGCGTGTGGCCGGTCCAGTCGAGCACGGCCGATTGCAGCGTTGCCGGATCGAGCGGGTCGGGCACCTCCTCGCCGTACGTCTCATAGGCCCAGGCGTATTCGTGCTTGCGCCCCTTGCGCACGGCATCAGCCAGCCCGCCCTGGAAGTCGCAGAAGAACGGGAAGGGCGCGGTCGAGCCCCACTCCTCGCCCTGGAACAGCATCGGTACCATCGGCGCGAGCAGGGTCACCGCGAGTGCGGCTTCGATCTGCTTGGGCGGTGCCAGGCTTTCGAGCCGGTCGCCGAGCGGCCGGTTGCCGATCTGGTCGTGATTTTGCAGGAAGTTGACGAAGGTTGCCGGCGGCAGCGCGTCACTCTTCTCGCCGCGCGGCTTCTTGCCCCAGAATTCAGAGATCTCGCCCTGATAGACGAAGCCGGAGGCGAGCGCGCGTGCGAGATCGAGCCGCGGCGTTTGATAGTCCGCATAATAGCCGGCCAGCTCGCCCGTCAGCATCACGTGCCAGACATGGTGGTAGTCGTCATTCCACTGGCCGCGATATTTACCGTTCGGGGGCTCCTGCGCGGCGTCGAGCAGGCTCGCGCGGTTGTCGCCGTTCTCCAGCACGAGATGGATATGCCGCCCCGTCGCCTTGGCAAGCTCGCCCGCGGCGACGCTGAGGTCTTGCAGCATCGATTGCTCGCCGGGGATCGCCATGATGTGATTGGCGGCATCGAGCCTCAGGCCGTCGAAGCGATAGTCGCTGAGCCACGACAGCGCGTTCTCGACGGCAAAAGCGCGAACCTGCGGCACGCGATAATCGATCGCACTGCCCCATGGCGTGTGCGCGTCGGTGAAGAAGGCTGGCGCGTAGCGGCCGAGGTAGTTTCCCTCGGGGCCGAAATGATTGTAGACGACGTCGAGGACCACCATCAGCCCGCGCAGATGGGCTTCGTCGATCAGCGTCTTCAATTCATCGGGATGGCCATAGGCGCTGTCGGGCGCGTACCACAGCACGCCATCATAACCCCAGCCGCGGCGACCGGCGAAGTCGGCCAGCGGCATCAGCTCGACCGCGGTGATGCCGGTCGCGACGAGATGATCGAGCTTGTCGATCATGGCGCGGTAGGTGCCTTCCGCGGTGAAGGTGCCGACATGCGTCTCGATCAGCACCGTCTCTTCCCAGGGACGGCCGCGCCAATCGGATGCGCGCCAGGCGAAGGCGTCATGATCAATCACCTCGCTCGGGCCGAACACGTCGTCCGATTGGAATGCAGACGCCGGATCGGGCACGTCGATCTCGTCGTCGATCCTGAATTTGTAGTTGCTGCCGATGGGCAGGTCGGCAATGTCGGCGACATACCAGCCATCCTGCCGGCGCTGCATGGCGTGTCGTCGGTCGAGCAGGAGATCGACACGGCGCGCGGCAGGCGCCCACAGCCGGAACGACACGCCGTCCTTCGTCGGCCTCGCCCCGAAGGATGGCCTCATAGCGCCCCCGCGAAAGCGAGCACGGAGCGCGGCGGCGCCTTGCTGTCGCTTCCGGGCAGGAAGTCGACCGTGTTCAGCTTGGCGTCGGTCGTGTTCAGGATTTGTTGCCAGCTCTTGTATTCGGTCAATTTTGGCAATTTGAATGCGATCTCTTCGGGGGCTGCGTTGAGTACGATAAAGATCGCCGCGCTGCCCGGTTCCATCGGCCCCATCACATAGGAGAGAAACCGCCCTTCCGGAAATTTCCAGTCGCTTTCCGTCATTTCGTCACCCGCCGGTGTCAGCCACAGCGCGCCATAGGAGATGCCGTCCTTGGGGCGGCCGTCGAGCCAGCGATGGCTGCGAAGCTGCGAGAATCGGCGGCGGATCTCGGCGAGTTCGGCGACGAAATCGACCATGTCGTCGCCGTCCTTGCCGAGATTGTCCCAGCCGACCCAGCCAACCTCGTTGTCCTGGCAATAGGCGTTGTTGTTGCCCGATTGCGAATTCCCGACCTCGTCACCGGCGAGGATCAGCGGGATGCCCTGCGCCAGCATGAGGCAGGCCAGCACGTTCTTGCGAAGCTGCCGGCGCAAGCTGACGATCTGGGGATCGTCGGACGGGCCCTCGACACCGCAATTGTTGCTGTGGTTGTCGTTTGAGCCGTCGCGATTGTCCTCGCCATTGGCCTCGTTGTGCTTCTCGTTGTAGCTGAAGAGATCGGCGAGGGTGAAACCGTCATGCACGGTGATGTGGTTGACGCTGGCGCGCGGCCGCCGTCCACCGTGGTTGAACAGGTCGGAGGATGCCGTCATGCGGCTGGAGATGTCGCCGATCAGGCTGCCTTCGCCGCTCCAGTAGCGGCGCATGGCGCTGCGGTAACGGTCGTTCCATTCCGACCATTGCGAGGGAAATGCGCCGACCTGGTAGCCGCCGAGCCCGAGGTCCCAGGGTTCGGCGACGAGCTTGACGCTCGCCAGCACAGGGTCCTGGCGGATCGCGGTCAGGAACGAGCTGCCGCGATCATACCCGTTCGGCCCGCGCGCCAGCGTGGTGGCGAGGTCGAAACGGAAGCCGTCGACGTGGCAGACCTCGACCCAGTAGCGCAGGGAATCCATCACCATCTGCAGCACGCGCGGGTGGGTGAGGTTCACCGACGAGCCGCAGCCGGTGAAGTCGTCGTAATAGCGCGGGTTCTCGCGGTTCAGCCAGTAATAGGAGGCGTTGTCGATGCCGCGGTAGCACAGCGTCGGGCCGAGGTGATTGCCCTCGGCGGTGTGGTTGTAGACGACGTCGAGCATCACCTCGATGCCGGCATCGTGCAGGCGTGCGACCGTGGTGCGGAAGGAATCGAGGGCGTTGTCCTGGGCGTAGCGCTGCTCGGGCGCGAAGAAGGACAAGGTGTTGTAGCCCCAGTAATTAGCGAGCTTCTTCTCCACCAAGATGCGGTCGTCGACGAAACTGTGCACCGGCAGGAGCTCCACCGTGGTGACGCCGAGCTTCCTCAGGTGCTCGATCATGGCCGGCGAGGACAGGCCGCCATAGGTGCCGCGCAAATTCGGCGGCACGTCGTCGCGCTTTTGTGTCAGTCCCTTGACGTGAGCCTCGTAGATGATGGTGTCTTCCCAGGGAATGTTGGGCCGGATCTCGCGGCGGCCCCAGTTGAAAGTCTCGTCGACGACGACAGCCTTGGGCATGCCGCGCGCGTTGTCGCGCCGGTCGAACGACAGATCCTCGCGCGGGCTTCCGGTGCGATAGGCGAAATGCGCATCACTCCAGACCAGCCGCCCCGAAAGCCGCTTGGCATAGGGGTCGAGCAGCAGCTTGTTGGCGTTGAAGCGGTGGCCCTGTTCGGGCTCGTAGGGGCCATGCACGCGGTAGCCGTAGAGCTGGCCGGGCGAGACGTCGTTGAGATAGCCGTGCCAGACATCCTCGGTGCGCTCCGGCAACTCGACGCGCTCGAGTTCGCGGCGGCCCTGCATGTCGAACAGGCACAGCTCGACCTTCTGCGCGTTGGCGGAGAACAGCGCGAAATTGGTGCCGCGTCCGTCCCAGCTTGCGCCGAGGCGTGCGGGCGATCCAGCAGTCAGGCGCATCGTTCAGCTTTCCGGAACGAGGAAGATCGCGGCGAGCGGCGGAATGGTGAGGCGGAGCTCGCCATTGACGGCGTGGACCTCGCCGATGTTGCCGACATTGCTGCCGCCGTAATGGGCGGAGTCCGAGTTGAACACTTCCTTCCACTTGCCGCCGAAGGGCGCCCGAACGCGGTAGTTGCGATAGACGTTAGGTGAGAAGTTGACGATCACCATACACCGGGCGTGCTCGTCAAATCCCTTGCGCAGCCAGGCGAACACGTTTCGGTTGGCGTCGTCGGTGATCAGCCACTCGAAACCGGCCGGCTCGCAGTCCATCTGGTGCAGAGCGGGCACCGCGCGATAAAGCCGGTTGAGATCGCGGATCAGCGCCTGGATGCCTGAATGGGGCTTATACCCGAGCAAGTGCCAGTCGAGCGACTGGTCGTGATTCCATTCGCGGCTTTGCGCGATCTCGGCGCCCATGAACAGCAGCTTCTTGCCGGGATGGCCGAACATGAAGCTGTAATAGGCGCGCAAATTCGCGAAACGCTGCCATTCGTCGCCGGGCATGCGTCCCAGGATCGAGCGCTTGCCGTGCACGACCTCGTCATGCGACAGCGGCAGGACGAAGTTCTCCGAGAAGGCGTAGTGCAGGCCGAACAGGATGTCGCCGTGATGATGCTTGCGGTGGATCGGGTCCTTGCCGATGTAGTTCAGCGTGTCGTGCATCCAGCCCATGTTCCACTTGTAGCCGAAGCCGAGCCCGCCGAATTCGACCGGACGCGAGACCTGCGGCCAGGCGGTGGACTCTTCGGCGGCCGTGGTCGCCTGCGGGAAACGCGCGAACAGCTCGGTGTTGAAGCGGCGCAGGAACGCGATCGCCTCGATGTTCTCCCGGCCGCCATGCTGGTTCGGAATCCACGCGCCGGGCGGACGGCTGTAGTCGAGGTAGAGCATGGAGGCGACCGCATCGACGCGCAGTCCGTCGATCGCGTAGCGCTCGAGCCAGAACAGCGCGTTCGACACCAGGAAGTTCGTCACTTCGGTGCGGCCGTAATTGTAGATCAGCGTGCCCCAATCGAGGTGACGGCCCTGGAGCGGATTGGCGTGCTCGTACAGCGCCGTGCCGTCAAAACTGCCGAGCCCGTGCGGATCGTCAGGGAAGTGGCCGGGCACCCAGTCGAGCAGAACGCCGACTCCCTCGCGGTGGCAGGCATCGACCAGCGCGGCAAAATCCTCCGGCGTGCCGAAGCGGCTGGTCGGCGCATACAGGCCGGTCGGCTGATAGCCCCATGAGCCGTCGAATGGATGCTCGCTGACGGGGAGGAATTCGAGATGGGTGAAGCCCATGTCGCGGGCGTAGGCCGGCAACTGCTCGGCCAGCTCGCGATAGGTCAGCCATTCATCGCCGTTCTTGCGCCGCCACGAGCCGAGATGGACCTCATAGATCGACATCGGCGCGGACAACGCGTTGATGCCGTCGGGTGCCGGTCGCGGCCGCGGCAGATGCGCTTCGTCGAACACGATGGAAGCGGTCTTCGGCCGCACCTCACTCGCAAAGGCCATCGGATCGGACTTCAGCGGAAGTAGATGGCCATGCGGTCCGATGATTTCGAACTTGTAGTGGTCGCCGGCCTTGGCGTGCGGGATGAACAATTCCCAATAGCCCGCGCCGCGCACCCGCATCGGATGGCGCCGCCCGTCCCAGAAGTTGAAGTCGCCGACCACGGAGACACGCCGGGCGTTGGGCGCCAGCACCACGAAGCCGATGCCATCGATGCCTTCGAGCCGCATCGGATGCGCGCCGAGCTTGTCGTAAAGGCGCTGGTGGGTGCCTTCGCCGAGCAGATAGAGATCGAAATCGGTCAGGATCGGCGGAAAGCGATAGGTGTCCTCGAACTCGATGACGTTGTCGCCGAACTTGGCGCGGAGCTGGTAGTGCTTCGCGCCGTTCGGTAGAGCGCCGATGAACAGGCCGGCATCATGGACGCGATCGAGCTTCGCCACCTCGCCGTGCTCGCCCACCGCTTCGACGTTGGAAGCATCGGGAAGAAACGCGCGCACCACGCTCTTGTCGCCCTCGGGATGCAGCCCGAGATAGTGGAAGGGATCGGAGTGGCGACCCTCGATGATCGCATAGGCCTCGGCAGGGAGTTTAGGCATGGGCTTCGCTCTCGATACTGGACAGAATGCGAAGCAGTCCGGACAGCGGCGCATGGAGCCCCTCAGGCCGGTTGGACAGCTCGTACTCTACTTCCTCGAACGCATGATCAAGCAGGAAAAAGCTTAACAGGCCTGCCGCGGATTGCGGATCTTCCGGCCACAGCCGCCGATCGGTCATGGCGTCGCGGTAGGCGGTGAGGAACGTCGCGGTGGTGCGCTCGCGCCATTCGTCGAGCGCAGCCGTAAGCCGGCCCTGTTCGTCGGAGGCGCCCGTGAGCGCGCGATGGAGCGCCGCGTTAACCGAAAGATCAATCGAGCGGATCAGGCCGGCAACGTCGCGCGCCGCAGGCAGCTTGCGCCGCTTGTCGGCCTGCGGCAAACGCGGATCTCCGTCGAAGTCGATGATGAAGATATCGTCCTTCACGATCAGAGTTTGCCCGAGGCGGAAGTCGCCATGATGACGGATGTTCAACCCGCCGATCTCGGAAGGTAATAGCGCGTTGAGCCGGCCGGACAGGGACGCGCGCTCCGCGACGAGCTGATTGATCAGCGGTCGATCCGCCTCCCGCAGGCCGTCGGTGCTGGCGGCCAGCCGCTCGAAGACCCGTTCGGCCCGTGCCTTGAGCTCGGATGACCAGCGCTTGATTTGTACGGAGCCAATCGGCTCCGGCGCGAGATCGCCAGGCTTTGCGGCGGCCAGAGCCACATGCAGCTCGGCGAGCCGCCGGCCGATCTGCGTAATGAAGTGCAGATAGGGCGCTTGCTCCTGGGTCTCGCGGGGCATCTCGCCCGGAGGCAGCACCCGCTGCTCGTCGATATAGCGGTCGAGATAGCCCGCGGTGACGCCCCAGCCGTCGCCCTGGTTCTCGACATAGGCGTGCAGCACGCCGACCGCGCTGCGGCGGTCGTCTTCGACCAGCTCGACGCTGCCGAGCAGTGCCGGCGTATTGGCAAAGCGGGCGATTTCGGTGAGATAGGAGCCGATCTCGATCTCGGGATGGATACCGGCTTCGAGCTGGCGATAGATCTTGGCGACATACTGGTTGTCGACCAGCGCGGTGCTGTTCGACTGTTCGATCGCGCGGATGCGTTCGGGCTCCTTGATGGTGTACTCGGCAAACCGGCTGGTCGCCTTGAACTCCAGCCGCAGATTGTTTTCCTCCACCACTAGGTTCTGCGACAGATTGCGCAGGAACAGGCCAATGAAAATCTGCTCGGTTGCCACATCCAGCAGCGTGCCTTCGCGGGCACCCTGGCGTACGGCGGCGAGCGCCCTGGGATTGAAGCGTTCGCGGTCGAAGCGAACCCATTCGATCTGCATCGGCAGCACGTAGCGCGTGGTGACGTCGCCCTGCGCCGCCTCGAAGAACGCGATCCAGGGCCTGTTGTCGCCGATGTCGCAGAACGGCACCGCCGAGGTCAGCGTCGGTTTGATGTGCTTGGGATTGTGCTCCGGATACCAGCGTGTGCGCGACAGGAAGCCCGGCAGCACCTCATGCTCGAACACGCCGCGCTCGCGCGCCAGCGACACCCAGGTCGAGTTCACCGGCACCACCAGCGTCTCGAATTCCGGCACAGCGCGCGGTGTCACCGGCTCGGACTTGTCGCGCTCGGCGAGCTGGAACCAGTAGAAGCCATAGGGCCCCAGCGTGACCATGTAGGGCAGTTCGCCGATCGCCGGAAAACGCGTGCGGCCGAGCATCTCCTGCGGGATGCGGTCCTTCCAGGGCGACAGATCGAGCTCGGTCGCCTGGGCTGCGCGCGACAGATTGGCGACGCAGAGGATCACCTCGTCGCGGTACTGCCGGACATAGGCCAGCACGGCGCGGTTGGCCGGACGGATGAAGGTCATGGTGCCGCGGCCGAAGGCGAGCGTCGATTTGCGCACCGAGATCAGGCGCTTGGTGGCGCTGAGCAGCGAGGACAGGCTGCGCGACTGCGCCTCCACGTTCACTGATTCATAGCCGTAGACGGGATCCATGATCAGCGGCGCATAGAGGCGGGCAGGGTCGCAGCGCGAGAAGCCGCCGTTGCGGTCCGGGCTCCACTGCATCGGCGTGCGCACGCCGTTGCGGTCGCCGAGATAGATGTTGTCGCCCATGCCGATCTCGTCGCCGTAATAGATGATCGGCGTTCCCGGGAAGGACAGCAGCAGCGAGTTCATGAGCTCGATCTTGCGCCGGTCGTTGTCCATCAGCGGCGCGAGGCGCCGGCGGATGCCGACATTGATGCGGGCGCGCGGATCGTTGGCGTAGGTGGTCCACAGATAGTCGCGCTCGACGTCGGTCACCATCTCCAGCGTCAGCTCGTCATGGTTGCGCAGGAACAGCGCCCATTGGCAGCTCGCCGGAATGTCCGGCGTCTGGCGCAGGATGTCTGTGATCGGGAAGCGGTCCTCCTGCGCGATCGCCATGTAGATTCGCGGCATCAGCGGGAAGTGGTAGGCCATGTGGCATTCGTCGCCGCGGCCGAAATATTCCTGCACGTCCTCCGGCCATTGGTTGGCCTCGGCCAGCAGCAGCTTGCCCTTGGAGTAGGAATCGAGCTCATGGCGGAGCCGCTTGATGATGGCGTGCGTCTCCGGGAGGTTCTCGTTCGAGGTGCCTTCGCGCTCGCAGAGATAGGGAATGGCGTCCAGCCGGAAGCCGTCGACACCGGCGTCCAGCCAGCGCTTCATCACCTGGATCAGGGCGCTGACGACGCGGGGATTGTCGAAATTGAGATCCGGCTGGTGCGAGAAGAAGCGGTGCCAATAGAACGCGCCGGCCTCGTGGTCCCAGGTCCAGTTCGACTTCTCGGTGTCGGTGAAGATGATGCGGGTGCCTTGGTATTTCTGGTCGGTGTCGCTCCAGACATACCAGTTGCGGGCGCTCGAGCCCGGAGGGCTGCGGCGCGCGCGCTTGAACCAATTGTGCTGGTCCGAGGTGTGGTTGACGACGAGCTCGGTGATGACGCGCAAGCCGCGCTTCTGCGCCTCCTGGATGAAGCGCTTGAAATCCTTCATCGTCCCGAAATCGGGATTGACCGCGCCGTAGTCGGCGATGTCGTAGCCATCGTCGCGGCCGGGGGAAGGATAGAACGGCAGCAGCCACAGCGCGGTGACGCCGAGCTCCTGCAGATAAGGCAGCTTCTCGGTCAGGCCTGCGAAGTCGCCGATACCGTCCTGATTGCTATCGGCAAACGCCTTGACGTGGAGCTGATAGATAATGGCGTCCTTGTACCAGAGCTCATCCACGATCTCGGCAGCCTCGGCTTTCTTGGTGTCGACGGAAGACAATACGTTCATGGCGTGCGCCCTTACGCCAGGCAGCGGAACAGCAGCGCCGGATCGCGCTCGGGATCGATACGCAACCTGATCCCGCCCCATTCGATGCGGGCCTGTTCGCCGGTGAGGAGGTTTTCGAGTGCCGACACATGGTGTCGCTTCCCGCCGGCGTCAACCGTGACGTCGGCGAGCGGCAACCAGAACTCGCGAACGTCGCGCGAGAGCGCAACCACGGCCACGACGATGTTGGCCGGGCCGGTCGCTTCCTTGACGAAGGCGATCGTCTCGCCGTCTTCGATGCCGAGGAAGCGCAGGTTCGCCGTCTGCTGAAGCGCAGCATTCTCATTGCGGATGCGATTGAGCTCCGTGATGTAGGCCTTGATGTTGCCGGGCTTGTTCCAGTCGCGCTGCTTGATCTGGTATTTCTCGGAGTCGAGATATTCCTCGCGGCCGGGGACCGCGTCGTGCTCCAGCAACTCGAATCCGCTGTAGACGCCGTAACTGCCGGACAAGGTCGCCGCCAGCGCGACGCGGGATTTGAACGCCCATGTCTCGCCGCCCTGGAGATGATAGGGCAAAAGATCGGGCGTGTTCACGAACAGGTTCGGCCGATAGAATTCACGTTCGGGGTAGCGCGTCAGCTCGCCGAGATATTGCTCCAGCTCCCACTTTGCCGTGCGCCAGGGGAAATAGCTGAACGATTGTGCAAAGCCGAGCTTGGCGAGCCCCTTCATCAGCTTCGGGCGCGCGAACGTCTTGGAGAACAGGATCACCTCGGGATGCCGGCGGCGGATGTCACGGATCAGCCACTCCCAGAAAGCGAGCGGCGCGGTGTCGTGATTGTCGATGGCGAAGATGGTGACGCCGTGGTCGATCCAGAACAGCATGGCGTCGCGAAACGCATTCCACAGTCCAGCCCGGTCGAGGGACGTGAAATCGGGGATGACGATATCGGAATAGGGGCCGTCAGCCGTCCGCACCGAGCGGTCCGGCCGCCATTTGAACCATTCCGGATGCTGCGTCAGCCACGGGTGGTCCGGCGAGCATTGCACGGCGAAGTCGAGCGCGAGTTCGAGGCCGTATTCCAGGCAGGTCGCGACCAGCGCGCGAAAATCCTCGATCGTGCCGAGTTCGGGGTGCAGCGCATCGTGCCCGCCCTCGATGGCGCCGATCGCATAAGGCGAGCCGGAATCGCCGTCGCCCGCTACCGGAGCATTATTGCGGCCCTTGCGCCGGCTGCGGCCAATGGGATGGATCGGCGTGAAGTAGAGCACGTCAAAGCCCATCGCGGCGATGTCGGGCACGCGCGCTATGCAGTCGCGGAGTGTGCCGTGCTGTCCCGGCACCGCGCTCTGGCTGCGCGGCATCATCTGATACCAGGCGCCGAAGCGTGCCTTGTCGCGGTCGACGAACAGTGGGAATAGCGCCGAGCGCGTGAGGTCGGGCCGCAACTGGCTCTCCGCCATGGCTGCGCCGAGCTCGGTTGCCAGCAGCGGGGCAACGTCGCCGGTCTGAAGATAGTCCTCGCATTGCCTGACGATGAGAGCGGCGGCGTCCTGCTGCGCGCCATGCGCCTTGGTCAGGAGGCCGGCGCCCTCGATCGCATCGAGCGTGACGTCGGCGCCGGAGCGCTGCTTGCGCGCGACCGCGTGCGACCACGTCGCGAACTCGTCGGTCCAGGCTTCGATCGCATAGACATATTTGCCGGGCTCGACGGGTGTGAACGCGCCGGACCAGCGGTCATTGCCGTGAGGGATCATCGGCTCGCTCTGCCATTCGCGGTCCTGCTCCTGTCGCCAGATCAGCGCTGCGCCGATCACGGCGTCGCCGTCGCGGTAGATGTCGGCCCAGACCTCGACCGGTTCGCGCGCAATCCGCTTCACGGGGAAGCGCCCGCCGTCGATCAGGGGATAGACGTCTTCGATGAGGAAAGTGCTGCCCGCTGCGGCACTCTCGACAGTTTGAATTGTCTTGTTCACGGTGATGCCATTGACAAGAAAGCAGGAGCCCGTTTCCCTTGCCGGGAACCTACGCTTGATACCACTATAGAAAGCCGCTTGTGTGTCATTGGTTCCGTTGGGAACGGCAGGCGCGGCTCGCGAGTTAACCCTGACTAACCTCTTCCGCGACCTCGTTAAAATCGATGCCCCCGGCCAAAAAATGGCCTGCAAGCTGCGTGCCGAATGGATCTTTTAGCTCAAGCCCGGATCAAGGGCGTTCAATCCGAATTCGTCGATGCCCTCGGAAAGCTGCGGGTCACCGATCCCGTGGCCCTCAAATCCATCCTCGACGCCCTGCCGGAGAAGCGGGTTTACCGCTTCGTCAGCGGGCCCGTGGTGGTACGCGCCTTGGGACATCCGCGCACCGAATTGACGACGATCGGTGCGCCGCCGCTCAAATGGAAGATCACGGGCAACGGCAATTTGATCGCGCAAGGCGAGACGCGCGAGCCCGTGATTGCCTGGCCCGCCGGCCTGCCGCTCGGCTATCACCGCCTGACGCTGACCGATGCCGAAGGCGTGACCGAAGAAGTGCCGATGATCGTGGCGCCGGAGCGGGCCTTTGGCGGCGATTTCGACCGCGGCTGGCTGCTTGCCGTGCAGCTCTACAGCGTCCGCTCGGACCGCAATTGGGGCATCGGCGATTTCACCGACCTCGCAGGTCTCGTCCGGCTCGCCAAGCAGTTGGGGGCTGACGGCGTCGGGCTCAATCCCCTGCATGTGTTGTTCGACGACCATCCGGCCGATTGCAGCCCCTATTCGCCGAACAGCCGGCTGTTTCTCAATCCGCTCTATATCGACGTCGAGGCGATCCCGGAATTTTCCTCCGACCTCGTCCCCGACGCGGCCGCGACCGCCGCGCGGCTCCGTAAAGGCGATCGTGTGCCCTATCCAGACATGGCGGCCTTGAAATGGTTGGCCTTGCGTGCCGCCTTCGACAGCTTCGTGAAAACCGCGAGCGGCGTCCGCCGCAACCAGTTCGACGCCTTCCGCGCGGCTCGCGCGCCGCTGTTGTCCCGCTTTGCCTGTTTCGAGGTGCTCCGTCATCGCTTCGCGGCGCCGTGGTGGGAATGGCCGATGGAATGGCAGCAGCCGGACGAGGCGAAATGCGCCGAGCTGCGCAGCGGGCCCGACAAGCACGAGGTCGAGTTCGTCGAATTCGTGCAATGGACCGCCGATAGCCAGTTGCATGCCGCCAAGGAGCTGGCCGGCCAGCTCGGCATGCGGGTCGGGCTTTATCTCGACGTTGCCGTCGGCGTGCAGTCGAACGGCTTCGATGCCTGGAACGAGCAGGGGGCGATCTCCCGTCATCTCGCCGTCGGCGCGCCGCCGGACGTGCTCAACACCGTCGGCCAGGATTGGGGCCTCGCCGGCTTCAATGCCGGCGGCCTGGAGGCGCAATCCTTCGTGCCGTTCGCCGATATGCTCGCGGCTTCGATGCGCCATTCCGGCGCCATCCGTCTCGACCACGTGCTGGGCCTGAAGCGGCTATATCTGGTGCCGCGCGGCTTCAAGCCCGACAACGGCGCCTATGTACAGATGCCGTTCGAGGCGCTGCTGGCGACCGTGGCGCGCGAGAGCGCGGCCCATAAGTGCATCGTGATCGGCGAGGATCTCGGCACGGTGCCGGAAGGTTTTCGCGAGACCATGCAGGATTTCGGCATCTGGTCCTACCTCGTCATGATGTTCGAGCGCGACGATGCCGGTCACTTCCGGCCCGTCGACCACTACCGGCCCAACGCGCTGGTGACGCTGAACACGCATGATTTGTCGACCTATGCCGGCTGGCGCTCCTTCAGCGATCTCAAGATGAAGCGCTCGCTCGGGCTCGATCCCGGCGAGAACGATCAGGCCCGCTGGGATGCGCTCGGCTTGCTCGACGAGATCCTGCGTGCCAACGGCATCCGTGCCAATGATGTCTATTCGGTGCTCGCCTTCCTGTCGCGCACGCCGTCGCGGCTGCTTGCGGTGTCGCTGGAGGATCTGCTCGGCGTGATCGACCAGCCGAACATTCCCGGCACGATCGACGAGCATCCGAACTGGCGCCAGCGCCTGCCTGTGACGCTCGACAAGATCGCCTCGAAAGTCGATCTCGCGGCTTTGAAGGCCGCCACACGGGAACGCTCGTTGCCCGGCGGGCGTTGATCGCCGGGTCGTCCAGGACGCCGTTTTCGAGGCTCGCACGACATTGTCTCAGAGGATTGAGGACTATGCGCTGATCGGCGACTGCGAGACCGCGGCGCTGGTCGGCCGCAACGGCTCGATCGACTGGCTGTGCTGGCCGGCCTTCGATTCCGACGCCTGCTTTGCCGCGCTTCTCGGCACGCACAAGAACGGCCGCTGGCTGATCGCGCCGGGCGAGGACGTCACCGCGACGTCGCGCCGCTATCTCGGCGACACCCTCATCCTCGAAACGCGCTTTGAGACGAAGAGTGGCACCGTTGCTCTGATCGACTTCATGCCGCCGCGCGGCAAGGCCTCCGACATCGTGCGGCTGGTCCGTGGTGTGAGCGGCACGGTGAAGATGCGGATGGAGCTCGTGATCCGCTTCGGCTTCGGCGTCGACATCCCGTGGGTGCGGCGGATCGACCATTCCCTGCTGGCGGTCGCCGGGCAGGACATGACCGTGCTGCGGACGCCGGCGAAGACGCGCGGCGAGGATCTGACCACGGTTTCCGATTTTGAGGTGAAGGCCGGCGAGACCGTGCCGTTCGTGCTGACCTACGGCCCCTCGCATCTCGAGCCGCCGCCGTCGATCGACCCGGAGCTCGCGCTCCAGGAAACGGAAAAATTCTGGCAGGACTGGTGCAGCCACTGTAATCGCGATGGCGACTATCGCGACCTGATCGTGCGCTCGCTGATCACACTCAAGGCGCTGACCTTCGGTCCGACCGGCGGCATCGTCGCGGCGCCGACCACCTCGTTGCCGGAGAAGCTCGGCGGCGCCAGGAATTGGGACTACCGCTTCTGCTGGCTGCGCGATGCCACCTTCACGCTGCTGGCGCTGATGAACTCGGGTTACACCGAGGAAGCCTCGGCCTGGCACAATTGGCTGTTGCGCGCGGCGGCGGGCTCGCCGGCGAACATGCAGATCATGTACGGCATCTGGGGCCAGCGGCGGCTGCTGGAATGGGAGGCGACCTGGCTCGACGGCTACGAGGGCGCGCAGCCGGTGCGCGTCGGCAACGCCGCGCATGCGCAGCTCCAGCTCGACGTCTACGGCGAGCTGATCGACGCCTTCCACCAATCGCGCATGGCCAAGCTCAAGCTGGATGATGAGACGACCTGGGCGCTCGAATGCGCCGTGCTCAAGCATCTCGCCGAAGTCTGGGACCAGCCCGATCACGGCATCTGGGAACGGCGTGGAGAGCCGAAGCACTATGTCTTCTCCAAGGTGATGACCTGGGTCGCCTTCGACCGCGGCATCAAGAGCGCCGAGACCTTCGGCTTCAAGGCGCCGCTGCTGCACTGGCGCACCTTGCGCGACGCCATTCATCGCGACGTCTGCAACCGGGGCTTCGACGCGGAGGAGAATGCCTTCGTGGAGTCCTACGGCTCGAAGCTGCTCGACGCCAGCGTGCTGCTGCTGCCGGCCGTCGGCTTCCTGGAAGCGTGGGATCCGCGCATTCGGGGCACCATCGCGGCGGTTGAAAACCACATGCTGCGCGGCGGCTTCGTGCTGCGGCACGATCCCCGCGAGGTGCCGGCGGGGCAACCGCCGCTCGAAGGCGCCTTCCTCGCCTGCAGCCTGTGGCTGGCCGATGCTCACGTGCTGTCGGGCGATCTCGACAAGGCGCAGATATTGTTCGATCGCGTGGTCGGTATCGCGAATGATGTCGGGCTGCTGGCCGAGGAATATGATTCAGGCGCCAAGCGTCAGACCGGCAATTTCCCGCAGGCGCTGACTCACATCGCGCTGGTCAACACCGCGCATAATCTGTCGGCGGCAAGGCAGGGCAGCCAGAAGCCTGCAATGCAGCGGTCGAAGTAGTGACCTAGGCGACTCCGTTCCGCTTCAAGATCATCTCCATCGCCTCAGCAAAACCGTCCTGCTCGTTGGACGCGGTGACGTGGGTCGCCTGGTCCTTGACGTTGTCGGCCGCATTGCCCATCGCGATCGAGGTGCCGCTGACGCGGAACATCGCGAGGTCGTTCTGCATGTCGCCGATGGTGGCGACTGCGTCCGTTGAAATGCCGAGGCGCTTGGCCATGGCTTGCACGAATGTGCCCTTGTCGAAGCCGGGCGGGGTGATGTCGAGATAATAGGTTTGCGAACGCACGGCGGTCGCCTCGCTGCCGAGCGCCTGCTGCATCGCCTTCTCGCAAGCTTCGAGGCCAGCTGCATCGGCGCTGGCGCCGACGATCTTGCAGGCGCTCGCAAGGTAGGGCGAGAAGTCCGTCACGATGGTGGGATCGGAGCGGATCGTGTGCTGCTCGTGAGCGACGTATTGGCCATCAGGCCTGTCGATCAGCCATTGGTCCGTGGTGAACAGCCAGATATCGGCGCCGAAGTCCCGGAGAATTTGCAAGCTTCGCTCGGCCGCGCCGGCCGGGATGAGATGCTGCTCGACTGGATTCATCTCGGGATCGACGATCGAGGAGCCGTTGAACGGGCCGACCGGCAGCCAGAGCGCCAGCGGCTCGATCAGGAAGCGCAAGCCGATCGCGGGGCGGCTCGACGTAATCGTGAAACCGATGCCGGCCTGGTGCAGCCGCTGCACCGCGGACCTCGCGCGGTCGGTCAGCGTCTTGTCCTTGGTCAGCAGCGTACCGTCGACGTCCGAGACGACGAGCGAGATTTTTGTCATGGCGGTCCCTTGGGTATTTGGCCTCAGCGTTTCGCGCCGCCCAGTTTCAACTGCCGCACCGCGCCGTCCACGATCGCTTCCACGGATTCGTCGATCGAGACGGTGATCACGTGCTCGCCAGCCTCCGGCGGCTCCAGCGTGTTGAACTGGCTCGTCAGCAGGCCGGGCGGCATGAAGTGCCCCTTGCGTTGCGCAAGGCGAGCGGCGATCAGCTCCTTCGTGCCCCTCAGGAACACGAAGCGAACGTCGTCGCGTCCGCGCAGGAGCACGTCACGGTAGGTGTGCTTCAGCGCCGAGCAGGCGATGATCACGTGCTCGCCCTTGTCGCAGACCCGCGCGATCTCGTCGGCAATGGCGTTGAGCCAGGGCCAGCGGTCCTCGTCGGTGAGGGGATGGCCGGCCCGCATCTTCTCGACATTGCTGGCGGGGTGAAAGCTGTCGCCGTCCTCGAATCGCCAGCCGAGGCGCTCGCCGAGGGCTTTTGCAACCGTGCTCTTGCCCGAGCCCGACACGCCCATCACGATCAATGCACAAGGTGCTTCAACGCCCGCCACGAATTCCCTCCGGAAGCGCGGCCTGGTCGACCAGCCAGACGGTCTCGCCATTCGAGCGCGCGCGTACAGCCGGCAGAGTCTCGCCATTGAGGAGGCGCGTCAAGATCGGCTGCTTGTCGTGCCCCGCTATCTCGAACAGCATTTCGCGGCAGGACGCCAGCGCGGGCAGGGTGAGCGAGACCCGCGGCACGAAGGGCGCAACATTGGCCTTGGGGACGCCGACCACCCAGCGTCCCGTCTCCTCGATGGCGGGGTAGCCGGGGAAGAGCGAAGCCGTGTGGCCGTCCGGGCCCGCACCCATCAAGACCATGTCGAACAGCGGCCGTGCCGGATCCAGGCGTGCAGTGCCGTAGAAAGACTGCAGCTCGCGCGCATAGGCCTCGGCGCTCTGATCAGGGTCGTTGGCCGCGGTCGGGATCGGGTGAACATGGCCGGAGGGCGCGTTGCGATCGAGGAAGGTCGCGCGCGCCACCGCCATGTTGTTGAGGGGATCGCTTTCGGGCACGAAGCGCTCGTCACCGATGAACCAGTGCACGCGCTCCCACGGGATCTTTTCGCGCCAGGCGTCGCTGCCCAGCAGCTGATAGAGCTTCTTTGGGCTGGAGCCGCCGGTCAGGCAGATCGCGATGCGCCCGGGATTGGCCGCGATTCGCGCCATCACCCGTTCGGCCGCGGCTTGGGCGAGAGCCTCGGCGTCGGGCTCGACGATCAGCTTCGGCTGTCCGGCCGCCGCCATCACGAAAACTTACGCCAGCTTCGGCCGTCGCGGCGGAGCAATTCATCGGCGCAGGTGGGGCCGTCGCTGCCGGCTTGATAGGTCTCGATGCCGTTGCTGCCCGCGTTCTTCCAGGCGTCCAGGAATGGCTGCACCGCCTGCCATCCGGCTTCGATGCCGTCGGCGCGCTGGAACAGGATGTTGTCGCCGATCATGCAGTCGTAGATCAGCGTCTCATAGCCGGTCGAGGGATCGGCCCGGAAATAGTCGCCGTAGCGGAACTTCATCTCGACGCCGTCGATGGTGACGCTCGGCCCCGGGATCTTGGCGTTGAACTGGAGCTCGATGGTCTCGGTCGGTGCGATGCCGATGGTGAGGAAGTTCTGCGAGAGGCGATCGACAGCCGTGCCTGAGAACATCGACAGCGGCGCCTGCTTGAACTTGATCGCGACCTCGGTGCGCTTGTGGCCGAGCGCCTTGCCGGTACGCAAATAGAACGGTACGCCGGCCCAGCGCCAATTGTCGATCATCAGCTTCAGCGCGACATAGGTCTCGGTGGTGCTGCCGGGCTTGACGTCCTCGGTCTTGCGATAGTCCGGGATCTCATCGTCGCCGACGCGCCCCGAGAGATATTGGGCGCGCACCGAGCTCTTCAGCGCCTCCTCTTCGCTCGGACGCTGAATCGAGGTCAGAATTTCGGCCTTCTCGGAGCGCACGGAATGGGCGTCGAAACGCGCCGGCGGCTCCATCGCGACCAGCGACATCAGCTGAAACAGATGGTTGGGCACCATGTCGCGCAGTGCGCCGGTGGCGTCGTAGAAGCCGCCGCGATGGCCGACGCCGAGCTTCTCCTCCACCGTGATCTGGATGTGGTCGATATGGTTGCGATTCCAGATCGGCTCGAACATGCCGTTGGCAAAGCGCAGCACCAGGATGTTCTGCACCGTCTCCTTGCCGAGATAGTGATCGATCCGGTAGATCTGGTGCTCGTCCATGATCTTCAGCAGCTCGCCATTCAGCGCGCGCGCCGAGGCGAGGTCGGTGCCGAACGGCTTTTCGATCACCAGCCGCCGCCACGCGCCGTTCTCCTTCATCATGCCGGTGCGGCCGAGCTCGCGCGCGGTCGGCGCGAACGCAGCCGGCGGGGTCGCGAGGTAGAACAGCCGGTTGCCGCCGGTACCTTCCGAACATTCCAGCTGATCGAGATGCGCGCGCAGGCGGTCAAACGACGGCGGGTCCTTGGCGTCGGCCTCGACGAAGGTGACGCATTGCAGGAGCTGCCGGGCGACGACGTCGTCTACGGGGCGGGTCGCGAACTCGCGCAGGCCTTTCATCAGGCTGTCGCGCAATTCGTCATCCGACTGGCCCTTGCGGGCCACGCCGACGACGCAGAATTTCTCCGGCAGCATTTTCTCGGCCGCCAGATTGTAGAGCGAGGGCATCACCAGCCGATGGGTGAGGTCTCCGGTCACGCCAAAGATGACGAAGGCGCAATTTTCCGGCTTGCGCTTTGGCTGCGGGTCTTTTGTCACGAACTATTGGCCTTCGCTTGTTACGTTTTACTTCGGCTCGCTATTTGCGCTTCGAAGCAGCCGGCTGTTTCGGCTCCTTGTGGCCGCCGAAGCCAGCTCGCATCGCTGAGAGAATTTTCTCGGCGAAGGTGTGTTCCTTGCGGGAACGGAAACGTGCGAACAGCGCCGCGGTCAGGACTTCGGCCGGCACGGCCTCGTCGATTGCGGCGTTCACGGTCCAGCGTCCTTCGCCGGAATCGTCGACGAAGCCGGAATACTCTGTCAACGCCGGGCTGTCGGCGAGTGCGGTCGAGGTGAGGTCGAGCAGCCAGGACGGGATCACGCTGCCGCGCCGCCACACTTCGGCGATATCGGCGAGATCGAAATCGTAACGATGATCCGCCGGCAAGGCGTCGATGTTGGCGTTCTTGAGGATATCAAAACCTTCGGCGTAGGCCTGCATCAGGCCGTATTCGATGCCGTTGTGGATCATCTTGACGAAATGACCGGCGCCGACAGGGCCGGCATGGATGTAGCCCTGCTCGATGCGGGGATCGCGCCCCTCACGTCCCTCGGTGCGTGGAATGTCGCCGGCGCCGGGCGCGAGCGCGGCGAAGATCGGATCGAGCCGATCGACCACCTGTTTCTCGCCGCCGATCATCATGCAATAGCCGCGGTCGAGGCCCCAGACGCCGCCGGAGGTGCCGACGTCGACATAGTGGATGCCACGCTCCTTCAGCGCCCTGCCGCGACGGACGTCGTCCTGCCAGAACGTGTTGCCGCCGTCGATGATCACGTCGCCTTCTTGCATCGCGCCCGCGATCGTATCGATCGTGGTCTCGGTGATGTGGCCGGCCGGCAGCATCACCCAGGCCGTGCGCGGCCGCTCCAGTTTCGAAATGAACTCTTCGAGCGTCGCCGAGCCGACCGCGCCGTCTGCGGCAAGTCCCGCGACGGCCTTGGCGTCCTTGTCGTAGACCACGGTCGAATGTCCCTGGCGCATCAGGCGGCGAACGATGTTGCCGCCCATCCGGCCGAGGCCGATCATGCCGAGTTGCATTTGAGGAATTCCCTTAATTCAGTGCGTCGTTGAGCGCCGCATTGAGCGCCGCGAGACCCTTCTTGAGCCCACCCTTCAGGTGGACCCGCAGCGCGCGCCGGCCGCGCTCGGTGAGCACGTCGAAGTCGCCGCGCGCCTGCGCGGCCTTGATGACGCCGAAGCTGGCCTTCTGACCCGGCACCGGCAAGTCCTTGGCATCGTCGGCGGTGATCTGGAGGAACACGCCGCTGTCGGGGCCGCCCTTGTAGGCCTGTCCTGTCGAGTGCAGGAAGCGCGGTCCGAACTCGGCGCAGGTTGCGACATGTCGCTTCTCGCGGACTTCGAGCCGCATGGCCTGGAGTGCGTCGATCGTCGCCTTGTCGCGGGCGATGTAGCCGAGCAGGGCGACGTAATCGCCATGGTTGGAGCGCGACAGATGCGCTTTCAGCCATGAGGTGAGGTCGCCGTTGGCGCCGGCGGCGCGTAGGGCCGCGGCATTGGTCTCGTCGGTGTAGAGATCAGCCTCGGTGGTGCTGACCACCGGCCGTTCGGCCGGCAGCGAGCCGGTCTTCTCGAACGACGCCGTGAGCTCCCGGGTCTTGATCTTGGCCGCTTCCACGTCCGGCTGGTCGAACGGGTTGATGCCGAGGATGCTGCCCGCCACCGCCGTTGCCATTTCGAAGCGGAAGAACTCCTGGCCGAGATGGTCGATCGACTTCATCACGATGCGCACGACGGGATGGCCGGCCGCTTCGATCGCAGCAAGCTGTGAGTCATGGGCGGCGTCCGCTTCGCCCTCGATACGGATGTCGATGAAGAGCCGGTCATTGCCGTAGACCGCGGGCTCGCCCAGCGGCTCGCCGTCGATCGGGATCAGGCCCTTGCCGTCCTTGCCGGTCGATTCCGCGATGAGCTGCTCGGCCCAGGCGCCGAAATCGGCGATCTTCTTCGACGACAGGATCGTCACCTTGTCGCGGCCTTCGAGGGCTGCATGGCCCATGGCAAGGCCGAGCTGCACGCCGGGGTTCTCGGCTGGCGGCACGTCCGGTCCGCAGGAGCGGGCCATCGCAAGCGCATGCTTGACGAAGGTCTTGATATCGATGCCCGCGGTTGCCGCCGGCACCAGGCCGAACGGCGAGAGCACCGAGTAGCGTCCACCGATGGAGGGCTCGCCGTGGAAGATGCGCGCATAGTTCAGCGTCTTCGCCGCCTTTTCCAGCGACGATCCGGGATCGGTGACCGCAATGAAGCGATGGCCGGTCTTGACCTTCGGCCCGACCGCCTGCGCGACGCGCTCGTGGAAATAATCCTTCATCGCATTCGGTTCGGTGGTGCCGCCGGATTTGCTGGAGACGATGAACACGGTGTTGGCGATGTCGATCCTGGCCTCCATTGCCCGCACCTGCGCCGGATCGGTGGAATCCAGCACGTGCAGCTTCGGGAACCCGGGCTTCTTGCCGAAGGTCTCGGCCAGCACCTCCGGCCCGAGGCTTGACCCGCCCATGCCGAGCACGACGGCGTCGGAAAATTTCTGGCCTTTCACGCGGCTGGCATAATCCTCATAGTCGGCGACGTCGGCCTTGGCGGCGCTGTCCAGCCAGCCGAGCCATTTGTCCTCGTCGGTGCCGGTCCAGACCGATCTATCGCGCTGCCACAGCCGGCGGATCTTTGCCGACGCGCGCCATTCCTCGGTGCTCTTGGCCACGGCCTTGCCGAGACCGTCGCCGAGCGAGAGAAGTTGGCGGTCGATCGCGGGCCCGAGCACGGTGGCGCGCTTGTGGGCGACCGCGCCATAGAGCTTGTCGGCGGCATCGGCAAACTGCCTGACGCCGTCCTTGACGAGCTCCTCGGTGATGGCGTCGAGCGAGACGCCGGAGCGCTCCAGTTCTTCCAGCACGCGCCTGGCGTCGTCGACATTCTCTTCCAGGCTGTCGCGCGGCGTGCCGTGGTCGCGGAACGCATCCAGTGTCGCCGGCGGCACGGTGTTGATGGTGTCGGGACCGATCAATTCCTCGACATAGAGGACGTCGCTGTAGTCCTTGTTTTTGGTGCCGGTCGAGGCCCACAGCATGCGCTGCGGTTTGGCGCCTTTGGCCGCGAGCTTGTCCCAGCGGGGACCCGAGAAAAGCCGCTTGTAATCCTGGTAGGCGACCTTCGCATTGGCGATCGCGACCTTGCCTTTCAGCGCAGCGAGCCGTTCCTTTTCGCTCGGATCGTTGGCGCGGGCGATCTTGTCGTCGAGCTGCTTGTCGACCACCGAGTCGATACGGCTGACGAAGAAGCTCGCGACGCTCGCCACGTGCGAGGGGTCGCCGCCACCTGCGACGTATTTCTCCAGACCGGCGAGATAGGCCTCGGCGACCTGCAGATAGACGTCCCTGGAGAACAACAGCGTGATGTTGATGCTGATGCCGTCGCCGATCAGGGTCTCGATCGCCGGCAGGCCCTCCGGCGTTGCCGGCACCTTCACCATCAGGTTCTTGCGATTGACGTCCTTCCAGAGCCGCCGCGCCTCGGTGACCGTGCCGCTGGTGTCCATCGCCAGATAGGGCGAGACTTCCAGGCTGACATAGCCGTCGCCGCCCTTGAGGCGGTCGTAGACCGGGCGCAGCACGTCGGCGGCGTTCTGGATGTCCTCGACCGCGACGGCCTCGAACAGGTCGGCGACCGACCGGTCGCCGCGCTTCAACGCCTTGCCGATCGGCGCGTCGTACTCGTCGGAGCTGCCGATCGCTTTCTCGAAGATCGAGGGGTTGGAGGTGATGCCCTTGACGCCGTCGGTGTCGATCAGCCGCTTCAGGTCGCCCTTGGCGATGAAGCCACGGGCCAGGAAGTCCAGCCAGACGGCTTGTCCGTGCTTTTCCAGTTCTTTGACGGGATTCATGATGCTAATTTATCTCCAAGCCTGCGGGCGAGGGGTTTCCGCGCCGGTCCTGACGCGCTATCCTCTAGCTTACATGCTTCCTTGAGGGAACCAATCAAGGGTATGGGCGTCATATCCTCCAGTGTAACTCCGTCGCGATCATGGCGATCCGCGTAGAGGGAGCCGAGTTGCGTAGATGGGTCGTTGGCCGCGAGGAATCGGCCATGCCCTTGTCGTGTAACGCCAGCTGCCTCGCCTCGCCGCTAGCGGCTGCGCGGAGTACTCATCAGCGGATTCCGGTCCGCCTGATGCATTGTGGCTCGGTCGCGAATGGCCATGCTGGGGGAAGGCATGCAAGCACATCATGACCGTCCGGCGCTCGCTGTTACAGACAGCCCCCAATCGGTCACGTCGACCGGATGCGTCGATGCGTCCCACGATCTCGAAATCGGTCCATGTACGACCCGACTGCGGCTGCTGGTCGTAGCGGGCTTCGCCATGACGCTGCTCAGCGCAACGCTCGCCTTGGGCTGGTGGAATGCTTTTGGCCATTACGACACGATGGTCGGCTATGCCGGCGTGGTGGTGTTCGCCCTGATGACCGGTGGGCTGATCTGGGTGCTCCCCGCCGAACGGGGATCGGTGGTGATCGTCACCCCCTACGGCATTCGCGATCTCCGCATCGGCAATGAATTTCTGCTGTGGGACTCGATCGCGGAGATTTCGGCTGCAGAACGCCGCGGGCGCAAGGTGATCGTGCTGACCCCGACGCCGGCTCTGCAGCGGCAGCTCAGCAGCATCCGCGGCTTGGCCCGCTGCGTGAGGGACGACCGCATCGTCATCCAGTCGGATGGCCTGGCGACCGATTTTGATACACTGCTGCGCACTTGCCGCGACTGTCACGCCGCCAGCGGTCCACGCACCGCATTGCAGCAGGAAGATGAACGCGGCACACAAGGCTTCGCCGTACAAGCGTCATAAGATCGCCGTTCGCAGACGGCTATGATGCAGTGCCGGATGAACGCATCCCCGGTAATGCCCGGATGTTGCGAGCGAGTGACATTTTCTGGAAATGAGCCAATATAGACAAAGATTCGCTCAAATATCAGGCAGGTGCCTGTTCGTAACTCACCCTGTGCCTACGTTGTGCGTTGCGCCGAGAAGGCGCCCGGGTGTCGAATGATCGTCATGTGCTCACGCTGATTCGAGAGTGGCGCTAAGGAACGGTCCGGTCGCTGCTTTCGTTCAATTGTGTAGCGGAACTCACGCGGAGAGGGATCATGTATAACGATTCTCTATTCAACGCTTTCGCTAAGTCGTTCGAGGCGAGAAGCCAACACGACATGTCGATGGCGGAATATCTGGAATCGTGTCGAAGCGATCCCATGAAATACGCGAACGCGGCCGAACGACTGCTAGCAGCGATCGGTGAGCCCCAGACGATTGACACGGCCAAGGACCCACGCCTTGGCCGTATTTTTTTGAACCGCACGATCCGCACCTATCCGGCCTTCGCCGGCTTCTACGGCATGGAGGAAACCATCGAGCGCATCGTCGGTTTCTTCCGTCACGCGGCGCAGGGCCTCGAAGAGCGCAAGCAGATCCTGTATCTGCTCGGTCCGGTCGGCGGCGGCAAGTCCTCGCTCGCCGAGCGGCTCAAGTCGCTGATGGAAGTGCATCCAATCTACGTGCTCAAGGCCGGCGACGAGCTCTCGCCCGTGTTCGAAAGCCCGCTCAGCCTGTTCGATCCGGATCAGCTCGGCCCGATGCTGGAAGAGAAATACGGCATTCCGCGCCGCCGTCTCACCGGCCTGATGAGCCCGTGGTGCTACAAGCGGCTGGAAGCCTTCGGCGGCGACATTTCCCAGTTTCGGGTCGCAAAAATCCAGCCGTCGCGGTTGCGCCAGATCGGGATCGCCAAGACCGAGCCGGGTGACGAGAACAACCAGGACATCTCCTCGCTGGTCGGCAAGGTCGACATCCGCAAGCTCGAAACCTACGCGCAGAACGATCCCGACGCCTACAGCTATTCCGGCGGCCTTAATCGCGCCAACCAGGGCGTGCTCGAGTTCGTCGAGATGTTCAAGGCGCCAATCAAGATGCTGCATCCGCTGCTCACCGCGACGCAGGAAGGCAACTACATCGGCACCGAGAATATCGGCGCGATCCCGTTCACCGGCGTCATCCTCGCGCACTCCAACGAGGCCGAGTGGTCGAGCTTCAAGGCCAACAAGAACAACGAAGCCTTCATCGACCGCATCTGCGTGATCAAGGTGCCTTATTGCCTGCGGATCACGGAAGAGCAGAAGATCTACGAGAAGCTGATCCAGGGCTCCGAGCTCGCGGCCGCGCCTTGCGCGCCCGCGACGCTGGAGACATTGGCGCGGTTCTCGGTGATGTCGCGCCTGCGCAAGCACGAAAATTCCACGACCTACGCCAAGATGAGGGTTTACGACGGCGAGAGCCTGAAGGAGACCGATCCGAAGGCGCGCAGCGTCCAGGAATATCGCGATGCCGCCGGCGTCGACGAGGGCATGGACGGTGTTTCCACCCGCTTTGCCTTCAAGATCCTGGCTGCGACCTTCAACCACGATCCGCAGGAAGTCGCCGCCGACGCCGTGCATCTGATGTACGCGCTGGAGCAATCGATCAAGCGCGAGCAGCTGCCCGAGGAAATCGAGAAGCGCTACCTCGAATTCATCAAGGCCGACCTTGCACCGCGTTATGCCGAGTTCATCGGCAACGAGATCCAGAAGGCTTATCTCGAATCCTACTCGGATTACGGCCAGAACCTGTTCGACCGCTACGTCGACTACGCCGACGCCTGGATCGAGGATCAGGATTTCAAGGATGCCGACACCGGCCAGCTGCTTGATCGCGAACTCTTGAACCAGGAATTGACCAAGATCGAGAAACCGGCGGGCATCGCCAACCCGAAGGATTTCCGCAACGAGGTGGTCAAATTCTCGTTACGGTCGCGCGCCCAGAACGGTGGCAAGAATCCGACCTGGATCTCCTACGAGAAGATTCGCGATGTGATCGAAAAGCGGATATTCTCCCAGGTCGAGGACCTGCTTCCGGTCATCTCCTTCGGGTCGAAGAAGGACGGCGAGACGGAGAAGAAGCACGGCGAGTTCGTCGCACGCATGGTGGAGCGCGGCTACACCGAGCGTCAGGTTCGCCGGCTCGTCGAATGGTACATGCGCGTGAAGCAGGCCGGTTGAGGCGGATGGAAAAGTGCCGATTCACATTATTGACAGGCGCCTGAATCCAGGCGGCAAGAGTCTCGAGAACCGGCAGCGGTTCTTGCGTCGGGCCAAATCCCTGGTGCAGGGCGCCGTCAAGAAGACCTCGCAGGAACGCGACATCAAGGACGTCCTGGAGGGTGGCGAGGTCACCATTCCGCTCGACGGCATGCATGAGCCGCGTTTCCGCCGCGACGGCGGAACGCGCGACATGGTGTTGCCCGGCAACAAGAAGTTCATCGAGGGCGACTATCTCCAGCGCTCCGGCCAGGGCAGCGCCAAGGATTCCGGTCCGGGCGAAGGCGACAGCGAGGACGCCTTCCGCTTCGTGCTCAGCCGCGACGAATTCGTCGATCTCTTCCTCGATGATCTCGAACTTCCCGATCTCGCCAAGCGCAAGATCGCGCAGACCGAGAGCGAGGGCATCCAGCGCGCCGGCTACACCACGTCGGGCTCGCCATCCAACATCTCGGTGAGCCGCACGGTTCGGCGCGCAATGGCGCGCCGTATCGCGCTCAAGCGTCCCAGCAAAGAGGAGATCGAGGAGCTGGAATCCGCCATCGCCGCATGCGCGGATGAGGACGAGCGTCTGGTGCTGATGGCCCAGCTCGAAAAACTGAAGGCGAAGTCCAAGCGCATTCCCTTCATCGATCCGCTCGACATCCGCTATCGCCGCTTCGAGACGGTGCCCAAGCCCGTTGCCCAGGCCGTGATGTTCTGCCTGATGGACGTGTCGGGCTCGATGTCCGAGCACATGAAGGATCTCGCCAAGCGTTTCTACATGCTGCTCTACGTGTTCCTGAAGCGTCGCTACAAGCATGTCGACATCGTCTTCATCCGCCACACCGATCGCGCCGAGGAGGTGGACGAGCAGACCTTCTTCTACGGCCCGGCTTCCGGCGGCACGCTGGTCTCAAGCGCGCTGCAGGCCATGCACGAGATCGTGCGCGAACGCTTCAGCCCGTCGGACTGGAATATCTACGCCGCGCAGGCCTCCGACGGCGACAATTCCTATTCCGACGGCGAGCTCGCGGGCATGCTGCTGACCGACAAGATCCTGCCGGTCTGCCAGTTCTTCGCCTACCTCGAGGTCGGCGAGTCCGGCGGCAGCGCCTTCGATCTGTCCGATTCCTCGCTCTGGACCCTCTACGAGCGCCTGCGCAACAGCGGCGCGCCGCTCTCGATGCGCAAGGTCAGCGAGCGCAGCGAGATCTTTCCGGTTTTCCACGATCTGTTCCAGCGCCGCGACACTGCCCAGGAGAAAGCCGCTCCATGACGGAACGCTTGTTCGAAGGCGCCGATTGGGATTTCCACACCTTGCAGCGCATCACGGATGCCTGCGAGGAGGTGGCGACGAAAGATCTCGGGCTCAACGTCTATCCGAACCAGATCGAGGTGATCACCGCCGAGCAGATGCTGGACGCCTATTCGTCCGTCGGCATGCCGCTGTTCTACAAACACTGGTCGTTCGGAAAGCACTTTGCGTATCACGAGGCCTCATACCGCAAGGGCCTGATGGGGCTCGCCTATGAGATCGTGATCAACTCCTCGCCCTGCATCTCCTACCTGATGGAGGAGAACACGGCGACGATGCAGACCCTGGTGATCGCGCACGCCGCCTTCGGCCACAATCATTTCTTCAAGAACAACTATCTGTTCAAGCAATGGACCGACGCCGACGGCATCCTGGACTATCTGGATTTCGCCAAGAACTACGTCATGCAATGCGAGGATCGCTACGGCCGCGTCGAGGTCGAGCGCACCCTCGATGCCGCGCATGCGCTGATGTCGCACGGGATCGACCGCTATCCCGGCAAGAAGAAGCTCGATCTCCGCGCCGAAGAGAAGCGGGCAGGGCGCCGCCGCCAGCATGAGGAGGAGGTCTTCAACGACCTCTGGCGCACCGTGCCGGCGGGAAAGAGCAAGACCCGGTCCGCGCTCAGCATCGAACGCCGCCGCAAGCTGCTCGGCCTGCCGCAGGAAAACCTGCTGTATTTCCTCGAGAAGAGTGCGCCGCGGCTGGCGCCCTGGCAGCGCGAGCTGTTGCGCGTCGTCCGACACATCGCGCAATATTTCTATCCTCAGAGCCAGACCAAGGTGATGAACGAGGGGACGGCGACCTACGTCCACTATCGCATCATGACCAAGCTGCATCAGCAGGGCCGCATCAGCGACGGCAATTTCCTCGAATTCCTGCAGTCGCACACCAATGTCGTATTCCAGCCCGAATTCGACGACCAGCGTTTTTCCGGCTTCAATCCCTATGCGCTCGGCTTCGCCATGATGCAGGACATCGAGCGCATCGTCACCAGTCCGGAAGACGAGGACCGCGAGTGGTTCCCGGACATCGCTGGCAAGAACGACGTGATGGGCGTGATGCGCGACGTTTGGGCCAACTACCGCGACGAGAGTTTTATCGCCCAGTTCCTGAGCCCGAAGCTGATGCGGCACCTCCGCATGTTCCACTTGCACGACGATCCCGAGGAACGCGCCGGCATCCGGGTCGACGCCATTCACGACGAGCGCGGCTTCCGCCGCGTCCGGCGCGAACTGGCACGGCAGCACGATGTCGGCTACATCGACGCCAACATCGAGGTGGTCGACGTCGATCTCTCTGGCGACCGGCGGCTGATCCTGCATCATCATGTCATCAAGGGCGCGCAGCTCAACGAGACCGACGCCAAGCGCGTGCTCCAGCATCTGGCCGATCTCTGGACCTACGACGTCGCGCTGATCGAGGTCGACGCCAACGACAAGGTCCTGCGCGAATATGTCGTGAGCCCCCGCCCGATCACCGCGGCGGCCTGACGCTGCTGACAATGCGGAGCAATGCGCGTTGATGTGCCCTCGCCCCTTGTGGGAGAGGGCGGCGACGCCGGGAGACACAAGCTCGCTGCGGTGAGGGGTATCTCTCCACGTTTCCTGTGCCGATAGAGACCCCTCATCCGGCGCTTCGCGCCACCTTCGCCCACAAGGGGAGAAGGAAAGCGTTCTTGCTCTACAACGGCTGTTTTATCCGGAACGTTTCGCTGGCTTCTTCTTGGCTTTCGACGCATTCAGCTCCACGGCCGCGCGGATCAGCGCCTTCAACGCCTTCTCGTTGATCTTCTCGCCCTCGCGAAAATCGATCGCGCGCCGCACATTTCCCTCGAGGCTGGAATTGAACAGGCCCGACGGGTCCTCCAGCGCCGCGCCCTTGGCAAAGGTCATCTTCACCACGGCCTTGTAGGTCTCGCCGGTGCAGATGATGCCGTCGTGCTCCCACACCGGCACGCCGCGCCACTTCCATTCCTCGACGACATCAGGGTCGGCCTCCTTGATCAGGGCACGGATTCGCCCGAGCATGTCGCCGCGCCAGTCGCCGAGCTCCTTGATCCTGCCGTCGATCAGCTTGGAGGGCGACGGTCCATTCGCGTCCTTCTTTGTCGGGGTCGCGGCCTTTGTCACGATCGCGCCTCCTGTCGCGTGCCGTCGCCCCGGCCGAGATAGGGCTGCGCGAACATATAGAGCCCGGTCGCGAGCAACGGGATCAGCGGGACCAGCGCGAGGAAACCGATCCAGATGGCCTGGAGCTGCATGGTCATGGCGACGATGTTGGCGATGACGGCCAGCGTGAAAGCGATCGACAGCCAGCGATGGATCTGCCGAACCCACATGCTTCCGGTCAATGAAACCTCCTCTTGAGATGATCGAATGAAGGCCGGTGGCCGAGCTAGTCTGCCCTTGCCAGCAGTTCGTCCAGCTTGGCGAGAAACTGCTTCCAGCCGGCATGCGCGCCGCCAAAAGCCTGCTTCTGCGTCGGGCTGAAGCCCGCTTGCTCGACACGCAAGTGAGTGCCTGCGCCCGTCGGCGTCAGCGTGAAGGTCACGATGCTCTTGAGATCGAAGGCCGCGTCGTCATGCGAGAAATTCCAGGTGTAGGCGAGCCTCTTCTGCGGCTCGATGGTGAGGACCTTGCAGTCCAGCACGCCGCCCCACTCGCCGCGAAGGTTGAAGCGGTGGCCCACGTTCGGCTTGAAGTCGTTCTTCATCAGCCATTCCTCGATCAGATGCGGCTGCGTCAGCGCACGCCAGATCCGCTCTGCCGGAAAGGCAAATTCGCGCTCGACGACGACAGATCGGGTTTCGGTCGCGGATTCGTTCATTGGTCCATCCTCTTCAGGAGATCGTCGAGCGCATCGAGCCGGTTTTGCCAGAATCCGGCCATCTGGCTGGTCCAGTCGATCAGCGGATTGAGCGCGCCGGGCTGGGCGCTGTAATGGGTCTGCCGCCCTTGATGCCGGTCGCGCACGAGGCCAGCCTGCTTCAGTGCGCCGAGATGTTTTGAGACCGCCGGCTGGGACACGCCCGACAGTGCCGTCAGGGCCCCGACCGTCTGTTCGCCCTCGCGGCACAATCGCTCGAAGATCGCCCGACGGGTCGGGTCGGCGAGCGTCCTGAACAGAAGGTCGTGGGCGGCGGCAGGCATACATTCATAACCTGTAAGTTATGGATGTACTCATAACCGTGGAGTTATGGGTAAGTCAAGCGCGTTGCGAGGCTGTGGCACTCGCTCGCGCAACCCGCTCCGCCGTCATTGCGAGGAGCCCTTGCGACGAAGCAATCCAGTCTGCTTCCGCGGAGGGACTGGATTGCTTCGCTGCGCTCGCAATGACGGACAATGTAGCGGCGCCTCCCGCGCCCCTACGGCCGCAAATAGAGATAGCCCTGCGACTGGAGCTCGGCCAAACGGACCACGCCGCCCTTTTCCGCGCTGACGAAGCCCGGCAAGAGATCCGTGAGCGTGACGTTCTGCACCTTCATGGTATTGCCGCAGGCGGCAAGCTCGACGCCGTCCTTGGAGAAATCGCCGACGCGCTTGCTGATGTCAGGATTGGCCTGCGGCGAGTGAAACGCCTTCAGCGCCGGCCCATGGATCACCAGCGCGATCGTCACATGGTCCGGACCGCCGACGCCGCCGATGTGGTTCTAGATGTTGCCGAGCACGAAATTGACCTTCTCGGCATCGCTCAAATGATAGACCACCTTCAGCTTGTTGCCGGTGCCGGCGTCCGTCGCGGCCTTCGCGCTGGAGACGCCAAGCGCCGCGCCCAGGCCCGAGACGGCGCTCCACAACATGTTCCGGCGGTTCATGACGATCTCCCTCGATTGCGCCGGACACATATCATTTGTGGCGGAGCGCGGCGAGTTCCCTGCGGTCGGTCACGAGCGAGGCGCATTCCTTGTTGTCCGTTCGATCTAGGCGGAAAATCCCGTCATCGGCACCGGCGACCAGTGATAGTTCAGCATCGTCATCCGGCTTGTTGTTCTGCCAGACCCTGACTCGCGCGAGCCGCACGATCGCCGATTTGTCGTCCCTTGAGAGCGCGACGCCGATGCCGCCGCCCTCGCAGTCGACGCCGCAACCGAGGCGGATTTCGGTGCCGTCCTTGGTGAACACGGCGTGATGACAGGAGCCGCTGGAGTCGAAATCGCTGGAGCGGTGACGATATCTGAAGCCGAGGCGGAAGGAGTTGTGGAGCTGCTTGTCCTCCGTGTCCAACTCCGCCGAGATCAGCAGCTTCATCGCGGCGACCTTCTGCTTCGGATGACGCGCCAGATGCTCGGCATCGTAGCGCCGCACGAAGCAGGCATAGGCCTTGTTGCCGGGTGAGCCCGCATACATGCGTGCGTTGAAGGTCTCGACTTCGGCTTTGCTGGCCTCACGGATATCGTCGGCCTCTTCGGCGTAAGCAGCGCCGCCGAGCGCGGCAAGGAAGACGGCAGCAACGAGAGAAAGCTTCATGATGATGGCCTCGCGTGCAGCGGCTGAGCTGTACGCTGTAGACGCGGCCCGGGTGCGACGCGTTCAACGTCCGCACATCTGACAGGATCATCGCTGGGCGGAGCCAGGTGATCAGTTCCACGCCGGGCTTTAGTCATCGGTGGGGTCATGAAGGTTCATTCGACGTGACCCCTTCGCCTTTCGGAACCTGACGCCCTGCGGTTCTTACGACATTACCCGACGTCATCGATGTGATAGCCTTCACAGACGATCGTCTTTGGCAGTCGTAGGCTGGGGTCTGCCTTTGTAAGTTTGTGGAGTCCCCCCGCAATGGGCGAAATTCGCAACTTCAGATCCGGGAATGACGAGCCGCCTTCGCACGGCCCTATGCCTCGTCGCCTCGCGGCCATCATTGTCGGTGACATCGCTTCCTACAGCCGCCTGATGCAGGCCGACGAGGAGGGCACGCACGTCCGCGTCAAGCGGATCGAGCGGGATCTCATCCGGCCCAGCATCGTCGAGCACAATGGAAGTCTGGTGAAGACGACGGGCGATGGCTTCATCGCGATTTTCGACAGTCCGGTCGAGGCCGTCCGATGCAGCATCGTCATCCAGCAGAATCTCATCGGCCGCAACGCCTCGCTACCGAAGGAGACCCGGATCGAGTACCGGATTGGCGTCAACCTCGGTGACGTCATCGTGGAGCCGGACGACGTCTACGGCGACGGCGTCAACATCGCAACGCGCATCGAGGGCATCGCCGAACCAGGCCAGGTCTTTATCTCCGGCGCGATCTACGAGCAGATCAAGCACAAGGTCGTGTGCGGTTACGAGTCGCTCGGGGACCGCAAGGTCAAGAACATCACCGATCCCGTGCGCGTCTATAAAGTGCTGCCGGATGCAGACGCGGTCGGCAGGACGCGGGGGCGGCGCGAGAATACTCTGATCTTTCTCCTGGGTATCACGCTGTCGGTGATTGCCGCCGGTGTGCTGTGGTATCTGCTGGCTCAGACACCGGGCAGGGTGAGCGAGCAGGCCGCCGTCACTACCGTTTCTCCTGCCGCATCGCCAAGCCCGCAGCCTCCGCCGCGCGAAGCCGCGCCGCAGACGCCGCAGCCTTCTCCCTCGTCGGCTTCGTCATCCCCGTCGCCCGCTCCGGCGCCAACTCCATCGCCAATTCCCGTCCGCGAACCCGAAATGGTCGCCATCCGCGGCGGCAGCTTTGCGATGGGAAGCAACGACGACCCGACCGAGCGTCCTGTCCATCAGGTGACGGTGAAGCCGTTCTCGATCGGCAAATATCCGGTGACCGTGCAGGAATGGAACGAGTGCGCCGCTGCAAAGGCGTGCGGCTTCACGGCCATCGGCAAGGACGATGCGCCGGTCAGTAATGTGAGTTGGACCGACGCGCAGCAATATGCGGCCTATCTCGCTCAGGCGACAAAGAAGACTTATCGGCTTCCGAGCGAAGCCGAATGGGAATATGCCGCGCGGGGCGGAACGCAGACCAAATATTGGTGGGGCGACAAGCTGCAGCCGGGCATGGCCGGTTGCAAGGATTGCGGTGATCTCGCGGCCGAGCAACCAGCGAAGGTCGGCAGCTTCAGGCCTAATCCGTTCGGGCTCCACGACATGGGCGGCGGTGTCGATCAGTGGGTCGAGGACTGCTGGCACAAGACCTATCAGGGCGCGCCCGGCGACGGCTCGGCATGGAGCAGTGGGGACTGCAGCGCCCATGTCCTGCGCTCGGGCTCCTGGAAGAACGATTCCAGATATGTGCGGCCGTCCAACCGCGATGGCTACGACACCCATGTTCGTTATCCGACGCACGGCTTCCGCGTGGCGCTCAGCCCTTAAGTGGAGGAGTTGGTTTGATGCAGATCCTTCGTTGCGTCGCGCTGGCGGCGGCGCTCGCATTGCTTCCGGCGACGGCCTTTTCGCAAGGCAAGGCAGCTCCCAAGGACGCAAAGCTCTATTTCATCACCCCGCATGACGGGCAGAAGGTCCGCGGCGGATTCTGGGTCCGGTTCGGCTTGCGCAACATGGGTGTGACCCATGCCGGCGATGAGTATCAGAACGCCGGTCATCATCATCTGCTGATCGACGTCAACGACCCCATCGATCCCAAGGAGCCGATCCTGCAGGACAAGTCGCATCTGCATTTCGGGGCAGGGCAGACCGAAACGCTTCTCGAGCTTCCACCCGGGACGCATACGCTGCAACTCGTGCTGGGCGATGCCAAGCACTATCCGTTCGAGCCGCCCATCGTGTCGGAGAAGATCACCATACGCGTCAGGCAGCCCGCCGCGGCGCGATAGGCGATCACCGCAGGCTGGCGTTGAACTTGTCCAGCATCGCCGAGCCCGGGCAGAGCGTGTCCGCTTCCAGCGTGTTGAGCGGCGTTTCGACCGTGTTGAGATGCTCGTGCAGATCTTCCGCGTCGGGGTCGACGTAGAGCAGGCCGGTGACGATCTGTCCCTTGGCGGCGTGCTTTTGCAGGAAGGTCTGGGCGCCGAGCCGGTCGTGCGGATCGTAGTCGGCGTCGATCTTGCGCAGCGCGATCCTGCTGCCGTCATGCTGCTCGACCATTTGCACCGTGCCCGGTGCGTAATCCACCGCAATCGGATCGCGGCCGACCAGCACGTCGAGCCGGTTCACCGCGTCATTGTGCTCGCGGACATAGTCGAAGCTCTTGGTCGAGCCGGCGTGGTTGTTGAAGGCGATGCAGGGGCTGATGACGTCGATGAACGACGCGCCCTTGTGGCCGATCGCGGCCGCGATCAGCGGCACGAGCTGGGTCTTGTCGCCGGAGAACGAGCGCGCGACGAAGGTGGCGCCCAGCTGCAGCGCGATGGCGACGAGGTCGATGGCGTTGTCCGTGTTGGTGACGCCCTTCTTGGACTTCGAGCCGCGGTCGGCCGTCGCCGAGAACTGGCCCTTGGTCAGACCGTAAACGCCGTTGTTCTCGACGATGTAGGTCATGTTGACGCCGCGCCGGATCGAATGCGCGAACTGGCCGAAGCCGATCGAGGCGGAATCGCCGTCGCCGGAGACGCCGAGATAGATCAGGTCGCGATTGGCGAGGTTGGCGCCGGTCAGCACGCTGGGCATGCGGCCGTGCACGGAGTTGAAGCCGTGCGAATTGCCGAGGAAATAATCGGGTGTCTTCGACGAGCAGCCGATGCCCGAGATCTTGGCGACCCGGTGCGGCTCGATCGAGAGCTCGTAGCAGGCCTCGATGATCGACGCCGTAATCGAGTCATGGCCGCAGCCGGCGCACAGCGTCGAAATCTTGCCTTCGTAGTCGCGATGGGTGTAGCCGAGCTCGTTCTTCTTCAGCCCGGGATGGTGGAATTTCGGCTTTGCGATGTAGGTCATGACACGGCCTTGCGGAGCGGGGTCACCTTAAGGTGATCCTGGTGGTCGCCAATGGCTTTCGCGATGAAGCGAGCGGTGATCGGCGAGCCGTCGTAATGCACGATCGGCACCAGCCGCACCGGGTCGATGCCGTTCTCGTTGATGATGAGCTGGCGCAGCTGGCTGTCGCGGTTCTGTTCGACGACGTAGACGAAATCGTGCTCGGCGAGGAAGCTCGCCACGCTGGAGTGGAACGGGAAGGCGCGGATGCGCAGGCGATCGAGCTGATGGCCTCGTGTCTCCAACAATCCGATCGCCTCGTCCATCGCCGGCGTGGTCGAGCCGAAATAGATCACGCCGTATTTGGTCGGCCGTTCCGCATTGGCCTGGAGCGGCCGCGGCACCAGATCCTGCGCGGTCTCGAATTTGCGCATCAGGCGCTGCATGTTGTCGGCGTAGACCGAGCCTTCCTCGGAGTAGCGCGCATAGCGATCACGCGAGGTGCCGCGGGTGAAATAGGAGCCCTTGGTCGGATGCGTGCCGGGATAGGTTCGGTAGGGAATGCCGTCGCCGTCGACGTCGAGGTAGCGGCCGAAGTCGCGGCCTTCCTCCAGCATCTCCGCGGTCATCACCTTGCCGCGGTCATATTGCTTGGAATCGTCCCATTTCAGCGGACGGCAGAGCCGGTGGTTCATGCCGATATCGAGGTCGAGCATCAGGAAGATCGTGGTCTGGAGCCGCTCGGCGAGATTGAAGGCCGCGGCCGCGAACTCGAACGCCTCGGCGGGATCCTCAGGGAACAGCAGCACATGCTTGGTGTCGCCATGCGAAGCATAGGCGCAGGCGATGATGTCGCATTGCTGGGTGCGGGTCGGCATGCCGGTCGAGGGACCGGCGCGCTGGATGTTCATGATCACGGCCGGGATTTCGGCGAAATATGACAGGCCGATGAACTCGGTCATCAGTGAGATGCCGGGACCGGAGGTTGCCGTGAAGGCGCGCGCGCCGTTCCAGGAGGCGCCGATCACGATGCCGATCGAAGCCAGCTCGTCCTCGCCCTGCACGATCGCGTATTTCGCCTTGCCGGTCTCCGGATCGTGCCGGTACTTCTTGCAGTGGGCGGTAAAAGCCTCCGCCACCGACGAGGACGGCGTGATCGGATACCAAGCGCACACCGTCGCGCCGCCATAGACGGCGCCGAGCGCGGCGGCGCTGTTGCCCTCGATGAAGATGCGGTCGCCGACCTTGTCGGACTTCTTCACCCGCAGCCCGGTCGGGCATTTCAGATTCTGGAGCGCCCAGTCGCGGCCGAGATGCAGCGCGTGGACGTTGGAGGACAAGAGCTTCTCCTTGCCCTTGTACTGCTCGCCGATCAGCTGCTCGATCAGCTTCGGATCCATGTCGAGCAGCGCCGAGAGCGCTCCGAGATAGATGATGTTCTTGAACAGCTGGCGCTGGCGCGGATCGGTATAGGTCGAGTTGGTGATCGCGGTCAGGGGGACGCCGATCACGGTGATGTCGTCGCGGAATTTGGTCGACGGCATCGGCTTGGTGGAATCGTAGAACAGATAGCCGCCGGGCTCGATGCCGGCGACGTCCTTGTCCCAGGTCTGCGGATTCATCGCCACCATCATGTCGACGCCGCCGCGGGCGCCGAGATGGCCGTCTTCGGTCACCCGCACCTCGTACCAGGTCGGCAGGCCCTGGATGTTGGAGGGGAAGATGTTACGGGGGCTCACCGGAACGCCATGGCGCAGGATCGCGCGCGCAAACATCTCGTTGGCGCTGGCCGAGCCCGATCCGTTGACGTTGGCGAAGCGGACGACGAAGTCGTTTACGCTGCTGATCGGCTTTTTGTCGGACATGCTGAACCTGCGTGAGTCATCTCGATCAAATATTTCTGCATATCCCAGGCACCGGTGGGACAGCGCTCGGCGCATAGCCCGCAATGCAGGCAGACATCCTCGTCCTTGACCATCACGCGCCCGGTCTTGAGGTCGCTGGACACGTAGAGATCCTGGTCTGGATGCAGCGAGGGCGCTTTCAGGCGCTGACGGAGATCGCCTTCCTCGCCATTGTCGGTGAAGGTGATGCAGTCCATCGGACAGATATCGACGCAGGCATCGCACTCGATGCAAAGCGAGGTCGAGAACACGGTCTGGACATCGCAGTTCAGGCAGCGATGAGCTTCGCCCAACGCGAGCTTGACGTCGTAGCCGAGCTCGACCTCGGTGCGGATGTCCTTCAGCGCGATCACCTTGTCGCGATGCGGCACCTTGTAGCGCTTGTCGTTGGAGATGTCGTTGTCATAGCTCCATTCGTGGATGCCCATCTTCTGCGAGGAGACGTGCACTTCCGGCAATGGCCGCTCGGTGACGTCCTCGCCCGAGAGCATTTTATGGATCGACAGCGCGGCATCATGGCCCTGCGCCACCGCCCAGATGATGTTCTTCGGCCCGAACGCGGCGTCGCCGCCGAAGAACACCTTCGGATTGGTCGAGACGAAGGTTTGCGGATCGACTTTTGGCATGTGCCATTTGTCGAACTCGATGCCGCAATCCTGCTCGATCCAGGGGAAGGCGTTCTCCTGGCCGACCGCGACCAGCACGTCGTCGCATTCGATGGTCTGGTCCGGCTCGCCCGAGGGCACGAGGTTGCGGCGGCCCTTGGCGTCGTATTCGGCCTTCACCTTCTGGAAGGTGATGCCGGTGAGCTTGCCATTGTCGTGGATGAAGGCTGTGGGGACGAGGAAGTTGAGGATCGGGATGTCCTCGTGGAGCGCGTCTTCCTTCTCCCAGGGCGAGGCCTTCATCTCCTCGAAGCCGGAGCGCACGACGACCTTCACCTCTTCGCCGCCGAGGCGACGCGCGGTGCGGCAGCAATCCATCGCGGTGTTGCCCCCGCCGAGCACGATGACGCGCTTGCCGATCTTGTCGGTGTGACCGAACGAGACCGAGGACAGCCAGTCGATGCCGATATGAACGTTGGCGGCTGCTTCCTTGCGCCCGGGAATGTCGAGCTCGCGGCCGCGCGGCGCGCCGGAGCCGACGAAGATCGCGTCGTACTTCTCCGCGAGCAGCGCCTTCATGCTCTCGATGCGGTGGCCGCCCTTGAAGTCGACGCCGAGACCCAGGATGTAGCCGGTCTCCTCGTCGATGACTGAATCCGGCAGGCGGAACTTCGGGATCTGCGAGCGCATCATGCCGCCGGCTCGTGGATCACCGTCGAACACGGTGCAGTGATAGCCGAGCGGAGCGAGATCGCGCGCCACCGTCAGCGAAGCGGGACCGCCGCCGACGAATGCAACGCGCTTGCCGTTCTTGGCCGAGGGCCGCGGCAGGCGTTGCGTAATGTCGTCCTTGAAGTCGGCGGCGACGCGCTTCAGGCGGCAGATCGCAACCGGCGTCTCCTCAACCCGTCCGCGGCGGCACGCCGGCTCGCATGGACGATCGCAGGTGCGTCCCAGGATTCCGGGAAACACGTTCGATTTCCAATTGATCATATAGGCGTCGCTGTAGCGGCCTTGGGCGATCAGTCGGATGTATTCGGGAACGGCAGTGTGCGCAGGACAGGCCCATTGGCAATCGACCACTTTGTGAAAGTAGTCGGGGGCCGCAATATCGGTCGGTTTCATTCCTACCCTGTCCGCGCAGGCTCAAAGACCCCGCGGCCTTTTCTTGAGCTTGGCGAACGCTAACGCGCGGCGATCTGGTTTCTGAATGACGTCATTGGGTTAGCTTATTAGAACCGTTCCGAAGTACAACGGCAAATTTGGGGGATCACCGGCTTTCATGGGAGCCCAGCGCACACAGCATTAACGCCGCGCGCGAGATGCGTGCGGTGCAGCATGTTGCGATGCGTCCGATGGCTTAGTTGCGCGCGATGTCGCTCTTCGGGAGGTCCCACATCAGGCTGTAGGTGCCGACCGACACGGGAAGCGGGAACGGCGAGGCGGCAGGGCCGGTGAAGCGCGCGGCGATCACGGCGGAGACCGCGCCGACATGCGTGCCGTCGATCAGCACGAACCAGTCGCGCGCGCCTTCGTTGCGCACCGCCGGAATGTCCGCCGTCGCGCCCGACAATTCCGGTTCGCTTTCGAGCAGATGCATGGAGATGATGCCGTCGTGCTTTTCCGGCGCCAGCCGTTCTTGCAGTGCGTCACGCCATGCGACTGCATTGTCCGGCGTCGGCCGCAGCCGCACGAGCCCGAGCGCCGCGCCCCGTCCGGTACCGTTGCTGATCGTGATGCGCGCGACGACCCGCAGCATGTCCTTGAAATGCGCCATGCTCCGTCGCGACCATTCGGTCTGGTTGGCGAGCCGCGCCCGGTAGGCGGGACTGTCGAGCACGTCGAGCGTCGCGGTTGAATACAGCGAGAGATATTTGGGATTGGCGGCGTGCGCGACATAGCGCCGCGCCTCCAGAAAGCCCTCGATCGCGACGCGCTCTTCCAGATGCTCGCGATCGTACCAGCGGTTGAAATCGGCTTCATCTGAAACGTCGATGTTCATCGACGTCAGCAGCATGCCCTTCCCGGCGAGTGGCATTTTCTTGTTGTCCTGTTATCGCGAGATCTTCGAAGCGATGTCCGCGATCGACTTCATGACCGCGTCTCGCACGCCGGTATCATAGAGCGAATGGCCGGCTTCTTCCACGATACGAATCTCGGAACCCGGCCACGCGTTCGCGAGCGCCTGCGATGTCTCGGGAGGACACAACAAATCGTAGCGGCCCTGGACGATGATGCCGGGAATGCCGTCGAGCTTGCCGGCGTTCCGCAACAACTGGTTCTCCGTCATGAAGCTGTCCTGGACGAAATAATGCGCCTCCATGAACGGCGTCGCCGGCAATGTGCGCCAGACGTTCAGCGACGCCAGGTCGATCCGCGTCTTTGCCGCCTTGTGTTCCGATAACGCGCGCTCGGTATCGTGCCAGGCGCGCGAGGCCGGGCCATGCACGGCCGGATCGGCATCGAGGATGCGGCGATAGTAGGCTTCCACCGGCCGCGCGCGCTCCTCCAGCGCCAGCACGCTGAGAAAATCCTCGTAGAGCGCGGGGTAGAATTGCGACAGGCGCGAGGTGAAGGCGATCTCGACTTCGGCACGCGTGCCGAGAAACGTCGCGCGGAGCGCAATGCCGGAGACGCGCTCGGGATGGGTCTGCGCATAAGCCAGCGCCAGCGTCGCGCCCCAGGATCCGCCGACCACCATCCAGCGCGCGACGCCGAATTTCTCGCGGATCTTTTCCATGTCCGCAATCAGATGCTGCGTGGTGTTGTGCTGGCGCGATCCCTTCGGCCGGCTGCGGCCGCAGCCGCGTTGGTCGAACAGCACGGCATGGAAACGGTCGGGATCAAACAGCCGGCGATGGTCGGGCTGGCAGCCGCTGCCGGGGCCGCCATGCAGATAGACCGTGGGGATTCCGTCGGTGCGGCCGACGCTCTCGACATAGAGCTCGTGCCCGTCGCCGACGTCGAGCATTTCGGAGGTCAGCGGCGCAAAGGGATCGGCGCGCTTGACTGAGCTGGCCGCGTCGGCGTCAGGCATCATTCCCGGATTCCAGAGTGCCGCCGGCGAAATTGCGATAGAGGAAGCGGTTGGTTTCGCCCTCGGCTTCGCGCTCGGCCTGCTTGAAGATGGTCTCGTGCAGTGGCGACAGCGCACAGGCCGGGTCGGTGTTGGCGGCATCACCGGTCAGCGCAAAGGCCTGGCAGCGGCAGCCGCCGAAATCGATCTCGCGGAATTCGCAACTCTTGCACGGCTCCTTCATCCAGCCGGTGCCGCGATAGCGATTGAAGGCCTCGGAGTTCTGCCAGATCCAGGCGATCGAATGGTTGGAGCGCACCGATTCGAAGTCGAGCCCGGTGATGCTCTCGGCGGCGTGGCAAGGCAGCACCTTGCCGGCCGGCGAAATATTGAAGAACTGCCGGCCCCAGCCGCCCATGCACTTCTTCGGCCGCAGCGCGTAATAATCGGGCACGACATAGTCGATCGTCAGCCGGCCCTTCAGCCGCTCGCGCGCTTCCTCGACGATGCGGGTGCACTCGTCGAGCTGCGCCACCGTCGGCATCAGCGCGGCGCGGTTCTTCAGCGCCCAGCCGTAATATTGCACGTTGGCAACCTCGAGCCGGTCGGCATCGAGATCGACCGACATCTGGATGATATCGGGCAACTGGTGCAGGTTCTGCCGGTGCATCACCGCATTCACGGTGAGCGGCAGGTCGAGCTCGCGGGTCCATTTTGCCACTTCGAGCTTCTTGCGGTGGCCGTTTTTGTAACCGCCAACGCGATCGGCCAAGCTCTCTTCGACGCCCTGGAAGCTGATCTGGACGTGGCAGAGCCCGGCATCGGCAAGCTCGCTCAGCCGCTCGCGCGTCAGCAGCACGGCCGAGGTGATGAGGTTGGTGTAGAGGCCGACGTCGCTGGCGTGCTTGACCAGCTCGACCAGGTCCTTGCGCGCGGTCGGTTCGCCGCCGGAGAAATGCACCTGGAGCACGCCGATCTCGGCGAGCTCGCTCAGGACCTTCTTCCATTCCTCGGTGGTCAGCTCCTTGCCCGAGCGGTCGAGCTCGACCGGGTTGGAGCAATAGGGGCATTGCAGCGGGCAACGATGGGTGATCTCGAGCAGCACGGCGAGCGGAATGCCGAACGTCTCTGCCGTCGAGCGCTGCTTCTCCAGCACCGCGAGGCTGTCGCTGGCATCGGGCGGGATGGTGGGATTGCCGAGCACATCGCTCATGACGTCTTCTCCCGGGCCTCCGTAAGAAAGCCCTTGTCGGCGAGATCCTGCAGCATGACGATGACGTCGGCCAGGATCGCCTCGCGCGGCGCGGCGTATTTTGCCGCGAGCTGGTCGGACATTTCGCCAACATTGCGCTTGCCGTCGCAGAGCTGCAAGACCTCGACCGCGATCTCGTCGGGCGCCAGCACGCGTTCGGGCGCCAGGATCACCCAGACTTTTCGCGTCTCGTCATATTTCAGCTTGGCGTGCCGCGGCAGCACCGGCCGGCTGGTCTCGCTGACGCTGATGTGACGCGGCCCGGCCATCGCTTGTTCCTCAGCTCGCTTTTTGGTGTTCTTGGGGCACGAACGCGCCCGGCGGAATGTGGCCCTCGACATAGGCGTGCTGGAGCGCGTCGAGCTGCACCCACAGCACGTTGGTCTTGAAGATCAGCGCGTTGCAGACGGAGGCGCGTTGCTCCGGCGTGGTGGCATGCGCCTTGACATAATCGAGCGCAAACCCGGCGTCGCGCGGCGCCTGCGCCAGCCGGCGCTTGAAGTAGCTCATGATATCAGGATTGACGAAGTCGTAGTGCTCCAGCATCCCGGCAATGCGCTCTTCGTGCAGGTTCGGCGCGAACAATTCGGTGAGCGAGGAGGCGATCGCCTCCAGCGGCGACTTCTCGCGGCAATAGTGCACATAGGCTTCCACCGCAAAGCGCGTCGCTGGCAGGATGCCTTCGGTTGATTCCACGTAGGCCGTGTCCAGCCCGAGGCCGTCGGTCAGCTTCAGCCAGCGTTCGATACCGCCTTCGGAGCCGATATCGCCGTCATGGTCCTCGATGCGGTGGCGCCATTCCAGCCGCGTGGCGCGGTCGCGGAAGCGCGAGATCACCACCGCGTCCTTGATCGGGATGGTGCTCTGGTAATAGTAGCGATTCAGCGCCCAGGCCTGGACCTGGCCTTTGTTGAGCTTGCCGCCGTGCAGCATCTTATGGAACGGATGCAGGCTGTGATAGCGCGTCGCCCCGATATGGCGCAGCGTCGCCTCCAGCTCCTCGGCCGAGTTAAGTCTGATGTCCTTGCCGATCGAGAGCGCGGTCATTCCAGTCAGTGACGCGGCATTCACAGCACGATCTCCGTTCCGTCAGCGGGTATCTGCCAGCCCGCCGCTTCAGCGGCCTTGCGCTCGGGGGAAGCGGGCAGCAGCGCCGGGTTCGAGTTATTGATATGCAGAAATATCTTCCTGTCGAGTGTGAGGTCGGCGAGCCGCGCGATGGCGCCGTGGTCGCCGGACATCGCGACATGGCCCATGCTCTTGCCGGTCTTGTGGCTAAGCCCAGCCTTGATCATCTCGTCGTCCTGCCACACCGTGCCGTCGAAGAACACCAGCGCAGCGCCGTCGATCTCGGCCTTGAGCGCGTCGGTGATCTCGGCGCAGGCGGCGATGAAGTAGAAGCATTTGCCGGTCGATTTATCGGTGATCTTCAGCCCCAGCGTATCGCCCTCGCCGGCGTCGCCGCCCGGATGCGCCTTGCCTTCCAGGTACCAGGCCGATTTGCCCGAGACCGCGAAGGGCAGCACCTCAAGTCCTGAGCGCGCCCCATCCGGCAGCCGCGGCTCGAACGGCTCGTTGATGCCGACCGGCTGTCGCTGCACGTTCTTCTCATTCAGCACGTTGAAGATGCTGTTGGCCTTCAGGATCGCCAGCACCTTCTCATGCGCATAGACCGTGAAGGGCGAGCCCTCGCGCATCGACAGCAGGCCTGCCACTGCGTCCACTTCGCTGTTGGTCAGGATCACGCCTGCGATCGGCGTATGGCGCAGCGCGCCTGCCTTCGGATGCAACTGTGGCGTGGCATTCAATTGCTGGCGGAGGTCGGGGGAGGCGTTGATCAGGAACCAGTTCTCGCCGTCGCCGCTGAAGGCGACCGAGGCTTGGGTCCGTTGCAGCTCTTGGCCGTTTTCACGGGCCGTTCGGCAGCCCTCGCAGCCGCAATTCCATTGCGGCACTCCGCCGCCGGCTGCGGCGCCCAGGACGACGACGCGAAGCATGATCCGTCTCCTGGAAGGAACGCTGCGAGGTGGATCTCAGGCCAACACAGTTTCCGTCGTTCGGAAACCTGCCGTGACCGAAAGACCCACCTGCGCTGAACGTAGATCGCCAGCCACTTACTTGCGGGTGGCGCTCACATACATGTTGATTTCCATGCCACAGGGCACTTCGACGATCTTCGGGGCTTTCCAGGCCATTTCGGCTCTCCATTTTCGAGAATTCGGACGTATCCGCCCAACCCTTAAGTTAGTGCGGGTGGAAAAGTTCGCCAGTGAAATTTTCCCGAGAAGCCCATGTTGCGGCGCGAAAAATGCTGGCGGAACAATACTTGCTGGTGATGCTGCCTTGCGCTTGGCGCATTCGGTCGCGAACCCTGTCCTGATAAAGCAGTTGTGAGTGCAGTGCAGCTTTCAATCCGGTACAGGCGACCCAACTGGAACTTCGTGATGCCTAGATATTTCTTCAACACCCGTATCGGCAACGAACTGATCGTGGATCCTGAGGGAGAGGATCTGCGCAATCCTGACCGCGCCTGGGAGGTTGCCCGCCAGATGATTCTGGAGGTGCTGCGGTCGGAAGGCACCCAGCCGGCCCTGCTCGAGGCTGTCATCGAGGTCACCGACCGCGAAGGCGAGATCGTGCTCGAATTCCCCTTCACCGAGGCATTGCTGGACATCCCGGACCAGTCCGCCACCCGGCATTAGGGCGTGGTGCGCTCCCTCTCCCGCTTGCGGGAGAGGGTGCTTCCGCGAGCGAGAACCCCCAAGGGGAAAGAGCCCTCACCCGCCGCTTCGCGCCGACCTCTCCCGCAAGCGGGAGAGGTTGCAGTGCGCTTCGCGGTGAGATCACGACAGCCTGACAGCCCTTTGCCCCTGCGAAATCCGCATGGCTTTGCCGCGTTCCCGGGGCTAAAAGACGCCGGTTAAACGGAGCAAGCCATGCAAGATCTCTGGCGCCTGTCGGCGGCCGACCTCGCCAATCTCGTCAAAACCAAAAAGGTCTCCGCCAGGGAGGCCGCGCAGGCCGGCCTGGCGCGGCTCGACGCCGTCAATCCCCAGCTTAACGCCGTGATCGACCACCGGCCGGAGGACGTGCTCAAGCAGGCCGATGCCGTCGATGCCGCCATTGCAAGGGGGGAGGACCCCGGCGTGCTGGCCGGCGTGCCCGTCACCATCAAGGCCAATGTCGATCAGGAGGGCTTTGCCACCACCAACGGCCTCAAGCTCCAGCGCGACCTGATCGCGCGCGAGGACAATCCGGTGGTCGCCAATTTCCGCAAAGCCGGCGCCGTTCTGCTTGGGCGCACCAATTGCCCGGCTTTCTCCTATCGCTGGTTCACCACCAATCTGGTCCACGGCGACACCAAGAACCCCCGCGACGCCTCGCTGACGCCGGGCGGCTCGTCCGGCGGCGCCGGTTCGGCGGTCGCGGCCGGCATCGGCCATATCGCCCATGGCACCGACATTGCGGGCTCGATCCGCTATCCCGCCTATGCCTGCGGCGTGCATGGTCTGCGCCCGACGCTGGGCCGCATCCCGGCCTTCAATCCAGCCCTGCCGGAGCGCCCGATCGGGCCGCAGATCATGGCGGTCTCGGGGCCGCTGGCGCGCACCGTCAACGACATCAGGATTTCGCTCGCGGCCATGTCGGCCCGCGACATCCGCGATCCCTGGTTCGTGCCGGCGCCGCTGGAAGGCCCCGCGCGGCCGAAGCGCGCCGCGCTGTGTCTCAATCCGGATGGCCTGGCCACCGCGCCCGAGGTGAAGGCCGCCGTCATCGACGCCGGCAAGCGGCTCGAGCGTGCCGGCTGGACCGTCGAGACAATCGAGAACACCCCGCCGATGCGCGAAGCGGTCGAGTGGCAGATCAAGCTCTGGCTCGGCGACGGCTATGAGGCGCAGCTGGAGATGGCCGAGCGTGAAGGTGATCCCGGTGCGCTGGCGTGCCTGCGCGGCAACCGCGCCAGGGTCACGCCGATGGACCAGGCGAATTACGCCAAGGCATTGACCCGCCGCGCCACGCTGACCCGCGACTGGATGCTGTTCTTCGAGACCTATGCCGTGCTGCTGACGCCGGTCTCCGGCGAACTGCCGTTCCCCGATCATCTCGACCGCAAGGACGACGACTCCTTCAAACGCGTGTGGGAAGCGCAGCTGCCGCAGATCGCCATTCCCTTTATGGGCCTGCCTGGCCTCGTGGTCTCCACCGGGCTCGTCGGCAAGGCCCCGGTCGGCGTGCACATCGTGTCCGGCCGCTATCGCGAGGATCTCTGCCTGCTCGCAGGCGAGGCGATCGAGGCGGGCGGGGTGCCACCGTCGCCGATCGACCCCGTGGGTTAGCGATGTCGGTGATCTACGACTTCAAGGCCAACTCGCTTCGCGGCGAAGAAGTCGCCCTGCGCAGCTTCGAGGGACAGGTGCTGCTGATCGTCAACACCGCGAGCAAATGCGGCTTCACACCGCAATATCGCGGGCTGGAGGATCTGCATCGCGACCTCAACCCGCGCGGCTTCTCGGTGCTCGGCTTTCCCTGCAACCAGTTCGGTGCGCAGGAGCCTGGACCGGCGAGCGAGATCCAGGCGTTCTGCTCGACCAATTACGACGTCACCTTTCCCCTGTTCGAGAAGATCGACGTCAACGGCAGCAATGCACATCCGTTGTATGAGTACCTGAAACGCCAGCAATCCGGCCTGCTGGGCGCCTCCATCAAATGGAATTTCACGAAATTCCTGGTGGACCGCGCCGGCAAGGTGGTCGCGCGCCATGCGCCGACCGCCCGGCCCGAAGGATTGCGGCAGCAAATCGAGACCCTGTTATGAGCGAGACAATCATGAGCGACGAATTTCCGGACCGCCTCTCGGTCGATCCGAACAGCCCCTATTACAACGCGGACATCCTGGCCCGCGACGTCGGCATCCGCTTCAAGGGTGTCGAGAAGACCAATGTCGAGGAATACTGCATCAGCGAAGGCTGGGTCCGCGTCACCGCAGGCAACGCCAAGGACCGCCACGGCAACCCGCTGACCATCAAGGTGCACGGCCCGGTCGAGCCGTATTTCAGGGATAAGAAGTAGGAGCGCGCTCTCTCCTCGTCATTGCGAACGCTCTCTTCTCCGTCATTGCGAGCGAAGCGAAGCAATCCAGGATCTTTCAACGGCGGCAGTCTGGATTGCTTCGTCGCTTCGCTTCTCGCAATGACGAAAATGAAAGGCCAAACCCATGTCCGTCCGCATCGTCGACGTCCGCGAGATCACGAAACCGATCTCTTCGCCGATCCGCAACGCCTATATCGATTTCACCAAGATGACGACGAGCCTGGTTGCCGTCGTCACCGACGTCGTCCGCGACGGCAAGCGCGTCGTCGGCTACGGCTTCAACTCCAACGGCCGCTACGGGCAGGGCGGCCTGATCCGCGAGCGCTTTGCCTCGCGCATCCTGGAGGCCGATCCGAAATTACTGTTGAACGCGGCCGGCGACAATCTCGACCCCGACAAGGTCTGGGGCGCGATGATGACCAACGAGAAGCCGGGTGGTCATGGCGAGCGCTCCGTCGCGGTCGGCACCATCGACATGGCGGTGTGGGATGCCGTGGCGAAGATCGAAGGGAAACCGCTGTTCCGCCTGCTGGCTGAGCGTCACGGCGTCAAAGCCAATCCGCGCGTGTTCGTCTACGCCGCCGGCGGCTATTATTATCCGGGCAAGGACCTCTCGATGCTGCGCGGCGAGATGCGCGGCTATCTCGATCGCGGCTACAACGTCGTGAAGATGAAGATCGGCGGCGCCGATATCGAGGACGACCGCACCCGCATCGAGGCGGTGCTGAAGGAGATCGGCAAGAACGCGCAGCTCGCGGTCGACGCCAACGGCCGCTTCGATCTCGAGACCGGGATCGCCTATGCCAAGATGCTGCGGGATTATCCGTTGTTCTGGTACGAGGAAGTCGGCGACCCCCTCGACTACGCGCTGCAGGCAGCCCTCGCCGAATTCTATCCGGGACCGATGGCAACGGGCGAAAACCTGTTCAGCCACCAGGACGCCCGCAATTTGATCCGCTACGGCGGCATGCGGCCCGACCGCGACTGGCTGCAATTCGATTGCGCGCTGTCCTACGGCCTGTGCGAGTACCAGCGCACGCTGGAAGTGCTGAAAACTCATGGCTGGTCACCGAGCCGCTGCATCCCCCATGGCGGCCACCAGATGTCGCTCAACATCGCAGCCGGCTTAGGCCTCGGCGGCAACGAGAGCTACCCCGACCTGTTCCAGCCCTATGGCGGCTTCCCCGACGGTATCAGCGTCGAGAACGGCCACATCACCATGCCCGATCTCCCGGGCATCGGCTTCGAAGGCAAGTCGGACCTCTACAAGGAGATGAAGGCGCTGGCGGAGTAGGCCGCGCTGCGGCCCAAACTCAGTGTCGTCCCGGCGGAGGCCGGGACCCATAACCCCAGGGAGAGGTTATGGATTGAGTTGGCAACTCCGAGTCTTCATCAAACTGCGTTTAGTGGCTATGGGTCCCGGCCTTCGCCGGGACGACAGCATAGCTACGACAACCTCATATCCAGCAGCCGCCGCCCTTCGCCCTTCAGCAGCTTCTTCACCGCGCTCGAGGCCACGACCTCGCCGTCATTCGCATAAGCTTCGTGGTTCTTCTCGATGTCATCGAGGCGATAGAGATAGTTGACCATCACGCCGGCGGACTCGCGCACGCCCTTGGGCGAGAGATCCCCTAACCAGTTGATGCGCTCGAGGCGGGCGCCGTTGCCGAGATGGAAGCGCGCGACGGAGTCGATCAGCTTGCCTTTCGGCGTGCGCGCCTTGAGGAAGTAGTGCGCCGCGAGCGGCTCGAGCACGCCGCGTAGCAGCGTGGTGGTCTCGGGGTTCTCGAACCATTTGGGATCGTCGAGCCGCTTCAGCACTTCGCGGTCCTCGTCCGACAGCGGCAGGTCCTTGTCCTGCTTCACCCATGGCATGAAGCCCGGCACCGGCGACAGCGTCACGAAATTGTCGAGCTTGGGCAGTTCGCGGCGCAGCTCCTCCACCACCTGCTTGATCAGGAAGCTGCCGAAGGAGATGCCGCCGAGACCGCGCTGGGTGTTGGAGATCGAGTAGAACACGGCGGTGCGGGCGCGCTCGATCGGGACGGAGGGGCGATCGACCGCGAGCAGCGGCGCGATCGCGCCGGGGATCGTCTCGGTCAGCGCCACCTCGACGAAGATCAGGGGCTCGTCGACCATGGCGGGATGGAAGAAGGCGTAGCAGCGGCGGTCGACCGGATCGATGCGGCGGCGCAGATCGTCCCAGTCGCTGATCTCGTGCACGGCTTCGTAACGGATGATCTTTTCGAGGATGTTGGCCGGGGTCGACCAGTCGATCCTGCGCAGCACGAGAAACCCCCTGTTGAACCATGACGAGAGAAGATGCGAGACATCGCGATCGAGCGCGGCGAGATCGGTGTGCCCGTTCATCATGTCGAGCAGATCGGCGCGCATCTTGACGAGATCGCCGGTGCCGCCGGGCGCGCGGTTGAGGCGGCGGATCAGCTCCTGCCGGCGCGGCTCGGAGGCAAAATGAAGGGCGCTGGCATCCTCGTCGGCCGGCTTGGCGCGCCATGTCTCGATCGCCTTGGACAGGCGCTCTCGATCCGGGCCGAAATCGCGCACCAGGGCTTCGAAAAAGGCGCGACGTCCCGCCGCATCCAGGTCCTGGTAGATGTCGAGCACCTCACGCGCCATGGCGGTGCCCGAAGCTTCGCCCCGGCCCGACAGCAGCGCGCCGCAGAGCTCGATGAGTCCATCGGCGTCCGGTTTGGTGTCCGCAGAATCCCCGCGCCGGAGCAGCGTGCGGCCGCGCTCGGAGATCGTGGTAAGCAGGTCGGAGAAGAAGGCGTTGGCCATCGGGGCTTTCGTGTCGGTTTGTGCGGTGCGGGAATCTTACACGGGATTTGGGCGGAAGCCGATCACAATCAAGCGGGGGATTTTGGCAAGTTTAGCGGGGGGTGTGCGATCCAGGATTGCTGTCATGCCCCGCCACGGCGAGGCAATTGCGCATGAAAGTTTGGGGCGCTGCAGCTTCCACATCGTCATGGCCGGGCTTGTCCCGGCCATCCACGACCTTCGTTGGCACCCCAGAGAACGTGGATGTCCGGGACAAGCCCGGGCATGACGACCTCTTGTGAACGTTCACGGCCCTACTTCCCCGCAAACTCCGTCGGCGTCCGCCCTGTCACCTGGCGAAACGCGGCGGAAAACGCCGGCACGCTGGCATAGCCGAGCTGGGTCGCGAGCTGCTTCACCGACACATTGGCATCGGTCGACAGCCGCTGGATCGCCGCCGCAATTCTGGCGCGCTGGCACCAGCTCTTGAAGCTCAGCTGCGTCTCTGTCGAAAACAGCCGCGACAGCGTGCGCGCGGAGGTTCCGACCTCGCGCGCCAGCGCGTCGATGTCGTGCAGGCCGGTGGGATCGTCGAGCACGATCATGGCCGCGCGCCGGCAGCGCGGCTCGTGCGGCAGTGGCACGAAGGTCGCGGAATCCTCGGCTTGGACCAGTTCCAGCATCACCAGGCGAACCAGCAGATCGGTCCGCTCCTCGGTATTGCGCGCGTCGAACAGTGCGAGGATCGCCTGGTTCAGCAGCGGCGACACCCGCACCACGAATTCCTTGATCAGTCCCTCATGGCGCTGCTCGCGCTTCAGCCAGGCGAGGTCGAAATACAGCGTGCGCATCTCGATGTCGGCGAGCAAATCAATGGCGTGCTGGAGCCCGGCCGGCACCCAGACCGCGCGGTCCGGCGGCACCAGCCAGCGCCCTTTGGGCGTCGTCACCTGCATGGTGCCCTTGGCGGCATAGATCAGCTGGGCCTCGCGGTGCATATGCGGAGCGATCCGCATGCCCTTGGGGTAGTCGCGCGCGACCAGATGCACGCCCGCAGGCGAGCGGTGGTTGCTCCGGACCGCCCGGAGGATTGGCGTCTCGACGACAGTCATTGGCAGCATCCCGTCATGCCCAAGACATATAACTCATTTCGGAGCAGGAGAGGATTCCCATGAACAGCCCCAGCCGGGTGATCAGTTTCGTCAATGCGGGCCATTTCATCGACCATTACGCGATGCTGATCTTTGCCGCCGCGGTGATCATCATGGGACCGGCGCTCAGCATGGCCTATTCGGAACTCTTGCCTTATGCGACGCCGGGCTTCGTTGCCTTCGGCGCCGGCTCGCTGCTCACCGGCTGGCTCGGCGATCGCTGGAGCCGCCGCCACATGATGCTGATCTTCTTCGTCGGCATCGGCGCCTCCATGATCTCGGTCGGCTTCGTGCAGACCCCGGCGCAGCTCGGTGCGGCGCTGCTCGCGATCGGCATTTTTGCCTCGATCTATCATCCCGTCGGCACTGCCATGATTGTGTCCTACGCTGACAGGCTCGGCCGCGAGATGGGTATCAACGGCGTCTGGGGCAATCTCGGGGTCGCGTCGTCGGCGCTGGTCACCGGCGTGATCGGCCAGTATCTCGGCTGGCGTTTTGCCTTCATCGTCCCGGGCATCGTCACCATCCTGATCGGCATCGCCTTCGCGATGATGGTCGTGCACGAGGACCGCAAGGGCTCGAAGCAGGCGGCAGCGCAGGCGCGGGTCGCCAAGCAGGACATGTGGCGCGTGATCCTGTCGCTGCTGATCGTGGTGATCGCGATCTCCACCACGTTCAATGCCGTCACCGTGGCCCTGCCAAAGCTGTTCGCCGAGCGGCTCGCCGATCTCACCAAAAGCCCGGCGCTGCTCGGCGTCATCGCGGCCTGCGTCTACGTGTTCGGCGCGATGACGCAGTACACGATCGGCCGGCTGCTCGACCGCTATTCGCTGAAGACGGTGGCGCTGCCGCTGTCCTTCATGCTGGCGCCGTTCCTGTATCTGGCCGCGAGCCTGTCCAATCTGCCGCTGATCCTGGTTTCGATCGGCATCGTCATGGGCGCGTTCGGGCAGGTCACGGTCAACGATGCCATGGTCGGCAAATACACCAGCGAGGAATGGCGCTCGCGCGCCTATGCCGTGCGCTATTTCATCGGCTTCACCGCGGCCGGCGCCTCGGTCGGCCTGGTCGCCTGGCTCTACGAGCAGGGCGGCTTCGTCACCATGCTGCACGCCTTCGCCGCACTCTGCCTGCTCGCGATCGCAGCCGCGATCATTCTCCCGCGCGAGATCAGGACACCGCAGGCGGTGTGAGGGATCTGCGTGAGGCGCGCGCCCGTTTCAACCGCGTCATTGCGAGAAGCGTAGCGACGAAGCAATCCAGAATCCTTCCGGGGAGGGACTCTGGATTGCTTCCGCCTTCGCTAAAGCTTCGGCGGACAAGTCGCTGCGCTCGCAATGACGGCGGATGTGGCGGCGGCTCGCTTAGTCTGCCGATGATGCCATCATGCCAGTGTTTTGCCCGACGGAGCAAGCAATTTCGGCAAAGACGAAATTCTGGCTTCGGCGCACACAAATTTTTCTCCAGCCTTTTCAACCCCATCTCTACTGTGCATGGGGTTGTTTTCGCGCTTTTTGGTGTTGCCTCCCTAACCACCTGCAAGCGACAGGAACCTGCTGGGCCTGCCGCGGGTTCTATCCCCGTCATCCCGGCACCTCGCCGGGGCAGATGAAGGGGTAAAATTCCTGCATGCAGTGGAGCCTGCTCCGACCGGTCGGCCTTGTCGCCGCGGCTCTTGTCCTCACCACCGTTGCGACCAGCGCCGAGGGCGGCAAATCGGCCGGTCCGTCCGAATTCCTGCTGGTGGCGCAGATCGTGCTGTTGATCGCGGTCGGCCGCGGTCTCGGCGAGATCATGCAGCGCCTCGGCCAGCCCTCGGTGATCGGCGAACTGCTCGCCGGCATCCTGCTCGGTCCCTCGCTGTTCGGTTGGGTCTGGCCTGACGCGCAGCACGCGATCTTCCCCAAGACGCCCGAGCAGAAAGCGATGATCGACGGCATCGCGCAGTTCGGCATCCTGCTGCTGTTGCTGCTGACCGGCATGGAGACTGACCTCAAGCTGGTCAGGAAGGTCGGCAAGGCCGCGATCGCGATCTCGATCGCTGGCATCCTCGTGCCCTTCGCTTGCGGTTTCGCGCTCGGCGAATTCCTGCCGGACGCGCTGTTGCCGAACCCGCAAGCCCGCCTGGTGGCGTCGCTGTTCATGGGCACGGCGCTGTCGATCTCCTCGGTGAAGATCGTCGCGGTGGTCGTGCGCGAGATGAACTTCATGCGCCGCAATGTCGGCCAGATCATCGTCGCCACCGCCGTCATCGACGACACCATCGGCTGGATCATCATCGCCGTCATCTTCAGCCTGGCCTCGCACGGCACGCTGGATATCGCCTCGGTGGCGAAAGCCGTGCTGGGCACACTGGCCTTCCTCGCCATCAGCTTCACCATCGGCCGCCGCCTCGCGTTCCAGCTCATTCGATGGGCCAACGACAATCTCGTCAGCACCGCACCGGTCATCACGGTGATCTTGCTGATGATGTGCGCCATGGCGCTGATCACGCATCTGATCGGCGTCCACACGGTGCTCGGCGCCTTTGTCGCCGGCATTCTGGTTGGAGAGTCCCCGATCCTGACGCGGCAGATCGACGAGCGCCTGCGCGGGCTGATCTCCAGCTTCTTCATGCCGGTGTTCTTCGGTCTGGCCGGCTTGAGCGCCGACCTCACCGTGCTCCGCGATCCCAACCTGCTGATGCTCACCGGCCTGCTGGTCGTGATCGCCAGCGTCGGCAAGTTCGGCGGCGCTTTCATCGGCGGAACCGTGGGTGGGTTGAACACACGGGAGTCGCTGGCGCTCGCAAGCGGGATGAACGCGCGCGGCTCGACCGAGGTCATCATCGCCACCATCGGTCTTTCCATCGGCGTGCTCAGTCAGAACCTGTTCACGATGATCGTGACCATGGCGATCGTGACCACGATGGCAATGCCGCCGATGCTGCGCGCGGCGCTGGCGAAGCTGCCGATGAGCGAGGAGGAGAGGGAGCGCCTGGAGCGCGAAGAGTTCGAGAAGCGCGGCTTCGTCGCCAATCTCGAACGTCCCTTGCTGGCAGTGGACGAAAGCGTCAATGCCAGCTTCGCCGCCCACATCGCCGGCCTGATCGCCGGCATGCGTGGCCTGCCAATCACGGTGCTGCACATCGGCAAGCGCGCCAAGGAGCAGGAGAAGGGCCGCGACGAGGAAGAAAGCCCCGAAGCGGTGGTGAAGAAGGCGGCTGAAGCGGTATCAGCGAGCGGTGACCAGGATGTCCGCAGCGTCGATGTCACGACGCGGGTCCGCAAATCCGGGCTCGGTGAGACGATAGGAGACGAAGCGAAGAAGGGCTTCGATCTCCTTGTCGTCGGTATCGACAAGGTCGCGGCTACCAAGGATCGATTCGACCGCAAGATCGAGGACATTGGAGCGGAGTTCGAAGGGCCGCTCGCGATCGTCGCGGCCAAGGGCAAGCACCTGAAGCAGCCGATGCCCGAGGCGCTCAACATCCTCGTTCCGGTCTCCGGCAGCGGCGTCTCCAAGCGCGGCGCCGAGGTCGCGGTCGCACTGGCGCAGGCGGGATCAGGCTCGCTCCGGGTGATCTACGTCGCGACGACACGCGACAAGGGCGCGCAACGCTCTCGTGGTCTGAGCCAGGAGGCCGGTATCCTGAAGGACGCCAGCGATCTCGCCGCCCGCTACGAAGTCGACATCACCACGACCTTGCGCGCGAACCGGACACCTGAAGCGGCAATCCTGCGCGAGATCGAGACCACCGACGTCGACCTCGTGGTGATGGGCGTCGACCGCATCCAGGCCGATCACCTCTCCTTTGGCGGCGTCGCCGACGCCGTGCTCAGGCAGGCAAAGGTCTCGGTGCTGCTGGTCTCAAGCGGCGAGGCGCGGCCGAATTCCACGGAGAAAGCCTAGGACTTCACCTCGGCCACTGCCACCGCCTTGGGCGTCTTCTTCGACGCACGCCAATTCTCGAAGCGCTGCACCACCACGAAGAACGCCGGCACGAACAGCACCGCGAGGCAGGTCGAGGCCAACATGCCCGAGAACACCGTGATGCCGATCGACTTGCGCGCGCTGGCGCCGGCGCCGGTCGCGATCACCAGCGGCACCACGCCGAGGATGAAGGCGAACGACGTCATCAGGATCGGGCGGAAGCGAGCGCGCGCAGCTTCGATGGCGGATTCCAGCACCGGCTTGCCGTCGCGGCCGTGCAGCTCGAGCCCGACCTCGACGATCAGGATGGCGTTCTTGGCCGACAGCGCGATCAGGAGAATCAGGCCGATCTGGCAATAGAGGTTGTTGTCGATCTTCAGTGCGTTGAGGATCAGCATGGGGCCGAGCAACGACAGCGGCACCGCCAGGATCACCGAGATCGGTGCGTACCAGCTCTCGTACTGGCCGGCGAGCACGAGATAGACCAGCAGCATGGCGAGCCCGAACACCCAATAGATCTGGTTGGAGACGGCCTTCTCCTGATACGACATCGCGGTCCATTCGTAGCCGGTGCCCGGCGGCAGCGTCTTGTCCGCGATTTCCTCCATCAGCTTCAGCGACTGCCCCGAGGAGTAGCCCTGCGCGGGCAGGCCGATGACCGTCGAGGACGGATAGAGATTGTAGAGGCTGATCAGCGAGGGACCGGTGGCCGGCGTGATCGTGGCGACGGTGCCGATCGGGATCATGTCGCCGTTCGAGTTGCGCACCATCATGTTGGCGATGTCGCGCTCGGTGACGCGGAAGGCGGGATCGGCTTGGGTGTAGACCTGGAACACGCGGCCGAACTTGTTGAACTGGTTGACATAGGACGAGCCGAGATAGGTCGACAGCGCTGCGAACACCTGGTCCGTCGTAACGTGCAGCGTCTGGGTCTTGATGCGGTCGATCTCGACGTTGAATTGTGGCACCGAGGAGCGGAACGAGGACTGCACGCGCTGCAGGGCGCTCTGGCCCTGGCCGTTGCTGACCATCGCGCCCGTGATGGCCTGGAGCTTGGCGAAATCGCTGTTGCCGTCGCGCAGCTCGACCTGCATCGAGAAGCCGGCTGCGTTACCGATGCCCTGGATCGGCGGCGGCGGCAGCACCAGTGTGCGTGCCTCCATGATCACAGCGAGCTTGTCGTTCAGCCCGTAGACCAGCGAGCGCAGATCTTCGCCCGGTCCTTTGCGCGCGTCCCAGTCCTTCAGGATGATGTAGGCGACACCGGCATTGGCAAGGCTGGCGCTGTTGTCGAGTGCGGAGATGCCGGCGATGGTGATGACCTGCTGGACTCCAGGCGTGTCCTTGATCAGCTCGCTCGCTCTGTCGAGCGCCTTCTGGGTCCGCTCCAGCGCGGCGCCGTCGGGCAGTTGCACGGCGGCGATCAGATAGCCCTGGTCCTCGATCGGCAGGAAGCCGGTCGGCACCCGGGACAGGCCGTAGCCGCCGATCCCGATCAGCACCAGCGCGAATGCGACCGAGATCGTGGCATGCCGGCACAGGAAGCCGATCAGCCTCGTGTAGCCACGCTCGACGCGATCATAGACCGCGTTGAAACCCCGGTAGAAGAAATTGCGCTGCTCGGGCGGCACGGTCGGCCGCAGCCAGAGCGCACATTGCGTCGGCTTCAGCGTCGCGGCGTTGATAGCAGACAAGAGCGCGGTTGCCGCGATCACCAGTGCAAATTGCGAATAGATCCGGCCCGTGAGGCCCGCGAGGAACGAGGCCGGCAAGAACACCGAGATCAGCACGAGCGTGATGCCGACGATCGGCGCGAACAGCTGGTCCATCGCCTTGATCGCGGCGTCGTGGCCATTCATGCCCTGCTCGATGTTGTGAGCAGCACCCTCCACCACGACGATGGCGTCGTCGACAACGATGCCGATCGCGAGCACGATCGCGAACAGGGTCGACATGTTGATGGTGAAGCCGAGCGCCGCCATGGCGGCGAAGGCGCCGATGATGGTGACCGGCACCGTGGTTGCCGGCACCAGCATCGCGCGCCAATCCTGCAGGAACACCAGGATGACGACCAGCACCAGGAGGCCGGCCTCGATCAGCGTCATGTAGACCTCGTGCACCGAGGCCTGCACGAATTTGGTGGTGTCGAACGGCGTGTCGTATTTCATCCCTTGCGGGAAGGCCTTTGCAAGCTGCGCCATCTTCTTTTCGACGGCCTGCTCGACCTGGAGTGCATTGGCGCCCGGCGACTGGAACACGCCGATGCCGGTGGCCGGCTGCTTGTTCAGGGAGAAGATCTGGCTGTAGGTCTGCGCGCCGAGTTCGACCCAGCCGACGTCGCGCACCCGCGTCACGTCGCCGCTGGTGCCCGATTTGACGATGATGTTCTCGAATTCGGTGGTGTCGTCGAGCCTGCCGTTGACGTTGAGGGTATACTGAAACGCCTGTCCCGACGGTGTCGGCGGTGCGCCGACCTGGCCGGCGGAGACCTGCTGGCTCTGCTGCTGGATCGCCTGAATGACATCCTGCGGCACCAGGCCACGAACCTGCAGCTTGTTCGGATCGAGCCACACCCGCATCGAATATTGGCCGGCGCCGAACACGGTGACGTTGCCGACGCCGGGCAGGCGCGAGAGTTCGTCGCGAAGGTTGATGGTGGCGTAGTTGCTCAAATAAAGGCTGTCGAACGTCTTGTCGGGCGAGGTCAGCGTCACGAACAGCAGGATCGACGTCGACCGCTTCTGCACGGTGACGCCCTGGTTCTGCACCGACTGGGGCAGCTGCGACAGCGCGCTGGAGACGCGATTCTGCACCAGCACCTGCGCGAAGTTGAGGTCGGTGCCGATCTTGAAGGTCACGGTCAGCGTATAGGTGCCGTCCGAACCGCTGTAGGACTGCATGTAGAGCATGTCCTCGACGCCGTTGACCTGCTGCTCGATCGGCAAGGCGACGGTGTCGATCACGGTCTTGGCGCTGGCGCCGGGATAGCGGGTCGTGACCTGCACCGTCGGCGGCACTACATCGGGATATTGTGCGATCGCGAGATTGAACAGCGCGACGCCGCCGATCAGGATCATCAGCAGCGCGATGACGTTCGAGAGGACCGGCCGCTCGACGAAGAATTTTGAGATCATGGCAGGCGCTCCTACTTACTTGGCAGACGCCTGCGGCTGCTCGATCTTCGTCACCTGCGGGTCGATCTTCTGGCCCGGAATCACCCGCAGCAGCCCTGCGATCACCACGCGGTCATCCGGCTTCAAGCCGCTTTCGATCACGCGCAGGCCGTGGTCGACGGGACCGATCTGCACCTTGCGTTGCTCGACAACGTTGTCGCTATTGACGACGAGGAGATAGCGTCCGCCCTGGTCGCTGCCGAGCGCTGTGTCGGGCACGAGCAGGGCGTCCTTCTCCTGGGTGAAGGGCACGCGGACGCGGACGAAATAGCCGGGCAGCAGCACCCGCTTGTCGTTGGGCACGAGACCGCGCACCGCGAGCGTGCCGGTCGACTGGGTGAGGGTCGGGGCGACATAGTCGAGCTTGCCCTCATGCGGATAGCCGGCCTCGGTCTGCAGGCCGACTTGAATCGGGAATTGCTTCATGTCGGCGGCGGTGAGCCCCCGGCGGGCGGCCTCGGCACGGATGCGCAGCACGTCCTGCTCGTTGACGGTGAAGTTCACATAGATCGGGTCCATCGCAACGATGGAGGCGAGTTGAGTCGGGGAGGAGACCCCGACGAGTTCGCCGATCGAGACCATATGCGCGCTGACGACGCCGTCGAATGGTGCGCTGACCTTGGTGTAGCCGTAGTTGACTTCGGCGAGGCGGGTATTGGCTTGGGCCTGCTGGAGGTTGGCCTGTGCGTTGTCGCGGTTCGAGGTCGAGTTGTCCAAGGTCGCTTGCGAGGCCGCTTGCCGCTGCACGAGATCGCTCTGCCGCTTGTAGTCGGCTTCCGCCTGCCGGAGCGAGGCCTGCGCGCCGGCCTCGGCCGCCTGCGCCTGGTCGAGCTTGAGCTTGTAGGTCTCGGGCTCGATCGTGAACAGCTGGGTGCCTTGCTTGACGAACGCGCCGTCCTGGTAGTCGATTGATTGCAGGAATCCCTGCACGCGCGCGACGAGATCGACATTCTTGACCGGCGCGGTGTTGCCGGTGGCCTCGACATAGCGGGTCACCGGGCGCTGCACCGGCGCGGCCACGTCCACCTTGGGCGGGGGCGGCGCGACGAACGTATTTTTGTCCTCGCAGCCGGTGAGCGCGGCCACCGCCATCGCGGCGGCCAGTGCCTGCCCGACATGTCTCCACGCTCCGTTGCGCCGTGCGGGAGATGCGGGATTCGCGCAGGTCATTCGGTGGCCCCCGGTTGCTGTCTGTCGGGGCGTGAGGCTACCAACAAATGCCCGGACGTGGAACACCATAGCCATGGCAGTCGTCGGCCTTGTGCTACAGCCTGCGCTGTGGCCTTTGGCAGTTTTGCCATCACAAACCGCTTTTCATCGCGCGCACGATCGACCAGAATTATGTCAAAGGCCGTGCGGCGGCACGCGGAGTAGTCGGGACGAACAAGAGAAGAATAAAAGAAGAAAAGGTCGGGAGATCATGACATGCCCACGTCTCTCCAGTCGGTGCTTGAGTCGGTCCTTGCCGGCCTCGTTCTCGCAGCGGCGGTTGCCATGCCCGCGCTAGCCGATGGTCTGAAGGACGAGATCGCGCCGACCGGCAAGCTGCGGGTCGCGATCGCGATCAGCCCGGCGGGCGGCGCGTTCTGGTCCACCAAGACCGAAGCCGGCTATGCCGGCGTTCCCGTCGATCTCGGCAGGGAGATGGCTGCGCAGCTCGGCGTGCCCGTCGAATATGTCGTGCACCAGAATTCCGGCCAGATCACCGATGCGGCGTCGAAGGGGACTCTTGAAAAAGGTGCTTGGGACGTCACCTGGCTGCCCGAGGATCCCGAGCGCGAGACCAGGATGATGTTCGGCCCGATCTACGAGGTCGCGGACGCCACCTACATCGTCAAGCCCGGCTCAAGCGTCACCAATTTCGCGACGCTCGACCAGCCCGGCGTCAAGGTCGCGGCCGTCAACGCCACCACCACCATGCGCGGCGCGGTCACGCATTTGAAAAACGCGAAGGTCTGGGGCTATCAGACCTACGACGAAGTCTTCGGCCTCCTGAAGAGCGGCGAGATCGACGCCTTCGCGCTGTCGCGCGACCAGCTCAACAAGATGGCGCAGAGGATTCCGGGCACGCGAGTGCTCGACGAGACGTTCAAGAAGACCCTCACCGCGGTCGCCGTCCCGCTGGGCCACAGCCATTCTCTGGCGTTCGTGAGCAAGTTCATGAACGAAGCGACGACGAACGGCACCTTGCGCAAGACCTATGACAATAACGGCCTGAAGGACTCGCCGATCCGCACCGAATAGGATGGGCCAGCGCGACGTGCTCGGCCTGCATGGTTCGAGACGACCGCTTTGGCGGGCTCCTCACCATGAGCGTTTGATGTCCCGCCGCAAAACGCGACCTCAGCGCGGTTTGATCTCTGCGTATTTCGCCATCGCCTTCTCGAACTTCCGCTTGAACAGCCACATCGCCGCGAGGATCTCGCGGAAGCTTGCGGAGGAGCGCGCCCGGTCGGCCTGTCCAAAAGCAAAAATGCTGTTGTTGCGCAGGTGCTTCATGATGGTCGGACTGGATACCCTGTAGTTCAGGAGATCGCCGGACTTGAGCGCCGACCGCGTCGGCGTGGGAACGATCTGGATCAGCTCGAACAGCTTCATCTGGTCGATCGGGTCGGGCAGCGTCTTCACGATTCCCGGGATATCCCGGAAAACATCCGCATGCGCGTTCATCAGGCCGTCGCGCACGTTGGTCCAGTGATTGAAGCGATGATCGGTGCCGCGGGCCCGCGCCTCCTCCTTGTCGTCGCGCGCGCTCAACCCGGGATTGGCCGCCGCGATCTCGCCCTTGATGGCGTCCCATTTCCTGCGGCCGTTGCGGTCCTCGGACGGGCCGGTCTGGAAGCTGCCCATATAGGTGTTCGAGCGCCCGTTGCGGACGTTCTGCTTGCCGTTGGTCTCGGCGAAGAACAGCCCGAGGCTGATGCGGCCCGCGGCTTCGGCGTGGTCAGGCGCAAGCCCCTTGGCGCGCGCGATCGCGACCGCGAGATCTACGACGTCCCTGAACGGCGTCGCCGAGTTCTGCGCGCCGGCCGGCGGTGCTTCCATGATCTCGAACAGCTTTGAGTATTCGTCCACCAGCGGCTCGATGTCGGCATCGAAATAGGCCGGAGGTATCTCGAATTTGTTGGGCCTGCCGATCCGCGACGGCATGGCGTCGGTGAGATCCTTGTAGGCACTGATCACCGCGACGCGTGCCAGATACACCGCTTGGCCCGGCAGGTTCGGCAACGGCTGCCTGGCGTCGATCTGGCGGCGCCGCTCGGCCAGGATCGCCTTGAAGTCGTCGAGCGCACGCTCGTAGGAGGCAAGCGCTTCCGCTTGCCTGGCCGTGAGCGTTTGCGCCCGGCTCGGGACGAACGTCGTAAGCAGTAGCCCAAGCGCCGCGATGATTGCGAGGAGTTGACGTCGTGCAGGCATGGCCGGTTCCCCCAACGATTCGTCGGTCGGGGGATCGTAGCCTAATCGTTGGCTTCGGGCGGCAGGAAGTCGACATCGTGCAGCGCCGAGATGCGCACGACCTCGGCCGGGTCGGTCAGGTCATGGAGCTGATTGAACAGCGCCTCCAGCTTCTGCATCGGCGAGACCCAGAACAGCGCGCGGGCCGGCTTGTCGGATTTGTTGAAATAGCCGTGCGGGATACCGCGCGGCAGGCGGACGAGGTCGCCGGCATGGGCTTTCACCCATTTGCCGTCGAGCTTGAGGTCGAGTGTGCCTTCCTGCACCAGGATGAATTCGTCCTGGGTCGGATGGATGTGCACCGGCACGAACTGGCCGGGATCGCTGTTGGTCTCGAACGCGAAGGTTGACTCGGTGACGGCCTTTGGGAAGTAGACCTGGCCGAGGATGTTCCAGGTCTTGCCGCCATAGCCCGTACCGTTCGCGGTGCGCCCTTTTCGAGTGCAGTCATGGCTCGCCTCCAATGGGATTGTAACTGATACGAGTGTTGCGCAGCAGCCATGCGCTGTCCATGCGCAAGACTCGCACTAATGCCTGTCGCGTTCAGCCGCCTGCCTGCGCAGAAAGCCTTCGAGATCAGCCTGCACTGAATAGGGCGTCGGGATCGGATCGCCCGCGTCGTCGACAGCGGTGTCGAGAGAGCGGCGCAGCATGCGCGCGAGCTCGGCCTTGCGGTAGGGCTTGGTCAGAAGCGGCGCGCCCTTGGTGGCGCGTCCCTGCGAATGCGGGGCGTCGTAGGCATAGCCCGACGTGAACAGCACCCGCAGCGAGGGGCGCGCTGCCACCATTTCGTCGGCGAGCTCGCGTCCATTCAAGTTGCCGGCCATCACGATGTCGGTGAAAAGCAGGTCGAAGGGCGTGCCTTCGGCCGCGATGGCCAGTGCCTCGGCCGCATTGCCGGCCGGGATGACCTTGTAGCCGAGGCTTTCGAGCTGGACCGTGACGTACTGGCGGACGTCGCGGTCGTCCTCGACACAAAGGATCGTTTCCGTCCCGCCCACGACCTTGCGCTCGTCGTAGCCGGTGGGGCGAAGCGTGCTCGCCTCCGCCTTCGGCAGGTAGATCGTGAAAATCGTGCCGCGTCCTTCTTCGGGCGAGACCTTGATGCCGCCGCCGGACTGCTTGACGAAACCGAACACCATGCTGAGGCCGAGCCCGGTGCCCTTGCCGACGTCCTTGGTCGAGAAGAAGGGATCGAAGATCCGTTCCAGGATGGCTGGCGGAATGCCCGTGCCGGTGTCGGCGATCTCGATCTCGACATAGTCGCCGGCATAGCCGGCCCCGATCGCCACGGCCTCGCGGACGCCGAACACGACGTTGCGCGTCGTCAGCGTCAGTCTGCCGCCACCCAGCATCGCGTCGCGGGCGTTGATCGCGAGGTTGAGAAGCGCCGAGCTCAATTGGCCGCGATCGACGAGGGCGAGCCAGACGTTGGCGTCGAGCCGGGTCACGATCTCGATCTTCTTGTCGAAGGTTGCCAGCAGCAGCTTTGCGAGCTCTTCCAGCAGTTCATTGATGTCGCTATCGGCCGGCTTGAGCGCCTGCTTGCGGGCAAAGGACAACAGGCTCGACGTCAGCGCGGCGCCGCGGTCGGCGGCGTCGCTGATCAGCTTGGTGATGGTCGCGAGCGGCGGATTGTCCTTCACGGCGTCGGCGAGGATCTCGATCGTGCCCGTGATCACGGTGAGCATGTTGTTGAATTCGTGGGCGATGCCGCCGGTGAGCTGGCCGACCGCCTCCATCTTCTGGGCCTGGATCAGCTGCTCCTCCGCGGCGCGCTTCCGGGTGACGTCCTTGACGAAATTGTTGATGAGGGTGCGACCCCCGATGTGGAGCGCCGTGCTGGACGCCTCGATCAGGATCTCGTCGCCGTTCCGGTGCAGCAGGGTCGCTTCGAACCGGATGCCGATCGGCGTATCCGACAGTTCCGGCAGCAGCCGCATCATGCGTTGCCTGAAGCCGTCGCGCAGTGGCTCGGCAATGAGGAGGTTGACGACGTCGGTGCCGAACGCCTCCTTGCGCGTCCATCCCGTCAAGGCCTCGGCCTGAAGGCTCCATTCCAGCACGATGCCGTTCTGGTCGGTCTGAACGAAGGCGTCGAGCGCGGTCTTGATGACGGCTTGCGTCATCTGTGCGCTGGCCCGCGCTTGCTCGGTCAGCAACGCGGCGGCGCGTTTTTCCTGCGCCGTTTCGATCGCGCGCGTGCACAGACGAGCGAGCAGGACGGCAATGGCGCCGCTTGCGAGCAGGGCGACGATCTGGGCAATGCCGAACCCGATTCCGGTCGCGGCATAGGAGACGAGGAGAGCCGCCGCGGTCACGATGACCTGCGCGGCCATCGCGAGTGTCAGAAGCCCCCTGAGTTTCATGGTCTCACACCAACGCGTCAGTCGCGGACCCCTCGTGTCCGCCCTATCAATGTCCGGCTCCACGTGAGCTACAGATGTCAGCTACAGATTCCGCGCGGCGGCGTCGAGGGGCAATTTGCGGTGGTGTCGGGTGGTGGTGCTTCAACCTGCCGGCGAATCGGTCTGGCGCAGCGTCGTCACCCAGATCACGCGCGCGGTCTGCTGGGTCGGGTTGTCGAACATGTGCGGCACGATGCTCGGAAAGCGAAAGCTGTCGCCGGCCTCGAGCAGATGGGCCTGGTTGTCGAGCCACAGCCGCAGGCTGCCCGAGAGGATATAGCCCGCCTTCTCGCCGGTGTGCTGCAGGAAGTCGGTGCCGGACGAGGCGCCGGGATTGAGCGTGAGCTCATAGAGTTCGAGTTGGCCTTTGTCCGCCGGCGTCAGCGCTTCCTTGACGACGCCGCTGGCGGTGAGCCGCAGCAGGCGCCGGCTGTTCTTGCGCACAATGTAGCGCTGCACGTCGGCGGGATCGGTGGTCTCGAAGAAATAGGAGATGGGAACGTCCAGCGCGATGCTGAGCAGGCGCAGCGTGCGAATCGACGGCATGGCGCGCGCGCGTTCGAGCTGGCTGATCATGCCGTTGGAGAGGCCGGTCTTGTTGGCGACGTCCTGGATCGACAGGCCCGCACGCTGGCGCAGAAGCCGCACGGTTTCACCGAGGCGCTGGTCGACGGCGCCGTCGGCCTCGATCGCCGGGGTATCCTTCGGATCGTTGATCTCGCCGCGACCATCCATGTCGCTCTCCCATGCATCATCTCAGCCCGGAGGACGACGGTCCGGAGCTTCAGTCGAAGTGAAAAGGTCGCGCATCCTAGCAATGCGATTGACAGCTGTATTTAGTCGTGATGAACTTTTGATAGAAAAATTTAGAAGCACTAAAGCCCACTCCTGTCCCTTGCCGGGGATCTCGGGGGCGCGGGAGACGGTGCCGCGTGCGAGAACGGAGAGTGGTCATGGCGGACGACACCGGGAAGTTCGGCGTTGGGGCACTGCAACTCGGCATTCCGAATCGCCGTCAGATCTTTCAGCTCGGTGCGGGCGCCGCGGCGGGATGGACGCTTTCGGGCAACGCATTTGCGCAGACCGAACGCCCGACCCAACCGCCGGACAAGCCGCGCGGGCAGGTGATCGCGGCGCTGTCGCAGGAGCCGACGGTCTTTCATCCCCTGATGCCGGGCATCGAAGTCGATCAGGGCATCTGGTGGCAGGTGTTCTCTCCGCTCTGGTTCATCGATCCCGACGGCAAGTTCGTTCCCGACCTCGCCCGCGAAGTCCCGACCATCGAGAATGGCGGCCTGTCGGCCGACGGCCGGACCTGGAAGATCAAGCTCCGCAGCGACGTGAAATGGCACGACGGTACGGCGTTCACCGCCGAGGACGTCAAGTTCTCGCTCGAGCTGATCAACAATTCCGATTTTCGCGCGCGCAGCCGTGTCGGCCATAGCCTCGTGAAGGACATCAAGGTCGTCGCGCCGGACGAGATTCACTGGCGCATGGAAGCTCCCTATTCGCCCTATATGTCGATCCTGGGATCGCTGACCTTCATCGTACCCAAGCACATCCTGGAGAAGGTGACCGATCCGAACGCCTCGCCGTTCCACAACGCGCCTGTTGGCACCGGGCCGTTCCGCTGGGGCGAGCGCGTTCCCGGCGACCACATTCAGTTGAATGCGCATGCCGGATACCACGGCAAGGGACCTTACGTTGAGCGCTTGGTCTTCAAATACATTCCCGATCTCACCGTGCTCTACACTCAGTTCCGTACCGGGCAGGTCGATTACACCGGCCTGCAAGGCATTTTGCCGAACTTCGTGCAGGAGGCGAAGACGCTGAAGGGGCGCAAGATCTTCGTCTCCTCGACGTCGTCGGTGGAGCACATCGCGCCCAATCTGGAGTTCGGCGCGTTGGCGGACCGCACCGTGCGCGAGGCGCTTTATCTTGCGATCAACAAGCAGGCGATCATCGACGCGCTGAACTACGGCTTGCCGACGCAGACCGAAAGCTTCGTGCCGCAACAGGCCTGGTCGTTCCAGCAGGGACTGCCGCAGCACAAATACGATCCGGCCAAGGCCAACACGCTGCTCGATGCGGCCGGTTGGGTCCGCGGCGCCGGCGGCGTGCGCGAGAAAGGCGGCGTCAAGCTCGAGTTCGCCAATTCCACAACGTCGGGCAATGCGGTGCGGGAGCAAACCCAGCAACTGCTGATCCAGGACTGGCGCGCGATCGGTGCCGCGATGCGCGTGAACAACATGCCGGCGGCCGTGATCTGGGGCGATTTCTGGCAGCAGTCGAAATTCAATTCGGTGATCGTGGGGGTGAATTTTATGCTCGGCAGCGACCCCGACGTGACGCCTCGCTTCGGCTCCGGCGCCATTCCTGCCAAGGGTGGCCGCGGCTACAACACCTATCAGTATCGCAACCCTGAGGCGGATCGGCTTCTCGCAGAAGGTGCCAAGCAATTCGATCTGACGCAGCGCAAGTCGACCTATGGCAATCTGCAAAAGCTGATCCGCGACGACCTCGCGATCCTGCCGCTGTTCCAGGGCTTCATCGCCGAAGGCGTGAAGGAAGGGCTGCAAGGCTTCCGTCCCAACATCAACATGTCGATCAACTGCTGGAACATCCGCGAATGGTACTGGGCCTGATGGATCAGGTGCGCGAGATCGCCTGAGATGGCCCGTTACGTCGCCAATCGCCTGGCGCAGGCGATCATGTTGCTGGTGATCGTGTCCGCGATCGGCTTCGCCATCCTGCATCTGGCGCCTGGCGGTCCGCTCTCGCAATTCGCGGCGTCCGCGCAGATGACGCAGGAGGACCTCGATCGCGTTACCCGGCAGCTCGGGCTCGATCGGCCGCTGCCGATCCAGTATCTCGATTGGTTCGGCCGGATGCTGAGGGGCGATTGGGGCCGCTCGTATCGCGACGGCGAGGCGGTGCTGTCGGTGATCTCTTCTCATCTCGGCGCCACGCTGGAGCTGATGGCGACCGCGACCATCATCGCCGTCCTGCTCGGCTGCTGGATCGGTGTGCTCGGTGCGCTACGCCGCTATTCGCTGTTCGATACGCTCGCAACCGTCGGCGCCATGATCGCGCTGTCGATCCCGACCTTCTGGTTCGGACTCGTCACCATCTACGTGTTCTCGGTGAAGCTCGGTTGGCTGCCGGCCGGCAACCGGCAGACCGTCGGCGATGGCTCCTTCCTCGACTTGCTGCATCATCTGATCGCGCCGGCCCTGGTGCTCGCGCTGGTCGAGACCGCGATGTGGGGCCGCTTCATGCGCTCCTCCATGCTCGAAGTCATCAACCAGGACTACATCCGCACCGCGCGCGCCAAGGGCATGCCGGAATGGCGTATTCTCACTGTTCACGCCCTGCGCAACGCGCTGCTGCCGATGATCACGGTAGCCGGCCTTCAGTTTCCGACGCTGCTCGGGGGCGCGCTGGTGGCCGAGACCGTGTTCACCTGGCCCGGCATGGGGCGCCTGTTTCTCGATTCCATCGGATATCGCGACTATCCCGTGGTGATGGGCATCCTGATGTTCTCGGCGATCATGGTGCTGATCGGATCGCTGCTCGCCGACATCCTCTATGCCGTCGTCGATCCGCGCATTCGGGTGGGCTAGCGATGACGACGGCCGCCCTCTCCACCAATCAACTTGCGCCGGGCCAGGCCGCCTGGCGGCGCTTCCGCCGGCACCGGCTCGCGCTCGCGGGCGCCGTGATCATTCTGCTGCTCATCCTCGGTTCGGCATTCGGCCCGTACCTCCTGCCGTTCGACGATACCTATATCGACATCATGAAGCGCTTCGCGCCGCCGTTTTCCGGCGCGCACGTCCTCGGTACCGACGAACTCGGCCGCGATGTGCTGGCCCGGTTGATGATGGGCGCGCGTGTCTCGCTGTCGATCGGCTTCGTCGCGATGGTGATCGCGATGGCGGTGGGCATCGCCGTCGGCGCCTTCGCCGGCTTCTATGGCGGCGCGGTCGGTGCGGTGCTGATGCGGCTCGTCGATGCCATGCTCTGCTTTCCGACCATCTTCCTGCTGCTTGCGCTCGCGGCGCTCATCGAGCCCGGCTTCGTCACCACCACCGTGCTGATCGCGGCAACCGCATGGATGTGGGTGGCCCGCGTCGTCGAGGCCCAGGTGCGCTCGCTGCGGGAACGCGAGTTTGCGGTTGCTGCACTCGCGTTCGGCTCGTCGAACCTGCGGATCATGTTCCGCGAGCTCGTGCCCAACGCGGTCGCGCCGATCGTGGTGGCTGCGACGCTGAACGTCGCCAAGGCGATCCTGCTGGAGTCCTATCTGAGCTATCTCGGTTACGGCATCCAGCCGCCGGCCGCGAGCCTGGGCAACATGCTCAACAACGCGCAGATCTATCTCACCAGCGCGCCTTGGCTCGCGATTGCGCCGGGCCTCGCCATCACGCTGGCGGTGACGAGCTTCAACTTCCTCGGCGACGGCCTGCGCGATGCGCTCGATCCGCGAATGAACATCCCATGACAAGCCGACGAGCTTCCATCGAACTGAATATCTGGAGTGTCCCATGTCCCCGCCGCTCACCCGCATAAACAGCGACGAACGCCTGCCGGCGCAGGTGGATGTCGTCGTCATCGGCGGCGGCGTCATCGGCGTCTCCGCGGCCTATCACCTCGCGAAGAAGGGCCTCTCCGTCGCCCTGGTCGAGAAGGGCCATGTCGGCGGCGAGCAGTCGAGTCGCAATTGGGGCTGGTGCCGCCAGCAGGGTCGCGCGCGTGAGGAGATCCCGCTGGCGCGCGAGGCGCTGCGGTTATGGGAGGATATGCAGAACGATGCCGGCGTCGATGCCGGCTTCCGCCGTACCGGCGTGCTGTTCCTGACCAAGAGCAAGGACGAACTCGCCAGCTGGGAGCGATGGGCCGCAACGGCGCGCGAGATGCAGGTCCACTCGACCGTTCTGACGCCGGCGGAAGTCGCCGAGCGCGTGCCCGGCAATTCCGAAACATGGGTCGGCGGATTGCACACGCCCAGCGACGGGCGCGCCGAGCCCTCGATGGCCGTGCCGGCGCTTGCGACCGCCGCGCGAAAACACGGCGTCACCATTCATCAGGGCTGCGCCGCGCGTGGGTTAGAGACGCAAGGCGGACGGGTGAGCGCCGTCGTCACCGAGAAGGGCACCATTCGCACGCAATCGGTGCTGCTGTCCGGCGGCGCCTGGTCGTCGCTGTTCTGCCGCCGCCATGGCATCGAGCTGCCGATCGGCCTCGTCAACGCCACCGCGTGCCGGACCACGCCGGGGCCGGAGATCACCTCCGGCGCGCTCGGCACCGACTTCTATTGCATCCGCCGCCGCCTCGACGGCGGCTTTACGCTGGCGCTGCGCAACCGCGGCACGGTCGAACTGTCGCCCGATCTGTTTCGCTACGCGCGGACCTTCTGGCCAACCTATCTGCATCGCAAGAACGGCTTGAAACTGTCGTTCGGCAAATCCTTCTTCGACCAGCTCATGCGCGGCACGAGCTGGAGCTTGGACAAGCTGTCGCCGTTCGAGACCGAGCGCGTGCGCGATCCCGCGCCTGACATGTCTCTGGTCAATGCCGCGCTGGCTTCGTTGATCAAGTCGAACCCGGAGCTGAAAGAGATCGAGATCGCGGAAGCCTGGGGCGGGACGATCGACTGCACGCCGGACACCATCCCCGTCATCTCGCCGGTCGACGCCATGCCCGGCTTCTTCCTCGCCACCGGCTTCTCCGGCCACGGCTTTGGCATCGGTCCTGCGGCTGGCAAGCTCGCCGCCGACATCGTAACGGGCGCGACGCCGCTCGTCGATCCCGCGGCCTACAGCCACAAGCGCCTGATCGACGGCCGCCGGCTCGCGCCGGTCAGCCCCTTCTGAGGGTTTTGCGGCATGACGGTCCTCTACAAGGCCAACATGGTTCGGGGCGCTGAGTGGGCGGGCTTCTTCGCCGAGCGCGCGCCCGATGTTCCGTTTCGGCTCTGGCCCGACATCGGCGATCCCGCTGACGTCCGCTATCTCGTGGCGTGGGTGCCGCCGGACGACATCGCGACGACTTTCCCCAATCTCGAGCTGGTCTTCTCGGTCGGTGCGGGGGTCGACCAGTTCGACGCGTCAAAAGTTCCGCCACACATTCCGCTGGTGCGCATGCTGGAGCCCGGCATCGCCGAGACCATGGTCGAATACGTCACCATGGCGGTGCTCGCCCTGCATCGCGATCTCCTGCACTTCATCGCCCAGCAGAAGGCGCAAGTTTGGCGCGAGATCCGGATCACGCCGGCCAAACGTCGTCGCGTCGGCGTGATGGGTCTCGGCCAGCTCGGCCAGGCCGTGCTCGAGCGGCTCAGAGCTTTCGACTTTCCGCTTCTCGGCTGGAACCGCTCGCCGCGCGAGATCGACGGCGTCACCTGTTATGCGGGCATGGAGACGTTGCCGGATTTCCTTGCGCAGACCGACATTCTCGTCTGCCTGTTGCCTCTGACCGACCAGACCCGCGGCATCCTGAATGCGGACTTGTTCGCGCGCCTGCCGCGCGGCGCGTCGCTCGTCAACGTCGGGCGTGGCCCGCATCTGGTCGAAGCCGACTTTCTCGCGTCGCTCGACAGCGGCGCATTGTCAGGCGCCGTCCTCGACGTCGCCGAACCGGAGCCGCTGCCCGCAGGCCATCCGTTCTGGGGCCACCCGCGCATCCTGGTCACGCCGCACAATGCCAGCATGACCACGCCGGACACGGCGGTCGATTTCGTGCTGGACGTGATCGCGCGTCACCGCCGCGGTGAAGAATTGCCGGGGCGTGTCGACCGTACTCGTGGCTATTAGGACACTGGCATGAGCATGGGCGCAAGCGGAGCTGATCAAGTCGCTGTCAACGCGCAGTCGCCGGTGCTGTCGGTTAGCGGCCTGACGACGTCCTTCCTGCGCGAGCGGCAATGGATTCCCGTGGTCCGCGAAGTATCGTTCGATATTGCCTCGCGGGAAACCGTGGCGATCGTCGGCGAATCCGGTTCGGGCAAGAGCGTCACCGCGCTCTCGATCATGCGGCTCATCCCGAAGGAGACCGGCCGCGTCGAAGGCAGTGTCCGGCTTGCCGGTCACGACCTGATGACGCTGCCCGAAGCGAGCATGAAGGATGTTCGCGGCAACGACATCGCCATGATCTTCCAGGAGCCGATGACGAGCCTCAATCCGGTGCTCACCATCGGCTTCCAGATTGCGGAAGCACTGATTCAGCACCGCGGCCTGTCGCGCGCGGCGGCGGAGGCCGAGACCATCCGCCTGCTCGACCGTGTGCGGATACCCGCGGCGAAGTCGCGCTTCCACGAGCATCCGCATCGCTTTTCCGGCGGCATGCGCCAGCGTGTGATGATCGCGATGGCGCTGGCCTGCAAGCCGAGGCTGCTGATCGCCGACGAGCCGACCACCGCGCTCGACGTCACCATTCAGGCGCAGATCCTGGAGCTGTTAAAGGAGCTCCAGAACGAGGAGGGGATGTCGATCCTCTTCATCACCCACGATATGGGCGTGGTGGCCGAGATCGCGGATCGCACCGTGGTGATGTATGGCGGCCAGGCGGTGGAGACCGACGATACATCGCGTATCTTCGCAGCTCCTTCGCATCCCTATACAAGGGCACTGCTCGCGGCCGTGCCACGCCTCGGCTCGATGGACGGGCGGACGCGGCCGATGCGTTTTCCGATCGTCGACAAGGTGACGGGGACCTCGGACGAGCCGGCGGAGACGCCCGATACGGTCTCGATTGCCGAGCGACCGCTGCTCGAAGTCTCCAACCTCACGACGCGCTTTCCCATCCGCTCGGGCCTGTTCGGCAAGGTCTCGGGCCGCGTCCATGCGGTCGAGAACATCTCCTTCACCTTGCGCGCTGGCGAGACGCTGGCGCTGGTCGGCGAATCCGGCTGCGGCAAGTCGACGACGGGCCGCTCCATTCTCAAGCTGACGGAGCCGGACAGCGGCACCGTCCTGATCGACGGGCAGGATGTGCTGGCCATGAATGCCCGCACTTTGCGCCACTTCCGCAAGCAGATGCAGATCGTGTTTCAGGATCCGTTCGCGAGCCTCAATCCGCGCATGTCGGTGGGAACGGCGATTGCGGCCCCATTGCTCGCCAACGGGCTCGCCACGGCGTCGCAGGCGCGGGAGAAGGTCGCCGACCTGCTCGTTCGCGTTGGTCTCACCGCCGACATGGCCGCGCGCTTTCCGCACGAATTCTCCGGTGGCCAGCGCCAGCGCATCTGCATTGCCCGCGCGCTCGCTCTCGGACCGAAGCTGATCGTCGCGGACGAAGCGGTCTCGGCGCTCGACGTTTCGGTCAAGGCGCAGGTCGTCAATCTGATGCTGGACCTTCAGGCCAGTATGGGACTTGCCTATCTCTTTATTTCGCACGATATCGCGGTGGTCGAGCGCATGAGCCATCGCGTCGCGGTGATGTATCTCGGTGAGATCGTCGAGACCGGTCCACGCGCGGCCCTGTTCGGAAATCCGCAGCATCCCTATACGAAGAAGCTGATGGCTGCCGTGCCGGTGCCGGATCCAGCGCGCCGCGGCACCAGGCGCGAGGTAGCGAACGACGAGATCAGAAGCCCGGTGCGCGCGCCCGACTACCAGCCGCCCGTTCGGCAATATCGCGAGGTGTCGCCGGGCCACGTCGTGCAGGTCTGGGGCGAGGAATGGTCCGCCTGACGAAGGCCATGAGCGCATGGCTCTCTGTCTACGCATCATTTCCAAAATGCACGATGGAGTCGCGCGGCGATCTGCCGGGGAGGTCAACGATGGTGTCCTTCGCGGCGCCGGGCCTGTGACATCACGCTGAAATCACAATGAAATCATCGCGGCGCGATCCAGTGCGACAGCCTGCCGCGCCAGCCTCGTGTTATGCGCTGCGGCTGGACCGTCGGCCGGCGATCTCCGATAATGTGCGGATCTCGGGAAGGCCGGCGAAGACGTGCCTTTACGGATGGATTTACTGAAATGACACAAGCAGGCGTCTACGGGCAGAGGCTCGGGCAGGGCCTTCGCTCGGAGCAAGCACCGGTCCTGATCACGCGTTCGCTGCACAGCTCCGAACTCGCGGTCACCGAAGTCCGCAACGACGATCCGACACCGGATATTTCCGGCTCGCTGGCTGCGGAAGATGCCTATCTCGTCAGCCTGAAACTCCGCGACTATCCGGATTGCGAATGCTGGGAGGAGGGCCGCTGTGTCACCAAGGCGGATGTTCGCGCAGGTGCGACCTATCTGTACGACCTCAAGCGCGACCCGCGCTATGTGATCGACAAGCCGTTTCATTCGCTCTTCTTCTATTTGCCGCGATCGGCGCTCAATGGCGTTGCCAGGCAGCCGGGCGGGCCGCGCGTTGGCGAGCTCAGCTACGCGCCCGGTGTCGGTCATGACGATGAGGTCGTTCGTCATGTCGGCGCCTCGTTGCGGCAAGGATTGTGTCGGCCTGACGAGACCAACCAGCTTTTCGTCGATCACATGATGCTCGCGCTCACCGCCCATGTCGCCCAAACCTATGGTGGGCTGAAGCTAGCCGCAGAACCGAGCCGCGGCGGTCTCGCGCCATGGCAGGTGAAGCGTGCGTGTGACCGGCTCGATTCCGATCTCTCGGGCAAGATCGCGCTGCAACTGATCGCGGCCGAGCTTGGCCTGTCAGTCAGCCACTTCTCACGCGCGTTCCGGATCTCCACCGGCCTCCCGCCGCATCAATGGCTGCTCCAGCAGCGCGTGAAGGCGGCCAAGCAACTGATGTCGGTCCGCGACCTGCCGTTATCCGAGATTGCCATATCGGCCGGATTCGCCAATCAGAGCCATTTCACGCGGGTGTTCTCGTCCATTGTCGGCGTCAGTCCGGGCGCGTGGCGCCGCGACACGGATGGCGGACGGGACAAGACTTGAGTTTACCGGCGCTTCGCCAGTGAGATCGTGTAGGCCGTGCGGCGCGCGGCAAAGATCTCGTCCGGCGGATGGCCGATGCCGTCGGCAAGATTGACCGGATTGAAGATGGAGCCGTCGCAGGCCTCACTGGCCTCGAGGCTGGTGATGACGATTGTCCCTAGCCGCACCTGCTCACGGTTGTCCTCGTCCGGCCATCGCAGGGTCACGTCCATGGTGGGATCGCCGGGACGGTCGAGCAAGGCCATCACGTTGAAGCGGACATCGCCGGCTGCGATCCTCCGCGCGAGATCGTCATGCAGGAAATCGGCCGACTTCCCCCCGGCTTCGTCCTCGCTCAAGGTGACGTCACCGCCCACAGGCGCGACCTTGACTTGATGAAGCGGGTCTCGCCCTTCGCGTTCGTCGCGGGAAAGGCGTGCACGCCCCAATAGGTCGTGCCGGCAAAGCTGCCGGGCAGCCGGCGTGCCGCGACGTAATTCGCCTGGTTCAGTGTTTCAGGATTGGCCGCGGAAAAGGCTCGGACCTTCTCGATGTCAGGCTTGCCCGTCCGCGCCTGGGATGCGCGCCTCGAGGAAGGCGAACATCTGGTCGAGCGTCCGTGCAAAATGCACCGGAGCGGTTTCCGTCAGGATGTCCGAACGATGGGCATCGTCGCCAAGCCTAAAGCTGAAGCCGCGCAGGACGAGATTGTTGGTGTCGGTCACCCCGGGATTGCCGCCGCCAACAGAGAAGCGCGCCAGCACGCGCGACGGTCTTGTGAAGCTCAGCGATCGCGTGATCTCTGCCGCGTGGTCGGACGGCGCATAGGTCCCGCGCACACATCGACCCTTGGCGAAGATCGCGCGCACCTTCGGCGGATTGCCTGCGACCGCCTTCAATGCATCGACGACCGCGGCGGGCGTTGCAGCGGGGATGGGAAGTTCGGACATGGCTTGGCCTCCGGCGCGAGCGGCATGGCCAGGTTTTAGGTCTGGTGCAGCGCCGACGTCTTTCCCAAAGCCGCGCTGCCTTGTCCGATCCTGCTGATTGCTTGCTCGCGCTTCGGGAATTCACGTGCGCAAAACATGGTATGAGTGGATCGATCTGATGTCGGCGAGACGCGGGACAACTTGTTTACTGATGGCTCTTTCAGCTCCCGCGCTCCCGGGTCTCGCGACGATGCAGACTTGTCCTCCGGAAATTGTGATCGGATAGAGCGGCGGGGAACCGCGTTATGTGAACCGTCTCATATTTCATCACTCTCTTTTCGAGCTATCACTCCCGCAAGAATTGCCGCACCCAGACTTAACTGACAGACACGGGTGAGATGCAATGCCTGCGTAGCCGCGTGCTCGCAGCTTTGGATTGGCTCTCGTTTTGCTCACGAGCAAGCCAGCCCCATCACTCAGCACAGATTTTTCAGAAATTGGAATCAAGGCAATCGCAAAACGCGTCCACGAGGCTGCCTCCATTCGGAGTCGGCCGGTAGGCCGCTACTTACCTAAGAAGGAGACCCCCAATGAAAATTAGTGATGCAATTTCCAGCGCATTTTCCCTAACGAGGGGCTCCGGCAATCTTCGGATCGCTCGTTCCGGTCTGATCAGGTCGGCCCATCTTCTTGAAAGAATTGGGCTCGCAGCCGTTGGGGCCTCTTGCGGCCTCTACGTGGGTGCGGCCCTGTTGCGTGAGAAAGGCGGACTGTTTGAAAGCGGCTGGATCGTGCTGATAACGATGCTCTACGGAGCTCTTAGCTATTACGTTGGAATTGATTTGTCTCGCAGTGTCGCGCGGAAGTCGATTTCGAGCACCTCGGAAGAGTGGAATGGTTCCGAGCAGGCTGAGATCATGAGCGCGGCCGGAACGTTCGGCGCCGCGATTGCCGCAACTCTGTCCGTCAGCATCCTTGTCCTTGATCATAACCCAGCCAATGGCCTGATAGCCTTTGTTGCCGGCTGTTGGGTGGTTGGCTCTTCGCTCCAAGTCGCGGCGGGCACGATGGCTCGCAACTACGAAGCGCGCATGGACAAGCAATGAAGGAATTGTGCTCACCCAAGAACGTCTGCTTGGCGTCATGACGAGAGCACAAGCCGCAGCGTTGGATTCGGCTTCAGGTCCCGAGTGAGTCGTGACCACTCATCGCAACCTCTGTCGTGCAACGCTGCGTGAAGACGATGTTTGGTAGCGCAGTCGTTCGCATCGGGCGGCGACCCGGCTTGGAAGCCGTGTCGGTACTGAGTAACCTAAATTATCGCACAACAAACAAGACGTGCCATCATGGCGATGTTAGGATATCGTCCCCGCGCCGTGGTCCAAAATCCTGCTAACCGCCAACCACACGATCGGTGGAGCCAATGCAGATTGCGGAGTGGCTCGACAAACTGGGGCTTGGGCAATACGCAGAGCGTTTTGCCCAGAATGCAATCGACGTGGGCATCCTCCCCGAACTGATGGACGAGGACTTTGATAAGCTCGGAGTCCTGCTCGGCCATCGCCGCAAAATGCTGCGTGCTATTGCCGACCTCGATCCAGCCGCGTTGATCGCATCGCCGACGCCTCCTCAGGACGCCGAGCGGCGCCACCTCACCGTTATGTTTTGCGATCTGGTCGGCTCGACCGCGCTCTCGGCGCGTCTCGATCCCGAGGATATGTGGGAAGTGATCCGGGCCTACCGCGCCGCCTGCGCGAGCGTCGTTGCGGCTTATGACGGCAGGATAGCCAGGTTCGTCGGCGACGGAATACTCGTCTATTTCGGCTATCCTCGCGCCCACGAGGATGATGCGGAGCGCGCAGTGCGAGCGGGTCTCGACACTATCTCCGCAATTGGGCAGCTCAAAACAGGCGCCGACGAACGGGTCGAACTGCGCATCGCAATTGCGACAGGGCTTGTGGTGGTCGGTGACCTCATCAGCGGAGATGCGTCAGAGGAACAGGCAACCGTCGGCGACACACCAAACCTTGCCGCTCGGCTCCAGAGCCTGGCGGAACCGGGCGCGGTCGTCGTTGCTTCGTCGACGCGCCGGCTGCTTGGTGATCTCTTCACGTTTCGCAATCTCGGCCGCCGTGAGGTCAAGGGCATAGCCGAACCCATCGCAGTCTGGGCGGTGGAGGGAGCGATCGCATCCGAGAGTCGCTTCGAGGCGGTCCGCGCGGTACGCTCGACCGGTTTTGTCGGCCGCAGGGATGAGATCGAGTTCACTCTCTCGCGCCAGCGGCTGGCATGGCAGAGGCAGGGGCAGATGGTATTGATTTCTGGCGAAGCGGGCATCGGCAAGTCGCGCATTGTCGCAACGCTGTCCGAAAGCCCCTCGTTGGGGGCTCACCGCCGGGTGCGATATCAGTGTTCGCCCTACCATATCAACAGTGCGCTCCATCCCTTTGTCGCGCAGCTCGAGCGCGCCGCCGGCATCCGGTCGCACGACACGCCTGGGCAAAAGCTCGACAAGCTCGAGGCAATGCTGGCGCTTGGAACACAGCAGGTCGCCCAAGCGACACCGCTCATTGCGGCTCTCCTTTCGATTCCCACCGGCGACCATTGTCCGCCGCTGAGTTTGAGCCCGGCGCAGCAGCGGCGACAGACATTTGCCGCCCTTCTGGATCAGCTTGAGGGGTTGGCGCGAGAGCAACCCCTGCTGATTATCTGCGAGGATATGCATTGGGCCGATGCCACGACACTTGAACTGTTCGATCTCGCGGTCGATCGGATCAGAGGCCTGCCGATACTCGTGCTCATGACATCCCGGCCAGAGTTCGAGCCCTCCTGGTCGGGCCTTGCCAACGTTAGTCTGTTGCGGCTCGACCGACTCGATCGGCAGGACTCGCGCGCGCTGGTCGAACAGGTGGCCGTTGGTCGCCAGCTGCCACGCGAGATGATGAAGCAGATCATCGATAGGACGGATGGCATCCCACTATTCGTCGAGGAATTGACCAAGATGGTGCTGGAGTCCGGGCTACTCGTCGAAGATGCCGGGCGCTATCGCCTCGATAATCCGCTCCCGCCGCTCGCTATTCCCGCAACGCTGCAGGATTCGCTGATGGCGCGGCTTGACCGGCTGGCCCCAGTCAAGGAGTTGGCGCAGATAGGCGCCGCCATCGGTCGCGATTTTTCATACGCGCTGCTGAGATATGTGGCGGGACGCGATGATCTGACGCTGAGCGCTGCGCTAGCGCAACTCGAAGAGGCCGAACTGCTGGTGCGTCGCGGGGCTCCGCCCGAAGCAAACTATAGTTTCAAGCACGCTCTCGTTCAGGAAGCGGCCTACGAGAGCCTGCTCAAGAGCAAACGGCAGGTGCTTCACAAGCGCATCGGCGATGTCCTGCGCGAGAAGTTTCCAGTCGTCGCCGAGACTGAACCGGAAGTTCTGGCACACCACTTCACTGAGGCGGGGCTGAACGAGGTCGCCCTCGAATGGTGGCGCAAGGCGGGCCTGCAGGCGCTGAAACGCTCCGCCTATTCCGAGGCGATTGCACATCTCGGCAAGGCGATTGCCGTCGCCGATGAGCTGCCCGATGAGCACGACCGGATGATGAGTAGGCTACATCTTCAAATCGCATATGGCCGTGCATTACGGGGCAGCCTCGGGCACAGCGCTCCCGAAACGGTAGCCGCATGGACGCGCGCCCGACAGTTCGCAGCCGACATCAATGATCCGGTTGAACTTGCGCCAGTCCATTCGGGTCTCTTCAATGCCTGCCTGACACACGGCGAACTCGCGCCGATGCGGGCGCTGGTGGATGCCATCGTGAACGCCGCTGAACGGCGACCGGACTCACCGGTGGCCGCCGTCGTTGCACATTGGACGGGCGGGGTTACCTGCTGGTTCGGGGGCGACTACTTGAACGCGAGAGTACATCTTGAGAAGGCACTAGAGATCTATGGTGACGAGCCGGATCCCGCGACGTTTAGGGGCTCGGCACTGGATCTCCCATTCGTGATCATGAGGTTTCTTGCCCTGGTGCTTTGGCCGCTTGGCAGGATCGCTCGCGCACGTCGCCTCGCCGTGGAAGCGATAAGTGCTTCCGGAGAAAAACGGGCGCTTTCTCAGGCCAATGCGCTTGTTCATCGAGCTGTGTTCGACGGACTATGCGGGGGCATGTTGCAGCAAACAGAGACGATCCTGGCGCTCGGTCTCGCTCGCGACCACACGATGCCGCTGTATGTGGCCGCCGGCACCTACCTGAATGGCCTGGCCAAGTGGCGTGCCGGCGACGGAATGGCCGGGCTAACGGAAATGCGTCGCGGCTGGACCTTGCTGCACGAGAATGACTGCTACCTCTGTGAGCCGTTTTGGGGGATGCATGTCGCGATGGCGGATGCAGAGTCGGGCCGACTCGAAAACGGGCTGGAAATCTTGAGCGGATTGATCACATGGGCGGGGCAATCCGGTCAGCATTGGCTTGATGCCGAGCTGCATCGCGTCTACGGGGAGCTTTTGTTGCGTCATGATCCTTCGGACCTAGCCAGTGCCGAAAATGCGCTAAACCGAGCGCTGGAAATCGCACGGCACCAACGGGTGAAGACTTTCGAGCTGCGCAGCGCCCTTGGACTTGCACGCCTGCACAAGACAAATGGCCGAGCGGGCGCGGTATCCGAGGTGCTCGCTCCCGTGCTCGCTGAATTCGATGCGGAGCGCAATCTTCCCGAAGTCGTTGAAGCCAGAGAGCTGCTCAAGCAAGTGCATTAGGCACGTGCGGTTTCTCTAGCTAGCCGTTTGGTCAGGAGAGGCGTCGAGATCCTGCCCCAGCATCTCCGGTCGCCTCACTGCAATGCGCGTTGAAGTTCGCTCGTGACGTACGGGCCAGGGGCTGACGGGTTACGAATTCACGTGCACGAAATCCCGCAGCAGCGGATAGATTTCGTTGTTCCAGCGCTTGCCGGAGAACACGCCGTAATGGCCGACGCCGGCCTGCATGTGATGGACGCGGCGGTAGGCGCGCACGCCGGTGCAGAGGTCTTGCGCGGCCAGCGTCTGGCCGATCGAGCAGATGTCGTCCTTCTCGCCCTCGACCGTCATCAGCCCCATGCGGCTGACGGCCTTGGTGTTCACCGAACGTCCCCGATGCATCAGCTTGCCCTGGGGCAGAAGGTGCTCCTGGAAAACGTCGCGGACCGTCTCGATGTAGAATTCCGCAGGCAGGTCCATCACGGCGAAATATTCGTCGTAGAAGGTCTTGATGCTGGCCGCCTTCTCCTTCTCGCCCTTGGCGATGTGATCGGCGAGATCGATGTGCTGCTTGATGTGGCGCTCGAGATTCATCGAGACGAAGGCGGTGAGCTGCACGAAACCTGGATAGACTTTCCGCAAGGCACCGCGGCACTGCATCGGCACGTAGTTGATCAGGTTCTGCTCGAACCAGTCGATCGGCCTGCTCTTGGCGAATTCGTTGACCCTGGTCGGCTGGATGCGCGTGTCGATCGGCCCGGCCATCAGCGTCAACGTCGCTGGCCGTGAAGGATGGTTGCCCTCGCACATGATCGCGGCGGCCGCGAGCGCCGAGACCGAGGGTTGGCAGATCGCGACCATATGCGGGCGCGGGCCCAGTTGGCCGAGGAAATCGATGAGATGCTCGGTGTAGTCGTCGAGCCCGAAACGGCCCTCGCTGCGGGGAATGTCGCGCGGATTGTGCCAGTCGGTGATGTAGACGTCGTGGTCCTGCAGCAGCGTCTTCACCGTGCCGCGCAGCAACGTCGCGAAATGGCCGGACATCGGCGCCACCAGCAGCATGCGCGGCTGCTCGCCCACGCCCTCCTTCTTGAAACGCAGCAGCGAGCCGAACGGGGTCGCGTAAGCGATCTCCTCGGTCACGGCGACCTCGCGATTACCGACCATGACGCTGTCGATGCCGTAGGCGGGGCGGTGATAGGTGAGGGTGGAGCGGGAGATCAGCTCCAGCGCGGCCGACAGCCGGCCGACGACTTGATCCGATAAGCCCTGCGGCACCAGATTGAGGAATCTGAGTGCGGACGAAGCCCCCGACCGCCACGGCGCCGTCAGGTCCATATGGTTCTGAAAGGCCTGATAATACATCGACATCATACTGAAACGCCCACCTGTCCCCGTGCTGCTATGCAATATCGGAGCCAAACCTGGGATGGGCCGTCCTCAAGATTGGCACGTCGCTTGCTGCTCTTTTCGCGGGAAGCACAGGCGGTGCGCACTCGCGCAGTCCGGGCGGGGTGCAAGTCTTAGGCGTGAGTCACAGGCGTGAGGGAAGGTCACATGGCGAAGGCGACACTGACCATCAGCAGCAAGAACTATTCGTCCTGGTCGCTGCGTGGCTGGCTGCTGACGAAATTTTCCGGGCTCGATTTCGAGGAGATCGTCACCGCGCCGGACGACGCGTCGGCGCGCGCCGAAATCCTGCTGTTGTCGTCGTCGATCCTGGTGCCGTGCCTGCGGCATGATGGCGCGATCGTCTGGGATACGCTGGCGATCGCCGAATATCTCAACGAGGCGATGCCGAACGCCGGGCTGTTGCCCGCGGATCGCATCCAGCGCGCGCATTGCCGCTCGATCTGCGGCGAAATCCATTCCGGCTTCACCACCTTGCGCGCCTCGCTGCCGGTCAACCTGAAGGGGCACTTCCCCGGCTTCAAGATCTGGTCGCGCGCGCAGGCCGACATCGATCGCGTCTGGGCGATCTGGCGCGACTGCCTGGACAAATCGGGCGGGCCCTTCCTGTTCGGCGAGACCCGCACCATGGCTGACGCGATGTACGCCCCGGTGGTGACACGCTTCGTGACCTATAACGTCAAGCTCGAGCCGCAGTTGCAGGCTTATGCCGATACCATCATGGCCATGCCGGAGATGAAGGAATGGATCGCGGCGGCCAAGGACGAGCCGGCCGAGATCGAGGAGCTCGAGGTCGAATATTAGGCAGGCCGGGTGCCATCTGCCTGTTTTGCGAGCGAGCATTCAACCGCCGCACCCCGCAGTCAGGTCATTGAAGCCGTTAACTTTTGGCGCCCATGGCTGGCTGACCCTGCTCAGGCGCTGCGCAGATATTGTATGCGCCTGGTGACCAGTTGCGACATCTAGCCGTGAACAGGCGCGTACAGGGACCTACGGCTGATTCGGACGTGATTCGTTCGGGCCGCGTTCCGAAGGTTAAGCCGGGACGCGGCACCGTTGCATTTTGAGACAGACGCCGGTGCTCAGGCTACGCCCGAATGCTTCATGCGCGGGACGCGCCAGCCGATGACGGTAGCTTCAACCGCGACGCCGGCCGCGTGGTTCTGCCAGCGTCCCTCGACATAGCGGCAGGCGAACGGCAGCTGATAAGTCCCGCTGTGGTCCTCGCACAGCACTTCGACTGCAAGGCCAGGCGGCGGTTCTCCGGCGCCGTCGAATTCCGCCAGTCGTCTGTCGCGCGTTGCCATCAAAAAACTCCCCTAAACAAAGCCGCAGAAGGAGCGCCCATTTCCTCCGCATGCAGATCATCGCTCCCCGTCCGAGGGAACAGCCGCAAGCTCAACGCGAGAATGCGGTGCGAGTGTGGTAGCCTCGACAGGCGGCGTGCAAAAAGCGCACATTGCCGTGATTGATTTGACGAGGAACTTGCATGCTGCTTCGAAGCGCCGGCGTCTGTTTCGCGATGTTGCTGCTCGCTACGCTGGCGATTGCGCCGGTCCGCGCGCAGGACGTGCCCGGCATCGAGATCTGCACCGTCGAGAAAACCATGGAGCGCCGCACCAGCTGCCTCCAGAGCAACGTCGACTTCCTCCAGAAGACTATCACCAAGCTGAACCTCGATCACCAGCAGAAGCTGGATGCCGCGGGGCGCCAGATCGATGCGTTGAAGACGACCGTGGCCGGCTTGCAGAAGATGCTCGGCGATCTCCAGGCCGCGCAGGCGAAGACCGCGGAGGATGTGAAGAAGAAGCAGGATGCGCCGCCGCCGAAGGATGCGGCGAAATAGGCGCCGCGCTCAGGCGACGCGATATCGCTCCATCACGCTGCGGTCGGGCTCATAGCCGAGCCCAGGTCCGGTCGGCACCGCGACATGGCCGGTAGCATCGACATCGGCGCGGTCGCCCCAGAGGCAGGCCTCGCGCTTGAGGTAAAACATCTCGACCAGCCCGTCGTTGCGCCCCGCCAGGAGATGCAAGGTCGCCAGCAGGCCGGGGCCGAAATACGGGGAGTGCGGAACGACCTTGACACCGAGCCGATCTGCGAGCGCCGCAACCTTGAGAAATTCCGTGATGCCGCCGACCTTGATCACCGACGGCTGGGCGTGGCTGACCGCGCCCGCATCCATCATCTGGCGGAATTGATATTCCGTGCAGGCGTTCTCGCCGGCAGCGACGCCGAGCCCGCCCTTGCTGCGGACCTCGGCGAGCGCCGCAAAATCCTCCGGCGGCCAGACCGGCTCCTCCAGGAACATCGGCTGCGCGTCCCGGCATGTCCTGGCGAACGCGATCGCCTCTTCGCCTGACAGCGGGCAGTTCATGTCCACCATCAGCGGAATGCCGGGCCCGATCGCCGCGCGCGCGGCAAACACCGCCGGTGCCGTGGTCTCGTGCAGCTTGATGGCGCCATAGCCGAGCGCGAGCGCCTTCTTGCATTCGGCAGCGATGTTGTCGGGCGAACCGATCCGCAACAGGCTCGCATAGGCCGGAATGGCCGGGCGCCTGGTGCCGCCGAGCAGGCGGTGCAGCGGCACGTCCTTGACCTTGGCGGCAAGGTCCCACAGCGCGATGTCGAGCCCGGAGATCGCGAACATGGTGATGCCGTAACGCCCGAACAGATGCAGATTACGCTGGATCTGCTCCATCACCGCAGGAATGCCGGCGGCATCGGGAACCTCCAGTCCGCGGGCCTGGGGTGCGATCATTTCCTCGACGGCACTGCGCGTGGTGCGGGGGCAGACATAGGCGAAGGCATCGCCCCAGCCGGTCAGCCCGGCGTCGGTGCTGACCTCGACCATCACCATGTCGAGGGCGGTGATCGCCGAGGCGCCCTGACGGAAGCTCGCGACACCGGCGTCATAGGGGATGCGGATATGGTGCGCCCGCACATCGGTGATCTTCATGACGCGGTTCCTCCTGCTTTCTTGTGAGCGGTTTCCAGGACGTCCCGAGTGTAGCCATGAACGCCCGGACGTTGCCAGTGGCTGTTCCGGCGTTATCATCTTGCGGGACCGCAACGCCGATCAAGCGAAACCCGCGGACTTCCGTGCATCATGGTCGCGCTTCGAACGAGAAACGCCATGAACCCAGCCCAGCGCGCGCTCTGGTATGTCGAGAGCCATCTGGCCGAGCCGATGACGCTCGACGAGATCGCTGCGATGTCGGGCGTGTCGCGGTTCCACATCGTGCGCGCGTTTGCCGCAGCCACCGGCGTGCCGGTGATGCGGTACGTGCGCGCGCGGCGGCTGACCGAAGCGGCGCGCAGTCTTGCGAACGGCGCACCGGACATCCTGTCGCTGGCGCTGGAGGCGGATTACGGCTCGCACGAAGCATTCACCCGCGCGTTCCGCGACCAGTTCAGCACCACGCCCGAAGCGGTGCGGACCGCGCAATGCACCGGTCATCTCAAGCTTCAGGAGCCGATCCTCATGGACTCAACCATCGCAGACAAGCTCGCCGCCCCGCGCTTCGAAACCACAAAGGCCTTCCTCGTCGCAGGCATCAACGAGCGCATCTCCTGCGACAACGGCGCGGCCATTCCTGGACTGTGGCAGCGCTTCCACCAGGAGGTCGCCGACATTCCCGTGCGCGTTGGATCGGTCGCCTATGGCGTCTGCTGCAACGGCGACGATGCCGGCAATTTCGACTACATCGCCGGCGTCGAGGTCGACGATTTCTCCGAGCTGCCGCGCCGCTTCGGCCGCATCCGTATCCCCGAGCAGCGCTATGCGGTGTTTACCCACGCCGACCACGTCGCCTCGATCAGGCGCACCGTCAACGCGATCTGGAATCAGTGGCTGCCGGCCTCCGGCCTGAAGGCTGCCGATGCGCCGAACTTCGAACGCTACGGTGAAAAATTCGATCCCGCCACCGGCAATGGCGGCCTGGAGATTTGGATACCCGTGCGAGATTAGCGCGCAACGCTGGCATACCATCCCGCTTGCTTGGCAAGCCCCGGCGACTTTGTCATAACCGCAGGCAATCTTGCGTGTGGGGCCCGTGCCGGACATCCCGTGCAAGTCATAACAAGCAGCCGGGAGGGTCCCACATGTCCAACGTCCGCGTTCTCGCCACCGACCTCGAATTTCCCGAAGGGCCGGTCGTGATGCCGGACGGCTCGGTGGTGCTGGTGGAAATCCGCGGCCAGCGCCTGACCCGGATCCATCCCGACGGCCGCAAGGAGATCGTCGCGAAGATTCTGGGCGGCCCGAACGGCGCAGCCCTCGGCCCCGACGGCAAGATCTACATCTGCAACAATGGCGGCTTCTCCTGGATTCCGACCCGCAACATGATCATGCCGGGTCCGCAGCCCGACGATTATCTCGGCGGCTCGATCCAGCGCGTCGATCTGCAATCCGGCCAAATCGAAACCGTCATGACCAGTTGCGGCGAGCACGATCTGCGGGGGCCGAATGATCTGGTGTTCGACAAGCAGGGCGGCCTCTGGTTCTCCGATCTCGGCAAGCGCCGCGCACGCGAGATGGACGTCGGCGGCATGTACTATCTCAAGCCTGGCATGAAGGAGATCGTCGAGGTCGTGCACGGCATACTGCCGGCGAACGGCATCGGCCTGTCGCCGGACGAGGCCACCGTCTACATCGCGGAGACGCCCACCGGTCGGCTCTGGGCCTACGAGCTCTCTGCGCCCGGCACGCTCAAGCCGCGCGATGTGATCTATCGCGGCGAGCGGGGCAAACCGATCTGCGGCCTCGGCGGCTACCAGATGTTCGACTCTCTGGCGGTCGAAGCGAACGGCAATGTCTGCGTCGCCACCCTCGTCTCCGGCTGCATCTCGGTGATCGCGCCTGACGGTACCCTGGTCGAGCAGGTGCCGACCGGCGACCGCGTCACCACCAACATCGCCTTCGGCGGCCCCGAGCTGAAGACCGCCTACATCACGCTCTCAGGCAAGGGCGAGCTGATCGCCATGGACTGGCCGCGCGGCGGATTGCCTCTCAATTTCCTAAACAAATAAACGGTGCTAGTGACCGTCATTGCGAGCGAAGCGAAGCAATCCAGGAATGCGTCCGCGGTGACAGTATGGATTGCTTCGTCGCTTCGCTCCTCGCAATGACAAAGGAGAGAGTTTCAAATGCCCTGGCCTGATCCCATCACCCTGCGCGGACAGCATGCCGGTCTGGAGCCGCTGTCGCATCAGCACCGCGAGGGGCTGATCGAGGCCGTGAAGGACGGCGAGCTCTCTACCATCTGGTACACCGCGATTCCGACGCCGGACAACATGGGCAAGGAAATCGACCGCCGGCTCGGTCTTCAGGCCGCGGGCTCGATGCTCCCCTTCACCGTGCTCGATGGCAGCGGCACGATCGTGGGCATGACGACCTACATGAACATCGATGCCGCCAACCGCCGCGTCGAGATCGGCTCGACCTGGTATGGCAAGAGCGCGCAGCGCGGTCCGCTCAACACGCAGTGCAAGCTGCTGCTGCTCACCCACGCCTTCGAAACCCTGGACTGCATCGCGGTGGAATTCCGCACCCACTTCTTCAATCACCAGAGCCGCCGCGCCATCGAGCGTCTGGGCGCCAAGCAGGACGGCATCCTGCGCAGCCACCAGGTCGCGCCGAACGGCACGCTGCGCGACACGGTGGTCTACAGCATCACCGCGGCCGAATGGCCGACGGTGCGAACGCATTTGAATTATCAACTCAACGACAAGCCGCGCTAGAGGCGGCCGAGGCACCATGGACAGATTTGATTATGTGATCGTCGGCGCGGGCTCCGCCGGTTGCGTGCTCACCAGCCGGCTGAGCGAAGACCCCGCTACCAGCGTCTGCGTGCTCGAGGCGGGCCCGAGCGACTGGCATCCCTACATCCATCTGCCGGCCGGCTTCATCAAGACCTTCCACATGAAGAGTATCAACTGGGCCTACCAGCAGGAGGTCGGGCCCTGGACCGGCGGGCGCAGCATCTATGCGCCGCGCGGCAAGACGCTCGGCGGCTCGTCCTCGATCAATGGCCATATCTACAATCGCGGCCAGCGCATGGATTTCGACACCTGGGCGCAGATGGGCAATCGCGGCTGGGGCTATGCCGACGTGCTGCCCTACTTCCGGCGGCTGGAGAAACGCGTCGGCGAGGGCGAGGACATTTATCGCGGCCGCGATGGTAATCTTACCGTCACCACCATGAACTGGCGCGATCCACTTTGCGAAGCCTTCATGGAAGGCGCGGTGAGCCTCGGCATTCCGCGCAACCCCGACTACAACGGCAAGACCCAGGAAGGCGTCTCCTACTGCCAGCGCACCATCGACAAGGGCTTGCGCGTCTCCGGCGCCACCGCTTTCCTCAAGCCTGCGATGAAGCGGCCGAACGTGCATGTCCACACCCACGCGCACGCGACCGAGATTATCTTCGAAGGCAAGCGCGCCGTCGGCGTGCGCTACATGAAGGGCGGCTCTGGCGGCACGCCGGTTGAGGTCCGCGCCAACAAGGAAGTGATCCTGTCCGGCGGCACCTATAATTCGCCGCAGCTCTTGCAGCTCTCCGGCATCGGTTCGCCCGATCTGTTGCAGGCCCACGGCATTGCCGTGCGTCACGCGCTGCCGGTCGGCGAAGGCCTGCAGGATCATTATGCGCCGCGCACGGTCGCGCGCGTCAAAGACATCAGGACCATCAACGAGCTTCGTCGCGGTTGGCGTCTCTGGGTCGAGGCCATGAAATGGGCGACGGCGCGCAAAGGCCTCCTCTCACTGTCGCCGACCATGGTCTATTGCTTCTGGCACTCCGGCGAGAGCGCGGACAGCTCCGACCTCCAGCTCACCTTTACGCCTGCGAGCTACAAGGAAGGCGTGCAGGGCCAGCTCGAGGACGAGCCCGGCATGACGGTGGCCTCCTGGCAGCAGCGCCCCGAGAGCCGCGGCTATGTCCGCATCCGCTCGTCTGATCCGTTCGCGCCGCCGATCATCCAGACCAATTATCTCGACGCCGAGCTCGACCGCCGCGTGATCGTCGGCGGCATGAAGCTGGCGCGCAGGCTTTTGAAGAGCGCGCCGCTCTCGCCCTATTACGCCTACGAGGACTTCCCCGGCCCTGACATCAATACCGACGACGAGTTCTTGGCCGCCGCCACCGAACGCGGCACCACCACCTTCCACCCCGGCTGCACCTGCCGCATGGGCCCGGCGGATTCCACCTGGGCGGTGGTCGACGACCAGCTCCGCGTCCACGGGTTGGAAGGCCTGCGAGTGATCGACGCGTCGGTGATGCCGCGCATGATCTCGGCGAACCTCAATGCCTCAACCATGATGATCGCCGACCGCGCCTCGGACCTCATCCGCGGCAAGCAGCCGATGGAAGCCGCGCGTGTACCGGACGCCGCGGTGGCGTAGCAAGGTCTCGTGCTCCGGACGCAGCGTAGCGCTTCCCCGGCGATGCGAAGCATCATCCGGTGCAGCGATGCGCTGCAGAGCCGGGGCCCATCTCACAACCTTCGTCCGCCCCTCGCGATTTGAAGCGCGAATTGGAGAGGGCGATGCTCGTCCTTGCTCCGTCATTGCGAGCGCAGCGAAGCAATCCAGTATCTTTCCGCGGAGGCAGCCTGGATTGTTTCGCTGTGCTCGCAATGACGAGGTGGAGAGAGTGAGCCATACTCTCGGTGTCATCGCCCGGCTTGACCGGGCGATCCAGTATTCCAGAGGCGGTTATGATTGAGTCGAGAAGCCGCGGCGTACTGGATTCCCCGCCTTCGCGGGGAATGACACCGGAAGGTGGGGCGGCAGCGGAGTGCGCTCGAACCTACACTTCTCTCCGGCTCAGGAACGCCAGCCGCTCGAACAGATGCACGTCCTGCTCGTTCTTGAGCAGCGCGCCGTGCAGCGGCGGGATCAGTTTGCGCGGATCACGTTCGCGCAGCTGCTCGACGCTCATGTCTTCGTTGAGCAGCAGCTTGAGCCAGTCGAGCAGCTCCGAGGTCGACGGCTTCTTTTTCAAGCCGGGCACTTCGCGGACCTCGAAGAAGATGCGCAGGGCTTCCTCGACCAGCCGCTTCTTGATGCCTGGGAAGTGGACGTCGACGATCCGGGTCATGGTGTCGGCATCGGGGAACTTGATGTAGTGGAAGAAACAGCGGCGCAGGAATGCGTCCGGCAGCTCTTTCTCGTTGTTGGAGGTGATCATCATGATCGGGCGCTGCTTGGCCTTGATCGTCTCGCCGGTCTCGTAGACATGGAATTCCATCCGGTCGAGTTCGAGCAAAAGATCGTTCGGAAATTCGATATCGGCCTTGTCGATCTCATCGATCAGCAGCACCGGGCGCTGCTCGGCGGTGAAGGCATCCCACAGCTTGCCGCGCTTGATGTAGTTCTTGATGTCGGACACGCGGGCATCGCCAAGCTGGCTGTCGCGCAGGCGCGACACCGCGTCGTATTCGTAGAGGCCTTGCTGCGCCTTGGTGGTCGACTTGATGTGCCAAGTCAGAAGCGGGGCGTTCAGCGCCTTCGCCACTTCCTCCGCCAGCACCGTCTTGCCGGTGCCGGGCTCGCCCTTGATGAGCAACGGGCGCTCCAGCACGATCGAGGCGTTGACCGCGACCTTGAGATCGTCGGTCGCAACATAGTCCTTGGTGCCGGTAAATTTCATTGCGCGTCCTTGTTAATCGTCGTCCCGGCATGCCCCGGTCGCGACATGGGAACGGCCGCGCATGGCGGCCGTTCCTGGTTCGGTCAGGCTTTCAGACCCGTTTTATCAGCGAAAGGATGACGAGCACAATCACCGCGCCGATCATGGCATCCACGATGGCCCCGACCGTGCCGGTTGCGAGCTGGATGTGCAGCTGAGGCAGAATCCAGCTCGCCACGAGCGCACCGATGATGCCGACGACGATGTTGCCGATCAGCCCAAATCCCGCCCCATGGACAATCTTGCCGGCAAGCCAGCCTGCGATCGCGCCAATGATGAGCGCTGCGAGAATTCCCATTGCAAACGTCCCCAAAACAATCCCGTGAGACCGCCAATTCTAGAGCAAAAACCCTCCCGGTCCAGCGCAGGGCAGTGGCCTCCGCCCCTTGACGTTCGCCCCCCGACGGGCAATCTGTCGCCCATGTTCCTGCAATTCTTCACTTCTCTGCGCGATGCGCAGGTCCCCGTGACGCTGCGCGAATACCTCACGCTGATGGAGGCGCTCGACGCTGACCTCGCGGACTATTCGGTCGAGAATTTCTACTATCTCTCGCGCACCTCGCTGGTGAAGGACGAGCGCAACCTCGACAAGTTCGACCGCGTCTTCGGCACCGTGTTCAAGGGGCTGGAAAGCCTGCTCGACGCCATGGAGGGGGCCGAGATCCCCGAGGAGTGGCTGAAGAAGCTCGCCGAGAAATACCTGACGGACGAAGAGAAGAAGCAGATCGAGGCGATGGGCTGGGACAAGCTCATGGAGACCCTGAAGAAGCGCCTCGAGGAGCAGAAGGGCCGGCATCAGGGCGGCTCGAAGTGGATCGGCACGGCCGGCACCTCGCCGTTCGGCGCCCATGGCTACAATCCCGAAGGCATTCGCATCGGCCAGGACAAGAACCGCAACAACCGCGCCGTGAAGGTGTGGGACAAGCGCGAGTTCAAAGATCTCGACGGCAATGTCGAGCTCGGCATCCGCAACATCAAAGTGGCACTGCGCCGCCTGCGCAAGTTCGCGCGCACCGGCGCGCCTGACGAGCTCGATCTCGACACCACCATCCGCGAGACCGCCAATCACGGCTATCTCGACGTGCACATGCGGCCCGAGCGCCGCAACGCGGTGAAGCTGCTGGTGTTCTTCGATATCGGCGGCTCGATGGACGCGCATATCGAGCAGGTCGAGGAGTTGTTCTCGGCTGCGAAGAGCGAGTTCAAGCACATGGAGTATTTCTACTTCCACAACTGCCTCTATGAAGGCGTGTGGAAGCAGAACAAGCGCCGCTTCACCGACCGCACCCCGACCTGGGACGTGCTGCATAAATACCCGCACGACTACAAGATCGTGTTCGTCGGCGACGCATCGATGTCGCCCTACGAGATCATGGTGCCCGGCGGCTCGGTCGAGCACGTCAACGAGGAGCCCGGCTCGGTCTGGCTCGACCGCATCATCCGCACCTATCCGCATTCGGTGTGGCTCAACCCTGTGCAGCAGAAGCACTGGGACTATTCGGAATCCACCACGATCATCAAACGCATCTTCGCCAACCGCATGTATCCGATCACGATCGAAGGGCTCGAGGGTGCGATGAAGGAATTGACACACTAGCTCGCGCTCCGCGCGCCCCGGAATGACAACAAGAGGGAGAACCACATGCCCCAGACCATCACCCGCGGCATCAAGGCGCTGATCGACGAGGCCAATGCCGAGATCGAAACGCTCACCGCCAAGGACGCCATCGAGATATCGAAGAACGGCGACGTCGTCATCGTCGATATCCGCGATCCCCGCGAGATCGAGCGCGACGGCCGCATCCCCGGCGCGTTCGCCTGCACCCGCGGCATGCTCGAATTCTGGATCGATCCGCAGAGCCCTTACGCGAAGCCGGTGTTCCAGGAGGACAAGAAGTTCGTCTTCCATTGCGCCGGCGGCTTGCGCTCTGCGCTCGCCGCCAAGACCGCGCAGGACATGGGACTCAAGCCCGTCGCCCACATCGCCGGCGGCTACGCCGCCTGGCGCGACGCCGGCGGGCCGACCCAACAGTGGGAGCCGAAGAACAAGGGGTGAGGTGAATACCTCTCTCACCACACACTCCGTCATGCCCGGGCAAAAGCGCGAAGCGCGTCTTCGCGCTAGATGACCCGGGCATCCACGTCTTCGCCGCAAGAAGAACGTGGATGGCCGGGACAAGCCCGGCCATGACGACTGACACAACTGCCGGAGCATGCAATGACGCCCACCGATCCTCTCGTCTCCACCGAATGGCTCGCCGCCCACCTCAACGATGCCAACGTCAAGGTGCTCGACGCCAGCTTCAAGCTGCCGGGCGTGCTGCCATTGCCGAAGGACGATTATCTTGCCGCGCATCTGCCGGGCGCGGTGTTCTTCGACGTCGATGCGGTCTCGGACCATTCCAACCCGCTGCCGCACATGTATCCGACCGCCGAGCAGTTCGGTCGCGACGCAGGCCAACTCGGCATCTCCAATGCCGACACCGTCGTGATCTATGATGCCGGCGGCTGGGTCGCTGCTCCCCGGGCATGGTGGATGTTCCTGGCTTTCGGCCATGGCAATGTGCGCATCCTCAATGGCGGCCTGAAGAAGTGGCGCGCCGAGGGGCGTCCGGTCGAGAGCGGCGAGGTCAAGCCGAAGCCCGCGACATTCAAGGCGAGCTATGATTCAAAGCGCGTGCGCAGCATGCAGCAACTGATCGCCAACGTCGAAAGCCGTGCCGAGCAGGTGATCGACGCGCGCGCCGCCGACCGGTTCGAGGGCCGGGCGCCGGAGCCGCGCGCGGGCATCCGCTCCGGCCATATCCCCGGTGCGCGCAACGTGCCCTACAATCTCCTGTTCGATGCCGCGACCGGCACGATGAAGCCGCTCGATGATCTCCGCGCCGCCTTCACCAACGCCGGCGTCAAGCTCGATGCGCCCATCGTGACGAGCTGCGGCTCCGGGGTCTCTGCCGGCGTGCTGACGCTGGCGCTCTATCGCCTCGGCATCACCGACACCGCGCTCTACGACGGCTCGTGGTCGGAATGGGGCCAGGAAAAGGGACCGCCGATCGCAACCGGCCCGGCGTAACCTTACTGACGTGCGCGCGTCGTCGTCGCGGCGAGCGTGGGTTGCGGCTGCCCGAACGGATCGAGTTGCTGAACCGGCGGCGGCGGACGCCGGACGATGCGGCGGCGCTTCTTCACCCGATGCGCCCGCGGCTTGGTCGCTTTGCTCTCCGGCGAACTGCTGTCGGCCTTAGAGTCGGCCTTGGGCTTCGCAGGCGGATCCTTCCAGGCCGTGGTCGCCGGGTCGTTCAATGCGGCGAACTTCGCGCTCGCCATGTCGAACGTGGACGAAGCAGAGGCTCCGCTGGGGGCGGTAGGTGCTGGTTTGCTCGTGAGAGCGATCGAAACGGGCTTGGTCTCGGCGATGGAGGCGCTGGCGTCGGCCGGAGTAAGCGTGTTGCTTGAGGCCGGCGCCGCGGCGTCCACCGTCGTCTCGGCCTTGGTCTCCGCATTGGCCGGTTCGGTCGGGACGTCAGCCGGAGCTGCAACGACCAGCGGCGGCTGACGGTCGGTCTCGGTCGTCAGCGCGAAGACCGGCTCGGGCTCGTTCGCCGGTAATCCGATCGTCGGCACCTGGTCACGCCGCGACGGCGCCGGATCGGTGGCTGCTTCCGGCTCGGCGCGCAGAACCGCGAGCACGGGCTGGGCCGGCTCGGGAGCTTGTGCAAACACCTGCTCCTGCGGACCATTCCGCCAGGAGGGGTTGCTGACATACTGCTCGTGGCTGGCCCGCAGCAGCGCGGCGGCGCCCAGGCCGAATACCAGGATGGAAGCTGACAGCAGGATCGCGGCAAACAGGAAGCGAAAGCCGGGAAGCATCGAGGGATTGCGAATTTCCGCCCCGGCGGCGAAGTGGCCAAGGCCCATGAGCCATCTGAACGCGGTGACGGTACTGCTTGCCGCGTTCGCCACGCGGGGATCGAAGCTCAAAGCGGGGGCGAATCAGGCTGATTCGAACATACCGCAACGATTCCCCGCCGTTCCGTAAAAAACGGAGCCGGCGACTCCGGCAATCTCAGTCGTGGGCTGATTTTCGTCCCGTGATGCAAGGAGGCAACGGTAGTCTTGCGGATCACAAATCGGCAAATCAGGCACAAATCCGCCTGCAATGTCTTGAATGTGCCGCTATCTTCGGTCATCTGGCCGTTAACGGTCCGGACGGGGCCCGGGGACTATACAAGAGCGATGATGATCAAACATTTTCTGACGATATGCGCTGCCGCAACAGTCGCTGCGGCGGGAACCTCGCTCGCGCAGGCCCAAAGCTATCCGGTCCAGCAGGCGCCGAGCTATGGCGCGCCGGCCGAATATCGGCCCGGCGACCGCGCGCCGAACTTCGACGCTATGGACGATGAAGACGATTCGATGCCGCAGGCGGCGCTGCCGCCGCCCGGCCCGGATCCGCGCTACTACGGTCGTCCAGCCGGCGCTCCCCCGGTGTATTCCGCCGCGCCGCCGCAGGGTCCGGTGATGTCGCCCGATGATCCCCGTTATGGCCGTCCCGCAGGCGCCCCCGTGTACTCGGCCGCGCCGCCGCAGGGTCCCGTGACGTCGCCCGACGATCCGCGCTACGGCCGCCCCGCCGGCCCGCCTGCGGTGATCTACGCCGATCGTCCGGGTCAGGCGCCCGGCAGTGACGGCCTGCGTCCGCCGGAGGCGGTCGGTGGTCCCGGCGCGACCGGAACGGTCCAGGCCGGTCAGCCGCCCGTTGGCGCCGACGGCCGGCCGATGGCGATCGCCTCGCTGCCGCCCGAAGAGCAGCCCGACGCCGCTCCGGCGCAGTTGCCGCAGAACCTGCGCCGTCAGGAGGTCTCGCTGGCGACCAAGGAGCCGGCCGGAACGCTCATCGTCGATACCCCGAATACCTACCTCTATTACGTGCTCGGCAACGGCCGTGCGATCCGCTACGGCGTCCGCGTCGGCCGCGACGGCTTCACCTGGACCGGCGTGCAGAAGATCACCCGCAAGGCCGAGTGGCCGGATTGGCATCCGCCGACCGAGATGATCGAGCGCCAGCCCTATCTGCCGCGCTTCATGGCCGGCGGTCCCGGCAATCCGCTCGGCGCCCGCGCGATGTATCTCGGCTCGACCGTCTACCGCATCCACGGCACCAACCAGCCCTCGACCATCGGCAAGTTCGTGTCCTCCGGCTGCATCGGCATGCTGAACGAGGACGTCTCCGACCTGTTCGATCGCGTCAAGGTCGGCACCCGCGTGGTGGTGATGCCGGGTGGTCCGCCGCCGGGAACTGCGACCGCATCCGCCGCGCCCGTGCCCGGCGCTGCCGGCCCCGCGCCAATGGCCGCGCAGGCCGGCCCGGTCGGAGGCACCCAGCCGACAGTGGTGCCGCCGCTGCCCGAGCCCGTCACCGTGCGCTGAACCGGCTTCCCAGGAATTGATCTGATACGGCGCGTGATCTTCGGTCACGCGCCGTCGTCATTTGACCCATGCGCATGTCTCGCTTGCGCATGCTTGAACGGCTCCGCACCTCGATTACGTCCGGGAGGATTGCAACGAATTGAGGAGCACAGGATGCGCATCTTTGTTGCGGGCGCGACCGGCGCGGTCGGTCAGTATCTTGTTCCGGCGCTGGTCGCCGCGGGTCATTCGGTGATCGGCACGACACGGAGTGCAGCGAAAACAGAGCTTGTGCGGCGATTGGGTGCGGAGCCGGTCGTCGCCGACGGCCTCGATGCCGACAGTATGCGCGCTGCGGTGATTGCGGCAAAGCCCGACGCCGTCATCCACCAGATGACAGATCTCGCGGCTGCTACGGACCTCCGGCATTTCGATCGGGCTTTCAAGCGAACCAACGAGCTCCGCACCCGCGGAACCGACATTCTGCTCAACGCCGCACGCGAGGCCGGCGCTAGGCGCTTCATCGCGCAAAGCTTCTGCGGCTGGACCTTCAGTCGCGCCGGGGGAACGGTGAAGACCGAGACCGATGAGCTCGACCCGCATCCGCCGCGAGAGCTACGGCGCACGCTTGAGGCAATCCGGTATCTGGAGCGAAGCGTCAGCGCTTCGACGAAGCCGGAGGGCATCGTGCTGCGCTATGGATTCTTCTATGGACCTGGCACCGGAACGCTCTCGCCGGCGATGATCGACCAGCTGCGTCACCGGCGTGTGCCAGTGATCGGCGATGGCGGCGGCACGTGGTCGTTCATTCACACCGAAGATGCCGCCTCTGCCACGCTTGCCGCGCTCGAACGCGGACGCGCCGGCAGCATCTACAATATCGTCGACGATCATCCGGCGCTGGTGAAGGATTGGTTGCCCGCGCTGGCCGAACTGCTTGGTGCGAAGCCGCCGCGTCACATTCCCGCCTGGCTCGGGCGCCTGCTTGCGGGCGAGCACATGGTTGCAATGATGACGGAGGTGCGCGGAGCATCCAACGGTAAGGCCAAGCGCGAGCTCGGCTGGCTGCCGGCGCATGCCTCTTGGCGCGGCGGCTTTGCCGATGCGGCACGGCAGCCCACCAGCCACCGCTGGGCGGCCTGAGGCTTCAGGCCAGCTTCCGCGGCAGCTCGCTGTCCTTGGTGAAGGCGTCGATCGCCTCGACCATCTGGCCGTAATGGATGCGCAAGCCGTCCTCGGTGGCGTAGCCGAGATGCGGCGTCAGCACGAGATTGTCGAGCTTGCGGAAAGGATGGTCCGTCGGCAGCGGCTCGACCGAGAATACGTCGATGCCGGCACCTGCAATCCTCTTCTGCTGCAACGCCTCGAGCAGCGCCTGCTCGTCCACGATCGGCCCGCGCGCGGTGTTGACGAGGAAGGCCGTCGGCTTCATCCGGGCGAGGTCGGCAGCCCCGACCAACCCGCGAGAGCGCTCGCTCAGCACCACATGGATGCTGACGATATCGGCCTTGGCGAACAGCTCCTCCTTGGTGGCGTAGCCGACGCCGGCGTCCTTGCACTTCTCCGGGGTCAGATTCGGGCTCCAGGCGATCACGTTCATGCCGAACGCCGTCGCGATATGAGCCATCTTGCTGCCGAGCTTGCCGAGCCCGACGACGCCGAGCGTCAAGCCCTCGATCTCGACGCCGGCAAAGGCTTGCCAGGGCTCGCCCGCATGCATGCGCGCGTTCTCGCGGCCGATGCCGCGGGTCAGTTCCAGGATCAGGCCCATGGTGAGGGGCGCGGTCGGATCGCGTGAATATTGCGTGCCGCCGATGGTGACGCCCCGCGCCTTGGCGGCCTCCATGTCGATCGAGGCGTTGCGCATGCCTGAGGTCAGCAGCAGCTTCAGCTTCGGCAGGCTCTCGAAGAGGCTCTTGGGGAACGCGGTGCGCTCGCGCATCGCGCAGACGATCTCGAAATCGGCCAGCGCGCTCGCCGCGGCCTGCTCGGAGGCGAAGGGATGGCTGAACACGGTGACGTCGATGCGGTCGGACAGGCTTTGCCAATCGGCGACATCGAGGGCGAGGTTGAAATAGTCGTCGAGAATTGCACAGCGCAGCCGCGTCATCAGCGTTCTTCCATAGCGAGAGGTGGAACCAGGCCATGGTTGCGCGCAATCAGGACCGTGCGCAAGCCGTTCGCGTCTTCAAAAATCCGACAGGTGATGAGGCTCAGAGGTCGCGGGGCTTGAGCCGGATCGGCGCATTCATGCCGTGCTTGGCGCGCCAGGCGGGGCCGGGCCCGCGCATGTAATGCAGTTCGGGCCGGTAGGGGTTGAAAGCGGTGGCGAAGAAGCGCTTCCAGAAGCCCTTGATCTCCGAGGCGAACGCGGAGGCGCTGCCGGCTTCCGCCGGAACGGGAAGGGAATTGGTCTCGATCATGGCCATGACGCTGTCTCGCTGTGCTCCCGTTCATTCTGAGCGGGTGGCGCTGTTTCCGCGCGAAACCGAGCTTTGGCCTGATTTATTAAAAGATAGTTTCAATTGTCCGGATCGGCGGCGGGATGGTGTCCGTCCCGTATTCATCCGTGGTGAACGGAGGGAAAACATTGCCCTTTGGGGGCGGGATCGCTACATCGGCGGCAAGCAAATTTCCTCAAATCGAAGGTTTTCGGGACCGATGGCGCGCCAGTTCATCTATTTCATGCAGGGCCTGACCAAGAGCTACCCGACCCGGAAGGTGCTCGATAACATCCATCTGTCGTTCTACCCGGACGCCAAGATCGGCGTGCTCGGTGTCAACGGCTCGGGCAAGTCGACGCTGCTCAAGATCATGGCCGGCCTTGACAAGGAGTACAACGGCGAGGCTTGGGTCGCCCAGGGCGCCCGCGTCGGCTATCTCGAGCAGGAGCCGCATCTCGATCCGGCTCTCAGCGTGCGCGAGAACGTCATGCTGGGTGTCGCCAAGCAGAAGGCCATCCTCGATCGCTACAACGAACTGGCGATGAACTACTCCGAGGAGACCGCCGACGAGATGACCAAGCTGCAGGACGAGATCGAGGCCCAGGGCCTCTGGGATCTCGACAGCAAGGTCGACCAGGCCATGGACGCGCTGCGCTGTCCGCCCGACGATGCCGACGTGTCGAAACTCTCCGGCGGTGAGCGCCGCCGCGTCGCACTATGCAAGCTGCTGCTCGATCAGCCCGAGCTCCTGCTGCTGGACGAACCGACCAACCATCTCGACGCGGAGTCGGTGTCGTGGCTGGAAGGCCATCTGCGCAACTATCCCGGCGCGATCCTGATCGTCACCCATGACCGCTACTTCCTCGACAATGTCACGAGCTGGATTCTCGAGCTCGATCGCGGCAAGGGCATCCCTTACGAGGGCAATTACTCGTCCTGGCTGCAGCAGAAGCAGAAGCGGCTCGAGCAGGAGGGCCGCGAGGACGCTGCGCATCAGAAGACGCTGGCCCGCGAGCAGGAATGGATCGCATCCTCGCCGAAAGCCCGCCAGGCTAAATCCAAGGCGCGCTATCAGCGCTATGACGAACTGCTGAAACAGGCGAGCGAAAAGCAGACCCAGACCGCGCAGATCACGATTCCAGTGGCCGAGCGCCTAGGTCAGAACGTGGTCGACTTCGAAGGGCTCAGCAAGGGTTTCGGCGATCGCATGCTGATCGACGATCTCACTTTCAAGCTGCCGCCCGGCGGTATCGTCGGCGTGATCGGCGCCAACGGCGCCGGCAAGACCACGCTGTTCAGGATGATCACCAAGCAGGAACAGCCGGACAAGGGCACCATCACGGTCGGCGAAAGCGTTCATCTCGGTTACGTCGACCAGTCGCGCGACGCGCTCGACGGCAGCAAGAACGTGTGGGAGGAGATCTCCGGCGGCAACGAGCTGATCCTGCTCGGCAAGAGGGAAGTCAATTCGCGCGGCTATTGTTCGTCGTTCAACTTCAAGGGCGCCGACCAGCAAAAGAAAGTCGGCGCGCTCTCCGGCGGTGAACGCAACCGCGTGCACCTTGCGAAGATGCTGAAATCAGGCGCCAACGTTCTGCTGCTCGACGAGCCGACCAACGACCTCGACGTCGACACCTTGCGTGCGCTCGAAGAGGCGCTGGAGGATTTCGCCGGCTGCGCCGTCATCATCAGCCATGATCGCTGGTTCCTCGACCGCATCGCGACCCACATCCTGGCCTTCGAGGGCGACAGCCATGTCGAATGGTTCGAGGGCAACTTCCAGGACTACGAGAAGGACAAGATGCGCCGGCTCGGCCAGGACAGCATCATTCCGCATCGCGTGAAGTACAAGAAGCTGACGCGGTGATCTCAGCATGATGCGGCGGGTGCTCATAGCTGCGGTGATCGCTATCACCTGTGGCCTGTCGCCCGTCCGCGCCGCCGACGCCGCCTTCACCCAGTTCATCGCCTCGCAGTGGCCGGAGGCGGAGGCCGCCGGCGTGTCGCGCGCGACGTTCGAGCGAGAGACGCGCGGGCTCGAGCCTGATTACAAGCTGCCGGATCTCATTCTGCCGGGGCGCCCAGCGACCGGTGCGCCGTCGCAGGCCGAGTTCGTGCAGGTGCCGGCCGACTATGTCAGGGAAGCCTCGATCGCGCGGCTTGCGGGCGAGGGGCAGCGGCTGCTCCAAAAACATCGTCAGGCGCTGACCGAGATCGAGAAAAACTCCGGCGTGCCCGCCACCGTCATGCTGGCGATCTGGGGCCGCGAGACCGACTACGGCCGCTACACACTGCCTTACGATCTCGTGCGCGTGCTGGCGACGCAGGCCTATGTCGGCCGCCGCAAGGACACCTATCGCAACGAGTTCATCCTCTCGCTGAAAATTCTCGGCGACGGCGTGGTGACACGCAAGGACATGCGCTCGTCCTGGGCCGGCGCGACCGGGCTCACGCAATTCCTGCCGTCCGAATATTACAAGCACGGCGTCGATTTCGACCGCGACGGCCGCATCGACATCTGGCATTCGGTGCCGGATGCGCTGGCCTCCGCCGCGCAGCAGCTCGTCAACAAGGGCTGGCAGAGCGGCGTGCGCTGGGCTTACGAGGTGCAGGCACCGGCCAAGGTCGATTGCACCGCCGGCGTGCCCGAGGTGACGAAGCCGATCGGCCAGTGGCTGCGCGAAGGCTTTGTGCCGGTGCGTGGACAAAAGCTCACTGCCGCCGAGCAGGCTCACCCGGCCTCGCTGTTGCAACCGGAAGGCATCTACGGCCCGTCCTTCCTGACCACGAAGAACTACTTCGTCATCAAGGAATACAATTTCTCCGATCTCTACGTGCTGTTCGTCGGCCATCTCGCCGACCGCATGACGAGCCCGCAACCGTTCGCGACGGCGTGGTCTGCCTCGAAGCAATTGCGAACCAAGGACGTCGAGGCGATGCAGCGCGGGCTCACGCGCGTCGGACTCTACAAGGATAAGATCGACGGCAAGGCCGGCATGCAGACGCGCGCTGCGCTGGGCGCCTACCAGAAGTCGGCAGGGCTCAAGGTCGATTGCTGGCCAAGCGAAGAGGTGCTGCGCTCAATCCAGGCGGCGCGATAGCTGCTGCAGGGCCAGCTAAAAGAAAAAGCCCGGCCGAGGTGCTCGGCCGGGCTTCGATCGCGGCGCTCATGAGCGCCGTGCGATCAGATCAGTAGCAAACGCGAACCGGGCGGACGGTCCAGCCGTAGCCGTCCCAGTAGCGCTGGCGCTGCCAGTAGCAGGGCGGGGGCGGCGGGCCGGGCTCGGCCACATAAACCGGTCCACCATAGGCGGGACGGCTCGATGCGATGGCGCCGCCGACGATCGCGCCGCCGATCAGGCCGGCTGCGATGCCGACGCCGACGCCGTCATGGGCCTGGGCGGACGGCGTGGCAGTCACCAGCGAACCGGCGATCGTCGCAACCGTGAGGGCGGCAACTAAAGTCTTCTTCATACGCTTAGCTCTCCTGAGAGATGGATGCTCCTTGTTAGGAGCGCCCGGGGTTCAAAGGTTCACGCAGACTCTGATGGATTTGGCCTTGCAGCTAGGAAGCGCGCAAATGGTCAATCCGCGGTAAACGCACACGGAGCTGTGACGAGAAAAAGCGGTCTTTTTCAGGCCCCTGGATGAACGGCGCATCCGGAATGAACCGGCCTGGGACGACTTCAGCCACAGACTCTGGCGCGGCGGACGCGCCAGGCATAACCGTCCCAGAAGCGCTGCTTCTGCCAGACGCAGCCGTCGCCGTAATAGTCGTCGGCGACGTAGCCCGGGCCCGGTGCGTAGTAGCGCGGCGGATAGTAGCCCGGGCTATATCCCGGACCATATGCGTAGCCGGGGCCAGGGCCGGGCCCGTAATAGTACGGAGAGGCCAGCGCCCCACCGACAATGGCGCCGCCGATGATTCCGGCCGCCACGCCCGCGGCGACGCCGCGTTGCGCCTGGGCTGGTGTAGCGGCGCTAAGGGCCACAGCGGCGACGGCAGCGATTGCCAGGAGCGACTTCTTCATTGGCTGACCTTTCGAGCAAAACACGCGGGAACTCTTTGGCGGTAAAGTTCCATATTTCGATTGAATGATCAATGAACGCACCGTTGCCGGGGACGACCAATTAGCATGGACCGCAGCTCAGCCAGGGGAGGGTGATGGTGGGCAACGCGATGATAAATGCATTGATCGCTGCCGGGATCGTCTCCGCGATCGGCTACGGCTGGATCACCCATCTCCAGAACCGCGGCCAGCGGCGCTCCCGCGCCGGGGCCAGCGGCAACAGCGGTGGCGACACCTCCACGGGCACCAGCGACGGCTTCTCGTTGGGGAGCTGGTTTTCCAGCGATAGTTCCGGCAGCCCGGCCGACAGCGGCAGCTGCTCCAGCAGCGATAGCGGCAGTAGTGGCGGAGATTGCGGGGGCGGCGGCGATGGTGGAGGCGGCGGGGGCGACTAGATCCGCCGCAATCTTGATCCAGCGCAAGGCCCTATTTTAGAGCCGTTCTAGGCTGTTCCGGGCTAGTTTGGAATAGCTTCAAATTCCGCTTTTTCCTTTTGCATCCGGCCGGCCCCTTAAATATCGATGATGGCGCATCACCAAAGGGCCTGCCGCTTCCATGATCGTTTGTTCCTGTAACGTGCTGAGCGATGACGACATCCGCGCCGCCGTCGCCGAGTCCGACGACGCTGTGCGCCATGCAAAGCAGGTTTATGGTTGTCTCGGCTGTAGCGCCGAATGCGGCCGCTGTGCTCGGACGATCAAGACCATTATCGACGAAGCGCTCGGCCCCTGTGCCTCGTCCTGCTGCTCCGGCTGCCCGCACAACCACACTGTGGCTGCCAATGACGAGACGGCTCAGCCGGCCGAGTTCGCCCTCGCGGCCTGCTGAAATCTTCCGCAACCCTGGCTGAGCTTTTCCCCGGCTGCGTCCCCGTAGCCGGTTGCTCCAGTCCTCAAACCCATTTAGAAGCGTTCTAAACTCGGTTTACGGCCGATTTGGACTGCAAGAGCTGGAGTGAACCATGCAGGGCGACGCAAAAGTTATCGACTATCTCAACAAGGCACTGCGTCACGAGCTGACTGCGATCAACCAGTATTGGCTGCACTACCGCTTCCTCGACAATTGGGGCCTGCGGGACATGTCCAAGGTCTGGCGCAAGGAGTCCATCGAGGAGATGGAGCACGCCGACAAGCTTACCGAGCGGATCCTGTTCTTCGACGGCTTCCCGAACATGCAGGTGCTCGATCCCTTGCGTATCGGCCAGAACGTCAAGGAGATCATCGAGTGCGATCTCGCCGCCGAGATGAGCGCGCGGGCGCTGTACCAGGAAGCGGCGACCTACTGCCACAGCGTCAAGGACTACGTGACGCGCGACCTGTTCGAGAAGCTGATGAGCGACGAGGAGCACCACATCGACTTCCTCGAGACCCAGCTCGACTTGATCGGCCGCATCGGCCTCGAACTCTATACCCAGAAGCACGTTGGTGGGCTCGAGGGCGAGGGACATTAGTTTGGCGCGTTAGCGCTGCCCACAAATTCCGTGTCGGCCTGATGCGCAAATGCGCACCAGGCCGGAACGACAGCCTGGACGCCAGCTACAACTGCGTCTTGTAGAGCTCTTCCACCATCTCCTGACTCTGCGGCTCACCAAGACCGGTCTGCTCGTGGACCACCTCGACGATGCTCGGCATCACCGAGCGCGGCACCTTCTCGGATGACCACAGCTTCGAGCGCATCAGGGCCTTGCCGCAGTGGAAATAGACTTCGCTGACGGCGACGTTCAGCACCGCGCGCGGCGACTTGCCAAACTCCACCATCGACGCGAGTAGGTCCGGATCGGCCGGCAGCGTACCGCGGCCGCCGACGCGCAGCGTCTCGTCGATGCCGGGGACGAAGAACAACAGATGCACGAAGCCCGAGCCCTCGACGACATTTCGAAAACTGTCGATCCGGTTGTTGCCGGAGCGATCAGGCATCAGCAGCTGGTTGGGGCCGGCGACGTGGACGAAGCCAGTGCCGCCGCCGCGTGGTGAGGCATCGACGCTGCCGCCCGCTCCCGATGTCGCGAGCACGCAGAACGGCGACATCTCGATGAATTTCTTCGCATGCGCATCGATCGCGGGACGCGCTTTCGCGATCACGCGCGGGCTCGGCTGGGCATAGATGGTGGCGAGGTCTTCGGCGCAAAGATCAGTCACGAAGGTCTCCCTGATTGAATGCCCGAGAATATCATCTCTCGGCCCGATCGCTATCCCCCTTGTCGCGCCGCCACGGCCAGTCGATCACGCCCGCGCAGTACAGGGCCCACCAGATCAGCATCGGCTGAAGCGCCAGCCGCGGCCCGTGATAGAGCCAGCTGTTGGGGATGGGTGGAAGGTCGATGCCCTCCAGGGCATGCTTGATGTTTGCCGGCCACACGCAAAGCGCATAGAGCGCGAGCGCAACGCCCGCCCACCAGCGCAGCGGCTTCGTCACCAGCGCAATCGCGCCCGCGATCTCGCAGACGCCAGTGATGAGGATCAGTTGTGTTGCAAACGGAACCCAGGCCGGCGTGATCGCAAGCAGCTTGTCGGGAACAAGGAGATGCGCGATGCCAGCCGCGATGTAAAACGCTGCCAGCACAAAGCGCATGACAGCGTGTGTTCTGTCGTTCGCAGGAGCCATCGGTCGAACTAGCACGCGCGGCGCCGAGGCGCTATCGCGCGCTACACCGCGTCCGCCGGCACAAAGCAACTGATGATGATGGCTCCGCGGTGACGGACGTACCACACCACGGCCTGACCGACCGGATTGCCGCGGTCGCGGATGATGGCGCGCTCGGGCACCTCCATCCATTGTCCCTCGATCGGCACCCAATAGGCGCCACTGCGCACGTCGTACTCCGTGCGATGGCCGTCGGAGACGTCGCAGCAGGGCACGCCGTTCGGTGCGATCACGCTCTTGAACCAGGCGCGGATGTCGGGCGGGACGTGATCATATTGCCCGTTGTCGAACGCGAAAGCGGCGCTCGTCAGCGCGGTCAGCCAAACGCACAGTGCGAGCCTGTGCATGCGATCCTCCTCATCGCGTGTCGTGCCATACGCGTGATTGTCTCACGCGTCGATTCGTACATCGATGCGATTAAGCCCGAGCCGCCAGCGTAATGCATGCTCAAATAATATGCGGGGTAGACGGCCGGTGATGCGATGCAAAATCAGCGACGCGCAGATTCGATCGTTTGCTGCGGCGCGGCTTGCAGCAATTGCTGGACCTGCTCGCTGTAGAATTTTGCGTTTCCGGTGGTGCCGTGGCCGCGCGTTTGGGTGCTGGCGGGGATGAGATACAGCTTGCCGTTCTTGACCCGCGTCATCGCGGCGTCCGTGATGCCGGTCTCGGGCGGGTTGCGTTCGTCGTCCGCGGAATTGATCAGCAGCAGCGACGCTTCGATAGCCTCCAGCTTCTCGCCGGCATTGTAGTCATGCGAGGACTCCCACTGGTAGACGAAGTCGTTGGCATCCGCCGTGATCGGCATGGCCAGCCGCTCGTCGACGATCTTGTCGGCCTTGGCCGCCGTCGGCGCCTGCGATTGATAGGCCAGCGTTCCGCCGATGCTCGCGATGCCGTAGGCGGTGATCGCGTATTTCATCATGCGCGGCTGGCCGGTGTAATTACCGCCGTTGTAGTCGGGATCGCTGCGGATGGTGTCGAGCATGATCCGCCGCAGCATCCAGTTGCGGGACGCCATCTCGGTCGGCTGCGAGGCCATCGGGATCAGCGCGTCCATCGCCTTCGGATATTTCTCGCCCCATAGCCAGGTGTGCATGCCGCCCATCGAATTGCCGATGACGAGCCGCAGGTGCTTGATGCCGAGCCCTTCCGTGACCAGGCGATACTGGGCTTCGACCATGTCGTCGTAATTGTATTTCGGGAAGCTCGTCTTCATCCCGTCGGACGGCTTTGACGATTTGCCATGGCCGACATTGTCGGGAATGATGATGTAGTATTTGGAGGCATCGAGTGGCTGTCCCGCGCCGAACAGCTCGCCGGCAAACGCTGATGACAGCATGCTCGCGCCCGAGCCGCCGGTGCCGTGCAGCACCAGGACCGGCTGGCCGCTGGGTTCACCCACGGTGGTGTAGTGCAGCTTCAGCTCCGGCATGGTCTCGCCGGTGTGGAACTTGAAGTTCCTGGCGACCCAGTCGCCCTGTTTCGGCGCCGGATAATCGGCCGCCCATGCGGATGTCGAGATGGCCGACAACGAGACGGACAACAGGATGGCTGACAGTGCCGCGCAAGAAGCTTTCATGTTTATTCCCCCCGTGCGGCTCTGGTCGGCGGCCGCGTTGCGGCGGAACTTAGCAGAACTGTCCGGAAGGATGTAGGATTTCGTTTTCGCCGTTCGTCCTCGAGGGAAAGGTCAGGAGAGACTGCATGTGCCGCAACATCAAGACGCTGTTCAACTTCGAGCCGGAAGCGACGGAGGACGAGATCCACGCCAGCGCACTCCAGTTCGTTCGCAAACTGTCCGGCTTCAACAAGCCGTCGCAGGCCAACGAGGCGGCCTTCGATCGTGCGGTGGCGGAGGTCTCGGAGGCTGCGCGAAAACTGCTGACGTCGCTGCACACCCACGCCCCGGCACGCGACCGTGAGGTCGAGGCGGAAAAGGCCAAGGAACGTTCGCGGCTGCGCTTCGGTTAGGCGGCTCGCGCGTCCGTTCCGTGACTTGGCTCACGGTGGAAGCGGTCGCAACGCGCAATGATGTTCGCCGGGCTTTTGACACCCCGGAGCACGACCATGAGCCGCCCCCTTCTTCCGCTGAAAGCAGGTGCCATCGTTTTCACGCTGCTGTGGACCGCGTGGATGACGTGGTGGAGTGGCTCGTTCTCGAGCGCGAGCGTCGTGATCTTGGCCTTGTGCGGCGCAGCGGTCGGCTATCTCTGGTACCGCGCCATGCGCTGGCAGTTCGAGCGCATGGGCATGCTGCCGCGACGTGAGAACGGGACGAAATAGATTCGTCAGTCCTTGCCGTGCTTCTTCTTTTTCTTCTTTTTCCTGAGATCGCCTTCGCTGTCCTCGTCCTCGTGACCGAGGGGCGCATCGTCGGTCTCCTGCACGGCTGCCTCGAGCGCCTCGCGCTCGGCGGCTTCATGCTCGCGCTGGCGGCGGCGCTCGTCCCAGGCATCGAACAGTTGATCGAGCCACGGCAACACCTGTTCGATCGACGGCAATGGGCCGGGCGGACCGGGCTCGCCACGCGGGCCCTGCGGCCCCGCCGGCCCTTGCGGTCCGACAGGTCCCTGTGCACCGGCCACCCCGCGCGGTCCGGCTTCGCCCTGCTTGCCTTGCGGACCGGGCTTGCCCAGCGGTCCGGCCTTCCCGACCGGACCCGGCTTGCCCTGCGGACCCGGCTTGCCGCGCGCGCCATCCGGCCCGCGCTTGCCTGGATGACCCTGCGGTCCCGGCCGCCCCGGTTCGCCCTGCCGTCCGCGCGGTCCCTGAGGTCCCTGCCGTTTTTGTTCGTCTGCCACGCCACTGCTCCCTTGACCGGAAGCAAGCTAATTAGCGGCGTTTGACGACAGCAGCAATTCCGCCCGGGCTCGCGCCTGGGCATGATCAACACCAATCGGCGGCACGTCGCGCGCTAGTCGTGATAGGCGGGGACCTCGATGCCGGAGGCGGCATAGAGCCTGATCTTGTTGCGCAGCGTGCGCACCGAGAGGCCGAGCACGCGCGACGCGCGCGTGCGATTGCCGTCGCAGCGCGCGAGCGTCTGGAGCACGAGCTCACGCTCGACCTCGTCGACGGTCGCGCCGATCAGCAGCGGAACGATCTGGTTCGGTGAAAGGACATACGCGCCCGGTTCGGACGCAGCGACATGAACAGTGGTCATCGACACACTCCCCGATCAACGCCCGCTTCCGTCTTTGGAAGCGGATCGAGAACAAACGACCCCCAAGCCGTAAATCTACGGTGGGCGGGTTTGGTTAACGAAAGGTTAACCGCGGGGCGATCGCACCAATTGACCTTGGGAATGCCGCCGCACCGCCGCGATTGGCACGGACTGCATATTCCTGCGAGCATACTCCGCATTACAAAGCAGGCTCGCTCACACGGTCCGGTATCCGCCGTCCACCATCACGATCGTTCCCGTGACGTAGGCTGACATATCCGACGCAAGGAAGATCGCTGGACCCACGATGTCCTCGGGCTTGCCGGTGCGCGCCAGCGGGGTGTGATCGACGAAGGCCTGCACCAGCGCGGGATTGGTCGCGCGCACATTGGCGTTGATGTTGGTCTCGATGAAGCCCGGCCCGATCGCATTGACGCGCACGCCCTCCTTGCCAAGCTCGACCGCGAGCGCCTTGGTGAAGCCGAGCACTCCGTGTTTCGAGGTGGTGTAGGCGGCCGAGCTCGGCGTGCGCAGATGCACGAAGGACTGGATCGAGCCGATATTGACGATGCGACCCTTGGCTGCGCGCAACGGGCTGAGGAACGCCTGCGTCATGTTGAAGACGCCGTTGAGGTTGAGCGAGATGATGTCGTTCCAGTCCTTCGCCACCGTCTCCGGCTCGGCGGTGAAGGCGTTGCGGCGGGTGATGCCGGCATTGTTGACGAGGATCGAGACCTGCCCGATCTTGTCGGCGACCTGCCTGGCGAGCGAAAAGCAGTCGTCGCGTTTGGTCACGTCGAGGGCGAAGCTCTCGGCCTTGCCCCCGGACTTGCGGATGCCCTCGGCGGCTTCCGCGACCGTGTCGGCGTTGACGTCGAGCAGCACCACTTGCGCGCCCTCGCGGGCGTAGCCGGCCGCGATGGCCCGGCCGATGCCCGAACCGGCGCCCGTGACGATCGCGATGTGGTTTGCGAGCAATGCCATGACAATTTCCTCCCGATTTCTTTTCGAAGTTTCATGAAAGGCTAACTCGAAATTAAGGGGTCGGAAACGGCGGCCTTGGCATACTGGTCTTGATTGCTAAACGTTGCGCGCATGATGGAACGGCTTGAATCCTGGAAACTGGCACTCGAACGCCTGCGGTCGGCGGACGGCGCCGATTGGGCCGAGGCGGGCCGGCTGGTGGCCGAGATCGCGCGGATGAGCACCGATACCATGCTGCGTCAGGCTGCCGAGCAGGCGCTTCCGGTGCTGCGCCAGGCCGTGGACAACGACGATCACAGTGTCACGCTGGCGGCCCGCCGCCGTCTCGGTGTGGTGCTCGACGTCATTCACGACCTGACCGCGCCGCGCTTCGGCCGCCGCAATGCTGCGCCGAAAAAATTGTCCAGCGAGGATCGCGCCCGCAAGGTGCTCGGCCTGCCGCTCGCGGTGCAGCTCACCTGCGAGGACATCAACCAGGCCTATCGCCGCGCGGCCAAGGGCATGCACCCCGACCAGGGCGGCAGCGCGCAAGCCTTCATCGACCTCGCCGCCGCGCGCGATGTCCTGATCCATCCCCGCGCGTACAAGGACGCGTGAGGGCTCAGCTCTTGTTCACGCAGCTCGGATAGGGCGCGGCTTCGCCTGCTACGATCGGGCAGAGCTCGATCGGGCTGAGCGCGCGCAAACGCGCCTGCCAGCGGTTGTCGTTCACCGGCGGCTCGTCGGTTTCGGGGCCGCGCTCGGCCCACTGGATCGTGTAATAGTCGCTCGTGCCCTTCAGCGTGACCAGCAGTGCGGTCTCGCTGTGCCGCGTCGGGCCGCTATCCACGCGGCCGCAGCCGATCACGGCGACGAAACCTTCGAAGCGGCCGAACGTGGTGGCGCCGAGCGGCCTTGCCGCAAAGCTGTCGGGGCAGGCGGATTGGAAACCGCTCGCGATCGAGCCCGCGAATTTCTCCGGCGATGCCCCTGGAGCGAGCGTCATGCCCTTCTCGCCGGTCACGGTGATCATCTCGGTCCAGCGTTCAGGCGTCTCGCCCCTCAGCACGGCCTCGCGGATGTAGTGGACGCCCGTGGTGTTCTCGAACACCACGGAAAAATTCGAAGGCATCGCGAAGCTGACCAACTGGCCGAACACCGGCGAGATCACGCGAAAGGATTGCGGGGCCTGCGCGTTCGCCGTTGCGGCGAGCAGGAGCAATGCGGCGAAAATCGTTGCTGTCGCCGGTGCGCGCATCGATTGGCTCCAAGGCCAGGAGGTGAAAGAACGAGCGTGCAAAAACAAGCAGGCAAGGATGCTGGTTGGCGCGGGACGCTTGGGGGTGCGCCCGGGAAAGATGTGAGTAGGTCCGCCAACCGGCCAGGTTCAAAGCGCGTGCGCGGAATTGCGTGATTTCGCCCGGAAAGCCAGTTGTCCGTCCCAAAAGAAAAGGGCGGACCGCTTGCGCGATCCGCCCCTTCAAATCCGATCTGTCGCGTCACGCTTAGAGCGTGCAGCGGCGCTCCGCGCGCAGCTTGATCTGGAGCTCCGAGGCGGCCGTGAAGGTCGGGAGCGGCTTGCTGACGACCTTGTAGGTCGACACGCCCCACTGGAACGGCTTGTACTTGAGGTCTTCGTTCCAGACCTGGCAGATGCCGGTGTTGTCCCAGCGGATCACGTAATAGCCGACCGCGGCAGAGGCCGGCACGGCGAACACGGAGGTGGCGATGCCGGCAACGGCACAGAGGGCGAGAACGCGACGCATGAAATATCTCCTGATGGGAACGTGAGACAGAAACTGGTGCGGCAAAATGGTGCGGCTGGCAAGCGGGGCGGCGACCGTTCACGGACATGTCAGCCGTTGGTCGGCTGTTCGGATGACCCTTATGCCTTGACTGTCGCCTGACTATCACACGTCTATCCCTTGGCCAGCGATGCCACCGCCTCGATCTCGATCAGCATCTTCGGATCGGGCAGTGCGTGGACCACGCAGGTGGTGCGGGCAGGGTAGGGTGGCGGGCCGAAGGCGCCGGCATAGAGCGCGTTCATGGCAGCGACATCGGAGGCGCGGGTCAGCAGCACGTTGACCTTGACGAGATCACGAATGCCAGCGCCGGCCTCCGCCAGCACGCGCTTGATGTTGACGACGACATTGGCGAACTGCGCCTCGAAGCCTTCGGGCAGCGCGCCGCTCGCGTCGAAGCCGGGAATGCCGGAGACGAACAGGAGATCGCCGGCGCGCGTGGCAAAGGACAGCGGCGGCGCCTTGACGTGGGGCGGGGGCGCGAAATGCTGGATCGGCATGGGATCACCTTGGATGGACGGCTGGAAGCGCAAGCGTAGCGGCAGGCCAGGGCGCCTCCAACAAAAAACGCGAAAACAACCCCATGCACAGTAGGCATCCGGCGGAAATCATTGATGTTTCTTTTTGACTTCGGGAAAAGCAAAATAATCGTTGCTCCGTCGGGCAAAACAGGAGCAGAATGGCATGATGGCGGGTGAGCGTCTTGTCGCGCCAAGCTCCGCCGTCATGCCCCGGCTCGACCGGGGCATCCAGTACGCCGCGGCGTCTCCGTATCACACCGCGGTCTCTGGAATGCTGGATCGCCCGGTTAAACCGGGCGATGACAGTTGAATGCGCTGCTGCAGCTCGCGCCTCAATGCCGCCCCCATCATGTTGCCGCCGCGATGCATCGGATACATTCGCTGCGTCTGATTCGTTTCCCTCGTTGAAGAATAGCCCCCGGAGACCCCCAATGAAGTTCGCATCCACCCTTCGCGCCGCGCTGGTCGGCATTGCCGCGCTCGCCGGCCTCTCGACCTCGGCGCTGGCCGACGGCGGCACCGTGGTGCTGACGATCTACAAGGCGGGCTGGATCATCGGCGGCTCCGGCGGCTCCGGCGTGCTGAACTTCCGCGGCCGCGCCTATTCGCTCTCGACCGGCGGTCTCGACTACGGCCTCGTCTTCGGCGGCTCCAAGACCGTGCTGCGCGGCCGCGTCTCCAACATCAACCGGCCCTCCGACATCGCCGGCGTCTACGGCGCCGCCGGTGCGGGCATCGCGGTGGGTCGCGGCGCGCGTGCGATCGTGCTGACCAACCAGAAGGGCGCCGTGCTCGAGCTGTCCGGCACGCAGGTCGGCCTGATGGCGAATGCGGATCTGAGCGGGCTCGCGATCACGATGCGGTAGGGCGAGTGCCGGAGGACTTGCCGTAGGGTGGGCAAAGGCGCGCAAGCGCCGTGCCCACCACGGTGTCAGCCGCATACGAAAAGTTGGTGGGCACGCTTCGCTTTGCCCACCCTACGAGACCTGCGGACTACGCGCTCACCATCGCATGCACCCTCTCGCAATGCGCGACGAGATTTGCGTGCGCATCGACGAAGGTTTTCAGCGGCGTCGGGATCGGGAAGTAATAGATGTTGGCGATGAAGCCGTAGATGCCGGCATCGATGCTGGCAGGCGTCGCGCCGTGGATGAAGCCGGCCGCCGGCACGATCTCCGCCAGCACCTGCAGATCGGCGAGTCCCCGCGCATAGGCCTGCTCGGGCGTGTAGCGGCCGATGCCCTGGAAATGATAGCGCTGCGCATTATACGCTTTCGCCTTCTCGAACCCTGCCGCGTCGATCTGCGGATGTTGCGCGATGAAGGCGTCGCGGAACGCGGGATAATAGCGTTCGTCCTTCCAGCGCGAATACGACATCACCCAGTAGAGATCGTCGAGCATGCGCGTGACGAAGTGGTTGATGCGGCGCTGCTCCGGTGAAAGCCCCGCGTCGATGGTCAGGCGGTATTTCGCGATCGCGTGCGCGATGATGGTCTCGCTGTCGCCGAGCGTCTCGCCGTCATCCACGATATAGGGCAGCTGCCCGCGCGGCGCCGCGGAGCCATCGAACACATGCTCATGCACGAACGGTACGCAAGCGAGTTTCAGGAAGGCATAGACCTTGAGGCCGTAGCCGTTGTTGTCGGCGACGCCGAACAGGTCTGGATAGGAGTAGAGGGTCAGCATCGGACGCGCTCCTCAAGCTGAAGTCGTATCGCCGCAGTGACGCCCTTGCAACAGTCTCGCGCTTTGTGCGCCGCCTCCTTCGATCGGAGGACGATAGGCGTCGCCCGTTCGCAGTATGGAATCGCTCGACATTCCTGCAGCGACCCAAGGCCCGACATGCGACGTTCATCGACCCGCCGAGTGATTGCCGCCCTGTGCTGTGGCACGGCATTTTTGGCCGGACTGGCTCTCGTCGCACCGGCGAAGGCCGCGGACATCGCGCCAAAACCGTACACGAAAGCGCCGCCGCTCGTGGCCTCGTCCTGGACCGGATTCTACGCCGGGCTCGGCCTCGGTTTTCGATCGACCAGTGCCGATCTCACCACCACGTCAGTGCTGCAAGACGGCGTTGCCCGCGACCTGACGCGAGCCGTGCTCACCCAGCCGTTCGACGGCACCGCCTTTCGCGTCAATCCCTATGCCGGCTTCAACTGGCAGGTCGCACCTAGTTGGATTGTCGGCGTCGAAGGCGATATCGGCTTCGGTGACAAGACCACGGCACTCCCCGGGTTTCGCGCCTCGCCCTGGGCCGGCTCGTCGACCTTTGGGGTCGACAGCCTGTCGGTCAAAGCGGGCTGGGATGCGACCTTGCGCGGCCGCGCCGGCTATCTGCTGACGCCGGCGACGCTGATCTATGTCACCGGCGGCCTCGCCTGGCAGCACTATGACGTCTCCCTGGTCTGCGTCAGCGCCAGCTGTGCCAGCAACGGCCTCGCACCCAATTTGATCTCGAAGTCCGCAACCAGTACCGGCTGGACATTAGGTGCCGGCATTGAGACCGCGCTTTGGGGCAACTGGCTCGTGCGCGCCGAGTATCGCTACGCGGATTTCGGCGCCGCGGCGTTCAATTTCACGCGCACGGCGACCGCAGGCCCGGTGCTCACGGTCGACAATTTCGACGCGAGCTTGCGGACCCACTCCGCAAGCGTCGGCCTCGCCTGGAAGTTCGGCGAGCCCGTCATCGGCGGCCGTTCGCATCCGCTGGCCGCGCAGGCCGCGATCCTGCCGTCCTGGACCGGCGCGTATGTGGGCTTGGGCCTGGGTGCGCGCGCCACGCGCACCGATCTCATCACGACGTCGGAATCGCGTGCCGGCTTCCCCGAGGATCTGACGCAGCGCGCCACCATTCGCCCGATGGACAACACCGCGTTCCACGTCAACCCCTATGCCGGCTATCTCTGGCAGTTCGCCCCGCAATGGACCGCGGGCGTCGAAGGCGAATTTGGTTTTGCCGACAGCACCACCACGCGCGAAGGCTTCACCACCATATCGCTCGCCGACTCCCAGTCGCGCGGCGAGAGCCTGGCGATTCGCACCAAATGGGACGCCAGCCTGCGGGGCCGGCTCGGCTATCTCGTGACACCGCAGACGCTGCTCTACGCGACCGGCGGCGTGGCCTGGCAGAACTACGAGCTGACCTCGACCTGCGTCAGCGTCGTCTGCGGCCTTTTCGGGTTGACGCCGGCGATCATCACGGGGTCAACCACAAAAGCAGGGTGGACGGCCGGCGGCGGCATCGAAACCGCGCTCTTCGGCCAGTGGCTGGCACGCGCCGAATATCGTTATGCCGACTACGGCAGTTCGTCCTTCACCTTCGCCAGATCCGCCACCGACGCCAGCCGCAATCCGTCCGCTAGCACCTACGACGTCGCGATGCGGACGCATCTGGCGACGTTCGGGGTGACGTATCGGTTTCAGTGAGTGGGAGCGTAGCGACGGTCTCGTAGCCCGCAAGGAGCAGAGCGGAATGCGGGGCGGTGGTCCCCGATTGCGCTTCCGCTTTCGCTCTCCGAGCTACGGCCGACAAGCCGCTCCATCCGGGTTACGAAGCCGGCGCAGCCTTGAACACCGCCAATTGCGCATCGAATGCCCGCCTGAACGCCGGCCGCGCTTCGCCGCGGGCGACATAGGCGGCGATATCTGGATACGCATCCAGCAGACCCGATGCGTTCAACCGGCGCAGCACGGTCACCATCATGAGATCGCCGGCGCTGAACGCGCCGTCGAGCCAGTCGGCATCGCCGAGGCGGCGGGCCAATTCGCCGAGCCTGACACGGACGCGATCCCTGAGCATCGGCAGCCGCTCCGCGTACCAGCTCTTGTCGCGCTCGAACAGCATGGCCATCCCGAGCTCGACGATCGGCGGCTCCAGCGTGCTCAGCGCGGCAAACATCCACGCGATCGCGCGGGCCCTGGCGTTTGGCTCAGTCGGCAGCAGCCCGGCACGGCGCTCCGCGATATGGAGCACGATCGCGCCGGATTCGAACAGGGCGAGATCGCCGTCCTCATAGGTCGGAATCTGCCCGAACGGATGCAGTGCGAGATGGGCCGGGTCCTTCAGCGCCGCGAACGACACCAGGCGGACATCATAAGGCTGGCCGACTTCCTCCAGCGCCCAGCGCACCCGCATGTCGCGCGCCTGTCCCTTGCCGCGGTCTGGCGAGTTTGCGAAGGCGGTGATGGTGGGAGGCATCGGGAGATCTCCATTCGTCGTCATTGCGAGCGCAGCGAAGCAATCCAGACTACCACCGCGGAGAAGGTCTGGATTGCTTCGTCGCAAGGGCTCCTCGCAATGACGGGGATGCGGCAGCGCCGCTCGGTTTCGTAGTTTGCGTGCGGAGGACGAATGACGCGGGCAGATTCCGACAGCTTACCCGCGTCCATTTTGGCGGTATCGTGTTGCCCAATCCACAGTGTCGTCCCGGCGAAGACCGGGACCCATACCGCGTAATTTGTCGGTTGCGGGTAGTCACAATACCGAGCGACCAGTTATCGCAAAACGTCTTCTGAGGGTATGGGTCCTGGCCTTCGCCGGGACGAGGGCTGAGTGTTGGCGATATTCTCAACCTGCCTTACGAACCGATCCACGCCGCCAACTCCCGCCACGGCTCCAGCGTCCAATGCCCGGACGCCGCCCCGGACGGCGAAGGCAGCACGAACACCTCGGGCAAACTCTCAACGCGCGGCTGCCGCCCCAGCGCAATCCCGCTCGATGGCCTGCCGTAAAACAGGCTCGCCGCCTTCTTGCTCGTGAACGCAATCGTCCTCGGGCGAAACTTCTCGATCTTGGCCCTGAACCCCGGCACGTCGATCGTCTCAGCCGCGATCTGGTGATCCATCCCGGCGCCCGACTTGGAGAGATCGGTGAAGCCGATCCCGAGCTCGATCAGCGCGGCGAACTCGCCCGGCTGGTAGCGCCGCGGCGTGATCCCGGCCTCATGGATTGCGCGCCAGAAGCGGTTGCCGGGATGGGCGTAGTAGTGCCCGAGCTCGGCCGAACGAGTGCTGGCGGCGGTGCCGACGAAGACGAGGCGGAGGTTGGGGAGGAGTTGGTCCGGGAGGCGGTGCAGCGGGGCTTCGGGCAAATTGTCTATCCGTGGAGCTGCAGCCCGTGTGAGCGGGGGCGGCATTTGGGTGGGCTGTCAATGCGGGATGTCGCTTCGCTCATCCCGGCTACAGTCAATGCGCTCCGCGCTCTTTCAGTCTATCGATCCACTCGCCGTTTAGGCCATGGAGAGCACCTTCAATTGGCCAGCCGGGAGATGTCTCGATCAAGTGAAGCAGCGACCAAGCAATTCCGAGACAATCATCTGGCCCGAACAGCCGCACCAAAGCTTTTGCCTCGTCATCCGTAATCGGTGTTTGCACTTCGCCGAGCAAAACTTCCAGTTCCCGCAATTCCGGCGCGGTGGCAGCACTTGAACTCGGCAACGGGCCGATTTGAGCAAGGCGCTCAACGGCTGGCTGCATTATTGCTTTCTCCTCTCGTCTTCTCATCGGCTCGGGAAAGGCTCCACGACGGATACTCAAGGTTACGAAGCGTCCGTTGTGGGTTCAAGTATTGTGCCGGTCGGACCTATTCGGAAGCTGTACATCTAGATGGATGTCATCAAAAATGAAGCCGAGCTCTCGCCCGGCTTCGCTTCCGATGGATGCCCGAGCAAGCCCCGCCATGGCGAGGAAGGGGCGCTCACAACACCCGATTGCTCTCCTTCACCTTCTCCGCATCCAGATACAAGTTCTCGCCCATCTCCTTGAACTTCGCGCTCATCTTGGCCATGCCGTCCTCGGCGGTCCCGCCCATCGACATGCCGACGCCGTTCGGATCGTTCAGCGTCGCCGCGTAGTCCCGCACGTCCTGGGTAATCTTCATCGAGCAGAATTTTGGGCCGCACATCGAGCAGAAATGGGCGACCTTGTGAGCTTCCTTCGGCAGGGTCTCGTCGTGGAAGTTCTTGGCGGTGTCGGGGTCGAGGCCGAGGTTGAACTGGTCGCTCCAGCGGAAGTCGAATCGGGCGCGGGAGAGCGCGTCGTCGCGCAGCTGGGCTGCCGGGTGGCCCTTGGCGAGATCGGAGGCGTGGGCGGCGATCTTGTAGGTGATGACGCCGACCTTGACGTCGTTGCGGTCGGGCAGGCCGAGATGCTCCTTCGGCGTGACGTAGCAGAGCATGGCGCAGCCGAACCAGCCGATCATGGCTGCACCGATGCCGGAGGTGATGTGGTCATAGCCCGGCGCGATGTCGGTGGTCAGGGGCCCGAGGGTGTAGAACGGCGCTTCGCCGCATTCCTTGAGCTGCTTGTCCATGTTGATCTTGATCTTGTGCATCGGCACGTGGCCGGGGCCTTCGATCATGACCTGGCAGCCCTTGTCCCAGGCGATCTTCGTGAGCTCGCCGAGCGTCTCGAGTTCGGCGAACTGCGCGCGGTCGTTGGCGTCCGCGATCGAGCCCGGGCGCAGGCCGTCGCCTAGCGAGAACGAGACGTCATACTTGCGCATGAGGTCGCAGATCTCGTCGAAATGGGTGTAGAGGAAGCTTTCCTTGTGATGCGCCAGGCACCACTTCGCCATGATCGAGCCGCCGCGGCTGACGATGCCGGTGACGCGGCTGGCGGTGAGGTGGATATATTGCAGGCGCACGCCGGCGTGGATGGTGAAATAGTCGACGCCCTGTTCGCACTGCTCGATCAGCGTGTCCTTGTAGAGCTCCCAGGTCAGCTTGACGGGATCGCCGTCGCACTTCTCCAGCGCCTGATAAATCGGAACGGTGCCGATCGGCACCGGCGCATTGCGCAGGATCCATTCGCGGGTGGTGTGGATGTTGCGGCCGGTGGAGAGGTCCATCACGGTGTCGGCGCCCCAGCGGATCGCCCACACCATCTTCTCGACCTCTTCCTCGACCGACGAGGTCACCGCCGAGTTGCCGATATTGGCGTTGATCTTGGTCAGGAAGTTGCGGCCGATGATCATCGGCTCGAGCTCACTGTGGTTGATATTGCAGGGGATGATAGCGCGGCCGCGGGCGATCTCGCTGCGGACGAACTCCGGGGTGATGAAAGCGGGGACTTCGGCGCCAAAACTTTCGCCGTCGGCGAGGGCTGCTTCGGCACGTTCGAGCTGCTGTTTGCGGCCGAGATTTTCGCGGGCGGCGACGTAGATCATCTCCTTGGTGATGATGCCGGCACGGGCGAATTCGAGCTGGGTGATCTTGTGGCCGTCGAGGCCGCGCAGCGGCTGATGATAGGCCGAGAAGGCGCGCGCGGCCTTGTCGGTGGAGACGCTGCCATTGTCCTCCGGCTTGATCTGCCGGCCCTGATATTCCTCGACGCCGCCGCGCTCCAGCACCCAGGCCTTGCGGCCGCGCGCGAGACCGGCGTTGACGTCGATGGTCACGGACGGGTCGGTGTAGGGCCCGGAGGTATCGTACACCGGCAGGTTCGGCTCGCCGGCGCCTTCGGACAGGATGATCTCGCGCAAGGGCACGCGGAGATCAGGGGCGGCATCGGGCGAGGCGAAGATTTTTCGCGACGAGGGCAGCGGGCCGGTGGTGACGGCGGGGACGGTCTTGTCGGGATTGGAGCGGATGTTCATGGGATCCTCCGGTTTAATTCGGTTGTGTGTGCGCCGAAACGACGCTGGTGATCATTTGCTCCGTCATTGCGAGGAGCTCTTGCGACGAAGCAATCCAGACTGTCTCTGCGGAGAGACTCTGGATTGCTTCGCTGCGCTCGCAATGACGGGGTGAGAGAGTGAGGCGCACGCATCACGCCGCCTCCGCGGACAGGCCGAGCCACTGCCGCACCCGCGCATCGGGGTCGGCGTTCTGGGTGACGTCGCTGACGACGGCGATGGAATCCGCGCCGGCGGCAAAGATCTCCGCGGCGTGCTCGAACTTGATGCCGCCGATCGCGACCAGCGGGATGGTGCCGATGCGCTTCTTCCATTCCGCGATCTTTGGAATGCCCTGCGGCTCGAAGCGCATCGACTTCAAGGTGGTGAAGAAGATCGGGCCCAGCGCGACATAGTCGGGTTTTGCGGCCAGCGCCGTTTCCAGCTCGGCATCGTCATGGGTGGAGACGCCGAGCGACAGGCCGGCCTCGCGGATGGCGCCGAGGTCTGCGTCGGCAAGGTCCTCCTGGCCGAGATGCAGATACTTTGCGCCGGCGACGATCGCCGCGCGCCAATAGTCGTTGACGACGAGCTTGGCTTGCGTGCCCGCGGTGATCGCGAGCGCATCGGTGACCATCTGCAGCGATTGCGAATCGTCGAGGTCTTTTGCCCGCAGCTGGATGGTGCCGACGCCGAGTCTGGTCAGGCGTTCGACCCAAGCGAGGCTGTCGACGACTGGATAGAAGCGATCAGGATACGGCATGCCAAAAGGGTGTCCCAACGACAGGGGTGGAAGGGGAGGCGAAATCGCGGGCGTTCATCAGCCCGGCTTCGTAAGCGGTGCGGCCGGCCTCGATGCCGAGGCGGAAAGCGTTGGCCATCGCGACGGGATCGGCGGCTTTTGCGATGGCGGTGTTGAGCAGCACGGCGTCGTAGCCGAGCTCGAGCGCCTGCGCCGCATGCGAGGGCGCGCCGATGCCGGCATCGACCACCAACGTGATATCGGGCAGCCGCTCGCGCATCAGCTTGAGCGCATCGCGGTTGGTGATGCCCTTCGCGCTGCCGATCGGCGCGGCCCACGGCATCACCACCTTGCAGCCGGCATCGACCAAGCGGTTGGCGACCGAGAGATCCTCGGTGCAATAGGGGAACACCTCAAAGCCGTCCTTGATCAGGATGGTGGCGGCTTCCACAAGTCCGACCACATCGGGCTGCAGCGTGTCGTTGTCGGCGATGACTTCGAGCTTGATCCAGGACGTCGCAAACAATTCGCGCGCGAGCTTGGCTGTGGTCACCGCCTCGCGCACGCTGCGGCAGCCGGCGGTGTTCGGCAGCACGGTGACGTCGAGCTCGCGGATCAGGTTCCAGAACGCATCGCCGGTCTTGCCGCCGGCGGATTCGCGCCGCAGCGACACGGTGACGATGTTCGAGCCCGAGGCGCGGATCGCCGACTGCATGATCGCAGGCGAGGGGTAAAGCGCGCTGCCGATCAGCAGGCGGGAGGGGAAGGTCTTGCCGTAGAAGGTCACCATGGGGAAGGTGTCTCCTCAAATTCAACTGTCGTCCCGGCGAAGGCCGGGACCCATACCGCGTGATTTCCCTTAGGGCAGCTTGGCAGAGACCTTCCGTCCCAATGAAGGACGGTGGCTATGGGTCCCGGCCTTCGCCGGGACGACAAGGAGAGAGAACGTGCGATCATCCTCACCCTCCCTGCCGCGGCGTGATGATCTCGATCTCGTCGCCGGCCTTCAGCGCGGTCTCGGCCCAGCGGCTCTTCGGCACGACGTCGTAGTTCAGCGCGATCGCGAAATGGGTGCCCTCGTAGTCGAGCTCGCTGAGCAGCGCGTCGACGCTGGCCGAATTGATCTCGCGTTGCTCGCCGTTGACGATCACGCGCATTGCATCACCTCATTGTCGATCTGGCCGCGCTCGACAAAGCTAAGCGTCAGCTCGGCAAGCGCCGGCGCGATCAGGAAGCCGTGGCGGTACAGGCCGTTCACGCTGATCGTGTTGCCGCGAATGCCGATGCGCGGCAGATTGTCGGGGAAAGCGGGGCGCAGGCCGGAGCCGAATTCGACGATGCGGGCCTCGCCGAAGGCGGGATGCACGGCATAGGCCGCGCCCAACAGCTCCAGCGCCGAGCGCACGCTGACCCCGGTGTCCTCGGCCTCGATCGAGGTCGCGCCCAGCATGAACAGATTGTCCTCGCGCGGGATCACATAGAGCGGCCAGCGCGGATGGATCAGCCGCACCGGGCGCGCGAGCTGCACCTCGGCGGTTTCGATCAGGATCATCTCGCCCTTGACGCCGCGAAGCTCCGGCTGCTCGTCGCGCGCGGAAAGGCCGCGGCAGTCGATGACGATGCCGTCTAGGTCCGTGGCGGCGACGTCACTGTCGAATTTGATGGTGCCGCCGGCGGCGCGGATGCGCTCGTGCAGTTTCGGCAGCACGCGGCGCGGCTCGACATGGCCCTCGGTCGGAAAGAACAGCGCGTCGCGGAAGCGGCCTTCGAGCGACGGCTCGAGCTCGGCAAGGCCGGCGGCATCGAGCCGGCGATGGCCTTCGGTCATCCGGGCAAAACGCTCGAAGTCGTTGCGCTCGCGCGGGTGGGCGACGACCAGCGAACCGTTGAAGGGCGTGTCGGGCAGCTCGCGCCGCCAGATGTCGAGCGAGCGCAGGCCGAGCCTGGAGATGATCGGTTCGGAAACTTCCGCCTCGCAATAGGGCGCGAGCATGCCGCCGGCCCAATGGCTGGTGGCATCGGTCATGTCGGCGTCACCGCGCTCGTGCAGGGTGACGGCGTGGCCGGCCTGCGCGAACAGCAGAGCCTGCCAGGCGCCCGCAATGCCTGCGCCGATGATGGATACCGGGGAATCCGGTCGCTTGGTCGTCTGCAACATCCCTGTCCCTTCGCCGGCATGACCCGGATCAGGTTCAAAGGGTCACCGCGGTCCTGGGCGGATTTGCCCATTTAGCGGTATCTCAGCTCCTCCTCGGAGCACCCCTCGGAACGGCTCTAATGTATGCCAGCAGGACTGGGTGGTCAACGCGTTTGGCGGGAACCGCGCTTACCTGGGCGCCTGCGCCCGGGCGTTGCGAACGCGCTGGGCGAGCTTACGGTGCGGGACGGTGCCGAACATCGGCTGCGGATTGCCGTTCGGCTCGAGCCAAGGGGCGCTCATATTGGCCTCGCCCATATTGGCGACTTGGACGGCCTCCTGCCGCTGCCGCTTTGCGGCGTAGTAATAGCCGCCGGCGAAATAACGAACGGCTCTCGCATGATCGCCATTGGCGGCGTGATAGGCGCCGGCGAGATATTTCACGGCATAGGTGAGGTTGGTGTTGGGATCGCGCAGGCCGGCGGCGTCGCCGGTGTAGCCGACCCCGCGGGCGGTCGCGAGCTTGATCTGCATCAGCCCGATGGTGCCGCCATGGCCGACCAGGCCAGGCTGATAGCGGCTCTCGCGCATGATGACGCGATGCACGAGCGCCTCCGGCACGCCGTTGGCGCGCGCATGGGCCGCGACCATCTCGGCGTACTCCGCTTGGCCCGCGAATGCGGCCTGCGGCAACGTCAGTCCGGCCGCGAGCAGCGCGGCAACATGTAAAATTTTCATCAGATATCCCGGAGGTCCCTGAGACTGATTGAACGCCTGCGCCCGGCTGCCGTTTAGGCCCCCGAACGCGGCGATGATGTGACCAAACGCCACCGTTAAATGTTTGTGCGGCGCCGAGCCGCTGTGACGACTCAATGCTGGCGCAGGAGTTCCTTCAGGCGGACAACTCGCGACAGCAGGCCTGTCTATTCGCATGGGCGGACGAAAGCGAGTATGTCACGGCCAGCGAATCGGGAGAGGTGCCATGACAAAATCAACCATGGTCAATGCCCACACCGGCGAGATCCCCAGACATAACCCCTGTGCTCAATGCGGCACGCCGATCGCGCAGCCCGACTGGATCGAGCCGGGCGAGGGGCGCGTCTCCTATCTCTGGACCTGCCACGCCTGCAATTATCGCTTCGAGGCGGTGGCGATCTTCGACGAGGCCGCGCTCCAACACCCGCCGCTCGCGGCCTGAGGTTTATCTTTGGGCATGATCTTTTCGGAAAACCGCTGCACACTTTTCCGGATCATGCCTCAAGCCGCAAAGCCGCGGCTGCTGCCGCACAAGCAACTGCATCCGCTCGATCACGCGCGCGCGCGATCGTCGGCGGGAAACGGTGCGCTGCAAAATGTTCCTGAGTGACTTAGGAACAATCACGCGCAGCTCTGATACTCGCGCATCGCGCGACGAAATTGCAGCGCGCGCGGAACTGGGACTGATCCGGACTGTTTTCTCCGCACAAGTTTTCTGCTGAAGGAGAGGACAATATGTTGATGAAATCGATCGCGGCCGGTCTCGCCGGTACCGCACTGCTCGCAACCGTTGCGTTCGCGCAAAATCCGACCGCCACCACCGACAAGGCGCCGGCTGCCGCCGCCTCGACCACCACCACGACCGCGTCGGGACAGTGGCGTACGTCCAAGATGGACGGCATCAAGGTCTACAACGACGCCAACGAGAACATCGGCTCGATCAATGATCTGCTGATGGACAAGAGCGGCAACATCAAGATCGCCGTGATCGGCGTCGGTGGCTTCCTCGGCCTGGGCGAGCATCTGGTCGCGGTGCCCTATGAGAAGCTGAAGTTCGTCAACGAGGCGGTTGCCTACACCGGCGCTGCTGGCAACAACCCGAACAGCGCAGCCAACCGGCCCGCGGCGAGCACCACGACGGGTGCCGCGACCGGCACCGACAACAAGCCCGCGACGACAACGACCGCGTCGTCCTCGTCGAAATGGTATCCGGACCACGCCGTGTTCAATGCGAGCAAGGACGAGCTGAAGAACATGCCCGAGTTCAAGTACTCGGAGTAATTCGGCTCTGAACGGCTAAACGAAGCGCGCCCGGTTTTTGCCGGGCGCGCTGTCGTGTCTTTTTTCGTCTGCCGTCATTGCGACCCTCAGTCCGAGGAGCCCGCTGCAGGCGGGCTCTCGAAGGACGGGGCGGGCGCGGGATAGCCGCTAACGGCCAACTCCGCCCCGCCACTCCGCAATCAGCCTCAGCCATGCCGCCGAATGAAACGCGCTCATCAGCAGATACATCGGCACCATCCCTCCGAGCATCGCCCCGTGTCCGGAGCCGCACAGCGCGTCCGCCGGGCCATCGAGCACGGCCGTCAGCACGGCCATGATCGCGAAGGTCGGCGTGGCCGCCAGCCCGAGCCATGTGGCGAGGTGGCGCGCCGCCACCACACCGTTGCGGCTCGCGCCGGCAGTTGCGCTGAGGGGACTAGTCACGTCCTTCAGCGGCCTCCTCGCGAAAGGCCTTTTCGCCGGCGGTCGAGATCTCGACCCATTTCTTGTCAGGTGCCGCACCTTCGGTGTAGCTGTCGTGCCAGTTCCACCATTTGTAGGTCGGCGTCTGCGGGTAGCCTTTCGGCGAATCCTCCCAGACCTCCTGCCGTCCCAGCGGCGTGATGTCGAGATAATTCCAGGTGCCGCCCATCTGCTCGTCGCCGCGGCTCTTGACGAAGTAGGTGCGGAATATCCGATCTCCGGCGCGGTAGAACACGTTGGTCCCGTGCCATTCGTCGACGCCGAAATCCGCATCGAAGCTGTCGGTGACGGTGACCCATGGCATGGTCCAGCCCATCCGCTGCTTCAGCCTGATGATATCGGCCTGCGGCGCGCGCGAGGCGAACACCAGCGTGGTGTCGCGGGCATTCAGGTGCGAGACATGGGCGACCTGATCGGCCACCATGGAGCAGCCGCGGCAGGCGTGATCCGGCCAGCCGAACACGCCCGGCTCGAAGAAGGCGCGGTAGACGATCAGCTGCCGCCGGCCCTGAAATAAGTCGTGCAGACTGACCTTGCCGCCGGGCCCCTCGAACGCATAGGTTTTGGTCACTTCCATCCACGGCATGCGCCGGCGCTCGGCGGCCAGGGCGTCGCGGGCACGGGTATGCGCCTTTTCCTTCACGAGCAGTTGCTGACGGGCGGCCTCCCAGTCCTGCGGCGACACCACCGGCGGTGTTTGCATGGCGGCCTGTCCGTTATTTCCTGCGTTGTCAGCTGATGTCATCATGGCTCTCCAACTTTTCCCGGGCGGTCGTTCCGTATCTCACTATGCAAGATGCGGAACCGCTCGCTCCTCGCCGCACATTGTCGGCCGTCAACGATCTCTCGCACCGGACAGTTGCGCGGTGGGAGTAACAAGTGTGGCGGGATTTGAATGGAGTCGCTGATCACGGCCGCGGCCCGCGCGCTCGAAGCCGGCGATCCGCTCGGCGCGCTGAACCGCGTCGCGCTGCGCAACGATGCACCTTCGCTGGCGCTGCGCGGCATCGCGATGGCGCAGCTCGGCGATCTCGCGAAGGCGAAGACGCTGCTGCGCAGCGCCGCACGCGCCTTCGGTCCGAGAGAGGCGGTCGCGCGTGCAAGATGCGTGGTGGCGGAGGCCGAGATCGCACTCGTCTCGCGCGACCTGAATTGGCCGGCAAACACGCTCGCGGCGGCGCGGGCGACGCTCGAAGGTCACGGTGACCTCGCCAACGCCGCCCATGCGGGTCACATCGAGGCGCGCCGACTGCTCCTTCTCGGGCGTCTCGACGAGGCCGAACGCACGCTGGCCGAGATCAAGACCACGCCGATGCCCCCGGCTGCGCAGGTCGCCCGCGAGCTCGTGATCGCCGGCATCGCCATCAGGCGGCTCCGAACGAAAGACGCGCGCGTGGCGCTCGGGCGCGCGGCGAGCGCAGCGCGGCAGGCCGGCATTCCAGCACTTGCGGCCGAGGTCGAAGGCACGAGCCGCGTGCTCGACACGCCCGCAGCGCGCCTGATCACGCGCGGGCACGAACGGCCGTTGCGGCTCGAGGAGGTCGAGGACCTCGCGACATCGGAGGCGCTCGTGGTGGACACATTCCATCACGCGGTTCGCAGGCGAGGCATCCTCGTGCCGCTCGGAAGACGGCCGGTGCTGTTCGCGCTCGCCCGCATCCTGGCGCAGGCCTGGCCCGCCGATGTCTCGCGGGAAGCGTTGATCACGGGAGCGTTTCAGGCGAGGCACGTCGACGAATCGCATCGCGCCCGGCTCCGCGTCGAAATCGGGCGGCTCCGCACCAAGCTCGAGCCTCTCGCCGACATCAGCGCGACGAAGGAGGGTTTTGTGCTGACACCGCGCAAGACGCGGCAGGTTCTCGTGCTGGCACGGCCCGTCGAGGAGAAGCACGCCAGCGTGCTGGCTTTCCTCTCCGACGGCGAGCCCTGGTCGAGCTCGGCGCTCGCGCTGGCGCTGGCAACGAGCGCGCGCACCGTGCAGCGGGCCCTCGAAGAGCTAGCACGATCGAACAAGGTGCAGTCCTTCGGACACGGACGGGCGCGGCGCTGGATGACGCCGCCCGTCCCGGGTTTCCCGACAGGCTTGTTACTCCCCGGATCGCTCATGAAGACGTAAGGTGGGATTCACACCACAGGGACCGAGCAGATGAAACGTTCAGCCGCCGAGATCGTCAGGGAATACGGGCCCTTTGCGGGCGTCGAAGCCGTGCACGGCGTCACCTATGACGGCAGCCATATGTGGTTCGCATCCGGCGACAGATTGAATGCGGTCGATCCGGCCGACGGCAAAATCGCCCGCTCCATCGATGTCGCCGCGCACGCGGGAACGGCGTTCGACGGCCGGCACTTGTTCCAGATCGCCGAGGACCGCATCCAGAAGATTGACGCTGCGACCGGCAAGGTGCTCGCCACCATCCCTGCACCTGGCGGCGGTGGCGATTCCGGATTGGCCTGGGCCGAGGGCTCGCTCTGGGTCGGGCAGTATCGGGAGCGCAAGATCCATCAGGTCGATCCCCAGACGGGAAAAATTCTCCGCACCATCGAAAGCAAGCGCTTCGTCACCGGCGTGACCTGGGTCGACGGCGAGCTCTGGCACGGCACCTGGGAAGGCGAGGACAGCGACATCAGGCGGATCGACCCAGATACGGGCAAGGTGCTGGAGCAGCTCGACCTGCCCGCCGGGACGATGGTGTCAGGATTGGAGTCCGACGGCGGCGACCGTTTCTTCTGCGGTGGCGGAGATCGCGGCAATGTGAGAGCGGTCCGCCGTCCCAAACGCGGCTAGCCTCGTGAGGGCTGCCTGAATCCGCGGCAATTGCGCACTCGCAGCCGTTAACCCATTCGCCGCAATTCCACCCCATCGGTACGCTCTAGCGCCCCTCTCTCCCGCCCTGTAAAATCCCTTCCCGGGCGGCCTGGGGGATTGATGCGACTAACTCTGAACTTGAAGACCATCCTGATCGCCGTCGCGGTGCTCGCGGCGTCGTTTTTCATCAGCCTGAAGGCGATGGACTTGCTGTCGCCGCGGGCGACGAATTCCGCGCCGCCGGTCGCGCAACTGCCGCCGCTGCTGCAGGTCGCGAAGAGCTCGATCGTGGTGGCGCCGGTCGCCATCGCGCTGTCGGCGATCCGCGAGCAGGCCGAGAAGGCCGCCCCGCGCAATTTCGCCGGCAAGGCCGAGAACCCGATTTCGCAAATCCTGGAGAACGCCGACATCGGCTGGTCCGCCGTGCGCGGGCCGATGTCGGCGGTCGGCGACAAGGACGTGCTGACGATCTCGACACCGCTCACGGGCAAGCTGAACGTGACGGGATCGCTGTCGTCGAAAGCCACCGGCGCCCTCGGCGAGGCGCTCGGCAGCGTGCTCGGCGGCAATGCCGCAAAACAGATCGGCGCGGTCAACATCAAGAATCTGAACGCCAGCGCCGAGATCAAGGGCAACGTCGTCGTCACCTCGCGGCCGAAGCTCGCGGCCAACTGGCATCTCGAGCCCAATCTCGGCGCCCAGGTCAATCTTGGCGACACCAACCTCAACGTCTCGGGCGCCAAGGTCAACGTGCCGGCGCAGGTGAAGCCGCTGATCGACAAGACCGTCGGCGAACAGATCAACGCCGTCTCCGAACGCATGCGCAACGATCCGACCTTGCGGGAGAACGCGAAGCTGCAATGGGCCAAGGCCTGCCGCTCGATCCCGCTGCAAGGCTCGGGCTCCTCGGCCGCGCTGCCGCCGCTCTGGCTGGAGATGAAGCCGATCCGCGCCATCGCGGCGCAGCCGCGCGTCGATGCGCAGGCCGTGACCCTGCTGCTGGGCCTGGAAGCGGAGACGCGCGTCACGTCCACGCCGACCAAGCCCGACTGCCCGTTCCCCGACAAGATCTCGATCGTGCCGCCGACCGGCACCGGTGTGAATATCGGCGTACCCATCGACGTGCCCTTCACCGAGATCAACAAGCTGATCGCGGCGCAGATGGTCGGCCGCACCTATCCCGAGGACGGCTCCGGTCCGGTGGACGTCACCGTCAAGAGCGTCAACGTGATCCCGTCGGGGGAGCGCCTCCTGATTTCGCTGCTGGTGCGCGCCAAGGAGAAGAAGAGCTGGCTTGGTCTCGGCGCCGAAGCGACCGTGCACATCTGGGGCCGGCCGATGCTCGACCAGGCGCAGCAGACGCTGAGGCTCGCCGACATCCAGCTCGCGGTGGAGTCGGAGGCGGCCTTCGGCCTCCTGGGTGCCGCGGCGCGGGCGGTGGTGCCGCAGATGCAGCAGGCGCTGGTACAGAAAGCGACGATCGATCTGAAGCCGATTGCCGCGAACGCACGCGAGAAGATCGCCGCCGCGATCGCCGACTTCCAGAAAAACGAGGACGGCCTCAAGGTCGAGGCGAAGATCGACAGCCTGACGCTGGCCGACATCGCCTTCGATTCCAAGACGCTGCGCGTGATCGCGGAAGCCGGCGGCTCGCTGAATGTATCCGTGACGAAACTGTCGGGAATGTAACGCGCGCCTTTCCTCGACGGGTTCGTGCGCGTCGTCGCTTGCGCCGCTGGCAATCTGGTCGGAGGATGCTAAGCTGTTCCTCGCACCTTCGGACGAGGTGCTGACAGCAGTGTGGCTGATAACGCGAGGACGACATGGAAGCCGGCATGGTCACGCCTGCGCCGGCGCTGGTGCGCTTTTCCGGCATTCAGAAGACCTACGATGGCGAGCACCTCGTGGTGAAGAACCTCGATCTCGACATCAGGAAGGGCGAGTTCGTCACCCTGCTCGGTCCGTCGGGCTCGGGCAAGACGACCACCCTGATGATGCTGGCGGGTTTCGAAGTTCCGACCCATGGCGAGATCTACCTCGCGGACCGGCCGATCAAGAACGTGCCGCCACACAAGCGCGACATCGGCATGGTTTTCCAGAACTATGCCTTGTTTCCGCACCTGACAATTGCGGAGAATATCGCCTTCCCGCTATCCGTCCGCAACACGAACAAGGCCGAAGCGCAGGAGCGCGTGAGGGCAGCGTTGCGCATGATCAAGATGGAAAACCTGGCTCAGCGCCGGCCCGGGCAGTTGTCCGGCGGTCAGCAGCAGCGCGTGGCGCTGGCCCGCGCCCTGGTTTTCAATCCGCAACTCGTGCTGATGGACGAGCCCCTGGGCGCGCTGGACAAGCGCCTGCGGGAGCAGATGCAACTGGAGATCAAGCAACTGCACGAGACGATGGGCATCACCGTCGTCTACGTCACCCACGATCAAAGCGAAGCGCTTACGATGTCGGACCGCATCGCCGTGTTCAACGACGGCATCGTGCAGCAGATCGACAGGCCCGACGCGCTGTATGAGCATCCGGTGAACAGCTTCGTCGCCCATTTCATCGGCGAGAACAATGTGCTGTCCGGCACCGTCGAGACGGTCGAGAAAGAATATTGCCGCGTTGCGCTGGCGGGTGGCGGCGCCGTGACCGCACGAGCGGTCAACGTATCGGGCGCGGGCGCATCGACCTCGCTGTCGGTGCGGCCGGAGCGGATCGCCATTATCCCGGATGGCACCTCCAGCGACGAACCGAACCGACTGCCTGCCAAGGTGCAGAACACCATCTATCTCGGCGACCACGCGCTGGCCGTGCTCGACGTCGCCGACAACAGGGAGTTCATGGTCAAGCTTCAGCCGGGGACGCATGACGGCCTGAGAGCCGACAGCCTGAGAGCTGGCGGCCTTACACCCGGCGATGACGTGTTCATCACCTTCCGCCCGGAGGACTGCCTGGCTCTCGATCCCGTCTGATCCAACCATGCAGCAAATCTCCCACGCGGGCGGACCTGCACCGACCAAGCTCAACGCAATTCACGTGAAGAAGAAGGAACAAAGACCATGCTGAAGCGCAAGATTGTACTGGGGTTCGCCGCGGCATTCACCGCCAGCGCGGCGCTGGCCACGGTCGCGCAGGCGCGTGACCTCACCGTCGTGTCGTGGGGCGGCGCGTATCAGGATGCCCAGAAGAAGGTCTATTTCGAGCCGTTCAAGAAAGCGGCCGGTATTCCCATGAACGACGAGTCCTGGGACGGCGGCGTCGGTGTGTTGCGAGCCAAGGTGCAGGGTGGCGCCGCCACCTGGGACGTCGTCCAGGTCGAGAGCGACGAACTGGCGGTCGGCTGCGAGGAAGGCCTCTTCGAGAAGCTCGACTATTCGAAGATCGGCGGCGAGGCCGCCTATATCCCGCCGTCGGTGAACGCTTGCGGCGTCGGCGCCATCCTCTACGATTTCGTTCTCGGCTACGACAAGGACAAGCTGAAGGAGGCTCCCAAAGGCTGGGCCGACTTCTTCGACACCAAGAAGATTCCGGGCAAGCGCGCTTTGCGCCAGGGCCCGAAGACCACGCTGGAGATCGCCCTCATGGCCGACGGCGTCGCGCCAAAGGACGTCTACAAGGTGCTGGCGACCGACGAAGGCGTCGAGCGCGCATTCAAGAAGCTGGACACCATCAAGGCCGACATCGTCTGGTGGAAAGCCGGCGCTCAGCCGCCGCAATTGCTCGCCTCCGGCGAGGTGGCAATGACCTCGGTCTACAATGGCCGCATCGACACGGCGAACAAGAACGAGAAGAAGAATTTCGGCATGGTGTGGGACGGAGCGCTGTTCACCCTTGACACTTGGGTGATCCTGAAAGGCAGCCCGAACAAGGACGCGGCCTACAAGTTTCTGGACTTTGTCGGCAAGGCGGAGAACCAGTCGAAACTGTCGGAGAACATTGCTTATGGCACCTCGAACAAGGCCGCAGCCGCTCTGCTCGCGCCTGCTGTTCTGAAGGACCTGCCGACGGCACCCGACAACATCAAGAACGCGGTCGAGATCAACGTTGCCTTTTGGCTCGAGAACATCGACCGCCTGACCGAGCGCTTCAACAAATGGGCAGCGAAGTAGCGCGCCCGCAGGGCTCGACCAATGACGGATGCGCTCTTGACCGGCGCCAACGCATCGACCGGGGTACCGCTCAAGCGCCGATTGAGGCGCGCGGAGCGCGCACGCCAGATCAAGGCGCTGGTACTCATTCTGCCGCTTCTCGTCTTTCTGCTCTTCACCTTCGCAGGCCCGATCGCCGGCATGCTGTGGCGTGCCGTCGATGACCGGGAAGTGCGTCTGGTTCTGCCTCAGACCATCGCGGCTCTCGCCAGTTGGGACGGCAGGGATCTGCCGGACGAAAAGGCCTACGCGGCGCTGGCAAGCGACATCATGGCGGCGCGCGCTTCCGGCACCATTGCGATTGCGGCCAAGCGGCTAAATTACGCACTGAACGGCTTCCGCACGATCCTGACCAGCACCGCACGCAATCTGAAGACCGTGCCCGAGCCCGGCACGGCGAGGGAGACGCTGGGCAAGATCAACCCCGCCTGGCGCGAACGCGCCACTTGGACCACGATCAAGGACGCCAGTGGTCCCATGACCGGCTTCTATCTTTTGTCGGCGCTCGACCTGACGCGGAACGTGGACGGCGCGATCGTCGCGGCCCCGCCGGATCAGGCCATCTACCGCGACGTTTTCGCCCGCACCTTCCTCATCAGCCTCAGTGTCACGGCACTTTGCCTGATCCTCGGCTTCCCGGTCGCTTACTTGCTGGCCGCGCTGCCGCCCGGCCGGTCGAACCTGCTGATGATCTTTGTCCTGCTGCCGTTCTGGACGTCTCTGCTGGTCCGCACCTGCGCCTGGATCGTTCTGTTGCAGGGCAAAGGCGTCGTGAACGAAAGCCTGCTCTGGCTTGGCATCATCGATGCGCCGTTGCGCCTGATCTACAACCGCTTCGGTGTCTGCGTGGCCATGACCCACGTTCTCCTGCCGTTCATGATCCTGCCGCTGTACAGCAGCATGAAGGCGATCTCGCCTGCCTACATGCGTGCCGCCGCCTCGCTCGGCGCGCCGCCGCTTACCGCCTTCCTGCGCATCTACCTGCCTCAGACGCTGCCCGGCATCGGCGCGGGAAGCCTGCTCGTTTTCATCCTGGCGCTCGGCTATTACATCACGCCGGCACTCGTCGGGGGCGCCGCCGACCAGATGATCAGCTACTTCATCGCGCTCTACACGACCGAGACGGCCAATTGGGGCCTTGCTTCGGCACTGGGTGCGGTGCTGCTGCTCGCCACTATTCTGCTCGCGCTCGTCTACGGAAAGCTGGTGCAGGGACAGCAGGTGACGGGAGGGATGAAGAATTGAGCGACAGTCCCTCCCTCCGCACGCCCAGCCAGCGAATCGCGTGGACCGCGACCATCGTTATCTCCACGCTGGTGTTCATCTTCCTGATTGCGCCGATCCTCGCGATCATGCCGCTGTCCTTCAGCTCGGGCTCGTACCTCACCTATCCGCTGCCGGGCCTCTCCCTGCGCTGGTATGACGACTTCATCAATTCGCCGCGCTGGATGAATTCGCTGAAGAACAGCATGATCATCGGTGTGGCCTCGACGCTGCTTTCGATGGTGCTTGGCACGCTGGCGGCGCTGGGGCTGGCGCAGTGGAAGAGCCGGTTCAAGCCGCTCGTGCTGGCGTTCGTGCTGTCGCCGGTCGTCGTGCCCGGCGTCATCACCGCGGTCGGCCTGTATTTCTTCTTCGCGCCGATCGGACTGACCGGCAGCTATCTCGGCTTGATCCTGGCCCACACCGCGCTGGCGACGCCCTTCGTGGTGATCACGGTCGGCGCGACGCTGCAGAGCTTCGACACCAATCTGGCACGCGCCGCCGCCTCGCTCGGCGCTTCGCCGCTTGATGCGTTCCGCCGTGTGATCCTGCCGCTGATCCTGCCTGGCGTGGCGTCGGGGGCCCTGTTCGCCTTCGCGACCAGCTTCGATGAGGTGGTGATCGTGCTGTTCATGGCAGGTCCGGAACAGCGCACACTGCCGCGCGAGATGTTCAGCGGCATCCGCGAGAACATCAGCCCGACCATCACGGCAGCGGCGGTGATTCTGACCACGGTCTCGGTCATCCTGCTCGCCACGCTGGAAGGCTTGCGCCGACGCAACGAACGGCTCAGGGGCAGCGCGTGAGCGGGATCGGCGCTTCTCGCTCGCCCCGCTTGCGGCAGGGCTATTGCATGTGAACATGCGCGAGAGGTCGTCATGCCCGGGCTTGTCCCGGGCATCCACGTTCTTCGTGCCGCATGGTTAGACGTGGATGGCCGGGACAGGCCCGGCCATGACGCGGAGGCTTCGCGCCCAAACTCTCGGATCAAATTCGATTGCTTTCCCGCAAGCGGGGAGAGACGAAGGAACACCGCCGCGCCCTGCTTATTTCTCAACCCTCCTCGCACATCCCGGGCTTTGCTCCCGCCAGCGATTGTCGCTAGAACGGCTCCCGCAACAAAGCCCAAACAACAACACAAAGGGAGAAACAAAATGCAAAAACTCATCGCCGCGGTCGCGGCCGGTCTCGCTCTCGCCGCCACTTCGGGCGCCGCGCAGGCGCAGATTTCCGACGACGTCGTCAAGATCGGCGTGCTCACGGACATGTCGAGCCTCTATGCGGACGCGACCGGCAAGGGCTCGCTCGCAGCCGTGGAGATGGCGGTCGCCGATTACGGCGGCAAGGTCGCGGGCAAGCAGGTCGCCGTGGTCTCCGCCGATCACCAGAACAAGCCCGACGTCGGCGTCAACATCGCCCGCAACTGGTACGACAACGACAAGGTCGACGCGATCTTCGACGTGCCGACCTCGTCGGTGGCGCTGCCAATCTCGGCGCTGACGCGCGAGAAGAACAAGATCCACATCAATTCCGGCGGCGGCTCATCCGATATCACGGGCGTCGCCTGCTCGCCCAACACGGTGCACTGGACCTACGACACTTATGCGCTGTCCAACGTCGCCGGCAAGGCGATGGTCAAGCGCGGCGAGGACTCCTGGTTCTTCGTCACCGCCGACTACGCCTTCGGCATGGCGCTGCAGCGCGACGCCGCCAACGTCGTCAAGGAGAGCGGCGGCAAGGTGCTCGGCGAGGTCCGCCATCCGCTCAACTCGTCGGACTTCTCCTCCTTCCTGCTCCAGGCCCAGGCCTCCAAGGCCAAGGTAGTCGCGCTGGCCAATGCCGGCGGCGACACCACCAACGCGCTCAAACAGGCGGCCGAGTTCGGCCTGACGCAGGGCGGCCAGAAGATGATCGCCTTGCTCATGGAGATCACCGACGTCCATTCGCTCGGCATCAAGTCGACGCAGGGTCTGATCATCACCGACGCGTTCTACTGGGACACCAACGAGGAGACGCGCGCCTTCTCCAAGCGCTTCAACGAGAAGGTCGGCCACATGCCGACCATGATCCAGGCGGGGCTCTATTCGGCGACCATGCATTACCTGAAGGCGATCGACGCCATCAAGTCCGACGAGGCACCGAAGGTGATGGAGCAGATGCGCAAAACGCCGGTCAACGACTTCTTCGCCAAGAACGGCAAGATCCGCATCGATGGCCGCATGGTCCACGACATGTATCTGTTCGAGGTCAAGAAGCCCGAGGATTCCAAGGGCGAGTGGGACCTCTACAAGCTGATCGCCACCGTGCCCGGCGACGAAGCCTTCCGTCCGCTCGACAAAGGCGGCTGCCCGCTGGTGAAGGGGAACTAGGATAGATAACCGGCCGGCGTCAATTCCTCACCCTGAGAGCCCGCTGCAGGCGGGCGTCTCGAAGGATGGCTACGATCACCGACCAAACGAAGCGGCCCCTGCGTCGGGGGCTGGTTACGGCGAAGCCGCCTGCAAATAAGCAACCACCTTCGCCGCTTCCTCTGCCGAGACGCCGCCATAGGGCTGCATCTTGTTGCCGGACACGACCTCGTCCGGCTTGACCATGAAGCGGGTGAGTTTGTCCTGGTCCCAGACGAAGCCAGCTTCTTTCATCGACGAGGAATAGTTGTAGTTCGGCAGCGAGCCGGCTTTGCGTCCGACGATTTTATTGAGGTTGGGGCCCAGACGATTGTCGCCCTCTTTCACCGAGTGGCAGGTTCGGCAGGAATTGTTGAAAGCCTGCTGGGCTGCGTCGTCGCTCGCCGGCTGCTGTGCGAGCGAGGCGGGCGCGGTGAGCAGCAGTGCCACTGCGCCGGCGAACACGTGCAGCCATGTGCCTTGCGGCGTTTGCGGACGTGATTGCATTCGCGCCTCCATCGGGGATCGCGCCGCAGCACGCGCGCGCATCGGGATGCCGAGGGCCAACGAAAACGGCCCCGGTGGGTTCCGGGGCCGTTTGCGTCACAATGTCCTGTCGCTTACCGCGTCGCGGCGCCGAGGTCGGCGCGGCGTTCCGTCATCGGCAGCACGATGACCTTGGTGCCGACATTGACGCGGGAGTAGAGGTCCGAGACGTCGTCATTGGTCAGGCGGATGCAGCCGGAGGAGACCTGCTTGCCGATGGTCTCGGGCGCGTTGGTGCCGTGGATGCGGTAGATGGTGCCGCCGAGATACATGGCGCGGGCGCCGAGCGGATTGCCGGGGCCGCCGGCCATGTGGCGCGGCAGATAGGGCTGGCGGGCGATCATCTCCGGCGGCGGGGTCCACGCCGGCCACTCCGCCTTCCTGGTCACCGACTGCACGCCGGACCAGGTGAAACCGTCGCGGCCGACACCGATGCCGTAGCGTATCGCCTGGCCGTTGCCGAGCACGAGATAGAGGTAGGTGTTGGGCGTATCGATGATGATGGTGCCGGGCGCCTCACGCGTCGCATAGGAGACCGTCTGACGACGAAAGCGGGCGGGTGTTTCAATGACGTCCTGATCTTCGGACGGCGCGGCCTGATAGGGCGTCGCTTGATAGGGTTGGTACGGCTGCGGCGCTGCGATCGGCGGCAGCGGTTGGAAGAACGGGAAGAGCTGCACGGGCGCGGCCTTCGCCGGTCCGGCGAACGCGATCGCGGTGACAGCCACTGCGCCAAACGCAAGGGCGCGCGAATAAGTCTTCAACGTCTCCAGATTGATCATTGGTCGCCCCTGTTTGCGCGGTGTTGCTTGGCCGCCCCGGCACCGCTTCGGTGCTCTGTTGCGTAAATCACTAACGGCAAGAAGTTTCGGGACGTTTGCGCGGAAAACCGAAAACGGCTTCATGGCGGCAAGGATTGTTTCATGACGGTTTCGTGGCTGCGTGGATCCGTTAACGAACAAAACAGCGGGCCGACACTTACATGACGTCACACGCCTGAAATATCCGTGGTTGATGGTCCAAAGCCGAGAATCATAAAAATCTCGGGATTTCCCCATGCGGGTATTAATCGCGACTGACGCCTGGCATCCACAGGTCAACGGTGTGGTGCGGACGCTGACCTCGCTGGCTGGCGCGGCCAAGGCATTGGATGTCGAGATCGACTTCCTCACGCCGGACGGCTTTCGGTCGTGGCCGTTGCCGACCTATCCGGGGCTGCGCATTGCGCTGCCGAGCGGCAGGGAGATTGCGCGGCGGATCGAGAAGGCGGCGCCGGAAGCGCTGCACATCGCGACCGAGGGGCCGATCGGCTGGGCGGCGCGGGCTTATTGCCGTCGCAACGGGCTCGCCTTCACCACCTCCTACACCACGCGCTTTCCGGAATATGTCTCGGTGCGAACCGGCATCCCCGCGAGTGTCGGCTACGCCGTGCTGCGCCACTTCCACGATGCCGCCGCGATGACGATGGTGGCGACGGCCTCGCTGCGGCAAGAGCTGTCCGAGCGCGGCTTCAAGCGGCTCGGCTTCTGGACCCGCGGCGTCAACACCGAGCTGTTCCATCCCGACTCTCCGGCCAAGCTCGATCTGCCTGGGCCGATCTTCATGACGATGGGCCGCGTGGCGGTGGAGAAGAATCTCGAGGCGTTCCTCTCGCTCGACCTGCCCGGCACCAAGGTCGTCGTCGGCGACGGCCCGCAGAAGGCTGCGCTCGAAAAGAAATATCCTGATGTGGTCTTCCTCGGCGAGAAGAAGGGCGCCGATCTCACCGCTCATCTCGCCGCCGCCGACGTGTTCGTGTTTCCGAGCCTGACCGACACGTTCGGCGTGGTGCAGCTCGAGGCGCTCGCCTGCGGCACGCCGGTTGCGGCGTTTCCGGTGACGGGTCCGAAGGATGTCATCGCCGATCATCCGATCGGCGCGATCGACCACGATCTGCGCGCCGCGTGCCTGCGCGCGCTCACCATGTCGCGCCAGACCTGCCGCAACTTCGCGCTGGAGCGCTCCTGGGAAAACAGCGCGCGCCAGTTCGTCGGCAACCTCACCTCACTTCAGCCCAGCCGTGCCTTGCGCGCCTCGCCTCGCATGGCGCGGCGGCCGGTGCGCGGTTGACCCAAAACGTTTTGAACCACAGCGAGAACCTCATCGATGGCTAAGATCATGAACCTTGACGGCACCCAGCAGCTCGACCTCACCCGTGGCACGGTCGAGCAGGCCTATGATCGCTGGGCGCCGGTCTATGACCTGGTGTTCGGGGGCGTGTTCGCCAAGGGCCGGCAGGCCGCGATCGCCGCCACCAACAAGATCGGCGGCCGGGTGCTCGAGGTCGGCGTCGGCACCGGCATCTCGCTGCCGCTCTACGCGCCGCATCTGCGCATCTTCGGTACCGACATCTCGGAGGCGATGCTCGACAAGGCGCGCCAGCGCGTCGCCGAGGGCAAGCTCAAGAACGTCGAAGGCCTCGCTGTGATGGATGCCGAGAAGCTCGAATTCCCCGACGACTCCTTCGACGTCGTGATGGCGCAATACGTCGTCACGGCCGTGCCGAATCCGGAAGTCGCGCTGGACGAATTCGCCCGCGTGCTACGCCCGGGCGGCGAGCTGATCATCCTCACCCGCGTCAGCGCCGATACCGGCATGCGCCGCTTCATCGAGCAGAAGCTGCAGCCGGTGGTGCGTCCGCTCGGCTTCCGCACCGCGGAGTTCGCCTGGTCGCGTTACGCCAAATGGCTGGCCGGTGCCGACGGCATCGAGCTCGCCGAGCGCCGCCTGATCCCGCCGCTCGGTCATTTCTCGCTGGTGCGCTTCCGCAAGCTCGACGTCGCCAAGGCGGCGTAACCCAAGCTCACGCGTCGCGTGCGTCACCGCGTCGCTGCACATCGTCACATGACAAAATGATGATGTCACACGGCCTACATCGAATCTCTGTAAATCCTGAACCCGAAAGCATTTGGGGGAGAGCATGATCAAGAATTATCTCGAACAGCTGCGGATCCAGCGCTGGGACGACCATCGCTACTATCACCACAGCCGCATCAATCAGAGCCTGCACTTCGTCAGCGCGCTGAGCTTTCTGTTCGCCTATGTCTGGCTGTTCGTCGATCCCGTGGTCTCCGCGCTGGTCGGCTGGCTGGTGTCGATGACCTCGCGCCAGGCCGGCCACTTCTTCTTCGAGCCGCACGGCTACGACCACGTCAATCAGGCGACGCACGAGCACAAGGAAGAGATCAAGGTCGGCTACAACCTTCAGCGCAAGGTGGTGCTGATGTCGATCTGGGCGCTGTCGCCACTGGTGCTGTTGGTCGATCCCACGCTGTTCGGACTGTTCACGCCCTGGGTGGGCGCGACCGACTTCATGCGGCAGGTCGCCAAGATCTGGCTCGTGGTCGGCGGCGGCGGTCTCCTGTTCCGCACGGTGCACCTGTTCTTCATCCGCGACGTCGAGACGGGCCTCGTCTGGATGACGAAGATCCTGACCGACCCCTTCCACGATTTGATGCTCTACCGCAACGCGCCGCTGGCGCTGATGCGTGGCGAGCTGATGGATCCCGGCCTGCATCTCAAGCCCGAGCACACGCTGGGCCTCATCGGCGAGCCCACGCTCGAAGAGCAGCACGCCTGAGCGCGCCGTTCTCACCAAGGCCTCCGATGTCTGATGATTGCGTCATGCCCGGGCTCGCCCCGGGCATCCACGTGTTGGAGTTCTCGCGCGGAGCCGCGTGGATGGCCGGGACAAGCCCGGCCATGACGCCGTTGGAGGAACTAGCCTCAGCGCCCGAAGCGCTTGGCGAGCATCTCTTTCAGGATCTGCCGCTTGATGGTCTTGTTGGTGAGGACGCCATCATGCCACCAGAAGCCGTCGGCCTTCATCTTCTCGGCCGCGCGGACGAAACGCTCGGCGACCTCGCTGAAATCGGCGTCGGTGTAGTTCAGGCTGAAGATCAGCCGGCCGGTGCCGACCCAGCTCAAGGACAGGCCTTCGGCGCGCAGGTAATATTGCAGCATCCAATTGTAGCGGGACGGGGTGGTGTATTTCACCGTCCAGATCGACGAAAAGTTCGCGAACCGCACCGGCAGGTCGGCCTCCGTCATCATCCGGTTGAGCTTTTCCGCGCGCTCGTTCCAGGTCTCGTCCAGTCCGTCATAGACGGCGCGGAAATTCGGGCTGGCGAGCCGGCTCAGAAACTCGTCCATCGCCGTCATGACGTAGGGGTGCGAGTTGAAGGTGCCGCGGGCGAAGCAGACGTCGGCCGGGCGGTCGTCGCGGAAGCGGCGCATCAGCAGGCGTTTGCCGCAGACCACGCCGATCGGCAGGCCGCCGGCGAGGCTCTTGCCGTAGGTCACCATGTCGGCGCGGACGCCGAAATACTCCTGGGCGCCGCCTGCGGCGAGACGGAAGCCGACGAAGACCTCGTCGAAGATCAGGACGATGCCGCGCTCGGTGCAGACCTCGCGCAGCTGCTTCAGCCACGCGGTGTAGGCGGCGCGGTCGAAATTGCCGCCCCGGGAGGAATCGACCAGCGAGGAATCGCCGGGCGCGTTGCCGTTCGGATGCAGCCCCTGCAGCGGGTTGACCAGCACGCAGGCGATGTCCTTGCGCGTACGCAGCACGTGCAGCGTCTTCTCCGACATTTCGGCGAGGGTATAGGTCTCGTGCGCAGGAATCGGATTGCCGACGCCGGGCTGCACGTCGCCCCACCAGCCGTGATAGGCGCCGGCGAAGCGGACGAGATGGCTGCGCTTGGTGTGATAGCGCGCGAGCCGCACCGCCTGCATCACGGCTTCGGTGCCGGACATGTGGAAGGACACTTCGTCGAGGCCCGAGATCTGGCACAGCCGCGCCACGTTCTCGAGGATGACGGGGTGGTAGGGGCCGAGCACCGGGCCGAGCGCGTGCGCCCGCTTCTCGGAGCCCTCGATGCACTCCTTGTAGAAGTCGTTGCCGAAGATGTTGACGCCGTAGGACCCCGTGAGGTCGTAGGAGGTGTTGCCGTCGACATCCGTGATGGTGACGCCGCGCGACGACTCCACGAAAGTCGAGGTGCCCAAATGCTCGCGAACCAGACGCGAGAACTGGAACGGCACGCGGTAGGTCTCGGTGAAGTGCAGATCGGAGATCTTTTCCGCCGCTTCCTTCGTCATCGCGCGGCCGTTGGGGTAGCGCTCGGCGTAGAGGCTTGCGAGGCGGAAGAAGCCGTCCTTGCGCTGCATTGCGATGTTCGCCGGCGCGCCGTCGCAGGCGAAGTACGCATCGCCTTCGAACTCGTAGAACGGGAGCAGCTTTGCGACCCGGCGCGACATCTTGGAATGTCCGGCGAGCGAGCGGTGTTTGGCGCGGGACAATTCGATCCGCGCCTTGATTTTCGGGAAGGCGGCGGCAGCGGACGCTGCGGCGGCCACGGACAAAGAAAGAATCGGGAGTGTCGTTTCCATGACAACAAGCGCTAATACTGCGAGCTGACAGATTCATGACAGTCAAAGCCCTCATCGCCTCTTTCACCCAGCAGGAAGACCTCAACTTCCTGTTGACCAACCGCATCCCCCGCGCGGCCCTGACCCGTTTCATGGGCTGGTTCTCCAAGATCGAGAACCCGCTGGTGCGGGACGGCTCCATCGCGCTGTGGAAGCTGTTCTCCGACCTCGATCTGTCGGAGGCGCGCAAGACCCATTTCAGGAGTCTGCACGACTGCTTCACCCGGGAGCTCAAGCCCGGCTTGCGGCCTTTTGATCCCGACCCCTCCATTGTCGCCAGTCCGTCCGACGGCATCGTCGGCGCCCATGGCCGGATCGCCGACACCGAGCTGTTCCAGGTCAAGGGCGCGCCGTACTCGCTACTCGATTTGCTCGGAGACTCCGTGCTGGTCGACCAGCACCGCAACGGCTCCTTCGTCACGCTGCGGCTGACCTCGAGCATGTATCACCGCTTCCACGCGCCTTTTGACGCGCATATCGAGCGCGTCACGCTGATCCATGGCGATGTCTGGAACGTCAACCCGATCGCGCTGAAGCGGGTCGAGCGTCTGTTTTGCAAGAACGAGCGCGCGGTGATCCGCACGCATCTGCCGACGGGCGAAGCCGTGACGCTGGTGCCGGTCGCCGCGATCCTGGTCGCGAGCATCCGGTTGCACTTCCTCGACATGGTGCTGAACGCGCAGACCAGGGGGCCGGTCAATTTCCCCTGCGACGTCAACGTGAGCAAGGGCGAGGAACTCGGCTGGTTCGAGCATGGCTCGACCATCATCATCCTGGCGCCTGGCGATTTCACCTTTTGCGACGGCATCGCCGAAGGCACGCGCATTCGCGCGGGTCAAGCGCTGCTGAGAAAAAACTAGCCTTCAATCCGCCGGGTCAGGCGCCTATAGCTTTCGTGGGGACGTTCTACGACTGCGGATTGGGTGATGGCACGGGCGCCGGTCATGGCGGCGGGTGGTATTGTGCTGCGGCGAGGTGCGCCGCCGCTGATTGCCGTCGTGCGCCAGCGCAAGCGCAACGAATGGGTCTTGCCCAAGGGCAAGCTCGACGACGGCGAAACGCCGAAGCAAGCCGCGCATCGCGAAGTGCTGGAAGAGACCGGCCACGACGTTGCCATCCACGAGTTTTTGGGCACGCTCGTCTACCAGTCGGGCGGACGTTCCAAGGTGGTGCATTTCTGGCGGATGGAGGCCGGGGACGGTCCGGTCCGCAAGCTGATGAACGACATCAAGGCGGTCGACTGGCTGACGCTGGAAGACGCGCTCGCGCGCCTCTCGCGCGAGTACGAGCGCGTATTCCTGACGCAGATCGGCCCGATCGCGCTTGCGGCGGCGGGGCTTGCATCCTCGCCTGCGTCCGAGCCGACGCTGGCAATCGACGATGTCGATGCAGCTTTGCAGACACTGACACCGGCTGAAGCGGCCTCGGTCGGCGAGTTGCGGCATGGTCTGTTGCAAAAGATGAAGGCGTGGCTACGCGGCGAGGCGTGAGCTGTTGTCGCGCCCTGCTTACGAGTGCAGAAGCATCCGCGGGTTGACGGCGGAGATAGCATCACTCCCTCCAGATCGTCATCGCGAGCGTAGCGAAGCAATCCAGAATCTTTCCGCGGAGGGACTCTGGATTGCTTCGCTGCGCTCGCAATGACGGGGAGAGAGAGCAGCAAGCTGACGCACGTCACCGCCGCTCCTTCTCCTTTGGGGCCGGCACTGGCCTTCGCGGCGCTGCGGGGCGTTGTGCGGCGGGCGGGCGCTGCTGGAAGCTGCCCGGTCGCTGCATGCCCGGCTGTTGAACCGCGGGCGGCTGGCCCGGCTGCAATCCGGTGCGCGGCAGTCGCGGCTGCAGGCCGGGCTGCTGTTGCGCTCCGCCCGGCTGCTGCGGCGCGACTCCGCCGGGCTGCGTCGGAATCTGTCCACCGCGTTGCGGCCGGGTTTGCGGCGTGCCGTCAGGCTGCGTGCCTTGACCGGCACGCGGTAGGCCTGCCGGACGCCCCGCGCGTTGCTTCTGGCCTTGTTGCTGCTGACCTCGACCCGCGCGCGGCGTACCCGGTTGCACCGCGCCGCCTTGGCCCGGCCGCTGCGGCGGCTGGGCGCCTTGCTGGTTGCCTTGGCGACCTGGCGCGCCCGGCTGCTGTTGGCCTGGACGGTTGTTCTGACCGGGCTGGCCGTTCGGCCGCTGCGGCTGTTGGCCGGGCGCCGTGTTAGGCCGCAATTGTTGCTGTTGCGGCGGTTGGAACGGCCGCGGAATGCGCGGGCTCGCGGTCGGATTGGCGCGGCGGAAGTCGCGCTGCTCGGTGACGATCTGCCGGCCCGTGGTCTGCGCCAGATGCACCTGGCCGACGAAGCCGCGGTCGCGTGCGATCTGCTGTGGCGCAATCGTGATCGGCACCGCGGCAAAGCGCATGACGCCGGCAGCGGCTGCGCCCGGCCGGATTGCAAAACCGCTCGCGCCTTGCGTCAGCGCACCGAGCCGCGTCCCGCTCGTGCGATCGTCGACGTCGATGTGTCCGACCCGGCCGTCGGCGTCGGGATAGAGCTTGATGTTGACGTTGTTGGCTTTGTTCGCGGCCCCGCCTTCCGGCACGTCGACGACGCCCGTGGTGCCGCGGATGCCGAGCGTCGCCGTCGGCGTCGTGATCTTCATGTCGCCGGTCTTTGCCACCGCCGCCGCGACGAAGGCGACCGTGCCCTTGCCGATGTCGAAGATTCCTGCGTTGTGCTTGCCGCCGTCCTCATAGACGTAAGTGTCGATGGTGATCTTCGTGCTTGCGGAAAGGTTGAACGTGGTCGCGTCGTCGAAGGTGATGCCGAGCGAGGAGTTCGACGAAGTCTGCACGACGTCGTTGAGATAGATGTCGTCGCGCACCCGCAGCGGATAGGAATTTTTGTCGCGGATCACGGTCGCGATGCCCGTCACCGTTGCGACATTGCCGATCGGCTCGACGGCGGCGGGCTGCACCTCCGTCGCGGGAGCGGGTGAAGCCGATGGAGTCGGCGAGGGGGCGGGCGACGGCTGCGCTTGTGGCTGCGCCTGCGCAAGGTGGATTGCATCGGATGCAGATGCTGCGTTTGAGCCGGCCGGCGGCAAGGCCAGCAAGGCGAGCGCGAACAAGAAGCGGCGCCAGGCCACGATAAAATTCACGAGGAGGTCCCGGTGAGAAACGCGAGGCGAGATCGACCGATATCATCCTGATGCAGGTGAACGGCGGATGAATGTCTATCGCACGGGGGGCAGCGAACGTTCAAACGGTACGCGATACTAGCTTGTGGCCAAGCCTCTCCACCGTCATGGCCGGGCTTGTCCCGGCCATCCACGCCTTGAAGCGCAGGACTAAGAACGTGGATGCCCGGGACAGGCCCGGGCATGACGAAGAATGTGCATGTGTTGGAGACGTCACCTTTGGCGTCAGCTCACGCGCTTCCAGGTCTGGCCGCCGCAGAACATGCCGCCGAAGGCGCAGCCCTGCACGCGCATTGCATTGGGGCCCTTCATCGCGATCGTCGAGTCGTAGTTGCGGCCGGAGTCGGGATCGTGGATGCGGCCGCTCCACTTCGCGCCGTCGGGCTTCATGTTGATCAGGATGCGCTCGTTGGTCTTTGCGGCGTAGCCGCAGAGATTGACGCCGCACTGCTCGACGCGGACATTGCCCTTGTTCTCTTCGGTCGCCCAAACGCCGATCGGTGTGTTGGCAACCGCGACAGGCGCGGCGACGGGAGCCGGAGCGGGGGTCGGCGCAACCGCGAGCGGCGCGGGGGCGGCAGCGGGAGCAGGGGCCGCAACGGGCGCAGTCTGCGTCGTCGCGTCGTAGCCGGCGGCTGGAGCAGCGGCAACCGTCGTGGCCGGAGCCGCGATAGCGGGCGCTGCCGGCGCGGTCGACTGCACCGGGGCCTGCTGCACGGGCTGCTGCTGCATCGGCGCCGGCGCGGGCTGCGCGGTCGTGGCCGGAGCCGGCGTGGTGTCGACGTCATCGTCCTTGGAGCTGGAGCCAAGGCCCTTGAGGTTGATGTTGTTCAGCTTGATCGGCTTGTCCGACAAGCCGGGCGCCACGATGGTCACGCAATTGAGCGAGGCGCAGTTGCGCGGCGTCTCGATGCGGATTTTCTGGCCTTCGATCTGGAACGAGAGCGAATTGCCGGCATGCGCGGCGGCGGTGGACGCGAGGAAGAGAGCGGTGGCGGCGATGGTGAGCTTGTTCATGACAACCTCCGAAGAATGTGTGGGTCCCGATGGGACTGAAGTCGCTGGTGGATGAAGCGTGGTTCGACCCTATGCCGGGCTGATCGGACGTTCTGTGATAGACGTCACAACGCTCGCGGCCGCTGGGTGACGCAGCGCACATTCATCTGCGATTCCATCTGCGTAACCTCGTCGCGACACAGAGGGAGGTGCCGATGACGCGGCTTGTGACTTCGCTTGGCACATTGATCGCGCTGATGGCGATTGCGCCCGCAGCCGAGGCTGGGTCCTACGCGTTCTCGATCGGCGGTCATCGATTCCAGGTCGAGTCGTCCAGTCGTTGCCGATCGGCTTCCTGTGTTTCGGTTTCCTCCCATCGCAGCTTTCGGGCGGACGTTGATACGACACCGGCGCCGACGCCGGTGCTTCCGCCGCCGCAGCCGCTCTATCCCGTGGCTCCGGTCAGGCCGCCGCAAGCCATCGAGGTCGCGCCCGCGCCAGCGCCGGGGGCTCCTGTCCTTGCCTCAACGACGTCGCAGCCAATTGTTCTGCCGCCGGCGCCAAGCGCCAATCCGCCACGGGTCGAGCTACCGCGGACGGAACCGCCGAAGACCGTCGCGCTCGATCCGCCGCGCATGGAGGCACCTGTCGTGGCGCCAAGGCCGGAGCTCAAGCAGGCCGTGACCAGCCCTGAGCGCGGCGACGACGAACTCGCCTATTTGCCGCTCGGCGAATGGGAGAGCGCAGGCGCCAAGGGCACGGTCCGCATCGAACGCTGCGGTCCTGCACTGTGCGGCTTCGCGCTGACTGAAGCGTCGACCAGGGGCGAGAGCGTGCTCGTCAACATGAAGCCGAAAACCCACGACGTCTGGACCGGCAATATCTACAGTCGCTCCAGCGGCAGCACCTATTATGCGAGGATGACGCTGAAGAGCTCCGGCGAGCTTCACGTCGAAGCCTGCGCACTGGGCCATTTCTGGTGTTCCGGAAACGACTGGACGCGAGCCGAAGAGCGGCCGGAGAAGCTGATCACGACATCGCGGCAGTGGAGCGCGCGGTCGTAAGGGATGCGTTCGATAGCTTCGACTGAAGCCGCTAGACCATGCCGAGCACGATGGCGCCGACAAAGGCCATGGCGAGGTACGCGGTGATAACGCTCAGTTTCCCGGCGAACGTCATGAGGTCGCTCCCGCTGTCGCGCCGCCTTGCGCAAGAGCGTCATGGTTAACAGAAAGTCTCTTTTGGAAAAAGTCAGCCTTGCTGTCGCTCGCCCCCGGCAGGGCATTAGGCGCGCGCGGGCTGACATGGTTAAAGAACACTGAAATCAACACGTTGAAGAGTCTTTAAGTAAATTCACCGAACGTGCGTGCATGACGCGCGGAGTTCGTTTGTATCTCGTCGGCTCCATCGTCCTTGTTTCGTTAGCGGGTTGCGGACGCGGCTTCTTCCAGGCCGAACGTGAACCGTGGCGGGCCGAGGCCGAAGCCGCATGCCTGAAATCAGGCGCGGTGAAAGAGGGGCCGGATCTCGTTCGCATCGACCCGATCTCCGGGCCGGGCATGTGCGGCGCCGAGTTTCCGCTCAAGGTCGCCGCCCTCGGCGAAGGCTCGAGCAGTTACGGCTTTGCCGATGAGGAATTGCGTCCGCCCGGGAGCGTGGGCAGCCAGCCGCGCTGGCCGGTGACGCAGCCGCGATCGAATTACCCGCAAAGCCAGAACTATCCGCAACGCTCAAACTATCCCGAGAGCGCGGTGCGCCAGCCGTCCGGCTATGGCGCGCCGTCAGGCCCGGTGTCGTTGAACGCACCCGGCGTGGCGCAGCAGGAAGACGAGATCGATCTGCCGCCCGAGGGCACCGATGCCGCGGGCGCGTCGCGCTACATGAATGCGCCGAGCTATCCGGCGCGGCCGGCGCCGTACTCGCAGGCGCCCGCGCAGCAACCGCCGCCGCGTCTTGGTCCGGCACAGGGCAATCCCGTCACTGCCGTCGGCCCTGTTGCGATCAAGCCGGTTGCGACGCTGGCCTGTCCCATCGTGTCCGAGCTCGACCGTTGGCTCGCCGACACCGTGCAGCCATCGGCCATGCGCTGGTTCGGCACCCGCGTCGCGGAGATCAAGCAGATCTCCGCCTATTCCTGCCGCGGCATGAATGGCAATTCGCACGCCCATATTTCTGAGCACGCCTTCGGTAACGCGCTCGACATCGCCGCCTTCGTGCTCGCCGACGGCCGCCGCGTCACCGTGAAGGATGGCTGGCGCGGCATGCCGGAGGAGCAGGGATTCTTGCGCGACGTGCAGTCGGGCGCGTGCGTGCATTTCACCACGGTGCTGGCGCCGGGCTCGAACGTCTACCACAACGATCACATCCACGTCGATCTGATGCGCCGCGCCAGCCGACGCCTGATCTGCCAGCCCGCCGCCGTCTCCGGCGAAGAGGTCGCCGGGCGCGCGCAATCGCGCAGCCCTTACGCCAGCAGGCGCGATCCCACCATCACCGGCTCGCTGGGTACGCGCAAGAGCACGCTTCGCAAGCACGAAGAGGACGAGTACGCCGACGATTGAGGCTTGCGCGTGACCCGTAGCCTCGATGGAGCGAAGCGCAATCCGGGGACGGCGTTCCCGCACTCCGCTTCGCTCCATGCGGGCTACGACCCCACGCCGGGCGGCCTCGCGCTGAGCCTTGCCTGTTCAGCCGACGTCGCGTCTTCGGCAGAGCGCATCTCGAGCGCAAAAATTTGCGCGCGCGCAAATCCCGCCTAAGCCATTGAAGTCAGAAAGACAATTGTGCCGCGACGGGCTTTTTCGGCGGTTGGCACGGTCGCTGCAATGAGGAGGCTGCCACGAAGCGGCGCTGCCGGCGCCGTGAGCCAGCGGATCCCGTCATGCAGATGCCTGTCACCCCTCCTTATTCGGATCTCGAACAGCGCGTGCTGTCGCGCATCACGGAGGAGCGGTGGCTTGAACTCGCGTCCGAGCTGATCCGCACCGGCCAGCCCCGTTCCGGCAATCCGCTGGATCCCGATTTGCCGCCTGCCGAGGAAGAGGCGATCTCGATGCTGGTCGCGGGCAAGCTCGAAGCGCTCGGCATGGAGGTCACCAAGCACAGCGCGCAGCCGCACCGGCCGAACGTGCTCGGCGTGCTCAAGGGGCGCGACGGCGCCCCCTCGCTCATTCTCAACGACCATCTCGACACTTATCCGGCCGTCGAGCCCGAGAAATGGCACATGACGGATTTCGATCCGTTCAAGGCGACGCGCCATGGCGATCTGCTCTATGCGCGCGGCACGTCCGACACGCGCGGAAACCTCGCGGCATCGTTGCTCGCGGTGCAGGCCCTGACCGAAGCGGGTGTGAAGTTCGATGGCACCTTGATGTGCTGCTACACCGTCGATGAGGAGCGGAACGGCACCGAAGGCTCCATCTACATGCTGAACAAGGTCGGCCTCACCGCCGACTACGAGATCACCGCCGAGCCGACCGCCTGGGGTGACGTCAACAAGGACTGGGGCATGAACCTGTCGGTGGCCAATTCCGGCCACTGCCTGATCGAGCTCACCGTTCACGGGATCAAGTCGCACATCTGGCGACCCGACATCAGCGTCAACGCCATCATGGAAGCGGCAAAGCTGTTGCCGAAACTGAAGGACATGGCGTTCACGCATGTCCCCAGCAAGTTCATGGGACATACGCCGCCCTGCTGCGCCGTGGTGCGCATTCGGTCCGGCCTACCTGGCGAGATGCAGTTCTCGCCGGATGCCTGCACCATCACGCTCGCCGTGGTCGGCGTCGTGCCCGGCATGACGCTGTCGAGCGTGATTGCGGACATCGAGCGTCTCGGACGGGACACTTTTGCGGGCGTGAACGACGTCAAAGTCGAGGTGCGCCAGGTGCCGGGCTCGCTGTTCGTCAACGCGACCGAACCGGTGCCGGTCGAGGAGGAGCCCTGCCGCTCCTTGCGCGCGGTTTACCGGCGTCTGATGGGCCGCGAGCCCGGGGTCAACCGCAAGAATGCCTTCAACGACACGATCCGCTTCCGCGAAGCCGGAATCAATGCGGTGACGTTCGGTCCCGGAGAAGACGGCTGGGCCGTCGACAACGAGAACATCTCGATCACCAAGTCGGTGATGGCGACGCGGATCTACGCGCTGACCATCATGCAGATCCTGGGAGTGCGGACATGAGCGTCGAGGCGACCCACATGACGATTCCAATCTCGCCGGATCGCACCCGACGCGGCAGCCTGCGGCTGGGGCTTCCGAAGGTCTCGCGATCGGTGCTGCTCTCGACGTTGACCGTCGCCGTGCTGCTGGCTGGCTGGGCCATCGTCACGGAGATGGGCTGGGCCAACGAGCTGTTCCTGCCGAAGCCGCAGGCGGTCTGGGCCGCGTTCGTCAAGACGATGACGAAGGGATATCAGGGCGCGACCCTGCTTCAGCATCTCGGCGCAAGCCTCTATCGTATCCTCACGGCCTTCACGCTGGCCTGCCTGATCGGCATTCCGCTCGGTGTCCTCATGGGCGTGTCGCGCAACGCTCGCGCGCTGCTCAATCCCTTGATCGAGTTCTACCGGCCACTGCCGCCGCTCGGCCTTTATACGCTGCTGGTGATGTGGCTCGGCATCGGTGAGAGCTCGAAGCTGTCTTTGCTGTTTCTTGCCGGCTTGCCGGGCATCGTCATCTCGACGATCCAGGCCGTCACCAGCGTGGATCCCGTTTACGTGCGCGCCGCACAGTCGCTCGGCGCGACCCGGCGCCATCTGCTGTTTCACGTCTATTTGCCGGCGGCGGGACCGCTGATTCTCGCCGGCATGCGCATCTCGCTCGGATTTACCTATACCGTTCTCGTCGCCGCCGAAATCGTCGCGGCCTCCGCCGGTATCGGCTGGATGATCTGGGACGCCGCAAAATTCCTGCTGTCCGACGTCGTGATCATGGGGCTGATCGTGCTCGGTCTCACCGGCGTCGTGCTCGACCTCATGATGCGCGGCATCGCGAAACTGTTGATGCCGTGGGCCTGAATCCAATTCTGATCGTAGGGGAGACCTCCATGATGAAGAGACTGATTGCGACGCTCGCAGTTGCCACGTTGGCGCTCACGGGCGCAGGACGCGCCGAGGACAAGCCGGCGAAGGTGACCGTCGGCTATCTGAACCTCGTGAATGCGCAACTGGTCACCAAGCACCTTGGCCTGCTCGCCAAGGAGATGCCGGGCGTCGACATCAAATACGTCAAGATCGGCGGGGGCGGCGACATGCTGCGCGCGATCGCCGGCAACGACGTCGACTTTGGCGGCCTCGGGAATCCGCCGACCGCGATCGGCGCGACGCGCGCCCTGCCGATCAAGGGCATCCTGGTGATCAACATGCTCGACTACGTCGAGTCGTTGGTGGTTCGCACCGACAAGAACATCACCTCGCTCAAGGACCTCAAGGGCAAGACGGTGGCCGCGCCGTTCGGCTCCACGACACACTACCTCCTGCTCCAGGCGCTCAAGGACGAGGGTGTCGATCCCGCCTCGATGAAGATTCTGGACCTCGCGCCGTCGGACATCGCGGCGGCCTGGCTTCGCGGCGACATCGACGCGGCCTGGTTCTGGGAGCCGAATCTCGGCAAGACCGTCAAGAACGGCGGCAAGATTCTCGTCACCTCGGGCGAGATGGCCAAGCGCGGCTACCCGACCTGGGACATCGGCGTCGTCATGAACGCGTTTGCGGAGAAGTATCCGTCCTACGTCGACAAGTTCATCAAGGCCGAATGCGAAGGCATCGATTTCTGGCTGAAGAATCCGGAGAAGACCGCGGAGATCATCGCGGAAGAGCTTTCGCTGCCCATCGAGGACGCGCAGCGAATGATGAAGGGCACCGGGATGGTCCCCTGCAACAAGCAGCTCACGGAGGAGTATCTCGGCACGTCCGCGAAAAAGGGCAAGTTCGTCGACACGCTGATCTCGACCGCCGATTTCCTGGTGAAGCAGGAGCGCCTGCCGAAGTTGCTGCCGCGCGCCGATTTCGAAGCCTTCATCCAGCCCGCCTATCTGGAGAAGGTGATCGGCCGCTAGGGTCGGTGCCGGCAGGCTTGCCTCGCCGGTACATTGCCAATTCCTGCAAGCACGTGACCGACATGAATCTCGCACCTCGTCACCTCCGCGCCGCCTATCGCAGCGGTGAGCTCAAGCCGTCCGATGTCGCCGCACATGTGCTTTCGCGCCTTGACGACGCCGACCAGAGCGGCGTCTGGATCTCGACGGCAAATCTCGAAGGCGTCATGGCAAAGGCCCGCGCGCTCGATGCCCGCATTGGCGAGATCGCCGAGCTGCCGCTCTACGGCCTCGTGTTCTCGGTCAAGGACTGTATCGACGTGGCCGGCGAGCAGACCACCTCGGCCTGCCCGGAATTCGCCTACACCGCGAAAGACACGAGCCCGGTCGTCGCCGACGCCATCGCCGCCGGGGCGATCTATCTCGGCAAAACCAATATGGATCAGTTCGCGACCGGCCTCGTCGGAGTGCGCTCGCCCTATGGCATCGCCCGCAACCCGCACAATCCGGACTACATCCCCGGCGGCTCGAGCTCAGGCGCAGCGGTATCTGTTGCGACAGGCACCTCGTCCTTTGCGTTCGGCACCGATACCGGCGGATCGGGCAGAGTGCCGGCGTCCTATTGTGGCGTCACCGGTTTCAAGCCGGCGCCCGGCGCCTTCAGTCAGCGTGGCATGGTCTACGCCTGCCGAAGTTTTGATACCATCTCGCTCTACACGCGCGATCCCGGCGACGGCCACGAGGTCTATCGCGTGTTGGCGCGGCGCGATGCCGAGGACTGTTTTTCGCCGGAAGCTTTCGCCGGATGGACGGAGCAGGCATCTCCAGCGCGGCCGCTCAACATCGCAACGCCGCGTTCGGATCAGCTCAGGTTCTTCGGCAATTCGGAGACGGAGGCGCTGTTCGGCGACGGGCTTCGCAAGCTGCGGCAGCTCGATCTGTCGGTGGCATCGGTCGATTTCGCGCCGTTCATTTCGGTCAACGATTTGATTTTTTTCGGACCTTTCCTCGCCGAGCGGGACGTCTCGGTCGGCGCGTTCCTCGACGCCAACCCGGATGCGGGCGTGAAGATCGTGCGCGACCTCGTCGTCGGCAGCCGGAAGTTCACCGCGGCCGACGCCTATCGAGCGCTCTACAAGGTCAAGGAGGTCCAGCGATCGCTGCGCGATTTCTGGCAAGTTCACGATGCGCTGGTCGTGCCGACGGTCGGCACCGTGCTGAGCATCGACGACGTCGCGCGCGATCCGCTGACGGCCAACTTCAACAACGGCTATTACACCAATTACGCCAACCCGCTGGGCCTGGCCGCCATCGCCGTTCCGAACGCCGTCACCGCGGCGGGCGTGCCCTATGGCGTGACGTTCCTGGCGCCGGCCGGCCGGGAGCGCCTGCTCACGGATGTGGCTTGTGCTTTCATGGAGGCTTCGGCCGAGCCCGACCATCTGCGCCGCGTTGCAATCTGAGCGGAGACCTCCTAGCCTTCGAGCCGTCACTCGAAGGGAGACCGATCGTGGGGCGCAGCGATGCGCATGAGGTGGCCGATCCAGCTGAGCCGCGCGCCGAACTGCCACGGCCCGGGACCGGACGTTATGTGCTGAAGGCGTTGGACAAGCCCGATTTGGAGCTGGTGATGCGAACCGGCAGGCTCGCGACCTACCAGAATCGCGAATACCTGCTGCGGGAGGGCGAGCCTGCGAACGGCGTCCACATCATCCTGAACGGGATCGTCGAAAGCACCCATGCCGGCACGCAAGGGCGCGAACTGATGCTGTCGACCTGGGAGGCCGGTGACTTCGTCGGCGCGCCCTATATCCTCGGCGATCACCGCCACAGCTGGTCGGCCCGCGCGCTCGGGCGGGTCGAAGCACTGCATCTCGACCAGGATGCGGTCCGCCGGTTGATCGCGCAGTCGCCGTCGTTCGCAGTCGCGCTGATCGAGTGTCTCGGCTTCAAGGGCGAGACCTATTCGATGCTGGCGCAAACGCTGGCGGGACAGAAGGCGGCGGAACGGCTGGTGCTGCTGCTGGTCAAGCTGTGCGAGAACGCGGCCCAGGACGAGAACGGCCCGATCTCGCTCGGTCGCATCACGCAGGCCAATCTCGCGCGCATGATCGGCGCGACGCGCCAGTCGATCAGCCTGATCCTCAGCCGCCTTCAGGACGACGGCATCATCTGGACTGGCCCGACCAAGATGGTCGTCAACGATCTCGCTGCGTTACGGAAGCAGGTGACCGACTAGGTCGTGCCCATCAAGGTCAGCTTACCGACGCAAAACCGAAGTCTCCCGCCTTGAGGATGATGGGCGGCTTGTGACCGGAGCGAAGGTGCTGTTTGTCTGAATCAGCTTCGGGCCAGTAAACGCACTAGCTTCCACCGAACTGGAACAATCTCCAAGCGATCCGGTTGAATTCCTGGAGAAGCCTGTCGTTTATCAGGGAAGGTGTTTCACATGGATGACGAACGAAAATCATCAAAAGCTGGGGAACGGGCCGCTGAAGGCTTGCGCGAAGCGACTGCTAAGGAAGAAGCGAAAAACGAGAGCAAGACGGGACACGATTTAGCGAAGGGCGCTGATCGCTTCGAAGAACGCTCTAAAAGCTCCGATGGAAGAAGCGCAGAAGAGAAACAAAAAGGGTGAATGTATACGGCAGACCCGGCGCGGCATTTCAGTGGAGGAAAGCAGGCGAGCCGGGACCCGATAGCATCGAGGTTGTGCCGATGACAGTCCGTCCCGGTAACAGCCACCTGACGCTGGTGCTTCGGACTGTCACGGAAGCGTCAACTAGCTCGAACTTGTCGCACTGACTTAGATCTCGTAGCGCGAAGGGGCGTCCCAGCTGCAATCATCTGTGCAAAGTGCGAGCATATGGCAGCTGTGAACCACACCTCCCTGAGAAGCCGCGTCCGTCGCCTCTACGAAGGTACAACGCCTAGCGCCGTTGGTTTCCGCTATGCGTTGCTCGCGTTTGATGTTGTGACCATACTGTTCATCATCGGAACGTCGTTCCTGCACCCCAGTGAGATCATCGAAACGTTCGACCTCCTATTCGGCGCAATGATATTGGCCGATTTTTCAGCACGGCTACTCGCCGACCGGCACCCGCTTCGAAAGTTTGCCCGCCTCTCGACATGGGCTGACATAGTCGCCATCGTTTCATTCCTGGCGCCCCTCGCTGGCGAGGCGGGCGGCTTTCTGCGGATTTTGCGGACGTTGGGACTGCTTCGTGACTACCAGATGCTCGCTAGGTTGCGCATGGATTCGTCATTCTTCCGTCGCAACGAGGAGGTCATCTTTGCCGTCACCAACCTTGCGGTTTTCATATTTGTCATGACGGGGATAGTTTACGAGACTCAGAAGTTTCGCAACGATCAGATTCGGAACTATGCTGACGCGCTGTATTTCACTGTTACCGCGCTGACGACGACCGGCTTTGGCGATATTACCCTGCCAGGCACAATGGGTCGTTTGATAACCGTCGTGATCATGATTTTCGGAGTAACCCTGTTCTTCAATCTCGCGCGCGCATTGTTGAGTCCGAACAAGGTTAGATTTCCTTGCCCAACTTGCGGACTACAGCGGCATGAGAGCGACGCCGTGCATTGCAAAGCATGCGGCGCTGTTCTCAATATTCCCGATGAAGGTTTGGCGTAGCTGTTGCTACCTCGGCGATCGAGACGTATTGCCGTCATCAGGAGCGGTGCCCAAGCGGCCATTCGGCGTGGATGGCGTTTTTCGGTCGTGGGTGCCCGCTCGCGAGGAGCTCTAGCGCCGGGCGCCGTCGAAAATCACTTTCGGGTCGACTTCGACGGTGCCGGGACCAGCCCCATGCACAGCTGCACCTCGGACGGGACATTGTAGGTCCGCATGATGTGGCGGCTGTCGCGCAGGCCGGTCGCCTCACGCTGCACCACGAACATCCAGAGCGCGTAGCCGGCTTCCATCACCAGCTTGCGCCTGGCCGGCTGCATCGAGGCCGGCACCTCAGGGAGGGCATGGGCGGCGTCGAACTCGCGCAAGCGCGCCAGCGCCTGTTCGAGCGTGCGGCCCATCCGTCCGAGGGCGGAAGCCTGTTCCTGGACAATCTCGTAATGGAGGATATCGACGGGCGGGCGGAGATCACGGGACATGAGCCCCAATATAGGACCGACGGAACGGCCTGCAACGCGTGCCGTTACTTCGCCCGGTACGCCGCCAGGAACATTCGCGTCGCGCTGTCGACGACTTCGCTCATGCGCTCTTCCGACGGCGCAGGCGCGGCCTGGAAGACGAAGGGCAGGAACAGCGAGGCCTTGCACAGTTCCATGAATTGCGAGGCCGCCAGGTCGCAATCGTCGATCGCGAGATCGCCGGAGGCGACATGGGCTTTGAGATAGTCGGAGAGGCGGTTGATGGTCTTGTCCAGCACCCGCGCATAATAGCGGCGGCCGACGTCGGGCATGCGCTCGGCGATAGCCATCACAGTCCGGATCGCGGACCCGCCGCCGGGCCGGCACAGCAGATGGATGTAGGCCTGGCCGAAATCCTTCAGCGTGGTCTCGGCATCGCGCGCGGGATCGAAATTGAAAGCGACCTGACCGTGCTGGAGCGCCTCCTGCTCGAGGATGGCTTCGAACAGCGCGCATTTGTCGGCGAAGTAGACGTAGAGCGTGCCCTTGGAGACCTGCGCCGCGCGGGCGATCTCGCCCATGCTGGCCCCGTCAAACCCGAGATCCATGAACACCTTGCGGGCCCCGTCCAGGATCTGGCGGCGTTTGGAGCTGTCCTCCTCTTGGATGACGTGCAGATGTTCGCGAGCGGCTACAACCATTGGTTCAGGGTCTCGGAAAGTTTTTCCATCGGTCCAGGGCCATGAAACCGAAATAAAGGATTCGGGCCACTAGGCTCCGCCCGGGAATATTATCTATATTGACCGAACCGTTCGGTCAATGATATTTGGGATAGGCGAGAGGAAAGCGGCCGCACGGCGGCCGTCCCTCAACGCGCTTTTTTTTGGGGGAGGCCTTCATGGCCGTATTGAGAGACCAGGCTGCGCGGGTCCTTCGCAAGGACGCCGTGGAGACGCCGACGCCCGCGGGTGGCGACGCTGCCACCGAGACGTCTGTAGCTCTCGCCGAGCAGTTGCGCTCTCATGTGGCAGAGGAGGCCAAGCGCCTTCCCAGCGAGGCGCCGGAGAAGCCCGTGACCGACAAGCCGGCCGCAGCCCCAGACGCGCCCGCCGCCCCCGGCGCGCCGAAGTCCGGCAAGCCCAAATTCGTGATGATGGGAGTAGGGCTGCTTCTGGCGCTCGCGGCCGCGAGCTATGCCGGCTATTACACGCTGGTCGGCCGCTTCTACGTCGCGACAGACGATGCCTATGTCCGCGCCAACAACACCATGCTGGGCGCGCGCGTTGCCGGCCACATCTCCTCGATCCTCGCCGGCGACAACACGACGGTGCGCGCCGGCGACATCGTCTTCCGCATCGACGACGGCGACTACAAGATCGCGGTCGACGCCGCGGCGACCAGGATCGCGACACAGCAGGCCACCATCGATCGCATCGGCCGCCAGGTCGCGGCGCTCGACAGCCAGGTCGCTCAGGCCAAGGCGCAGCTCGTCTCCGCCGAAGCCGGCCTCAAGCGCGCCGACCTCGATTATGAGCGCCAGCAGGCGCTGAGCAACAAAGGGTTTGCCTCCCGCGCCACCTTCGAGAGCTCCGAAGCCGGACGCGACCAGGGCGCCGCCGCGGTCAAGGCTGCGCAGGCCGCCTACGATGTCGCGCTCAGCAATGTCGACGTCGCCAAAGCGCAGCAGGCCGAAGCGCAGGCGCAGCTCGCCGAGCTCAAAACCACGCTCGCCAAGGCCGAGCGCGATCTCGCCTTCACCGCGGTGCGCGCGCCGGTCGACGGCACGTTCTCGAACCGCCTCGTCAGTGCCGGCGACTTCGTCGCGGTGGGCCAGCGGCTCGGCAACGTCGTGCCGCTCGACAACGTCTATATCGACGCCAATTTCAAGGAGACCCAGCTCAAGCGCATCCGCCCCGGCCAGCCGGTGACGATCAAGGTCGACGCCTATGGCATGCGCAAATTCTCCGGCGTCGTCGACAGCATCGCGGCGGGCTCGGGCTCCGTATTCACGCTGCTGCCGCCCGACAACGCCACCGGCAACTTCACCAAGATCGTGCAGCGCGTGCCGGTCCGCATCCGCGTGCCGAAGTCGGTCGCGAAGCAAAACCTGCTCCGCGCCGGCATGTCGGTCTACGCGAGCGTCGATACCAACAAGGGCGCGGCCGACGCCGACAGCGAGGTCGATCTCGACGACGCCACCATGATCCATCCGCAGTAGCGCGCCTGCGCCCGCGAGGACAGATCATGGCGAACGCCACGACCGCTTCACCTGCCATGATGGCGGACCCCGCTTCGGAGCGCATCGCGCCGAAGCGGCTGTTTGCCTTCATCATCATGGTGTTCGGGATGTTCATGTCGATCCTGGACATCCAGATCGTCTCGGCGTCCCTGAGTGAAATCCAGGCCGGCCTGTCGGCGAGCTCCAGCGAGGTCTCCTGGGTCCAGACCGCCTATCTGATCGCCGAAGTGATCGCGATTCCGCTCTCGGGATTTTTGTCGCGCGCGTTTGGCACGCGGCTGTTGTTCGCGATCTCGGCGGCCGGCTTTACCGCATCGAGCCTGCTCTGCGGCTTCGCGACCACCATCGAGGAGATGATCCTCTGGCGCGCGCTGCAAGGTTTTCTTGGCGCCGGCATGATCCCGACCGTGTTCGCTTCGGCCTATACTGTTTTCCCACGCACGAAATTCCACATCGTCGGTCCCATCATCGGGCTCGTCGCGACGCTGGCCCCGACCATCGGGCCGACCGTCGGCGGCTACATCACCGACCTGATGTCCTGGAACTGGCTGTTCTTCATCAACATCGTGCCCGGCATCGGGATCACCATCGGCGTGCTGGCGCTGGTCGATTTCGACGAGCCGCATTTCGAATTGCTCGATCGTTTCGACTGGTGGGGGCTGCTGTTCATGGCCGGCTTTCTCGGCACGCTGGAATACGTGCTGGAGGAAGGCCCGCAATATGAATGGATGCAGGACCCCTCGGTCGCGATCTGCGCCTGGATCTGCGGCATCTCGGCGATCGCCTTCTTCTGGCGCGTCTTCACGGCGGCCGAGCCGATCGTCAATTTACGCACCTTTTCCAACCGCAATTTCGCGATCGGCTGCGTCCTTCAGTTCTGCATCGGCATTGGCCTCTACGGTCTGACCTACATCTATCCGCGCTACCTCGCCGAAGTGCGCGGCTACAGCGCGCTGATGATCGGCGAGACCATGTTCGTCTCGGGCATCACCATGTTCCTGGTCGCGCCGGTGGTCGGCCGTCTCATGGCGAAGTACGACATGCGCTACATGATCGCGTTCGGGCTCGTCGTGTTTGCGCTCGGCTCCTACCAGATGACCTGGATCACGCGCGACTACGATTTTTACGAGCTGCTGATTCCGCAGATCCTGCGCGGCGTCGGCATGATGTTCGCGATGGTGCCGACCAACAACATCGCGCTCGGCACGCTTGCGCCCGACCGGGTGAAGAACGCCTCGGGCCTCTTCAACCTGATGCGCAATCTCGGTGGTGCCGTCGGCCTCGCCGTCATCAACACCGTGCTCAACGACCGCACCGACCTGCACATCACGCGCCTGCAGGAGCGCGTGACCTGGGGCAACGCGACCGCGACTGAAACCCTGACCATGTTCATGCAGAAGTTTCAGGGGCTTGGCGATTCCACGCTGATGGCGATGAAGCAGCTCAGCCAGCTCGTGCATCGCCAGGCCGTGGTGATGAGCTTCGGCGATGCTTTCTTCATCCTCACGCTGTTCTATCTCGGCCTCACCCTGCTCGTCACACTGTTGAAGAGGCCGGCCTCGCCGTTCGGCGCCAGCGGCGACGCGCACTAAGCCAGCCACTCATCCGGTGTCATCGCCCGCGAAGGCGGGCGATCCAGTATTCCAGAGGCCTTGGTTGGAAAGCGCGCTCCCGCCATAGAAGCCGCGGCGTACTGGATGCCCCGGTCAAGCCGGGGCATGACGGCGGAGAGCGCGGCGACGGGCACTAATTTGCAACACTCGTGCGTGATCTCGCGCGAGCCCCGTTGCAAATCACCAATGACACATCTATAAAGCGCACCTCATTCCATCGAACCGGGAGGATTTGCATGATTTCGTCGCATTCGCAGATCGCGCGCCCGCGCTCGATGATGCTCTGGCTCGGTATGTGCGCGGCCTCCTAGAGGCCTCTTCCGCCAGCTTCGATTGGGCTTTCAGTCCCGATCGCTTCGCTTCCCAGATCAAAGCCAACTTTAAGTGACGCCGTCTCGGCCCTCGCGGCCGGCCTGCGTCCATCAATGGAGCCGGCCCGCGCCACAAGCGGCCGGATGACGCCATGACCGCTCTGTCAAAACGGCCCGCGGCGATACGCGTGGTGCTGCCCTTCGTGTTCCGGCACTGGCTGAAGCAGCCGGGGCGTACCCTCATCGTGGCCGGCGGCTTGCTGGGCGCGACCATCGCCGACCTGTTCATGCCGGTCTTTTCCGGACATCTGGTCGACGCTCTGACGCGCGGCCCATCCGATCCCGCCGCGCGGCACGCGGCGCTGATGGCATTGGGCGGTATCGTGGCGCTGGGCGCGGCGTCCATGGTCCTGCGGCTGACCGGCCTCCAGGCCATCGTGCCGTTCTCGCTGAAGATCATGTCCGAGGTCGCGCAGGAAGCCTTCATGCGCGTGCAACGGTTCTCGACCGACTGGCACGCCAACTCCTTCGAGGGATCCACGGTGCGCAAGGTCACCCGCGGCATGTGGGCGCTCGACCTGTTGAACGACACCATCTTGATGGCGCTGGCGCCGTCGCTGCTGGTGCTGATCGGTTCGATGATCCTGCTCGGCCTGCACTGGGCCTCGCTTGGCGCGGTGATCGCGCTCGGCGCGCTGGTCTATGTCACGATGACGGTGCTGTTCTCGACGCGCTACATCGCGCCGGCCGCGCGCATCTCCAATGCCTGGGACACCAAGGTCGGCGGCACGCTGGCGGATGCGCTGACCTGCAACGCGGTGGTGAAATCCTTCGGCGCGGAAGCGCGCGAGGATGCGCGGCTTGCCCGTGTCGTCAACCGCTGGCGCGTGCGCGTGCGGCGGACCTGGCTGCGCTACAACTACACCAATCTGGCGCAGCTCTCGGTGCTGCTGGCCCTGCGCGCCTCCGTGATCGGCGGCGCCGTGCTGCTGTGGATGTCCGGGCGAGCCTCGCCCGGCGACGTCACCTATGTGCTGACGAGCTATTACGTCATCCATGCCTATTTGCGCGACGTCGGAATGCACATCAACAATCTCCAGCGCTCCGTCAACGACATGGAGGAGCTGGTGGCGATCCACGACGAGCCGATCGGGATTGCGGATGCGCCGGACGCGCGGCCGATCGCGATCGAGCGCGGCGAGCTCGTGTTCGACGACGTCACGTTCCATTATGGCGGCCATCACGCGCCGCTCTACGAGGGGCTATCGGTCATGATCCGCGCCGGCGAACGCGTCGGTCTCGTCGGCCGCTCCGGCTCCGGCAAGACCACTTTCGTCAAGCTGGTGCAGCGGCTCTACGACGTCACCGGCGGCCGCGTTCTGATCGATGGGCAAGACATCGCCAGGGCCGCGCAGCATTCGCTGCGCAGCCAGATCGCGATCGTTCAGCAGGATCCGATCCTGTTCCACCGCTCGCTCGCCGAGAACATCGCCTATGGCCGGCCCGGCGCCAGCCTGGAGGCGATCGAGCAGGCGGCGCGGCTGGCCAACGCGCACGACTTCATCGTGCGCCTGCCCAAGGGCTACGGCACGCTGGTCGGCGAGCGCGGCGTCAAGCTCTCCGGCGGCGAGCGGCAGCGCGTGGCGCTGGCGCGCGCCTTCCTGGCCGATGCGCCGGTGCTGATCCTGGACGAAGCGACCTCGAGCCTCGATTCGGAATCCGAGGCGCTGATCCAGCAGGCGATGGAGCGGTTGATGAGAGGCCGTACCTCGATCGTGATCGCGCACCGGCTGTCGACGGTGCGCAGCCTCGATCGCATCCTGGTGTTCGACCGCGGCGAGGTCGTCGAGCAAGGCACGCATGCCAGGCTCGCGGCCAGGCCCGGCGGCATCTATCGCGGCCTGTTCGAGCGCCAGGTGGTGGAGCTCGGACAGATCGCAGCAGCGGAATGAGTGGCGCGCGGCGGCGGGACGAACGTCCCGCCGTCGCGGCGCCAGAGGATGGAACGACATGAAGGACCTGACGCGCGGCTCCATCGTGAGCCACATCCTGAGCATGGCGCCACCGATCGTGGTCGGCATGATCACGATCATGATCTGCCAGCTGGTCGACCTGTATTTCGTGTCGGGACTAGGCGATGCGGCAATCGCGGGCGTCGCCGCGGCCGGCAATGCCGGCTTTCTCGTCAATGCGCTGATGCAGGTGCTCGGCGTCGGCACGGTGGCGCTGATGGCGCACGCCGTGGGGCGCAAGGATCGCGGCGACGCCAACCTCGTCTTCAACCAGTCGGTCGTCCTCTCGGTGCTGTTCGGGCTCCTGACCCTCGGCGCAGGCTTCGCATTGTCGCGTCCATATATGCGCGCGGTCGCAGCCGATGAGGCCACGGTCGAAGCCGGCGCGATTTATCTGCTCTGGTTCATGCCAGCTTTGGCGCTGCAGTTTGCGTCGCAGGTCATGGCGTCTGCGTTGCGGGCGACAGGCATCGTGCGGCCAAGCATGCTGGTTCAAGCGCTTGCAGTGGCCATCAATATCGCGCTGGCGCCGGTCCTGATCTCGGGTTGGGGCACCGGGCACGCGCTCGGTGTTGCCGGAGCGGGCCTCGCAAGCTCGATTGCCGTCTTCATCGGTGTGCTCATGCTGCTGGTGTATTTCCTGAAATTGGAACGCTATGTCGCCTTTGATCCCGCGCAATGGCGGCCGCAGCTTCAGCAGTGGAAGAGGATCCTCAATGTCGGCCTGCCCGCAGGCGGCGAGTTCGTGATGGTCTTCATCATCATGGCCGTGGGCTATTACGTGCTCAGCGTTTTCGGCTCGGCGGCACAGGCCGGATTTGGCATCGGAACGCGTCTGCTCGGCCTGATGCAGATGCCGGCGCTCGCCATCGCCCTTGCTGCAGGGCCGATCGCCGGCCAGAACTTCGGCGCCGGCAACGGAGCGCGCGTGAGAGAGACCTTTGTCAAGGCGGCGCTCATCGCGACCGCCGTGATGATCGTTTTCTTGATCCCGGCGCAACTCGCGCCTGGTCTGTTGCTAACCGGCTTCTCGAAGGATCAGGAGACGATGGCGGTTGCGTCGCTTTTTCTGCGCATCGTCTCGCTCAACATGGTGGCGCAGGGGCTGATCTTCACCTGCTCCAGCCTGTTTCAGGGGCTCGGCAACACCAAGCCGGTGTTGTTGACCTCGGCAACGCGGGTCCTCACCTATTCCCTGCCGTCGATCTGGCTCTCGACGTGGCCGGGCTTCCGGATGGAGCATGTCTGGTACCTATCGATCGCGACGACCACGCTGCAGGCCACCTTGAGCCTATGGCTGCTACGGCGTGAATTCCGGAATCGCCTTGTCATGCTCCGACCTGAGGAGCCCCCCGCTCAGGCTGCCCCCAAGCCCGTGGCGTCTCCTGTACGCGCGCCCGCGTAGCGAGCGCTTATCTACGTGCTTGGCGTCGGCGTTAGGCGGCATGGCGCTCGCCGCGAAGAAAATACGGAGTTAGTGCGTGCCCAAACTGTTCCAGACCAGGCCGAGGCCCGACAGGAACAAGAGACCGAGCACGACATCGCCAAAATGCTTGTCACTCAGCGCGTGATAGACGCGCGCGCCGGCCCATGCGCCGATCAAGGTGCCCGGAAAGGCAACCACCGCGAGCCAGACCACCTTGAACGCGACGAGGCCCGAGGCCGTCTGCAACACCAAAGCGGTGGCGAGCACGGTGAAATTGAAGAGCTGGAAGATGCCGCGCCGCTCGTGCTTGTTCCAGCCGCGAATGTTCGCCCACAGGATCGGAAGCGGCCCCGACAATCCGGCGAGACCGCCAAGAATGCCGCCGGCAAAGCCGATCGCACCGTCGGCGATGCGACCGCCGAACGTGATGGCGAGCGGCTTCTTGTTGAGGTACAGCGCGGTCGAGAAGATCAGCAGCAGCACGCCGACGCTCAGCTTGAACACTTTTGGATCGGCAGAGGCGACCAGCATGGTGCCCAGCGGCACGCCGATCAGTCCTCCAATCAGGAACGGCCAGACCAGCGAGAGATCAAAACTCTTCCACATGGACGGCAGCGTCGAGCTCTGCGCGATCACGGAGCAGATCAGCACCAGGGGCACCGCGAGCGAGGGCGGCAGCACGTAGAGCCAGATGCCGAGAGCCATGAGCGCGGTGCCGAATCCGGCTAGGCCCGAGACGAAGCCCCCGGCGAGTGCGCCGAGCAGCAGCAGCGCGTAGGTGAGTATTTCCAACAGATTGTCCCTGTTATCTGGACGATCCCGAACTGTTGATCGCCATCGCTCGCATAGCACAGCTGCGGCCGTGCAGGTCAATTTCAAAACCGCACGCAAGCGTGATCCCCAGCGGCGGGCGTTCGCGAAAGACAGGCCTACATGATGCTCGTACTTCAATGTAGGGCCCGCTCGACGCGATCATGCGGTTCGATCGGCCAGTCTCCCGAATGAACATATGGAGAAGGACGATGACTCGCACGAAGATTGCCGTCGCGGCCGCGCTAGTGTCGGCGGCGGCCTTGATGCCGACCATGGCGCAGGCCCAGTTCTCCGAGCCTGCGGCCTATCAGGCTGCCCATCCGGACCGCGACGTCCTGAATGGCGGTCAGCTCACGCCCGCCGCGCGCGGGGCTCTCGGCCAGCCGAGCGATGCCTACGCATCGCAAGCTTATCCATCGGCTGTTGCGCCAGTCGTGCGCTCGCGGCATCGCCGTCAGCATCGATAAGTATTTTTTGGAGCATGATCTTTTCGGAAAACCGCTGCACACTTTTCCGGATCATGCTCTAGACGATCTGTCTGATGTCGGCGGGCCTGTGCAGCGCGTTGACCAAGATGCGGAGCGCTTCCGTCAATTCCGCCCTGTTGCGCGCCGCGCCAAGCGAGACGCGTGCCGCGTGTGGCGGCGTTCCGTCGACGGTGAAGGCCTCGCCGGCGACGACTGCGAGTCCATTCCGCAGCAGATGCGCCGCGACGTCGGGACGGCCCTCCGGCAGCCGTAGCCACAGATGGTGAGCGGCGGGCTCGGCCTCGAACTCGAATCCTTTGAGCGCGCGTTGCGCGAGCTGCTGGCGGCCGATCGCCTCGCTCCTGATGGCGGTGATGATGCGGTCGGCGATGCCGGTCTCGATCCAATGCGTCACCAGCGCGACCATCAGCGGCGCCGGCATCTGCACCGTCGCTTGCAAATAGCTGCGCATCTCCCGCTGCGAGCCGCCGTCGGGCGTCACCAGATGGGCGACGCGTAGCGCGGGCGCGATGCATTTTGACAGCGTGGTTGCGAGATAAGTCCGTTCCGGAATGAGATTGGCGATCGGCGATGCCGAGCGATCGAGCAGCCCGTAGGCGTCGTCTTCGATCAGAACCGTATCGGAATCGCTGATGATCTTTGCGATGGCGCTGCGGCGGTCGGGAAGAAGCGTCGCGGTGGTGGGATTGTGCAGCGTCGGAATGAGATAGACGGCCTTCGGCTTATGCGTGCGGCAAGCCTTTGCCAGCGCGTCGGGCAGGATGCCGCCGTCGTCCATGGCGACGCCGACAAGCTTGACGCCGAGCCGCGCGGCGGCGGCCCTGATGCCGGGAAAGGTGAGGGCCTCCGTCAGCACGATGTCGCCGGGCCGGGCGAGGTGGGCGAGCAGATTGAACAGGATCGTCTGCGCGCCGGGAAAGATCACGAGCCTGTCGGCGTGCGCATGTGGCACACGTGTGCGCATCCATCGCGCCGCGACCTCGCGCTCGTGGGCGCTGCCGCCCGGCGGCTGATAGTTGAGATGCGCCGTCAGGCCCGATTGCGCGCGGATGGCTTCCATCCCGGCGATGATGCGCTCGTCGAGCTGCGCTTCGAGTGGCTGCGGCGGCACGTTCATCGAGAGGTCGATCGCGACGGGATGCGGCAGATCGACCGCGCGGCGCGCGCTGGTCTCCGACACGAACGAGCCCTGGCCGACCCGGGCCTCCATGATGCCGCGGCGCCGCGCTTCGGTATAGGCGCGCGTCACCGTGGTGAGATCGATGCCGAGCGCCTTTGCCAGCGCCCGCTGCGTCGGCAGTTGCTGGCCGCGCACCAGCCGGCCGGCGGCGATATCGGCCTCCATGGCCTCCACGATGCGCTGATAGCGCGGCCCGCTCAGCTCCGAGATTGTAGGGGTCCAATCCATGCAATTAACGTCCATATCCTTTGAATGTATGGATGCAAGATATTATTGTATGGATCGTAGAAAAGGAAGAGGTGGGGTCATGGCGACCGGTTCAGTTTCTCTGGCAAAGGCGATGTGGCGCGGTTTCTTGGGCAAATGCCCGAACTGCGGCGAAGGGCATGCGTTCGGCCGTTTCCTGAAGGTGGCTGATACGTGCGACCATTGCGGCGAGGAGCTGTTCCACCAGCGCGCCGACGATTTTCCGGCCTATCTCGTGATGGTTGTCGTCGGCCATCTCGTGGTCCCTGCAATCCTCGCGGTCGAAACCGCCTATGCGCCGGCCGTCTGGCTGCAACTGGCGGTGTGGCTGCCCGTGACCTTGTTCGCTTCGCTCGCGCTGCTGCAGCCGACCAAGGGTGCCATCGTCGGGCTGCAATGGCAGATCGGCATGCACGGTTTTGAGGCGGGCAAGCTGCGGCGCGAAGCTGGTCAGGGTGCACCCGTCCTCGTGAAGGTGAACACGCGCGCGGCTTAAAGAGCCGTAGCGTTTACATCGCGCGGTCGGCCGCTACACTCCATCGTACAAACAAGAACGATGGAAACGCTGATGGCCGTACGCTCAAAAACCTTCCTGCTTTGTCACGGCGCGTGGTCCGGCGGGTGGGCTTGGAAGAAGATGCATCCGCTGCTGGCAAAGGCCGGCCATCGCCTGATTGCGCCGACCTATACCGGGCTCGGCGAGCGCGCCCATCTGGCCAGCCCCGCGATCGATCTCGACACGCACATCCAGGACATTCTCAACGTCATCAGGTTCGAGGACCTCGAGGACATCGTGCTGCTCGGTCACAGCTATGGCGGCATGGTCGCCACCGGCGTCGCCGATCGCGTGCGCGAGCGTGTGTCGCAATTGATCTATCTCGACGCCTTCGTGCCGCGTGACGGCCAATCGCTGTTCGATCTCCATGAGGGCGGACGCGAGCCGATGCGCAAGGCAGCAAGCTCAGGCGACGGCTACCGCATCCCGCCGAACCCGCCGCCGCCGGACACGCCGCAGGCCGATCTCGACTGGCTCAACGCCCGCCGGATCAACATGCCGATCAAATGCTTCGAGACAAAGCTGAAGCTCGAACATGGCGAGCCGGCGATGCCGCGCAGCTACATCTATTGCACGCGCATTCCGCCGGGCGACGTGTTCGGACAGTTCGCCAGGCGCACCAAGAGCGAGGATGGCTGGCGTTATATCGAGCTCGACGCCAGCCACGCGCCGAACGTGACAGCGCCGGACGCGCTGATGGGCGTGTTGCAAGAGATCGTCGGCTAATCCTCTACTGTCATTCCGGGGCTCGCGAAGCGAGAGCCCGGAATCCATTCATCACCCATACTGCGGCCCAATGGATTCCGGGCTCGTGCTGCGCACGCCCCGGAATGACGGCGCCAAATGGTGAGGGGCTCGATGCGGTCAGCATCGAACCCCTCGTTGCAAGATATCAGCCGGCCTGTAAGCCGGGTTCTGTAGGGCACCGTCCGCTTGCGCGAACGATACGTGACGGCCATTCCTCTGGGACCATGTTTGCACATGGCCTCGAGCAACCTACCCGGACGGCGGGCCTGACATCGCCCCGCGGCGTTATCGCTTTCGCGAACAGCCCGCTACGCCGTCCCTATTCGGTTTTGCTCCCGGTGGGGTTTACCATGCCGGCTCCGTTGCCGCAGCCGCGGTGCGCTCTTACCGCACCTTTTCACCCTTACCCTGCGAAGCCCGAAGGCGAAGCAGGGCGGTTCGTTCTCTGTGGCACTTTCCCTGGGGTCGCCCCCGCCGGACGTTATCCGGCACCGTATGTCAAGGGAGCCCGGACTTTCCTCCCCGGCGGCCTTTCGGCACTTGCCGGAGCGGCCGTCCGGCCGACTGACGGCTTACGCATGAAGCATTTGTGTCGGTTCCGCAAGCCGATAACGCCATGCCCGCTTCGCCCGAAATAATTTATCCTGAAGATGTCGTTGGGCGCGTGTCCCGTTCGACTGGATGTCGGCGATCCAGCCGTGCAACAGGAGTTAAGCGATGCAGTATTTGCTGATGATCTACCAGAACGAAGCCGAGTACGCGAATATGCGTCCGGCTGCCGGCCAGCAGATGACGGCGGAATATCAGACCTTCACGCAAGGCATCATCCAGAGCGGCAATTTCAAGGCCGGCGACCGGCTGCAGCCGACCACGACCGCGACGACGGTCCGCGTGCGCGACGGCAAGACGCTGACGACCGACGGCCCGTTTGCCGAAACACGCGAGCAGCTCGGCGGCTACTACCTCGTGGAGGCCAAGGATCTCGATGCTGCGATCGAGATCGCGTCGCGGATTCCGTCGGCGCGCATCGGCTCGATCGAGGTGCGGCCGATCTGGGTCTACGACAAGTGATGGCGCAGCCGCGCATCGGGGCATGACACTGTCTGAGATCGACAAGGTCTTCCGCGACGAGGCGGGGCGGGCGCTGGCCACGCTGATCCGCCTCGTCGGCGATTTCGATCTCGCCGAGGACGCGCTTCAGGACGCCTTTGCGGTGGCACTGGAGCGCTGGCCCGCGTGCGAGGTCCCCGACAATCCGCGTGCGTGGCTGGTCAATGTCGCCAAGCACAAGGCCATCGACCGTATCAGGCGCCAGGCCGTCTTCCGCGGCAAGGAGCAGGCGCTCGTGCACGAGCTCGAGCTGAACGCGCAAGCGCCCAACGAGCCGCCGGCAATGCTCGACGACGATATGCTGCGGCTGATCTTCACCTGCTGCCATCCTGCATTTGCGCCCGAAGTCCAGGTCGCGCTGACGCTGCGCACCGTCTGCGGGCTCTCCACGGCGCAGGTCGCGCGTGCCTTCCTCGTCACTGAGGAGGCGATGGGGCAGCGTCTCGTCCGCGCCAAGCAAAAGATAAGGCTGGCCGGCATTCCCTATGAGGTCCCCGAGCGCGACACGCTGGTGCCGCGGCTCGACGGTGTGCTTGCCGTGATCTATCTCGTCTTCACCGAAGGCTATGTGGCGACATCCGGTGCGGATTTGATGCGGCCCGATCTTGCGGCCGAGGCGATCAGGCTTGGCCGTTTGCTCGACCGGCTGCTACCCGATCGCGCCGGGATCAAGGGCCTGCTGGCGCTGATGCTGCTGCACGATGCGCGCCGCGCAGGGCGCCAGACCGCCGCCGGCGACATCGTGCTGCTGGAGGAGCAGGATCGTTCGCGGTGGCACCGTGCACAGATCGAGGAGGGGCTGCGTCTGGTGGACGACGCACTGCGCGTGCCCGGTCGGCCGCAGCCTTATGCAGTACAAGCCGCAATCGCCGCGCTGCATGCGCGCGCGCCGAGCTATGAGCAGACAGACTGGCCGCAGATCGCCGGGCTCTATGAAGTGCTGCTGCGGATCAATCCGTCGCCGGTGATCGAGCTGAATCACGGAGCGGCAGTGTCGATGGTCGATGGTCCCGCACGTGCGCTCGATCTCGTGGATGCGACCGCTGCACGCGGCGGACTTCACGGCTATGAGGTGTTGCCAGCGGTGCGGGCGGATTTGTTGCGGCGGCTCGGCCGGAATGAGGAGGCGCGCGAGGCCTATCGCACGGCGACCGAGGCGACGCAGCTCGAGCCGCTGCGACGGCTGTATGCGCGAAGAATGAGAGAGATGGAATAGTCGCCACATACTCCGTCATTGCGAGGAGCACTTGCTTCGCTTCGCTCGCAATGACGGGGTGTGGCAGTCGCCGTCACTTCGTCGCGATAGTCGTTGTCTCCTGAGGGAGACTCCCCAACAGCGCCTGCAAGGTCGACAGCGTCGAGTGATCCGCGACCCCATCCAGTCGCGCCGGGCGGAAATGGCGCTGGAACGCGGTGACGACTTCCATGGTCGCGGCGTCGTATTTGCCGGTGAGGGGAACGCCGTAGCCGTATCGGGCGAGCGCCTGCTGCAGGCTCAGCACCTCGTCGCTGATGGTGCCGAGCATCAGGCTCTCGCCGCGCACGACCGGCGCGGGCGTGACCCAGTGGCCGACGCCAGAATTGGCCAGCGAATGCCACGGAAATTTTTCGCCGGGATCTTTCTTGCGCGCGGGCGCCACGTCGGAATGGCCGAGCACCCGGTGCGCGGGCACCTTGCGGCGGAGCATGATGCCGCGGCACAGCGCGATCACGGCGGCGATCTGGCGCAGCGGAAACTCCGGATAGCCCCAGTCGTGGCCGCGATTGACGATCTCGATCCCGATCGAGCAGGAGTTGATGTCATCCTCGCCGGCCCAGGACGAGACGCCGGCATGCCAGGCACGCCTGGCCTCCGGCACGCATTGCACGATGCGGCCGTCTTCCAGCACGACATAGTGTGCCGACACCTCGGTGCCCGCGGAGCAGAGCCGCGCCAGCGCACCTTCGACGTCGGGCATGCCGGTGTAGTGCAGCACGATCATATCGGGCTGCCGGCCTTTGTTGCGGTCGCCATGGTTCGGTGAAGGGATGATGTCGGAGACGATCGAGGAATCCGGCTCGAACGTCCGCATGTTCGCGGCGGCCTTGGGAACCGGGAGAACACGTTGACGCTTCGAATCAGATCCAGACGGCGTGGACGAACCGGACGACATAAACAGCTCGAGACAGACAGAGAGTGGGCCAAGCCCTTCTCTTTACTATTCCTTTACCCTCGACCGTGCGCAATCGCGCGACGGGGTTAACGGATGCATTTTGGCGCATGTGTGTGGATGAAGCATCACCGCCGCGTCAGCTTTTCGACTTGTCGCGAGCCGATCAACGCTTTCTTAACGCTAAGGGCCGTTACTGAGAGATGAAGAGCCGACCCGCGTCCGGAGGCGGCCAAAGCGTATTTTGGCTCGAAATCCCATGGCTGCCCGACAAATTCCAAGGGGAATACTGGGTTGGTGGCCCGGGACGACCGGGCTCGGTAACTATGTTGGACGGGGGTTGGGTCGTGGAACCGCCGCGACGCGGAATCATTCGAGGCGTTATGAGCTTGTTCGTCCCCGATCTCACTTGGGAGTCCGGCGGGGCGATTGGCAGGCCTGGCGCATGAGCTCGGCTGCGCACATCCCCGTTCTTGGCCGTGAGGCCATCGACCACCTCGCCCCGCGCGAGGGCGGCCTTTATATCGACGCGACCTTCGGTGCCGGCGGCTACAGCCGCGCGATCCTCGACGTGCCGGGAACCCGGGTGATTGCCATTGATCGCGACCGTACTGCGATCGAGGGCGGCGCCGAGCTGGTCGAACGCTCCGCGGGGCGGCTGACGCTCGTCGAAGATCGCTTCTCCAACCTCGCCGAGGTCTGCGCGGCTCAAGGCGTTGATGGCGTCGACGGCGTCGTGATGGACGTCGGCGTGTCCTCGATGCAGCTCGACCAGGCCGGCCGCGGCTTCTCGTTCCGCCTCGATGGTCCGCTCGACATGCGGATGGGGCAGGCAGGCCCGACTGCGGCCGACATCGTCGCGCGCGCGTCGGAAGGCGATCTCGCCGACATCATCTATCTCCTCGGCGAAGAGCGGCAGTCGCGTCGCATCGCCCGCGCCATTGTCGCGGACCGGCAGGAGTCGCCGTTCACGACCACGCGCACGCTCGCCGATCTCGTCGGCAGGGTGGTTCGTTCCAAGCCTGGCGATATTCACCCGGCGACGCGGACGTTTCAGGCCCTGCGCATCTTCGTCAACGAAGAGCTCGAGGAGCTCCAGAGTGCGCTCATCGCTGCCGAGCGTGTGCTCAAGCCCGGGGGTCGCCTCGTGGTCGTCTCATTCCATTCCCTGGAAGACCGCATCGTCAAGAATTTCCTTGCCGATCGGTCCAAGACAGGTGGCGGCTCACGCCATTTGCCGGAAGTGTCGCAGGCGGTGCCGAGCTTCCAGCTTCTGACGCGGCGGCCGGTGATCGCAGGCGAGGACGAAGTCGCGCAGAACCCGCGCGCGCGGTCGGCAAAACTTCGCGCCGCCGAGCGCACCTCGGCGCCTGCGCATGACGATCGCGAGCAATCGTCCTGGCCAAAACTCTCCGACATCATGAGAGGTGGCTAGCGCATGCGCTTCATCCACCTCCTCGTCATCGGTGCGCTGATCTTCGCGGCGGCCCATGTCTACCGGATCAAGATGGACTCCACGGCGCGCACCGAAAAGGTGCTGCGGCTGCATGCGGAGATCCGCGAGCAGCGCGATGCGATCGCGGCGCTGCGCTCCGAATGGGCCAAGCTCGATGCGCCCCTGCGCCTGCAAGGCCTGTCCGACCGCCATCTGCAGCTCAAGCCGGTCAACGGCACGCAGTATGATTCACTGAAGAATTTGGCCGAGCGTCCGCCGCGGATGTTCAGGCCGGGCGAGCCGGATCCGATCGGCGCCATGCTCAATACCATCGAAGCCGCCAGCGATCCCGATAATGTGACGGGCTCCGTGCCTCAGCCCGAGGACAAGCCATGAGTGCTGTGACCCCGGCCAAGCCTGCAGAAAAGCGGACCGAGCCTTGGCGGCAACGGCTGATCCGCAGCCTGCTTTATGGGCGCAACGTCGATCGTGCGGCCAAGGCGCGGGCGCGCGTCGGCCTGGCGATGCTCGCCTTCGGCGCGGTCTACGCCCTGATCGGCGGCCGGCTCGTGATGTTCGCGATCGGCGCCGACGCCCACGGCGCGCGCCGCGCCGCGGCGCAGGAGGTGGTCGCGACCGCGCGGCCCGACATCGTCGATCGCAACGGCGCGATCCTCGCGACCGACGTCAAGGCGTCGAGCCTGTTCGGCGAGCCGCGCCGCATCATCGACAAGGATGAGGCGATCGAGCTTCTGACCGCCACCGTGCCCGACCTCGACGAGGCCGAGGTGCGCGAGCGCCTGAAGACGCGCAAGGGCTTCGTTTGGCTCAAGCGCGAAATCACGGCGAAGCAGCAGCAGGATATCCACAAGCTCGGCATTCCCGGCATCGGCTTCCTGCGCGAGAACAAGCGCGTTTATCCAACCGGCAACGAGGTTGCCCACCTCATCGGTCTCGTCAATATCGACAATCAGGGCATCGCCGGCATGGAGAAGTGGCTCGACAATCAAGGGCTGGCCGATCTCCACCGGGCGGGCTTTGCCACCGACCGGCTGCAAAAGCCGATCGAGCTCTCGGTCGATCTACGCGTCGAGCACGCACTGCGTGACGAGTTGCTGAAGGCCAAGGAGAAATATCACACCAAGGCCGCCTCCGGCATCGTCTCCAACGTCAAGACCGGAGAGATCGTGGCGATGGTTTCGCTTCCGGATTTCGACCCAAACAATCCGAAGGAAGCGCACGATCCCGACCGCATCAATCGCCTGACCACCGGCGTCTACGAGATGGGCTCGACCTTCAAGGCGTTCACGCTGGCGATGGCGCTCGACTCCGGCAAGATCAATTTGAACACGTCGTGGGATGCACGCGGAAACCTGCACTACGGCAAGTTCACCATCCACGACAGCCATCCGCTCGGACGCTTTATCAACACCAAGGAAGTGTTCACGTTCTCGTCCAATATCGGCGCCGCGCGGATCGCGCTGGGGCAGGGCGTCGAGGCCCACAAGGCATTCCTCGCCAAGATGGGCCAGTTGACACGGTTGCGCACCGAACTGCCGGAGAGTGCGGCTCCGCTGATACCGCGCCGCTGGGGCGAGCTGAACACGGTGACCATCGCGTTCGGCCAGGGCATGTCGGTGGCGCCGCTGCAGGCGGTGATGGGCATCAATGCGCTGGTGAACGGCGGCTATCTGATTCCGCCGACCTTCATGAAGCGCAGCGAGTCCGAAGCGGCGGCGATGGCCAAGCGCGTCATCAGGACCGAGACCAGCGACAAGATGCGGTTCCTGATGCGGCTCAATGCCGAAATCGGCACCGCCAAGACCGCTGACGTCAAGGGTTACTACGTTGGCGGCAAGACCGGCACGTCCGAGAAGGTTATCAACGGCCGCTATGCCAAGAAGCGGGTGCTCAACTCCTTCACCGCGATCATGCCCTGCGACGATCCGAAATATCAGATCCTGATCATGCTGGACGAGCCCCAGGCGATTCCCGAAACAAAGGGTTTCATCACCTCGGGCTGGAACGCGGTGCCGACCGGCGGCAAGGTGATCGAGCGGATCGCCCCGCTTCTGGGCGTCGAACCGCGGTTCGACCTGCCGCCGTCTGAGCGCCTTATTCTTGCAGCATCCAGGACAACCCAGTAATCAACCGGGTGGGCCGTTGCCGCTGCTGAGTCGGGATTTCCCTGGAGATTCGGCGATCCGGTCCGGCATGTCGACTGGAAGACCATGAAGCTGCGCGACCTCCTCGATCAGGACGTTCAGGGTAATGATGCCGCAATTGAGCCCGCGGTCGCGGCGCTCGACGTGAGCGGCGTTGCCCTCGACAGCCGCGCGGTCAAGCCGGGTGATCTCTTCTTCGCACTTGCGGGCAGCAAGACCGACGGTGCGCGTTTCATCGATGCCGCGATTGCCGCAGGCGCGTTGGCGGTCGTCGGCGACCATGCGCCTGATGGCTGCAAGGTGCCGTTCATCACAGTCGCCAATCCGCGCCGCGCGCTGGCGCTCGCCGCGGCAAGATTCTACCCCGCGCAACCCGCGACCATTGCGGCGGTGACCGGCACCAGCGGCAAGACCTCGGTCGCCGCATTCACCCGGCAGATCTGGGAGAGGCTCGGGCACGCTTCCGCCAGCATCGGAACCATCGGCCTGGTCTCGCCGAAGCGTACCGTCTACGGCTCGCTGACGACGCCCGATCCGATCGCGCTGCACCGGCAACTCGACGAGATCGCGCGCGAGGGCGTCACGCATCTCGCCTTCGAGGCCTCCTCGCACGGACTCGATCAGTATCGCCTCGACGGCGTGCGCGTGTCCGCCGGCGGCTTCACCAATCTCTCGCGCGACCACATGGACTACCATCGGACCGTCGCGCATTATCTCGCGGCCAAGCTCAGGCTGTTCCGCGAACTTGTGCCGCCGGGAGGCGCGGCCGTGATCTCCGCCGATCATGATTGCTCGGCGGAGGCAATCAGTGCTGCGAATTCGCGCGGCTTGCGCGTGATGGCGGTCGGTCGCAACGGCGACGGGGCAGGCGAGGGCATTCGTCTCGCGGGTGCGGAGGTCGAAGGGTTTTCGCAAGTGCTCGCGCTCGAACATCGCGGCAAGCGGTATGCGATCCGGCTGCCGCTGGTCGGCGAATTCCAGATCGAGAATGCGCTGGTGTCGGCCGGTCTTGCGATCGGCACAGGCAGCGACGCCGCAAACGTGTTCGCGACCCTCGAAGGTCTCGAAGGCGCCAAGGGCCGGTTGGAGCGTGTCGGCGAGCGCAACGGCGCGCCGATCTTCGTCGATTACGCGCACAAGCCCGACGCGCTGGCCAAGGCGCTGCAGGCGCTGCGTCCCTACGCCAGGCGCAGGCTGGTCGTCGTGTTCGGTGCCGGCGGCGACCGCGATGCCGGCAAGCGTCCGATCATGGGCGAGATCGCGGCCGGCAACGCCGACGGAATCATCGTCACCGACGACAATCCTCGCAGCGAGAAACCGGAATCCATCCGCGGCGAAATCCTGGCCACTGCGAAGGGCGCCCGCGAAATCGGCGACCGCGCTGCGGCGATCCGCACCGCGATCGAGGAATTGCAAGATGGCGATGCGCTGCTCATCGCCGGGAAGGGCCACGAGACCGGGCAGATCGTCGGCGGAGAGGTTTTGCCCTTCAGTGATCACGAGGCGGTCGCCGCCGCACTAGCGTCGAGGATTGCATGAGCGCGCCAATATGGACGGTGGCCGAAGTGGCGCGCGCGCTGGGCGCTGTCGGATCGTTCCCGGATACACCGATCGACTTCGTCACCCAGGACAGCCGGCTGGTGAAACCGGGCAGCCTGTTCGTGGCGCTCAGCGGCACGCCGAGCGGCGGCTTCATCTCGGCCTTCGCCAGCGCGCGCGACGGTTGGGAGTTCGCGGACAAGGCGGAGGCTTCCGGCGCGGTCGCGATGATCGTGCCGCACGAGATCGCGGGCATCCGCATTCCCCAGATCGTGGTCAAGGACACGCTGATCGACGGTCTCTGGGGCCTTGCGCGCGCGGCACGTGCGCGCTTCAACGGGCCGGTGATCGGGCTCACCGGCAGCGCGGGCAAAACCAGCACCAAGGAATTCCTCGCGGCCTACCCCAATGCCTATGCCAGCCCGTCGAGCTTCAACAATTTCTGGGGCGTGCCGCTGACGCTGTGCAATGCGCGGCCCGATGCCAGTCTCTGGGTCGTCGAGATGGGCATGAACCAGGCCGGCGAAATCGCGCGGCTCAGCGAACTGACGCGGCCGACAGTCGCGCTCGTCGTCAACGTCCAGCCGGTGCATCTGGAGAAGCTCGGTTCGCTTGAAGCCATCCGCCGCGAGAAGGTGTCGATTGCGCTCGGCCTGCCCCCGGAAGGCGTGCTGGTGCTGCCCGCCGGGATCAAGGCGCCGGACTGGAAGGGCAAGGTCATACGCTTCGGCGACAAAGCCGAGGTGCACGAGGTCGCGCACGCGCCGCATGGCGACAGCTGGCAGGTCGTGGCCGCGCTCGGCAAGAAAGAGATCGCGTTCAGCCTGACGCCGGGCGCGCCGCACCGCGTCCAGAATGCGCTCGCGGCGCTCGCATCGATCCGTGCGGCGAACCTCGATGCGGCGACGCTTGCAATCAAGCTCGACCGGGTCGGCATCATGACCGGCCGTGGCGTGGAGCAGGCCGTCGGCGGCATCACCGTGATCGACGACAGCTTCAACGGCAATCCGGCCAGCGTGGCTGCCGCGCTGCAAAGCCTGCAGGCGCGCAACACGACCGGCGGCCGCCGCATTGCGGTGCTCGGAGACATGCTGGAGCTGGGCGCCGGCGCGCCGGCCTACCACACCGACCTCGCCAGGCATCTCGACGGCATTGACGGGGTCTATTGCGTCGGGCCCCTGATGCGTCACCTTTTCGAGATGCTTCCAGCCGGCAAGGGTCTCGGCTGGCACAGCGACCCCGTCACGCTGAAGCCGGGCGAGGTCGCAAATCTGCTGAGGGCAGGCGATGTCGTGGTTGTCAAGGGCAGCAAGAAGATGTTCTGGGTCAACAAGTTTGTACCGGGCCTAGTGGCCGCCTTGCAGGCAAGGGCGTAAACTGCTTGGAAGGCGCTGTTCCCGAATCCCACCGTTTCCGGCGCGAAGCCGTTCGTTTTCTTTAGAGGTCGCCCGACCCCATGATGAAGACCAGCGAATGCGCGTGAGGCAGGTTGACAAGGCCAAGATCAAGGCGCGTGCAAAGGCGCCATAGGACCGTCTGAATGTTTTACTGGTTGATCGAGCTCTCCAACACATTTCCGGGCTTCGGTGCCGTTCGCACCTTCCTGAACGTCTTCCGCTACATCACCTTCCGCACCGGCGGCGCCGTCGTCACCGGCGCGCTGTTCGTGTTCCTGTTCGGCCCCTGGATCATCGACCATCTGCGCATCCGGCAAGGCAAGGGGCAGCCGATCCGGGCCGATGGTCCGCAATCGCATCTCGCCAAGAAAGGCACGCCCACCATGGGTGGGCTGATGATCCTGTCCGGCCTCACGGTCGGCACGGTGCTGTGGGCCAATCCGCTCAATCCTTACGTCTGGATCGTGCTGGCGGTGACGCTCGGCTTCGGCTTCGTCGGCTTCTATGACGATTATCTCAAGGTGACCAAGCAGACCACGACCGGGTTCGGCAGCAAGCTTCGCCTGCTGATCGAGGCGGCGATCGCGCTGGTTGCCTGCTACGCGCTGGTGCGGCTGAACCGCGATCCCGCGTCGACCGCGCTGACGATTCCTTTCCTGAAGGACACCGTGCTGCATTTCGGCTGGTTCTTCGTCATCTTCGGCGCCTTCGTCATCGTCGGCGCCGGCAATGCGGTGAACCTCACCGACGGTCTCGACGGCCTTGCCATCGTGCCCGTGATGATCGCGACCGCGAGCTTTGCGATGATCGCCTATCTCGCCGGCAACGCGGTGTTCGCCGATTACCTCCAGATCAAATATGTCGCCGGCACCGGTGAGCTCGCGGTGCTCTGCGGCGCCCTGCTGGGCGCGGGCCTCGGCTTCCTCTGGTTCAACGCGCCGCCGGCCTCGATCTTCATGGGCGACACCGGCTCGCTCGCGCTCGGCGGCATGCTGGGTGCGATCGCGGTCGCGGTGAAGCACGAGATCGTGCTCGCGGTGATCGGCGGCCTGTTCGTGCTGGAGGCGGTCTCCGTCATCGTTCAGGTGGTGTCGTTCAAGATGACGGGAAAACGCATCTTCCGGATGGCGCCGATCCATCACCATTTCGAGCAGCTCGGCTGGACCGAGCCGCAGATCGTGATCCGGTTCTGGATCATTTCTGTGATGCTGGCGCTCGCCGGCCTGTCCACGTTGAAGCTGCGGTGACCGCTCGATGATCCCGGTCACGTCCTTTGCCGGCAAGACGGTCGCGGTGTTCGGCCTCGGCGGCTCGGGGCTCGCCTCCTGTCACGCGTTGAAGGCGGGCGGCGCCGAGGTGATCGCCGCCGATGACAATGCCGAGAATGTCGCCAAGGCCGCGCAAGCGGGCTTCATCACGGCTGATTTGCGCAACGTCTCCTGGACGAATTTCGCCGCGCTGGTGCTCGCGCCCGGTGTGCCACTTACCCATCCGGTGCCGCATTGGAGCGTGCTGAAGGCACGCGAGGCCGCTATCGAGGTGATCGGCGACATCGAGCTGTTCTGCCGCGAACGGCGCCGGCACGCGCCGGATGCGCCGTTCGTCGCCATCACCGGCACCAATGGCAAATCGACCACAACGGCGTTGATCGCGCATCTGACCAAGGTCGCCGGCTACGACACCCAGATGGGCGGCAATATCGGCACCGCGATCCTGTCGCTGGAGCCGCCGCGCATGGGCCGCGTCCACGTCATCGAGATGTCGTCCTACCAGATCGACCTCACGCCCTCGCTCGATCCCTCCGTCGGTATTCTGCTCAATGTCAGCGAGGACCACATCGATCGCCATGGCACCATCGCGCACTACGCCGCGGTGAAGGAGCGCCTGGTTGCCGGTGTGCAGCCGGGTGGCACGGCGATCGTCGGGGTCGATGACGGTTTTTGCCGCGATATCGCCGACCGGCTCGATCGCGCCGGCAAGAATGTGGTGCGCATCTCGGTCAGAAATCCGCTGGCCTCCGGCATCCATGTCGAGCATGGCACCATCGTGCGCACCGCGGGTGGCGCGCGCAGCGAAATCGCAAAACTCGGCGGCATCGGCTCGCTGCGCGGCCAGCACAATGCGCAGAACGCGGCGTGCGCGGCCGCCGCCGCGCTCGCGATGGGGATCGGCCTCGATGTCTTGCAGAACGGACTGCGCAGCTTTCCCGGCCTTGCACATCGGATGGAGCAGGTCGGCCGCCGCGGCAACGTGCTGTTCGTCAACGACTCCAAGGGCACCAATGCGGACGCCACCGCGCATGCGCTGTCGTCCTTCTCCGACATCTTCTGGATCGCGGGGGGCAAGCCGAAGGCCGGCGGCATTACGGGCCTCACCGGCTACTTCCCGCGCATCCGAAAAGCCTATCTGATCGGCGAGGCCGCGCAGGAGTTTTCGGGGACGCTGGGCACGCAAGTGCCGCACGAGATCAGCCAGACCCTCGACGTCGCCGTCGAGCAAGCCGCACGCGATGCGGAAGCGTCGGGGATCACCGACGCGGTCGTGCTGCTGTCACCCGCCTGCGCCTCCTTCGACCAGTATCGCAATTTCGAGATCCGCGGCACCAGGTTCCGCGACCTGGTGCAGGCGCTGCCTGGCGTGAAGCCGGTGGTGTAGGGACGCTGCTGGTTCTTGCTCCGCTGTCGTCGCCCGGCTTGACCGGGCGACCCAGTATTCCAGAGGCGGCGCTTGAGCCGAGGGGCTGCGGCGTACTGGATGCCCCGGTCGAGCCGGGGCATGACAGTGTGTTTTGCGGCGACGGCTGAGATCATCCGCGATTCCTTAACCCCCCGGTAACCAACCTCAGCGACCAATGGACCGACCTCTGTCCGAAAGCGGCCGCCATGCTCTCCCGTGAAGAACGCACCCCCTTTTCCGAGTGGTGGTGGACCGTCGACAAGCCGCTGATGGGTGCCATTCTCGCACTGATGCTGACGGGCGTGATCCTGTCGCTGGCGGCGAGCCCGCCGGTTGCGACCCGCATCGGGCTCGATCCCTTCCACTTCTTCAGCCGCCACGTGCTGTTCCTGGTGCCGTCCTGCATCGTGCTGCTCGGGGTGTCCTTCCTGTCGCCGCGGGCGATCCGTCGCTCGGCGCTGATCATCTTTGCGGTCAGCATCGTCCTGATCGTGCTGACGCTCGCGATCGGCCCCGAAGTAAAGGGCTCGCGGCGCTGGATCACGCTGCTCGGCCTCAATATCCAGGCCTCCGAGATCGCAAAGCCGTCGTTCGTCGTCATGGCCGCCTGGCTGTTCGCGGAATCCACTAGGCGACCAGAAATGCCGGCGACCTCGATGGCGCTGGTGCTGCTCTTGATGCTGGTCTCGCTGCTGGTGATGGAGCCCGACTTCGGCCAGACCATGCTGATCCTGATGGTGTGGGGCTCGCTGTTTTTCATCGCGGGGATGCGGATGATCTGGGTGTTCGGGCTCGCCGGCCTCGGCGCCGCCGGACTGTTCAGCGCCTATCTTTTTGTTCCGCACGTCGCCGGCCGCATCAAGCGCTTCATGAATCCGGCTTCGGGCGACACCTTCCAGGTCGATACCGCCATGGAGGCCTTCTACAACGGCGGCTGGTTCGGGCTCGGACCGGGCGAGGGCATTGCCAAGCGCAGCCTGCCGGACAGCCACACCGACTTCGTGTTCGCGGTTGCCGCCGAAGAGTTCGGCATCATCCTGTGCCTCGCGATGCTGGCACTGTTTGCTTTCGTCGTCATCCGCACGCTGTCGCGCGCCTATGCCAACGAGGACATGTTCTCGCGCTTCGCTGCCTCGGGTCTTGCGATCCTGTTCGGCGTGCAGGCCGCGATCAATATGTCGGTCAATCTCCAGCTCATCCCCGCCAAGGGCATGACGCTGCCCTTCATCTCCTATGGCGGCTCCTCGATCGTGTCGCTGGCCTACGGCGTCGGCATGATGCTGGCGCTGACGCGGCTGCGCCCGCGCACCGAGGTCGAGGCAAGCGGCCACGCCGAGGCGATGCGCAGCTACGCGTAGTTTTTCGTCATTGCGAGCGAAGCGAAGCAATCCAGAATCCCTCCGCGGTGGCAGTCTGGATTGCTTCGCTTCGCTCGCAATGATGGGAGAGACATTGTAAAACTCGTCGCCATGGACACATCCCCCCTGATTCTTCTCGCCGCGGGCGGCACCGGCGGCCATTTGTTTCCGGCCGAGGCGCTCGGCGTCGAGCTGATCCGGCGCGGATTCCGCGTCCGCCTCGTGACGGACGAGCGCGCGCTGCGCTACAGCGGGCTGTTCACCAAGGACATGATCGACGTGGTCTCGAGCGAGACTGCGCGTGGACGCAATCCGCTGCAGCTCGCCTATGCCGGCCTGACTCTGGCGGCCGGCACGCTGTCCGCCTACAGCCTGATCAAGCGATTGAAGCCGGTCGCTGTCGTCGGCTTCGGCGGCTATCCGACGCTGCCGCCGCTGGTCGCCGCAAGATTCGCCGGCGTGCCCGGCATCATCCATGACGCCAATGCCGTGCTCGGCCGCGCCAACCGGTTTCTGTCGAGCCGCGTCCGCGCCATTGCGACATCATTGCCCGGCGTGCTCGATCGCGATCCGGCGCTATCAGGCAAGACCACGACGGTCGGCACGCCGATGCGTCCGGCGATTCTCGCCGCAGCTGGCGTGCCATATGCTGCGCCTGAAGCGAACGGTCCGCTGCGCCTGCTCGTCGTCGGCGGCAGCCAGGGCGCGCGCATCATGGCCGACATCGTGCCGGGCGCGATCGAGCGCCTCGAGCCTGCACTGTGGAGCCGGCTTGTGCTCACCCAGCAGGTGCGCGACGAGGACATGGCGCGCGTGCGTGCGGTCTACGACAGACTGAAGATCAAGGCCGAGCTCGCGCCGTTTTTCACCGATCTGCCGGCTCGGCTCGCCTCCAATCATCTGGTGGTGTCGCGCTCAGGCGCCGGCACCGTGGCCGAACTCGCCGCGATCGGGCGGCCCTCGATCCTGGTGCCGCTGCCGGGTGCGATCGACCAGGACCAGTTCGCCAATGCCGGCGTGCTGGCCAAGGTCGACGGTGCGATCCGCATTCCGCAAACCGAGTTTTCCTCCGATCGCCTCGCCGCCGAGATCTCCGCCTTCGCCGCCGAGCCCGCGCGCCTTGCCGCCATGGCGCAGGCCGCCCGTGGCGCCGGCCGGCTCGACGCAGCGGAGCGGCTGGCCGATCTGGTAGCCAAAATCGCGGGAATCTGACGCCAAACGTGGAATTTCCATAGTTTTACCGTCATGGCCGGGCTTGTCCCGGCCATCCACGTCTTGCAAGAAAGACGCTAGGATTCGTGGATGCTCGGGACAAGCCCGGGCATGACGAGGGAACTGCGGGATACGCCATGAGACTGCCGCGCGAGATCGGACCCATCCACTTCGTCGGGATCGGCGGGATCGGCATGAGCGGCATCGCCGAGGTGCTGCTCAATCTCGGCTATACCGTGCAGGGCTCGGACGCCTCCGACAATTACAATCTCGACCGTCTCCGCAAGAACGGCGCGAGGGTCTCGGTCGGCCATAAGGCGGAGAACGTCGACGGCGCCGAGGTCGTCGTGGTCTCCACCGCCATCAAGCGTGACAATCCGGAACTGACGGCGGCGCGCGAACGGCGCATTCCGGTGGTGCGCCGCGCCGAGATGCTGGCCGAGCTGATGCGGCTGAAGAGCTGCGTCGCCATCGCCGGCACCCACGGCAAGACCACCACGACCACGATGGTTGCGACGCTGCTCGACGCCGGCGGCCTCGATCCCACCGTCATCAACGGCGGCATCATCAATGCCTATGGCTCCAACGCGCGTCTCGGTGCGGGCGACTGGATGGTGGTCGAAGCGGACGAGAGCGACGGCACGTTCCTGAAGCTGCCGACCGAGGTTGCGATCGTCACCAATGTCGATCCCGAGCATCTCGATCACTTCAAGACCTTCGAGGCAGTGCAGGACGCCTTTCGCCATTTCGTCGAGAACCTGCCGTTCTATGGCTTCGCCGCGATGTGCATCGATCATCCCGTGGTGCAGACTCTTATCGGAAAGATCGAGGATCGGCGCATCATCACCTATGGCGAGAATTCGCAGGCCGATGTGCGCTTCGTCGACCTGACCCCGACGGGCGGCGGATCGAAGTTCAAGGTTGCGTTCCGAGATCGCAAGACGGGCGCCGTGCACGAGATCGCCGATCTCATGCTGCCGATGCCGGGACGCCACAATGCCTCCAACGCGACCGCCGCGATTGCGGTCGCGCGCGAGCTCGGCGTGTCGGACGAGGCGATCCGCAAGGCGATTGCCGGCTTCGGCGGCGTCAAGCGCCGCTTCACCAAGACCGGCGAATGGAACGGCGTCACCGTCATCGACGATTACGGCCATCATCCGGTCGAGATCGCGGCGGTGCTGAAGGCGGCGCGGGAATCCACCAACGGCAAGATCGTCGCCGTGGTGCAGCCGCATCGCTATACCCGCCTGCAGTCGCTGTTCGAGGAATTCTGCACCTGTTTCAACGATGCGGATGCGGTGATCGTCGCCGAGGTCTATGCCGCGGGCGAGACGCCGATCGAGGGCATCGACCGCGACCATTTCGCCGCGGGCCTGCGCGCCCACGGCCACCGCGAGGTGATCCCGCTGCCGGCAGCCTCCGATCTCGCCGGCATCGTCAAGGGGGTGGCGAAGTCGGGCGATCTCGTCGTGTGCCTTGGCGCCGGCAACATCACGCAATGGGCGTATGCCTTGCCGGGCGAATTGAAGGCGCTGGGATAGGGCAGTGGGCTTCCCCGACATCACACCCTCGCTCAAAGCCGCGATGCCCGACCTTCGCGGCCGGCTGCTGGCGAACCAGTCGCTGGCCGAACTCACCTGGTTTCGCGTCGGCGGTCCGGCGCAGGTGCTGTTCACGCCGGCGGACGAGGACGATCTCGCCTACTTCCTCGCGCATCTCGCAAGCGACATTCCGGTCTATGTCGTCGGCGTCGGCTCCAACCTGATCGTGCGCGACGGCGGCATTGCGGGCGTGGTGGTCCGTCTGGCGCCGCGCGCCTTCGGCGAGGCGAGCGCGAGTGGCGATGTCGTCACCGCGGGCGCGGCCGCGCTCGACAAGCGCGTGGCGGAAGTCGCCGCGTCAGCCAATATCGGCGGCCTCGAATTCTATTTCGGCATTCCCGGCACGGTCGGCGGCGCGCTGCGCATGAATGCAGGCGCCAACGGCGGCGAGACCAAGGACGTGTTGATCGAGGCGCGAGGCATCGGGCGCGACGGCACGAAGCACGTCTTCTCCAATGCCGACATGAAGTTCGTCTACCGCAACAGCGGCGTCGATCCCTCCATCATCTTCACATCCGCGCGTTTCCGCGGCGAGATCAGGGATGCCGAGGCGATCCGCGCGCGCATGGCGGAAGTGCAGAGCCATCGCGAGACCGCGCAGCCGATCCGCGAAAAGACCGGCGGCTCGACGTTCAAGAACCCGCCCGGCCATTCCGCCTGGAAGCTGGTCGATGCCGCCGGCTGCCGCGGTTTGCGCGTCGGCGGCGCCGAGGTGTCCGAGATGCACTGCAATTTCCTGATCAACACGGGCAATGCCACCGCGCACGACATCGAGACGCTGGGCGAGACCGTTCGTGAACGGGTGAAGACGAATTCCGGAATTGAGCTACACTGGGAAATCAAGCGGATCGGAATTCCCGCGTGAGTGTCATTCCGGGGCTCGCGAAGCGAGAGCCCGGAATCTCGAGATTCCGGGTTTGATGCTTCGCATCGCCCCGGAATGACGAACACAGACAGGTGACGGACCAAAGAACATGCGCATCACCATCCTCTTCGGCGGCTCCAACCGCGAACGTCTGGTTTCGGTCGCTTCAGCCCAGGCGCTGCATCAGGCGCTGCCCGAGGCCGATCTCTGGTGGTGGGATGTCGAGGACAAGGTGCATGTCGTGCAGTCCAGACAGCTGCTCGAACATGCCCGTCCGTTCGAGGATGAATTCAAGCCGGGCACGTCAGGCATTCCGTTGGAGCAGGCGCTCGACCAGGCCGGGGGGGAGAACCGCGTGCTGGTGCTCGGCCTGCATGGCGGGCGTGCCGAGAACGGCGAATTGCAGGTGATGTGCGAGGCGCGTGGCGTGCCTTTCACCGGATCGGGCTCGGCCTCCTCGCATCTCGCGTTCGACAAGATCGCAGCCAAGCATTTCGCTGCGCTCGGCGGCGTGACACCGCCGGCCAACGTTGCGCTGGACCAGATCGACGAGGCCTTCGCCGAATACGGCCGGCTGATCGCAAAGCCCGCCAGGGATGGCTCGAGCTACGGCCTGATCTTCGTCAACGCCAGGCAGGATCTCGTCGCCGTCCGCAATGCCGCGAAGCACGAAGAGTACGTGATCGAGCCCTACATCGCCGGCGTCGAGGCGACCTGCGGCGTGCTGGAGCGGCCGGATGGCTCGATCATCTCGCTGCCGCCGATCGAGATCATTCCGGGCGAGGGCAGTTTCGACTACGCGGCAAAATATCTTTTGAATTCGACTCAGGAGATCTGTCCAGGCCGCTTCACGGCGGAGATCACCGCGGCGCTGAAGCAGCAGGCGATGCTGGCGCACCGGGCGATGTCGTGCACCGGCTATTCCCGTTCGGACTTCATCGTCTCGGACAAGGGGCTGGTCTATCTCGAAACCAACACGCTGCCCGGCCTGACCAAGTCCTCGCTCTACCCCAAGGCGCTGAAGGCCGAGGGCATCGAGTTCGTCGACTTCCTGCGCGGCCTGGTCGAGCTCGCCGTGGCCGGTGTGCGAAAATAATTAGGACTGGTTAACGGCCGAATCGGCGAAACGGCCGGTTTTGGAACCCAAAACCGGTAAAATGCCGGATATTGCGGCATAAATGCCTCACAGGCCTGGGCAAAAAGCTCACGTCGTTAACGAACTTTACCTTTTGTTTACCAGGACGTCCGAAGGTTAACGCTGGCGGCGCATATGACGCTTTGGCTGCCGGCGCGTGGACCGTTGCGGGTGTTGTCACCTCCGACGAACGCTCTGAAGGGGAGAGGTTTTCTTCTGCTGAAGACCAGCACCCGGCCCGGCAAGTCCGAGACGTCATGTTCGCCAGGACCCGCGCGATGTCGCGGGCAAACTGTTGACGAGCTCGTGCAATGGATGGAGCAGGAAGCCTCACTCGGTCGCTTTTCAGATCGCTGAGGCCCCAAGCTGACCTGAAGGCGGCCGCTATCGGAGCGGTCGTGCTTCTGCGCGAGTGGGTGCAGGACAAGCGCCAGGAAAGAGTTCACGGCGCGCGTGCTGCAGCCAAGGAAAAGATCAGGGCCAAAGCCGTCATCGAGCGCGAGCCGCCGCCGCGGCTGGTCGCGCTGGTCGAGCGCTATCTGCCGCGCCGGGTTGGGATCAGCATGACGGTGCTGCTCCTGATCGGAAGCTGCGGCTTCGGTATCGTCAAGGGCGGCCATCTCCAGGATTTCATCACGGCGGTCAACGACACCCGCAACGCGCTGGCCAATTCCGCCGGTTTCCGCATCACCTCCGTCGTGATCAACGGCCGCAAGCAGCTCAGCCAGGACGAGATCCTCGCGATCGGCGGCGTCAGCGGCCGATCCTCGCTGCTGTTCCTCGACGCCGACGCCGTGCGCGACAAGCTCAAGGCCAATCCCTGGATCGCGGATGCGACCGTGCTGAAGCTGTATCCGGGCCAGCTCATGATCGAGCTCACCGAGCGCAAGGCGTTCGCGCTGTGGCAGGAGGCCGGCCGCCTCTCCGTCATCGCCGATGACGGCGCCGTGCTCGAGCCCTATGTCTCCCGCCGGTTCCTGTCGCTGCCGCTCGTGGTCGGCAAGGGTGCCGAGACGCAGGCCCGCGACTTCCTCGCTTTGCTGGCGCGCTATCCGCAGGTCAACTCGATCACCAAGGCCGCGATCTTCGTCGGTGAGCGGCGCTGGAACCTGAGGCTCAAGGACGGCCTCGACATCCGCCTGCCCGAGCAGGACGTCGGCAACGCGCTTGCGATGCTGTCCAGGCTCGACAAGGAGGACAGGCTGTTCTCCCGCGACATCGTCGCCATCGACCTGCGCCTGCCCGATCGGCTGGTGGTGCAGCTGTCCGAGGACGCCGCCAAGGCGCGCGACGATTTGTTCAAGGACAAGAAGAAGAAAAAGGCCGGGGACGCTGCATGACCGGTCTTGATCGCACCCAGACACCGAAGACACGCCCGATTCCGCACAAGCGCGGCGGCCTCGTCGCCTGCCTCGACATCGGCACCAGCAAGATCGCCTGCATGATCGCGCGGCTGAAGCCGTCGGCGCCGAGCGAAGCCCTGCGCGACCGGACCCATGCGGTGGAGCTGATCGGCTACAGCCAGATCCAGTCGCGCGGCATGAAGGCCGGCGCTGTGATCGATCTCGGCGAATGCGAGCAGGCGGTGCGACAGGCCGTCGGGCTTGCGGAGAAAATGGCCAAGGTGCGGGTCGAGTCCGTGCTGCTGTCGGTGTCCGGCGGCCGGCTCTCCGGTCAGCTGGTCGAAGCCGCGGCCGACATCCGCGGCGGCGCGGTGACGCCGGCCGATGTCAGCCGCGTCACCTCCACCGGCATGCGCCACGCCACCGGCGAAGGCCGCACCGTGCTGCACGCGCTGCCGGTCGGCTACACGCTCGACGGCGTCAAGGGCATCCGCGACCCCCGGGGCATGGTTGCGCATCAGTTCGGCATCGACATGAACGTCGTCACCTGCGACGCCACCGTGGCGCGGAACCTGATGCTGGCGGTGGAGCGCTGCCACATCAACGTCGAAGCCATGGCGGCAAGCCCCTATGTGGCAGGTCTGTCGGTGCTGACCGACGACGAGGCCGATCTCGGCGCTGCCGTCGTCGAGATGGGCGCGGGCACCACCACGATCGCGGTCTTTTCCGGCGGCCGGTTCGTGCATGCCGCGGGTTTTGCGGTCGGCGGGCAACACATCACGATGGATCTGGCGCGCGGGCTCTCCGCGACCATTGCCGATGCCGAGCGAATCAAGACGTTATACGGGACCGTCATCACCGGCGGATCGGACTCGCGTGAGCTGATGTCTGTACCGACAGCCGGTGACGAGCAGGATCTGCCGCAGATCGTCTCCCGCGCTACCATCGCCAACATCGTCAAGCATCGTGCCGAGGAAGTCTTCGAAATGGTTCGGGACAAGCTGAAGGATTCGCCCTTCGCCTCAGAGCCCAACGGCCGCGTCGTGCTCTCGGGCGGGGCCTCGCAGCTCACCGGTCTCGTTGAGCTCGGAACGCAGATTCTCGGCCGGCCCGTGCGGGTCGGACGTCCGCTCGGCTTCGGCCGGCTGCCCAACGAGGCGAAGAACGCCGCCTTCGCGGTGCCGGCCGGACTGCTCGTCTACCCGCAATATGTTCACCACGAACATGTCGAACCGCGGCATACGCGGCAGCAGGTCAGGACGGGGACCGGCGGGTATTTCGGAAAGGTCGGACGATGGCTACGCGAGGGCTTCTGATGACTCCTTCCCGCAATATTCGATTTTCACCAACTCCCGCGGCCGCCGGCCGGGGCGAACCCACGCGCGCGTGATCGAGAGGCAAACATGACCATCAGCATCAATGTTCCTGATATTCACGAACTGAAGCCCCGCATCACCGTGTTCGGCGTCGGCGGCGCCGGTGGTAACGCCGTCAACAACATGATCACGGCGGGCCTGCAGGGCGTCGACTTCGTGGTCGCCAACACCGACGCGCAGGCGCTGACGATGTCGAAGGCGCAGCGCATCGTGCAGATGGGCACGGCCGCCACGCAAGGGTTGGGCGCAGGTTCGCAGCCGGTCGTCGGCGCCGCCGCGGCCGAAGAGGTGATGGACGAACTGCGCGATCATCTCTCGGGCGCCAACATGGTGTTCGTCACCGCCGGCATGGGCGGCGGCACCGGCACCGGTGCGGCTCCCGTGATCGCCAAGATCGCGCGCGAGATGGGCATCCTCACCGTCGGCGTCGTGACCAAGCCGTTCCACTTCGAGGGCGGTCGCCGCATGCGCACCGCGGAAGCAGGCATCAACGAACTGCACAAGGTCGTCGACACCCTGCTGATCATCCCGAACCAGAACCTGTTCCGGGTCGCCAACGAAAAGACCACCTTCGCCGACGCCTTCGCGATGGCTGACCAGGTGCTCTATTCGGGCGTTGCCTGCATCACCGACCTGATGGTCAAGGAAGGCCTGATCAATCTCGACTTCGCCGACGTCCGCGCCGTCATGCGCGAGATGGGCAAGGCGATGATGGGCACGGGCGAAGCCTCCGGCGACAAGCGCGCGCTGACCGCCGCCGAAGCCGCGATCGCCAACCCGCTGATCGACGATAGCTCGATGAAGGGCGCCAAGGGCCTCCTGATCTCCATCACCGGCGGCAAGGATCTCACCCTGTTCGAGGTCGACGAAGCTGCGACCCGCATCCGCGAGGAAGTCGACCAGGACGCCAACATCATCGTCGGCGCCACCTTCGACGAAGCCCTCGACGGCCTGATCCGCGTCTCGGTCGTCGCTACCGGCATCGAGCAGGCCGCGATCGCGCGCAACAGCCAGGCCACCAGCGCTCCCGTGGCGAACCCTGCTCCGCAGGCGCAGCAGGCTCCCGCTGCTCCGGCCGCGGCTGCCGAGAGCCGTCTTGCCGATCTGACCGCACGGTTGCGCGCCGACAATCAGCGCATGGCCGAGCGCGCCCAGAAGTTCGAAGCGCAGACCCCGGCCGCCGGATCGGGCCAGTTTGCCGCCGCTCCCACGGCTCCGCGTCCGAACGTCGAGCGCGCTGCGCTTGCCGCCATCGCCGCCGCCGTTGCGGACGTCCCGCAGGCTCCCGCGCCGATGCAGACCTATGGCGACGTCACCGTGCGCCCGATCGCGCAGAAGCCCACGCTGTTCCCGGAGCCCGAGCAGGCGCCGATGGCCATGCATGAGCCGATGACGCCGGAAACCTTCATCCCGCCGCAGGCCGAGCGTGCGCCGGTGCGCACACCGCGGATGCCGCGGATCGAGGAACTTCCGATGCCCGCTCAGGCCGAGCTTCGCCAGGCCCGCGGCGAGGTCGAGGAGGAGACTCCGCAGAAGACCCGGCTGTCGCTGCTGCAGCGCCTCGCCAATGTCGGCCTCGGCCGTCGTGACGAGGAGAGCGAGGCGCCGATCGCGGCCCGCACCGCCGGTCCCGCGATGCCGCCGCTGCCCGATCGCCGCCCCCAGAAGTCCGTGGCGCAGCAAATCGCGTCCGCCGAGCCGGTGTCTGAGTATGCCCGTCGTCCCGCACCGCAGGGCCTGGACATGCATGGCCGTCCCGCGCCTGTTGCCCCGGCGCCACAGGGAGATGACCATCTTGATATCCCGGCCTTCCTGCGGCGGCAGGCGACCTGAGGATTGTTACAATAAGGCAGACGAAAAAAGGTCCCGGCGGGAAGCTTGCCGGGACCTTTTCTTTTGCCCCGTGCATATCCGGATTGCGTGGCCAAGCAACTGATTTTAAATCATTAATTACGTATTCGGTGGTTCAGTAAAATTGCCGAAAACGGCTCCGAACTCCGGTCCAATTTGGTTAAGCCTTGGCGCGAATACGGCGGGTTTGGGGTAACAATCGGTAAAAAAGCGTGAGTTGGCGCTGTTTGAGGCAGTGACTATGGTTTGCCGTGACTTGGGGATACGGATTCGGAACGAGCGGTCTTGGCCGCTCAGTCGGGTTCAGTATAAGTCGCGATAGTCGTAGTGGGGCGGTTCCTGATGAAATTTAGCCGGCAAACAACGCTTCGTGCGCAAGCCAGTGTGGCAGGCGTCGGCGTTCATTCCGGTCTTCCCGTCACGCTTACGCTTGGACCCGCGCCTGTCGACGCGGGCTTTGTTTTCGTCCGTACCGGGCTTGAGGGAAGCGACCGCGAAGTTCAGGCCACCGCCGAGCAGGTGATCGCGACCGATTTCGCCACCGTCCTCGGTGATCGCAACGGTCCGCTGGTTTCCACCGCCGAGCATGTGCTTGCTGCGCTGCGGGGCATGGGCGTCGACAACGCCATCATCGAGATCGACGGGCCCGAAGTGCCGATCATGGACGGCAGTGCGGCAGCCTTCGTTGCGGCGATCGACCAGGCCGGCATCGTGACCCAGCCGGCACAGCGCCGCTTCATCCAGGTTTTGAAGCCGATCTCGGTCAAGATCGGCGACTCCTTCGGTGAGATCAGGCCCTATGCCGACGGGTTCCGCGCCGAGGTCGAGATCGACTTCACCAATCCTGTCATCGGCCAGCAGAGCTACGCCTTCGACCTCAACCCGGAGCGTTTCCGCCGCGAAGTCGGCCGGGCCCGGACTTTCGGTCTGATGTGCGACGTTGCGCGGCTCTGGAGCGCCGGCTATGCGCTCGGCGCCTCGTTCGACAACACCGTCGTGTTCGACGAGGAGCGGCTGCTCAACACCGAAGGCCTGCGCTACGCCGACGAATGCGCCCGCCACAAGGTGCTGGATGTGATCGGCGACCTCGCGCTGGCCGGTCTGCCGTTGCTCGGCGCCTACCGCTCGGTACGTGGCGGCCACAAGCTCAACCACGCCGTCCTGACCGCGCTGCTCGCCGACCGCACCGCCTGGCGGGTGGTCGAGGGCGAGGCAGCCCGCCGCACCACGCGTCCGGTGGCCGAAACCGGTCGTGGCATCGTCGGTGGCCGGATCGCCGCGGTCTACGGGCCAGACGTTTCCTGAAGACAGACGTTTCCTGAAGCGGGCGTTTCCTAAGAGAGAGACGGGTCCTGAAGAGACCCGTTGCAATAGGCGTTTGGCGGCGGCTTTCCCCGGGAAACTCCTGGTAACGATGATCGGCTAGGATTGCGGCGCGTTCGCCTTAATCCGGGCGGAATGCCTGCCTATCCGGTTGGTTGAAGATCGTTTTTCGGTTACACCGGCGTGGCTGCATGGCAGGCACCACGGCTATATTTCGCGCCCAGGACGGGGTTCATGGGCTGGCGGACACCGCACCACAGGGCGTCAGGGCAATACTCATGTCGGCACAGCGTATGACGCGCGGATATCTTCAAGTCCTGTCTCGAGAAGTCTCGTCTCGAACCCGTGGGCTGATTCAGGCTGTCGCCCTCTTCGTGCTCGCGCTGCCGCTGGCGGGCTGCGGCACCGGTGCGCTTTGGGACAAGTTCACCGCCAAGGACGACACCTTCGTCGAGGAGCCCGCCGACAAGATCTACAATGAGGGCCTGTACCTCATGAACGAGAAGAAGGACATGAAGGCGGCGAACAAGAAGTTCGAAGAGGTCGACCGCCAGCATCCTTATTCCGACTGGGCCCGCAAATCGTTGCTGATGTCGGCCTACGCGTCGTACCAGGGCGGCGATTATGACAATTGCATCGGCGCGGCCACCCGCTACGTCACGCTGCATCCCGGCAGCCCGGATGCGGCCTACGCGCAATATCTGATTGCCGCCTCGCATTACGACCAGATTCCGGACATCAGCCGCGACCAGACCCGCACCGAGAAGGCGATCGCCTCGCTGGAAGAGGTGGTGCGCAAATATCCGACGTCCGAATATGCGACCTCGGCCAAGGCCAAGATCGAAGGTGCGCGCGACCAGCTCGCCGGCAAGGAAATGAACGTCGGCCGCTATTACGCGCAGAAGCGCGACTACACGGCGGCGATCAACCGCTACAAGGCCGTGGTGACGCAGTATCAGACCACCCGCCATGTCGAGGAGGCGCTGTACCGCCTGACCGAGGCCTATATGGCCATCGGCATCGTCGGCGAGGCCCAGACGGCCGCCGCCGTGCTCGGGCACAATTTTCCTGACAGTCGCTGGTACAAGGACGCCTATAATCTTGTAAAATCAGGCGGTCTCGAACCGAGCGAGAATCAGGGGTCCTGGATTAGCAAGACCTTCAAGAAAATGGGTCTCGGCTAGGAAATAGAGTTCCATGCTGGCGCGTCTGTCGATCCGTGACATCGTCCTGATCGAACGGCTCGATATCGAATTCGCAACGGGCCTCGCGGTTTTGACCGGCGAGACCGGTGCGGGCAAATCCATCCTGCTCGATGCCTTTGCACTGGCGCTCGGCGGCCGCGGCGATGCCGGCCTCGTGCGCCATGGCGCGGAGCAGGGGCAGGTCACTGCCGTATTCGATATCCCGAAAAACCATCCCGCGGCCAAAATCCTTGCGGAGAACGGGCTGGAGGATACCGGCGAGATGATTCTCCGCCGGGTCCAGCTCGCCGACGGCCGCACCCGCGCCTTCATCAACGACCAGGCGATCAGCGTGCAGACGCTGAAGGCGGTCGGTGCTGCCCTGGTCGAGATCCACGGCCAGCACGACGAGCGTGCGCTGGTCGATGCCGCCACCCACCGCCGCCTGCTCGACGCCTTCGCCGGCCTCGAAAAGGACGTCTCGGCGGTCGAAGCGCTCTGGGACGCCCGCCGCACCGCCAACACCGCGCTGGACGAGCATCGCGCCGGCATGGAGCGCGCCGCGCGCGAAGCCGATTACCTCCGTCACGCCTCCGACGAATTGAAGCAGCTCGCGCCCAAGGACGGCGAGGAGACCTCGCTGGCTTCGAGGCGCACGACCATGATGCAGGGCGAGAAGATCGCCTCCGACCTGCGCGAGGCGCAGGAGGCGGTCGGCGGCCACCATTCGCCGGTCGCCTCGCTGTCGGCCGCCGTGCGCCGGCTCGAGCGCCGCGGCGTCAACTCGCCGGCGCTGGTCGAGCCCGCGGTGAGGGCGATCGACACCGCGATCAACGCGCTGGAGGAAGCCGACCAGCATCTGCAGGCGGCGCTTGCCGCGACCGATTTCGATCCCTCAGAGCTCGAACGCATCGAGGAGCGGCTGTTCGCGCTGCGTGCAGCCTCGCGCAAATATTCGACGCCGGTCGACGGGCTCGCCGCGCTTGCTGCCAGATACGCCGCCGATGTCGTTCTGATCGATGCCGGCGCCTCACGGCTGAAAAAGCTGGAGCAGGCCGCGATCGAGGCCGATGCGCGCTATGCGACGGCCGCCAAGAAGCTGTCGATGGCGCGGCAGAAATCGGCGGAGAAGCTCAACAAGGCGGTCAATGCCGAGCTCGCGCCGCTCAAGCTCGAACGCGCCAAGTTCATGACCCAGGTCCAGACCGACGAGGCAGCTCCAGGGCCGCAAGGGTTCGACCGCGTCGAGTTCTGGGTGCAGACCAACCCGGGCACCAAGCCAGGGCCGATGATGAAGGTCGCCTCCGGCGGCGAGCTGTCGCGCTTTCTGTTGGCGCTGAAGGTCGTGCTGTCCGACCGGGGCTCGGCGCCGACTTTGGTGTTCGACGAGATCGACACCGGCGTCGGCGGCGCGGTCGCGGACGCGATCGGCGGACGGCTGGCGCGGCTCGCCGGCAAGGTTCAGGTGATGGCCGTGACCCACGCCCCGCAGGTCGCCGCCCGTGCCGACCAGCATTTGCTGATCTCCAAGGACGCACTGGACAAGGGCAAGCGTGTCGCCACCCGCGTCAATGCGCTCGCCGCCGACCACCGCCGCGAGGAGATCGCGCGGATGCTCGCCGGCGCCGAGATCACCGCCGAAGCAAGGGCTGCCGCGGACCGGCTGCTCAAGGCGGCGACGGCTTGATTTCGTGTCCCGGACGCGCGTAGCGCGAGCCGGGACCCAGAATCTCGCCCCGGCTCTGCAGCGCACCGCTAAAGAAGCGCTGCGCTGCGTCCGGGGCGCGAGACTTCAACCTGCCTTTACCCTCCCGTCCGCTCCGTCGTATTCAAGCACCATGGCCAGAGCAGTAAAATCCAAAGCAACACCGCTTCGCGACGTCGTCGACCTCACCAAGGCGCAGGCCAAGGTCGAGCACATGCGGCTTGCGCTCGAAATCGAGGGGCATAACGAACGCTACTATCAGGAGGACGCGCCCACCGTCACGGATGCCGAGTATGACGCGCTGCGCCAGCGCTTTAACGCGATCGAGAAGCGCTTTCCGGAATTCGTCAGCGCGGACTCGCCGTCGCAGAAAGTCGGCGCTGCACCGTCAGGCCGCTTCAAGAAAGTGCGGCATTCCGTCCCCATGCTGTCGCTCGACAACGCCTTTGCGGAAGAGGATCTGCGCGACTTCGTCGGCCGCATCGTGCGCTTCCTGAAGCTCGACGACGACAGAATCGATTTCTCCGCCGAGCCGAAGATCGACGGCCTCTCGATGTCGCTGCGCTATGAGGGCGGTGAGCTCGTCACCGCCGCGACTCGCGGCGACGGCGCGGTCGGCGAGGACGTCACCGCCAACATCCGCACCCTCGAAGACGTGCCGCAGAAGCTGAAGGGCCGCAACGTCCCAGACATCTGCGAGGTGCGCGGCGAGGTCTACATGACCAAGAAGGCGTTCTTGGCGCTCAACGAGCGGCAGAAGGCGGAAGGCAGCACCATCTTCGCCAATCCGCGCAACTCGGCCGCGGGCTCGCTCCGGCAGAAGGATCCGACCATCACCGCCTCGCGCCCCCTTGGCTTCTTCGCCTATGCCTGGGGCGAGATGAGCGCGATGCCGGAGGGCACGCAGAGCGGCATGATCGGCTGGTTCGAGCGCTGCGGATTCAAGACCAACCCGTTGACGAAACTCTGTCACTCGGTCGAGGAACTGCTGGCGTTTCATCATGCGATCGAGGAGCAGCGCGCAAAGCTCGACTACGACATCGACGGCGTCGTCTACAAGGTCGACCGCATCGACTGGCAGGAACGGCTCGGCTTCGTCTCGCGCACGCCGCGCTGGGGCATCGCCCACAAATTCCCCGCCGAACGCGCCATGACGGTGTTGCGCGACATCGAGATCCAGGTTGGTCGCACCGGCTCGTTCACGCCGGTGGGAAAGCTCGAGCCGGTCGGCGTCGGCGGTGTGATCGTGCAGAACGTCACGCTGCACAACGAGGACTACATCAAGGGCATCGGCAACAAGGGCGAGGTGCTGCGCGAGGGCCGCGACATCAGGATCGGCGACACCGTCGTGATCCAGCGCGCCGGCGACGTCATCCCGCAGGTGGTCGACGTCGTCCTCGACAAGCGGCCGAAGGCTGCCAAGGAATTCCAGTTCCCGAAGAAGTGCCCGTGCCCGTTGCACACCGATGTCACGCGCGAGGAAACGGCGGCGGGCGAAGAGGGCTCACGCGCTCGCTGCACCGGCGAGTTCGCCTGCCCCTATCAGAAGATCGAACATCTGAAGCTGTTCGTGTCGCGGCGCGCCTTCGACATCGACGGTCTTGGCGAGAAGCAGCTCCAGTATTTCTTCGACGAGGGTTTTGTGAAGGAGCCAGCGGACATCTTCACGCTGGAAAAGCGCAACGCAAAACTCAAGCTCGAGGACATCGAGGGCTACGGCGCAACCTCGGTGCGCAATCTGTTCAGCGCGATCGAGAGCCGTCGCAAGATTGCACTGGAGCGCTTTATCTACGCGCTCGGCATGCGTCATATCGGCGAGACCACGGGGCTGGCACTGGCACGCGGCTATGGCTCCTGGGACGCCTTCCACGACGCCAGCCTCAAGGTCGCCAAGGGCGACGAGGAGGCGATGGCCGAGATGGATGCGCTCGACCAGATCGGCGAGACCGTGATCAAGAGCATCGCCGATTATTTCGGCGAGAGCCACAATCGCGGCATCGTCGAGCGGCTGACCGAGGAGGTCGAGATCGTCGACGCCGAGAAGCCGAAGAGCAACTCCGCCGTCGCCGGCAAGACCGTAGTGTTCACGGGCTCGCTGGAGAAGATGACGCGCGACGAGGCCAAGGCCACCGCTGAGCGGCTAGGCGCAAAAGTGTCCGGATCGGTGTCCAAGAAAACCGATCTCGTCGTCGCCGGTCCCGGCGCGGGTTCGAAGCTCGCGGAAGCCAACAAGCATGGCGTCAAGGTGCTGACCGAGGACGAGTGGCTGGCGCTGATCGGGGAGTGAGGAGGGCGCGCTGGCGCGTCTCGCTCCGCTGTCATTCCCCGCGAAGGCGGGGAATCCAGTATTCCAGAGACAGTGCGAGGATACGGAAAAGCCGCGGCGTACTGGATCCCCCGCTTTCGCCGGGGATGACACCGAGGTCGTGGCGATCGCCGTCCCTCACATCATCCCGCTCTCTTCCTCTTCCGCCTGCTCGATCAGCGTCTCGCTCACCATGATCTCGCGGCGGGGGACGACGAAGATCATCGTGCAGGCGCAGAGCAGGGAGATCGCCAGCACCGCGGCGGTGAGCGGCAGCGTGGTGGCGGAATGGCCGCCGAGATAGGCGCCGAATTGCGACATCAGCGCGCCGATGCCTTGCTGGAGGAAGCCCATCGCACCTGACGCCGTGCCGGCGGCCTCGGGACGGATGCTGATCGCGCCGGCGGCCGAGTTCGCCATTACGAAGGCATTGCCGACCATCACGATCATCTGCGTGCCGAACAGCCAGGCGGGTGCCTCGTTCCAGCCGGCGAAGCTCCAGAGCAGGTTCAACAGGCTGCCGCAAAGCTGGAGCGCGAGGCCGAACCAGATCAACTTCTCCAGCGAGTGCCTGGGCGCAAAGCGCACGCAGAGCAGATTGCCGACGAGATACGCAAAACCCGTCGTCGCGAACCACGCGCCGTATTCGGCGCTGGTCCTGCCCATCTGCGTCACCACGATATAGGGTCCGCCGCCGGCGAAGGTGAAGATGATCTGCGAGGCCAGCACCTGGCACATCACGTAGCCGACGAAGGCGCGGTTGCGGATCAGGATGCCGACGTCGCCGCAAAAGCCGCTGCCGGCGGCGCGGTCTCGGCGGGTCTCGGGCAGCGCGATCGCGATGCCGACGGCGACGATGATCGCGGCGACGGTGATGGCGTAGAAGATCGCGCGCCAGCCGAATGCGGTCTCGATCAGGCCGCCGGTGAGCGGGGAGACCATCTGCCCGATCATCAGCGCCGCGACGACGAGGCTGATCATCGAGGCGACGCGGTCGCGCTCGTAGATGTCGCGGATGATGGCGCGGCTCACCACCATGCCGGCGGCGCCGCCCAGCGCCTGGAAGAAGCGCGCGGCGATCAGCTGCGGCAGCGTTTCCGCGAAGATGCAGGCGACGCTGGCGACGACCATCAGCGCCAGTCCTCCGAGCAGCACCGGGCGTCGCCCGAAACGGTCCGACAGCGGGCCCATGATGAGTTGCGACAGCGCGATGCCGACCATGTACAGCGACACCGTCATCTGCGCGACCGAGATGTCGCTGCCAAATGTCGTCGCCAGCACCGGCAGCGCCGGAACCAGCATGTAAAGCGAGATCGGCGCGATCCCGGTCATGACGACGAGCAGCAGCAACACCACGCGCGAGGTCGCGAGGTTCTTCGCCGTTTCCGGCGGTTTGCTCATCATGCCGTGCATGCGTGTCCGTCTGGTAGAAATTCGAACCGGACTGTAGCGTGCTGGCACATGACGCATATCGGCGTTTCGGAATGCGGCTATACGGATTCCGGGACGGTTGTGATGGCGGCGCGATGGCCACCGATTGGGGCGCGATGTTCGTGCCAGAAAGTCGGTGTCATCGCCCGGCTTGACCGGGCGATCCAGTACGCCGCGGCTTCTCCGCATACGTTTGCTGTCTCTGAAATACTGGATTCCCCGCCTTCGTGAGGAATGACAGCGCGGGTGGAAATGAGCCTTGCGCAAATCGCGTGGTGCTATGCGTCGAGCCCGTGAATGGCGAACTTACGCCTTCAGCTCCGCCGTGGCCTGGTCCAGCCAGGCCTTCGTCGTCGCGTCCAGCGCCGGCCGCACCTCGGCCCTGACGCGCGCATGGTAGGCGTTGAGCCAGTCGAGCTCGTCCTTGCCCAGCATGGCCACATCGATCAGCCGGCGGTCGATCGGCGCCAGCGTCAGCGTCTCGAACGCGTTCATCGATTTTTCCGCGCCCTTGATGTCGGCAGCGACCACCAGTTCGAGGTTCTCGATGCGGATGCCGAAACCGTCGGTCTTGTAGTAGCCGGGCTCGTTGGACAGGATCATGCCGCGCTTCAGCGGCGTGGTGCCGAGCTTCGATATCCGCGCCGGTCCTTCGTGCACCGAGAGATAGCTGCCGACGCCGTGGCCGGTGCCATGCTCGAAATCGATGCCAGCGGCCCAGAGATATTGCCGTGCGAGTGTGTCGAGCTGCGCACCGGTGGCGCCGTCTGGAAAGATCGCCCGCGCGATCGCGATGTGGCCGCGCAGCACACGCGTGAAACGGTCGCGCATCTCGTCGGTGGGCTCGCCCACGGCCATGGTGCGGGTCACGTCGGTGGTGCCGTCTTCGTATTGTGCACCTGAATCGATCAGCAGCAGATCGCCGGGCACGATCCGCCGGTTGCTCTTGCGGGTGACGCGGTAGTGCACGATGGCGCCATTCGGGCCGGTGCCCGATATGGTCGGGAACGACACGTCCTTGAGCGCGCCGGTGTCGCGGCGGAACGTCTCCAGTGCCTCGACCGCGTCGATCTCGGTGAGCTTGCCGCTTGCCGCCTCGCGGTCGATGAAGGCGAGGAAGCGTGCCAGCGCCACGGCGTCGCGCCGGTGCGCCGTTTGCGTGCCCTTGATCTCGGTCGTGTTCTTGACCGCCTTGAGCAGCGCGATCGGATCGCTGCCGCGCACCGGCTTGCCGCCGGCACCCGTGATCAGCCGGCTGAGGGCGTCGGCCGCGGTCGCATTGTCGAGCGCAATCGATCCACCACTCTTGGCGAGCGCCATCAGCGTCGGCGCCATCGCATCGGGCTCGCGCACGTCGGCGGACTGCTCGAGATGGTCCCGCGTCAAATTGGAGAGCTTGCGGTGATCGATGAAGATGGTGGGGCGGCCGTCCTTCGGCACCAGCGCATAGGACAGCGGCAGCGGCGTATGCGCGACGTCGGCGCCGCGGATGTTGAAGGTCCAGGCCACGGCATGGCTGTCGGACAGCACCAAGGCATCGACGCCGAGCTTGCCGATCTCGCTCCTGATCTGCGTCAGCTTCTCGGCTTCAGTCACGCCGGCATGTTGCATCCCGTGCACCGTGACCGGCGCAATCGGCGGCTGTGGCCGGTCCTGCCAGATCGCATCGACCGGATTGCTGTCGACCGCGACCAGCTCGGCACCGGCCTTGGCGCAGGCGGCGGCCAAACGCTCGGCTGCCGCAAAAGTGTGCAGCCACGGATCAAATCCGAGGCGGTCGCCGGCCTTCAGGTGTGCCGATATCCAGCTTTCCGGCGGGGGATCGATCAGAGATTCCACGGCCCAGGCCCTTGAATCGACCTGCTTGGCCGCCTGGATCGTGTAGCGTCCATCGACGAAGACCGCAGCCTCGTGCGTCAGCACCACCGCCAGTCCCGCCGAGCCCGTAAAACCGGTCAGCCAGGCCAGACGCTCTTCCGACGGCGGCACATACTCATTCTGCTGCTGATCGGCGCGTGGAATCACGAAACCGGTCAGCTTGCGGCGGGCGAGTTCTTCACGGAGCGCGGCCAGCCGGGCCGTCAATGCGACGCCGGCCTCGGGCTCCTCGAATGTCTGGAAGTGCGCTTCGAACATGGTGGATCACTTTAGGATCATGCGGATCAGTCCGCAATGTAGACGCATTTGAGGTCGCATCTGGCATGGACTGTGCTTGAACAAGTTCCATTCGAATTGAGTGGAGTACAGGATGCGGCAGTTGCGCTTCGTCCGGATAACAGGGAAATTCGAGCAAGTTGTTCATCTCAACGACGAGGGGACACTCGATGCCAGCGTTCACGTTTGAGAAGATTACGCCGCCGGTGCGCCGCGCTCCGGCTGCGGCGACAACACCGAAGAAGCCGCGCGGCCTCATCAGCCAGATGATCGACCGTTTCGCCGAACGCCGAGCGAGGCGCGCCTCGCAGGCCGAGCGCGCGATGCGCCGGGACGAGAAGGCCGCGAAGTAGCGGCATCTACGGCACCACTCCTACTCACCCATCTTCCGCAGCAGCAGGCTGCTCCACCCCTCGATCCGCAAGTGCTTCAGAGGCACGAGGCCGCGCGCGCGGTAGGCGGCGATCACGGCGCGGACCTGGGGCGTCAACAGGCCGGAGAGGATGACGCGCCCGCCAGGGGCGAGGTGCCGCGTCAACGGGCCCGCCAATTGCCGTAACGGATTGGCAAGGATGTTGGCCAGCACCAGGTCGAACGGGCCGCATCTGCCGAAATCAGCCGCAGCGAAGCCGGTGGCGCGGATCACTCGCACATGGTGACCGACCTCGTTCAACAAGGCGTTCTCGGCTGCCACCTTGACCGAGGCCGGGTCGATGTCGGAGGCCAGCACCGCGTGATGCAGCGCCTTCGCCGCCGCTATCCCGAGCACGCCGGTCCCGGTGCCGAGGTCGAGCACGCGGCCGGGCCGGGTGCTTTTCAGGACATGGTCAAGCAGGAGTAAACAGCCGCGTGTGGTGCCGTGATGGCCGGTGCCGAAGGCGAGAGCGGCCTCGATCTCGATGGCGAGCTTGTTTGGCGGCACGCGGTCGCGGTCATGGCTGCCGTGGACGACGAAGCGCCCGGCCGGCACCGGGACGAGATCTTCCAGGCTTGATTTGACCCAGTCCCTGGCTTCGACGGTGTCGAAGGCCAGCGTGTCCGCGATCTCATTTCCTGCTGAGGTTGCAACGAGTTCGCGAAGCCACGCCCGGTCCGGCGCGTTCGCGAAATGCAGCGCGACGTCCCACTGTCCGTTAGGCTGCTCGAAGGCGGCGACCGCCGCATCGTCCTCGAAGAACATTTCGGTGAGGACGTCGACAATGCGCCTGGCGGCGATCTCGCTGCCGATCGAAAAACTGGCGCGATGGGTGGAGGGCTGCATTCTCAGGGTTCCGTCCGGTTCAATTTTTGGAACTTTTGTTCCCAATTTTTCGCATAACTTGCATTCTTGAGATTAACCCGACCGCAGGTTGTAGGACGTAAATTTGCGGATGTTGGGCAAACCACACAGCTCGAAATGGAATAGGAGGCGAGACTTGAAGCGCATGATTTTGAAGTTCTGGACCGACGATTCAGGTGCAACCGCAATCGAATACGGCCTGATCGCAGCAGGTATCGCGCTGGCGATCATCACCGTGGTGAACGGCCTGGGCACCACGATGAACGAGAAGTTCACCTCGATTAGCACCTCCTTGAAGTAATTTCCGCCTCCCATTTCCGGCGGGGCCATTTCTCCATACGACTGCTTTCGACCAGCGCCCGCCGGGGGGAATTGCCCCCTGGGGGGCGACGTCGTTTTTGGGGGGCTTTCACAGAATGCCCACAGGCTATCCGCTCGCTTGTCCGGACATTGGCCACAGATTGTCCCGCCGCTCATCCCCGGATTTTCCACCAACTTGTACCAGGCATGGACGAGCGTAACCCACAGCTCTTCCACAGCTCTGCCAACAACCTGTCCACAGCTTATCCCCGGGCTTATCCACGCCTTCCGAACAGCGACCTGTGATCTCTCAGGATCGCCTGCGCGGCGTTGTGGCCGGGGGCGCCGGTGACGCCGCCGCCGGGGTGGGCGCCGGAGCCGCAGTGATAGAGGCCCCTCACGGGTCCGCGATAATCGGCGTGGCCCAGCATCGGCCGCGCCGAGAACAGCTGGTTCAGCGTCAGCGCGCCGTGGAAGATGTCGCCGCCGAGCAGGCCGAATTGCCGTTCGAGATCGAGCGGTGACAGGATCTGGCGGCCGAGCACGCTTGCCGCAAAACCCGGCGCGTATTTGTCCACCGTCGCGATCATGAGGTCGGCGACCTCGTCGCGATGGTCGTCCCACGACTTTCCATCGGGAAGCTCCGGCGCGACATGCTGGCAGAACAGGCTCGCGACATGTTGTCCTGCGGGCGCGAGGGTATCGTCGAGCGTCGAGGGGATCAGCATTTCCACGACCGGCTCTCGACTCCAGCCGTGCGCCCGGGCATCGAGGAAGGCGCGGTCCATGTAGCCGAGATCAGGGGCCAGGATAATGCCCGAGGTGAGATGATCGCCGTCGCCTGGCAGCGCCGTGAAGGAGGGCAGGCGGTCCAGCGCCACGTTCATGCGGAAGGTGCCGGAGCCGTTCTTCCAGTGCCGGATGCGGTCGAGGAAGTTTTGGGGAAGGGCATCGGCGGCGACCAGCCGCGTATAGAGCAGCTTCGGATTGACGTTGGCCGCGACATATTTCGCGCGGATGGTTGTGCCGTCCTCCAGCGCCACGCCGACCGCGCGGTCGCGCTCGACGATGACCTCGCGCACGCCCGCATCGGTGTCGATCACAACGCCGCGGTCGCGTGCGGCGCGCGCCATGGCTTGCGTGATCGCGCCCATGCCGCCGATGGCGTGCCCCCAGACGCCCTTCTTGCCGTTCACCTCGCCGAAGGCGTGATGCAGCATCACATAGGCCGAGCCCGCGGCGTAAGGGCTGGCATAATTGCCGACGATGGCATCGAAGCCGAACAGCGCCTTGACCAGATCATGCTCGAAACGTTCATCCAGCATCTCGCCGGCCGAGCGGGTGAAGAGATCGAGCAGGCTGCGGTTCTGCTCCAGCGATAGCCCACGAAGGATGTTGGCGCTCTGGAACGCGTTCACGGCTTCGCGGATCGAGGCCGTGCCGAAACCGTCGAGCAGGTTTGGCGGCGCGCGCAGCACGAACTGCCGGAGCACGTCGGCGATCTCTTCGAGCTCGCGCGAAAACCCATCGAGCGCGTTTGCATCATGCGCGCTCAGCCGTGCGACGGACGCCTGCGTCCGCCCCTGGCCGGTGAGGAGATAGCTGCCGTCGGGCGCGGGCAGAAAATTCTGCGCGCGCCGTTCGACGATCCGCAGGCCCTGCTCGGCCAGCTTGAGGTCCCGGATCACCTGCGGATTGAGCAGGCTCACGGTGTAGGCCGCGACCGAATTGCGGAAGCCGGGATGAAACTCCTCTGTGACCGCGGCCCCGCCGACCACCTTGCGGCGCTCGACCACGCGCACGCGCAAGCCGGCCATCGCGAGATAGGCCGCGCAGGTGAGGCCGTTATGGCCAGCGCCGATGATGACGACGTCGGTTTCGATCATGCGTCCCTGGTGGTGTCATTCCGGCGTGCGCGAAGCGCGAACTGTGGTGCGGGCTCCGCACCGGAGAATCTCGAGGTTCCGGGTTCGATGCTCCGGGCCGCGCTTCGCGGTCCCGTCGCATCGCCCCGGAACGACCGTCTTATATCAAGCATTCCCCGCTGCAACATCACGAGACCCTTTATTGCTCGTTCAGGCGCCTTGTGCTCCATTGCGCGCGCCCGGCGCCCGCCGGGATTATGCCGGAGCTTCCATGGATTCGATCGTGCAACCCGCCGCCACGGAGCAGCCGTCCTCGTCGCGCAACCGGCTGCTGCTGACGGTCTACACCGCCGCGATCTTCGTCAGCGCGCTGTTGCTGTTCTCGGTGCAGCCGCTGTTCACGAAGATGGTCCTGCCGCGGCTCGGCGGCTCGCCGGCGGTGTGGTCGGTGGCGATGGTGTTCTTCCAGTCGCTGCTGCTGGCGGGCTACGCCTATGCGCATGTGTTGATGCAGGTGAGGAACCGCATCGTTCCGGTGGTGGTGCATCTCCTGCTGCTGATCGCAGCCTTCGTCACGTTGCCGCTCGGCATCGCCTCGGCCTATGGCGAGCCGCCCGGCTCGGGCTACGCGATCTGGCTGCTCGGCCTGTTCGTGATCTCGATCGGGCTGCCGTTTTTCGCGCTCGCCGCCAACAATCCGTTGCTGCAGGCCTGGTTCGTCCGCACCGGGCATCCTGCCGGACATGATCCCTATTTCCTCTATGCGTCCTCCAACATCGGCAGCTTTCTCGCCCTGCTGTCCTATCCGTTCCTGCTGGAGCCGATGTTCACGCTGCACACGCAGAACCGGCTCTGGACCGGCGGTTACGGCATTCTGATCCTCCTGATCGCGGCATGTGGCGTGCTGCTGTTGCGCTCGCCTAAGCTGGCCATGGTCGATGCGCGCACCGAGGATATCAACGCGCCGGCGCCCGGTTTCATGACGCGGCTGCGCTGGATATTCCTCGCCGGGGTGCCGTCCGGCCTGCTCATTGCCGTCACCGCCCACATCTCGACCGACGTTGCGGCAGCGCCGTTGCTGTGGGTGCTGCCGCTGTCGCTCTACCTCTTGACTTGGGTGGTGGTGTTCCAGTCGCGGCCGCTGCTGCCGCACAAATGGATGCTGATGCTCCAGCCGGTCGCGATTGCGGGCGTCGTCTTCCTGCTGGCGTTCGGCGGCGAACAGAATCTGCTGCTGACGCTCGGCGGCCATCAATTGTGCTTCTTCGTCATCGCGATGGCCTGCCACGGCGAATTGGCGCGGACCCGGCCGGCCGCTAAATATCTCACCGGCTTTTATGTCGCGCTGTCGTTCGGCGGCATGGTCGGGGGCCTGTTCGCAGGGCTCGTTGCGCCGTTCACATTCTCCTGGATTGCCGAATACCCGATCCTGGTTGCGCTTGCCGCGCTGTGCCGTCCGCCCGCGAACGAGCGGCTGGCGGGCATCGTCAAATGGTACTGGCTGGCGCTTGCCGCGCTTGCCGTCGTGCTCGTTGTGCCGTCCACCACGACGGGCGGGCTGTCGACATGGTTCGAGGATCACCGGGTCTGGACGGCCGGCGGCGTCGGCGTTCTCGCCGCGCTGCTGGCGCTGGCGGTCAACGCCGACCGCTGGAAGATTTTCGCCACCGTCGTGCTCGCGCTGGCGTTGATCCGGGTTTATCCGGCGGACGAAGGCCGCGTCACCACGGTGCGCAGCTTCTTCGGCGTGCACAAGATCGTGGTGACGCCCGGCGGCTATTTCCATGTGCTGATGCACGGCACCACGATCCACGGCGCCGAGCGTTTCCTCAACAATGACGGCACGCCCGTCACCGGCCGGCCCGAGCCGATCACCTACTATCACAGGGATGGCGGCATCGGTCAGGCCGTCACCGCGATCCGCGAGCGCAAGGGCGCGCCGCTGAAGGTTGCCGCAATCGGCGTCGGATCGGGCACGCTCGCCTGCGCCGCCGAGCCGGGCGAAAGCTGGACCTTCTTCGAGATCGATCAGTCCATGGTCGACGCGGCAAGCAATGCGAAGAATTTCCGCTACATATCGAGCTGCATGCCGGGCCTGAAGCCGGTGATCGGGGATGCTCGTCTCACCTTCGCGAAGGAGCTGGACGGCGCCTATGATCTCATCATCGTCGACGCCTATTCGTCCGATGCGATCCCGATCCATCTTGCGACCGAAGAGGCGATGAAGATCTACAAGGACAAGCTCGCTCCGCACGGTGCCGTGGTGATGCACGTCTCCAACCGCCACCTCGATCTCGAGACTGTCGTGGTCGGCATCGCCGATGCCAACGATCTCAAGAGCTGGGTCTACAACGAGGATTCGGGGCGCGATGGCGACTACATCTTCTCGACCGACGTTGTCATCTCCGCCCGCGAGGATGCCGACGTCGGCAGGCTCGCATCGTCGAAATCATGGGAGCAGACCGAAGCCGACGACAGGGTGCGGGTCTGGACCGACGATTACTCCAACATTTTGGGCGCGCTGTACCGGCGCTTGCGGGACGGGGAGTAGGCTTCGCGCCACTCATGGTCTCGTGCCCCGGACGCTGCGCAGCACGAAGTGATGCGCAGCAGAGCCGGGGCCCATCGCAACTTCTGGGTCCCGGCTCTGCGGAGCAGCGTTGCACGCTGCACCGCGTCCGGGACACGAGACCTGGTCTTAAGGCTCCACCGGTGTCCCCGCGGGCAACGCAATTCCCTTCTCGCCCGCGACCTGTCGCAGCAGGTCGGGCCTGTCGGAGATGATGCCGTCGACGCCGATCTCGATCATGCGCGCCATGTCCTCAGGCTTGTTGACCGTCCAGACCACGACGCGCAGCCCGAGCGCATGGGCCTCGGCGACCAGCGCCGCGGTCACATCGCCGAAATAGGGCGACCAGACCGCGCCGCCCGCAGCCTTGATGGTTCGGGGCAGCGACCCGCCATGGTCGGCCGGGCTGAATCCCGCCGTCCAACTGGTGGCCTTGTCCAGCGCCACCGTCTGGCCCGAGCCGCGCTGGAGTGTCAGGTACACCGTCGGCATCTTCGGTGCCCGCTGCTGGACGAGCAGCAGGGTCCGCCAGTCGAACGACTGGATCATGACGCGGTCGGAGAATTTTGCGGCTTCGACCACGCCGAGCAGCCTGGTAACGAAAGCTTGCGGATCGAGCGTCTCGTCCGGATGGTTGGGATCGATCTTGGTCTCGATGTTGAAGCGCACGCGCGTGTTGCCGGATTTGCGCACCAGCGCGAACAGCTCGCTCAGGGTCGGAATGCGGGTCCCGGGCATGGCGCGCTGGTCGGGGAATTGCTTCGCGTAAGGGCTGTCTGGCCGGATCTCGCCGACGTCATAGGTCCTGACGTCGGCGAGCCGCAGTTTCACGAACGGCGTGCCGGGAGGCGCGATGTAGGCGCCGCCCGCATCCCGCGCGAGATCAGGATTGAGCCCGCGCTCATGCGAGACGACGACTTCGCCGTCGGCGGTGATGCCGACGTCGAGCTCCAGCGTGTCCACGCCCATCGACAGCGCGTTGGCGAACGCCGGAAGCGTGTTTTCCGGCAGCAGTGCCCGCCCGCCGCGATGGGCCTCGAGGTCGAAAGCCGAATCAGCCCCCATGGCCGGTCCCGCAATGAGAAGTGACAGTACGGTCAAGATCGTCGCAGCACGTGACGGCATGGCGGCTCGTGGGGCAAGCGGAAAGGGTGATATTTCAACGCATTTGGGCGCGTTCGGCCCATAGTATAGGCTTTCGTGGCTGTTGAAACCTTGGGCGGCGGCTTGGGTTGCGGCCGCCGCGGGGGTATGTACTCATAGTCGGCGCCCTGGAAATCCGCCCGTGCAGCAGCAACGCGATCATCGAATTATCCGCAGCCGGCATTTTCGCCGGATGCAGCGCCGGCATTTCATCATCTTCGACGTTTTGCCCTTCCTCGGCACGCTGCTGGCACTGGCCCTTCTGCTCTACCGCCCGATCGGCGCGATGGAGCTTGGCCTGTTCGTTGGCTTCTGGCTGGTCACCGGCCTCGGCCTTACCGTCGGTTATCACCGGCTCTTCACCCACCGCGCCTTCGCGACCTCCACGGCGATGAGTGCGATCCTGGTCGTGATGGGATCGATGGCCGGCCGCGGTCCCATGCTGTCCTGGGCGGCAATGCACCGCCGGCACCACGAATTGTCCGATCACGACGGCGATCTGCATTCGCCGCGGCTGCACGGCGAGGGCCCATTCGGCCGCGGCGCGGCTTCCTGCACGCGCATTTGACCTGGATGATCGAGCACGATTATCCCAACGTTGCGCACTATGTCCCGGATCTGATGGCGGATCGCAGGCTGGTTGCCGTCAACAGCTACTATTACACCTGGGTCGGTCTCGGCCTGGTGCTGCCCGCCGCGATCGGCGGCCTCGCCACCATGAGCCTGTGGGGCGCACTCACCGGCTTGCTCTGGGGCGGCGTGGTGCGCATGTTCGTGGTCGAGCAGACCATGTCGGCCATCAACTCCGTGATGCATAGCTTTGGCGCGCAGCCCTTCGTCACCCGCGACGACAACAGCCGCAATCTCGGCGTGATGGCCTGGCTTGCCTGGGGCGAGGGCTGGCACAACAACCACCACGCCTTTCCCTATTCCGCGGCGTTCGGCCTGCGCTGGTTCGAGTTCGATCCCGGCTTCATCTTCATCCGGGCTCTGGAAGCGCTCGGATTGGCCTGGGACGTCAAGGTGCCGAGCGAGGAGAAGATTGCGCGACGCATGCTGCGGCAGCCCGGCGACGCTGCGCCCGACCTCGAAACGGGCTGAGCATCATCCGCCGGCTCGCGCCGGCGATGGCGCGGCTTTGAACCGATGCTGTTCAACGACTATCCCTTTCTCCTGGTCTTCCTGCCCGCGGCGCTGCTGATCTATCGCCTGGCCGATCCTCATCCGCAGTTGCGCATCGGCGTGCAGGTCGCGCTGTCGCTCGCCTTCTACGCCTGGGGTAGTCCGTCCTTCTTCCTGCTCCTGATCGGCTCGATCGCGATCAACTGGCTCGCCTCGGTCGCTTATGGGCGCGTGAAGTGGCCGGCGGTGCTGACGCTGGTGATCGTGCTCGATTTTGCGGTGCTGGCGTTGTTCAAATACGCCAACTTCCTTCTCGCTAATCTCGGTCTCGTGCTGGGTACGACGTTGCCGGTGCTCGACGTCGGGCTGCCGCTCGGCATCTCCTTCTTCACCTTCCACCACATCATGTACCTGGTCGACCTCAAGCGCGGCAGGGCGCCGCTCTATGCGCTCGACCGCTACGCGCTCTACATCGCCTTCTTTCCCCAGGCGATCGCCGGTCCCCTGGCGCGCTGGTCGGAGGTGATGCATCAGTTCGGCAGACAGGTCTACGTTCCGGGCTGGCAGCGTCAGTTCTGCGTCGCGACCTGCTTCATTGCGATCGGCCTGTTCGAAAAAATCGTGATCGCCGACGGCCTCGCGCATCTGCTCGATCCCATCTACGCGCAGGCAGCGAATGGCCCGCTTGCGAGCGGTGATGCCTGGCTCGCCTTCTGCTTCTCCTTCCAGATACTGTTCGATTTCTCCGGCTATTCCGACATCGCGATCGGCCTCGGCCTCCTGTTCGGCGTGCAGCTGCCGTACAATTTCAACGCGCCGCTGCGCTCGACCAATATCCAGGATTTCTGGCAGCGCTGGCACATCACATTGATGCTGTTCCTGCGCGACTACGTGTTTTATCCGCTGGTCAATCTGCGTCTTTTGCCGCGGAGCTGGCGGCCCGTGCAGTTTTTCGGCGCGATGATGATCACGATGGCGCTGTGCGGCCTGTGGCACGGCGCGAGCTGGACCTTCGTGCTGTGGGGCGTGCTGCACGGGCTTGCGCTGGTCGCCTGCACGCTGTGGCGTCGCTATGGCCCGAATTTCCCGTCATGGCTCGGCTGGGCGCTCACCGTGCTGTTCGTGCTCGCAACCGGCGTGGTCTTCCGCGCGGGGTCGGTGGAGGCGGCATGGCACGTCTTCTGTGGGCTGGTTTCGCCGCTGCCGCTCGAGCGCGGAAAGCATTTGTGGCCGCTGATCGCAGCGCCGCTGTTCGCCTTCCTGCTGCCGGCGAGCCAGGACATCGTGGCGGTGTTCACGCGCCGTCCCAATCCGTGGCTCGCGGGTCTGCTCGGTCTTGGGCTATTCGCATTGCTGCTCCATATGGGTGGTCGGGATCTCCATGACTTCGTCTACTTCAAGTTTTGAGACCGACCCCGGCTGGGGCCGGAGCTTGCTCGCGTGTCTGGGCACGCTGATCGGCGCTGCGCTGCTGGTGCTCGCACTCATGGTGGTGGTCGATCCCTATGACAGCGGCAAGCTCGGTCTGTTCGGTATCGACGGCGTCGACAATCGTCTGACCCAGATCACGGCCGCGAGCCGCGCTAGGAATCCGGATTTCAATGCCGCTATCCTGGGCAACTCGACGGCGCAGATGATCGAGCCGACGAAATTGTCGCGCGCGACCGGCCTGCGCTTCGTGCAGCTCTACATGACCGGTGCGTTTCCCCGCCAGGAGCTCGCGGTGCTGGACTTCTTCCTCCGGAATCACGAGCACGTCGGCGCACTGGTGATCGTAGCCGACCCCGGCTGGTGCGCGCATGCACGGGCGAAGGAGGAGGGCGGCGCCCCATTTCCCGACTGGCTCTATGACAGAAGCGTCGTCACCTACGCGGCACGTCTGATCTCATGGCAGGCAATCGAGCAGGCTTTTCAACGGATCAGTATCGGGCTCGGCCGGCGACCACGGATGAACCCCGACGGCTTTGTCAGCTACGAGGACATCTGGCCGCCGGGCCAATTCAAGGAAGTCGGCTGGCCCAGGGATCCGGCGCCGTCTTCGTCCGCCGAGATGCGGGCGACATTTCCCGAGATCGCTGCGCTGGCAGATAGCGTCAGGACATTGCCGGCCGATGTGCCCGTCGTCATCATCGTGCCCCCGACCTTCGCGACCACCGTGCCGAAGCCCGATACGGAAGCCGCCCTGGAGCGCAGCGCCTGCGACGCCGCGCTGAAGAAAGTGGTCGCAGGCCGCCCGCGCAGCAATTTCATCAGCTATCGCGTTGACAACGATCTCACGCGCGACCGCGCCAATTTTGCCGACTTCATCCACTATCGCCCCATCCTCGCGCGCAAGATCGAGCAGGGGATCGCTGCGAGCCTGCGCGATGGAGAGAGCGCGAAGATCGATTTCTGAATCGTCTCAGCCGAGCTGCTCGAAACCGCCATCGAGCCAGAGCTTGCGCGCCAGCTTGCGCTGGATCTTGCCGCTGGTGGTCTTCGGCAGGGTGCCGGGCCGGATCAGCGCGATGTGGCGCGCGGAGAGTTCGTGGTTGTCGGTGACGGCCTCGCGAATCCGGCCCGTGATCGCTTCGGTGTCGATCGAGTGGCGCGCGGTGCGCTCGATTTCCTGGACGATGACGAGCGTTTCTTCGCCGGTCTCGTCCGGCACCGAGAACGCCGCGCCGCAGTTTTCGCGCAAAGCTTGGTCGAGGGACTGCACCGTGCGCTCGACGTCCTGGGGATAATGGTTGATGCCGCGGACGATGATGAGGTCCTTGATCCGTCCCGTGACGAACAATTCGCCTGTGACGTCGATGAAGCCGAGGTCCCCGGTGCGCAGCCACGCACCGTCTTCGCCGGCAAGCTGCGCATTGAGCCCCTCGCGCGTCGCCTCGTCGTTGCGCCAATAGGCGCGTGCGACATTGGCCCCGTTCACCCATATCTCGCCGACGCGGTCCGCGGGCAGGCGCGTCCGATTGTCCGCGTCCACGATCGCGATCCGTTCGCCGGTGAGCGCGCGCCCGCAGCCGACGGCGATTTGCGTATCTTCGGCGATGGAAGGCGCCTCCGCCGCGTGCGCCTGAAGCGCCGTGCGGCTCACGGTGCGTGTGACATGACCGCCGCCGCGGCGTCCGCCGGAAATCAGGAGCGTCGCTTCCGCCATTCCGTAGGCGGGATACATCGCGCGCGGGTCGAAGCCGTGCGGCGCAAATGTCTGGGCGAACCGTTCGATGGTTTCCGCATGCACCGGCTCTGCGCCGTTCAGCGCGATCCTGAGCGAGGACAGGTCCGCGCTATCCATGTGGTCGGCCCGATAGCGGCTGACGCAGAGGTCGAAGCCGAAATTCGGGCTGCACGCCACTTCCGCGCGATAGTGCGAGATCGCGCGGAGCCAGCCGAGCGGCCGCTGCATGAACGCGTTCGGCGCCATCAACACGCAGGTCGCCCCGACATAGAGCGCCTGCAGCGCGTTCAGGATCAGCCCCATGTCGTGATAGAGCGGCACCCAATTCACGTAAGTCGATTGCCGGGTGTTGCCGAGCCCGAGCCGGATCATCTCGAGATTGGCAAGCAGATTGGCGTGGCTCACCATCACGCCCTTGGGCGCGGACGTCGAGCCGGAGGTGTATTGCAGGAAGGCGATGTCGTCCCGCGCCGGTTCGGGTAGTTCGATCGTCTCGCCGTCGGCCGCGGCGAGATCGACCTCGATCCATCGAATGTTCTCCTGCGTGAAGCGTGCCCGCAGATCCCCACGGAGCGCGACGGCCGAATTGGTGAGTGCCAGCGTCGGCGTGCAATTGGCGAGTATCGTGGCGCTGGCGTCGCGCGCGCTGTTTCGCCGCGGCATCATCATCGGCACGGCGATGATGCCGGCCATCAGACAGCCGAAGAACGCCACCATGAATTCGATGCCGGGCGGAAACACCAGGATGGCGCGGTCGCCCGGACGCGCAGCCGCAGTCAGTCGCGACGCGAGCGCGGATGCGGAGTGATGCAGTTGGCGGAAGGTGAGGACAGCTTCCTCCGCCCCGCGATCAGAGACGAAGACATAGGCGCGGTCGTCGGCCTGCTCCTCTGCACGCCGGGCCAGCAGTGCCACGAGCGAGCGGAAGGTTTCCATGGGTTGCGCCGGCTTCAGCCGCCCTCAGGCGGCGGGGCGGATTGCGCGCTTGTCGGCGAGAAATCGCGACAGCGCCTCAACGGTCGGATGGTCGTAAAAGTCGTCCGTCGATAGTTCGAGGTCGAGCTTCTCTTCGAGTTCCATCATCAGGTAGACCAGCATCGCCGAATCGAGCCCGAGGCGGCTGAATTTCGTGCCGATGTCGACGCGGTCCTTCGAAATGCGCAGGATATTTGCCAGGGCGGTAACGCAGAAATCCGAAATCTGCTCGCGTGTCATGTCATGCCCCAGAAACAATGGGAACGACAATACGGGCGACCCCCTGGTTGTCAATTTGGTCGGAACGCCGCTGCGTTGAAGGTTGTGGACTGTTGCTTCCTTGCGTCGGCCGGTGCCCAATCCGTGCACAGGCTGGCGCTATTTCCTGCGCTCCACTGCGGCAAGCGCCCGTCGCCGCAGCGGCTTTCTGATTCGCTGGCGCGGCAACGCCGCGTCCAGATAGGGTCAGTTCTGGTAGTAATAGCCACGCGGCTGGTAAACCTGCCGGGGCTGCGGCTGATAGTAGGTGCCGTTGCCCTGATTGTAATATTGCTGCGGCTGCTGCTGATAGACCTGCGCGTCATAGATCGGGCGGCTCCCGCGCGGGGCGGGGTAGCGCGCGCCGGTGTCGCTGCCATCGGCCGGATAGATGTAGTTGTCATCCTGCGGCATGTAGCGGCGGGCAGGCGCGGCCTGAGGCGCCAAGTTCACGGGATCGCCTGATGTGGCGTATTGCTCTTCGGCGGCCTGCGGCGCGCGGGCCACTGCCGTGGGGTTGCGGCCACGCGGATTGCGCGCCAGCGCCACCTGCGCCGAGCCGGTCAGCGTTACCGTGGTGTTGAGCACGCCCTGCTGCTGTACCAGCGCGTAGAGCGTCGTGGCATTCTGGCGCGACAGCCGCACGCAGCCATGCGAGGCGGGGGTGCCGAGCCGGCCGACCGAGTCGGTGCCATGGATGGCGTGCCCGACCTTCGTAAAGAAGATCGCGTGCGGCATCGGCGCGTCGTCGAATTCCTTGGAGTAGTGATCCTCTTCCATGCGGAAGGTGCGGAACGCGCCGTTCGGCGTCTCCCGCGAGGGGATGCCTGTCGACACCGGCCAGTGGTAGCGCGCGACGCCGTCGACAGCGACGGTCATCTGCTGATTGTCCTTGTCGACGGTGATCTCGACCTTGGCCTGCGCGGTGCCCGCGCTCAAAAGCATCAGGGAGGTGAAAGCAATAAAAAACGAACGCATCTGACTTCTGGCCTCCGGCCTGTTCACACTAGGCGCCGCGGCTCTCCGTCCCCCGGCGTGCACTATGCCTGCAATCCGGCTTTCGTTCCAGCGGCCTGCCCGCCCATCGTTAACGGGACGCCCGGCGTAAGCAAGGCCGCTTTGTGCCGCAAAGCCATCGGCGGTGCTGACATTTTCGCGAGCGGAAGATGCGTTCACAACGCCGACAATTGGTCACATTGGCGCAACCATTTGGCTGCATCAGCGTTGCGATTGACCTGCCTTGGCTGGCGACCTACGCCGCTGGTTTTACCTTTGGGAATGAAGATGAACAGAGTTTGTGTCGCCGCCGCTTCACGGCCGGCTGGTCTGCCTTTCCGTCTGCTCTTCGCTGGCGCCGCCGTTCTGGCCGCGCTGTCCTGCATCCCACAGCCTGGCCATGCCCAAGGCATCGTTCGGGGCGCCCAGGAAGGTTCATATGAAGGCAACCGGATCGCCGGCCCCGTGGGCGGCGTGGTGGGTGGCGCGGTCGGCGCCGGTGTCGGCGGTGCCGTCGGCGCGGTCGAGGGGGTGTTCGGCATTCCCCATCGCGGCCACCGTCGCTGCCGCGGCTATTACGACGGGTACAACCGCTTCCACTGCTATCGGTGACCGCTGGCGATTCCGGGGCGCACCAGTGCCCCCGGAATGACGGCCAGGATCAGTTCTTCAACCGATACCCCGTGCGGAAAATCCACCAGATCGCGACCAGACAGATCACCAGGAACGCCGTGGTCATGCCGATGCTGACGGCCATGCTGACGTCCGCGATCTCGTAGAAGCTCCAGCGGAAGCCGGAGATCAGATAGACGACCGGATTGAGCAGCGCCACCGTGCGCCAAGCGGGCGGCAGCATGTCGATGGAATAGAAGCTGCCGCCGAGGAAGGTCAGCGGCGTCACCACCAGCATCGGGATCATCTGCAGCTTTTCGAACCCGTCGGCCCAGATGCCGATGATGAAGCCGAACAGGCTGAACGTCACCGCCGTCAGCACCAGGAAGGCCAGCATCCAGACCGGATGATGGATGTGCAGCGGCACGAACAGGCCGGCCGTGGCGAGGATGATCAGGCCGAGGATGATCGATTTGGTCGCGGCCGCGCCGACATAGCCGAGCACGATCTCGAAATAGGAGATCGGCGCCGACAGGATCTCGTAGATCGTGCCGGTGAATTTCGGGAAGTAGATGCCGAACGAGGCGTTGGCGATGCTCTGCGTCAGCACCGAGAGCATGATCAGGCCCGGCACGATGAAGGTGCCGTAGCTGACGCCCTCGACCTGGCTGATGCGCGAGCCGATCGCGGCGCCGAATACCACGAAATACAGCGAGGTCGAGACCACCGGCGAGACGATGCTTTGCAGCAGCGTGCGCCAGGTGCGCGCCATTTCGAACAGGTAGATGGCGCGGACAGCCCGGTAGTTCATGACGCCCTCACGAGATCGACGAAGATGTCCTCGAGCGACGATTGCGTCGTGTCGAGATCGTTGAAACGGATGCCGGCGGTGCGAAGGTCGCCGAGCAGGCTGGTGATGCCGGTGCGCTCGCCCTTGGTGTCGTAGTCGTAGACCAGCGTCGCGCCGCCGTCACAGAGGTCGAGCTCGTAATGGCCAAGACTCTCCGGCAGCGCATCGAGCTTGCCTTGCAGGTGCAGCGTCAGCCGCTTCTTGCCCAGCTTCTGCATCAAGGTGGCCTTGTCCTCGACCAGCACGATCTCGCCCTTGTTGATGACGCCGATGCGGTCGGCCATCTCCTCGGCTTCCTCGATGTAATGCGTGGTCAGGATGATGGTGACACCGGATTGCTGAAGCGTGCGCACCACCTCCCACATGCCCTTGCGCAGTTCGACGTCGACGCCGGCGGTCGGCTCGTCCAGGAATAGGATTTGCGGCTCGTGCGACAGCGCTTTGGCGATCATCACGCGGCGCTTCATGCCGCCGGAGAGCGTGATGATCTTGCTGTCCTTCTTGTCCCACAGCGAGAGGTCCTTCAGCACCTTCTCGATATGATCGGGGTTCTTCGGCTTGCCGAACAGCCCGCGGGAGAAGCTCACGGTCGCCCACACGCTCTCGAAGGCATCGGTGTGCAATTCCTGCGGCACCAGCCCGATCAGCGAGCGCGCCTTGCGATAGGAGGTCTGGATGTTCTCGCCGCCGACGAGGACCTTGCCTTCGCTCGGATTGGCGATGCCGCAGATGATCGAGATCAGCGTGGTCTTGCCGGCGCCGTTGGGGCCGAGCAACGCGAAGATTTCGCCGCGCTTGATGTCGAGATTGACGTTCTTGAGCGCCTTGAAGCCGGACCCATAGGTCTTCGACAAATTGGCGACGGAAATGATGGAGGACATGATGGCCGCAAGTCTGAGGGGCAAAGGCTGGGGAGGGAGGCTGGAACCAGCCGGGAGGGGCGGGTCAGCGGAGCCCTGAGATAGGAAGGCCCTTGCGCGGCTGCAATCAGCGGGAGAAAAATGGCCTCAAAACGGACCCTTCGGTGGCAGGTTTCGGGCAAGTGTTGCGCGATGGTCACGGCTCGCCGCTAAGATCGTCGTTCACGCGGCTCTTTGTTGCGTCTGCGAGCAGGCCATGGCTACGATTCCGATCGAAGCATACTCCCAGGGAAAAGATCGATGAGACCGAACGGCCGTCATACCGCCGGCGCCAGCCAGTTGTCCGCCCTCCGTGCGTGGGCGATGGGCCTGCTTCTGCTGTCAGCTGTTGCCATCAGCCCGACCGCCGCCAAGGCGGCGCCGAGCCAGGCTGCGGTCGCGACCACGCATGTCTACCTGCTCCGCGGCGTGCTCAACATCTTCTCGCTCGGGCTCGACACGATCGGCGCCCGCCTCCAGGCGCAGGGCATCCCGGTGACCGTCGCGAATTTCGTGTCCTGGTCCTCGCTCGCGGACGAGGCGGCTGCCGCCTACAAGGCCGGCCGGCTCAAGACCATCGTGCTAGTCGGGCACTCCTCCGGCGCGACCGCGCTGCCGGACATGATCGCCAAGCTCAACCGTCTTGGCGTTCCCGTGAAACTCGCGGTCGGGCTCGACTCCGTGTTCAAGACCAAGCTGTCGACCGGCGCTGAACGCTACATCAACATCTATATCGGCGACGGCCCCGGCGAGCCGGTGAAGCGCGCGGACGGGTTTCGCGGCAAGCTCGACAATGTCGACGTCCGCGGCTCCGGCGTCGGCCACATCTCGATCGACAAGAACGAGGCGATCCAGCGCCGCGTGATTGCCGAGATCGACGCCGCAATCATGCGCTCGCGCGCACCGGCTCCGGTTGCCGAACCCGGCGCGCCCAGGCCGGCGCGTTCGGCGGCGGCAACGGCTCCCCGGAATTAAGCCCTTCGCCGCAAGGCGCTGAATTGACAATGCCGCCGTCATGCCGACGGCGGCATTGTCGTATCTGCGCCAGCCAGACTTCTGCACAAGACAACGCTTGAGCACCTGCCGGTCGGAGGAAGGGAACTCGGCACCCGATCTGGTGTTGTCACACCATGACAAGAAAACGAAACGTCGGCCCCATGGCGGTTCAGCCCGAGCGGGCGTGGGCCGGTCGACCTGTTTCCGAAAATGTCCTTGAGAAAAAGCCGCAGCCGCAATCGAGCCAGTTGAGCGCGACGCGAGCCGGCCTGTTGAGGCAGCACGCGCTCCGAACGCAGCGTGCGCTGCTCGCCGGCAACAGCGACGGTCGCAAGAGTTAAGAGTTCCTCGAATTGACAGGCCGGTTTTCCGGTGTGCCGTCTGTCTGGGGCCAGTCCACGTGAAGTTTTTTCAGTGCCCGTCATGCCGCCATCCTGTCTCGTTCGAGCACGTCGCGTGCGCGAATTGCAGCACCGAGCTGGCGTTCGATTCCTCGCGCATCGAGATGACGAAACTTGCATCCCATCAAGCTTGCCGGAATCGCGAGATCATCGGCTGCAACTGGTGTGTCGAGGGCGCGGACTGGTATTGCGGCTCGTGCCGCCTCACGCGCACGATTCCAAACCTCGGCAGCACCAGAAACATCATGCTCTGGCGCCGCATGGAGGAAGCCAAGCGCCGCCTTCTCTATGATCTCGGTCGCCTCAGGCTTCCTCTCGCATCGCGCACCGGCGAACAATTGGCGTTCGACATTCTCTCGGACGAGGTCAGTCCGATCCTGACCGGGCATCTCTCGGGCCTGATCACGCTCAACCTTGCGGAGGCCGACGATGTCGAGCGAGAATCTCGCCGTGTCGCATTCCGGGAGCCGTACCGCACGTTGCTCGGGCATTTCCGGCACGAGATCGGTCACTTCTATTGGGACCTGCTCGTTGACGGCACGACATTCCAGGCTCCGTTCAAGCTGATCTTCGGTGACCAGGCGCAGGACTACCAGGCCGCGATCAACACCTATTACAGCCGCGCCGATCGTTCATACGACCGAAGCGGCTTCATCAGCGAATACGCCACGTCCCATCCCTGGGAAGATTGGGCGGAAACGTTCGCGCATTTCCTGCATATCGTGTCGACGCTCGACTCGCTGGCAGGTTTGCCGTTGTCGCTGGACGAGCGCGCCCGCCAGACCCTGACAGATCCCTATCTCGAGAGCGACTTCGAGGCGCTCCTGGCCCTGTGGATGCCGCTTGCTCGTAGCATCAACGAACTCAACCGCTCGCTCGGGATGAGCGACGCATACCCGTTCGACATATCGCCGGCGGTCAAAGGCAAGCTGCATCTCGTCCACATGGCCATCAGCGCATTCCGCGATCAGCAGAGCCTGGCGGCGTAAACGTCGCGGCGGACAGCCCCCCGCTACGTCAGGAAGGCGCGAATGGAATCCGCGATCTCCTTCGCGTGCGTCTCCAGCGCGAAATGACCGGTGTCAAAGAACTGCACCTGGGCGTTCGGATTGTCGCGCTTGAATGCCTTGGCGCCGGGCGGAATGAAGAATGGATCGTTCTTGCCCCAGACCGCGAGGAACGGCGGCTTGTGCTTGCGGAAATACTCCTGGAAGGCGGGATAGAGCGCGACGTTGCTCTTGTAGTCGCCCATAAGATCGAGCTGCACGTCGTCCGCGCCCGGGCGCGCAAGGTAGAAATTGTCGAGATTTTGCCCGTCCGGTGACACGGTCGTCGGATCGGGGACCCCATGCGTGTACTGCCAGCGCGTCGCTTCCGGCGTGAGGAAGGCGCGCAGCGCATCGCGATTGGCGGGCGACGGATCCTGCCAATAGGCCCTGATCGGTGTCCAGCCCTCACTCAGGCCATCCACATAGGCGTTGCCGTTCTGCGAGATGATCGCCGTGATCCGCTCGGGGTGACTGAGCGCAAGCCGGAAACCTGTCGGCGCGCCGTAGTCGAAGACGTAGACCGCGAACCGGTCGAAGCCGATCACTTCGGTGAAGCGTTCGATCACGCGTGCGAAATTGTCGAACGTGTAACGGAAGCTTTCGCGCGAAGGCATGTCGGATTGGCCGAAGCCCGGAAGGTCGGGCGCCACGATATGAAATCTGTCGGCAAGCAGTGGGATGAGGTCGCGAAACATGTGGCCTGCGCTGGGGAAGCCGTGCAGCAGCAGGAGTTTTGGCGCTCCGACGGTGCCGGCCTCGCGATAGGCCACCTTGAACCCGTCGACATCCGCGCTGCGGTACGTGATTGAGGCCATGACATTCCCATTGGAAGTAACCATATAGAAGCTTTTTAAGAGGTTACTATCCGCCGTCGTAACTTGTCAATGGCACCCTAACTGGTTATCTACGTCCATGTTCTCCCGACCGGCCAAGGACCGCTCATGGACCGCCCGCCCGCCATGTTCATCGCCGACTCGCTCGGCCTAGACTTCCTCAATTCGGTGGCGACGCCGGTCGATACGCCAATGGACTGGATCGACGATGGTGATGGCCTGATCGACTGGCTGGCGCAGGCGAAGCTGGTGCCGGCGGATGATCTGCACACGCTGACGGCGCGCGCCACGCCCGACGAGCTGGACAAGGTCGCGGATCAGGCGCGCGCCTTGCGCGAATGGTTCAGGGGGTTCGTGCGCAAGCATGCAGGCAGGCCGCTCACGACAGATGCACTGCGCGAGCTCGGTCCATTGAACAGCCTGCTGGAGCGCGAGGAAGCGTTCAGCCGGATCGAGCCCGGGCATGACGATGGCGGCGCTCTCGCACTGCGAATGAAGCGGCGCTGGCGATCGCCGGAAGCGTTATTGCTCACGGTTGGCGAAGCCATGGCGAAGTTCGTATGCGAGGAGGACTTTTCGAACGTCAAGGCATGCGGGGGTCACAACTGCACCATGCTGTTCGCCGACCACACGCGCAGGCGCGCGCGACGATGGTGCATCATGGCGGTCTGCGGCAACCGCGCGAAACAGGCCGCGCACCGCAGCAGGCTCAAGAGCATCCAGTGATTGGGCGTCGAGATGCTCAAATGAGCGTCGATCGAGCCCCGGTTCCGTGCCCCAAATTCCACCCAATCGGTCGTCACTAAGCGCCTTCGGGGGAGGCTGCAGCCTCCCGGAGTGGGACTGCTGGACTGATGATCGATTTGAGGCGACTCCTCGCGGTGGCAGCCGTTGCGCTGCTCGCCTTGGGCATCGGGACGGCCGTTGCCTCACCTGCCAAGACGAAGCCCACGGCGGCCGCACCCGCGGCGCCACCGCCCCCACCGTTCGAGCCATTGCCGCCGCCGAAAATCTACCTGTTCCGTGGCGCCATGGGGCCGTTCTTCTCCACCGGCATGGACCGGCTCGAAGAGAAGCTGACGCAGGCCGGCTTTTCGGCCAACGTCTATGAATTCACCATCTGCCGATGGATCGGCGATCGTGCCATCTCCAGCTACAAGGAAACGCCGGCGCCGATCGTGCTGATCGGGCATTCGATGGGCGGGCTTTGCTCGATCGTCATCTCCGAGATGGCGGCCAAGGAGAACATCCCGATCAGCCTCGTCATCACCATCGATCCCGCGCATGCGACCGGCGACGTGCCGCTCAATGTCGAGCGCTTCATCAACATCTACCTCTCCGACAGCGTGCTCGGCGGCGGCAACGTGGTCGCGGTGCCGGGCTATCGCGGTCATTACGCGAGCTATGACCTGAAGGAGAACGCGCGGGTCAGCCACATCAACATCGAGAAGTCCGACGACATCCATCGTCAGATCGTCGACATGGTCACGCAGTTGCCGCGCATCCCGCCCCAGACGCAGGTCGATGCCGTGCCGCTGCGTTATCTCGTGCCGGCGAATACGCTGGTCGAATTGTGGGACAGTGGCGTGCGGCTACCGGTGCGCCGCGGCGACACCATGGAGAGCATCGCGGCGGCCAACCGCGTGCCGCTGTGGTCGCTCGCGCAGAGCAACTCGCTGCCGGAGAACGCGACGCTCACCCCCGGCCAGTCCATCATCGTCCCGCGCCACCTGACGCCGCCGGAGCCGACAGCCGCCATGGCAACCCCACCGCCCGCACGGCGGTAAGCGGCCAGCAACGGAGATGGCCGGGATGGAGCTTGTCTGCTGCCAGGCACCATCCCTCGCGGCCCCTGTCATTCACGCATCTTGTGCCGCGGCACCCATCCTGATGCGGGTGTCGCCAGGGAGGAGCGAGCCGTGGCGCAAGCCCGACCCGCCGGGCGATAGGGCGCGGCGAGAAGCATCAGAAACAACGCCCTTTCAGCCGCATATTTGGCGGCGGGGCGGCCATTTTCGAAGCCGTGCATGACCAGGCGTCCTTCCGTCGTGCAGACACGCCACCGCCATCTCCGTCGACCGCATTTCTTCAGGAACACTTCGAACGTCGGGAGCTGTTCGGGCATGTCGATTACCCGTGGCTGCTTGCCGCCAGGCGCGTGGCTGCGTTCCCCGTCGCCCGGTTCGGAGCCTGAAAGGTGAGCGGAAAGGCGGAGACGGCGAGCTTCTCGATCGCCGAGCGCTCCTCAGACACACGTCTCTCGATGAACCGCCGTTCGAACTCGGTCAGCTCGGTCTTGAGCAACCGCTGATAGCGGCTGATGTTGCTGCGATGGCTGCGCAACAAGGCCAGCTCTTCATCGACCATCATCGCAATCCCCGTAGCTGTCGTGGCCTAGGCTGCGAGGCCGGTTCGTTCGACGGATCGCGTGCGGACCGGCTTGCCGCCCGGAGGCCCCTTCGGATGGTGGTCGAGGCTCGCGAGCGCTTCCAGAATTTCGTCGATCGTGACGGCCTTGCCCGAGCCGGGAAGCTCCCGCAATGTCGGACTCGAGGCGACACTGGCTGCATCCGAAGCCCAGGACGCGAGGATCGCGCGCTTCTCGCCGATCGACAGAGTTGGGTCGGCTAGGACGTCGCGGGGATGATCATAGACAGAGCCAGGGTGCAGTATCGCGTTCAGATCGATGATGTTGTCGACATGATCGAGCATGAGAGGTCCTCCTCCTTTCTCTAAACCTCTGACTTGCATTCGGGTACGCGGTCGAAGGCCATGGGCGATCCCGCCCGACCATCGGGCGGGATCACGCAGGTCTCCGACAGACCGAATTCAAGCGGCTTTGCCTTCGAGTTGATGCACGTTGCCGGACGGCGCCGCATTGATGGCAATTCGCCGCGGCTTCATCGCTTCAGGGATTTCCCGGACCAGTTCGATCTTGAGCAGGCCGTTCTCGAACGAGGCGCTGTGCACCTGAACATAATCGGCCAGATTGAACTGCCGCTTGAACGGCCGTGCGGAAATGCCCCGGTAGAGATATTCGCGTTCGGTTCGGTCCGGCTTGTTTCCCTCGACGGTCACCGCGTTCTGCTCGGCAGTCACCGTGACCTCGTTGGGTGCAAAGCCCGCAATGGCCAGCGAAATCTGGTAGCGATCCTCGCCGATCCGCTCGATGTTGTAGGGGGGATAGTTGTCCTCGGCGGCACGCTGTGCCGTTTCAACGAGGTCGAAGAGGCGGTCGAAGCCAACGGTCGAACGCCACAAGGGGGAGAAGTCGTAAGTGCGCATAGCCAGATCCTCCAAGGAGCAAAATGGATACGAACGACACCGGACACGACCGGTGCCCGTCTCAGCTTCCCGACCCACCAGGCGTCGGGAACGCCACCTCTCGGCGGCAGCGGAAAAATAAAAAAAGCCCGTTTTGGTTTCAAGAGGGGGTCTGAAATTTTTTGGAATCCCTGGCGCTTCCCGCGCCAACCCTCTCCCGCAGAACGGGGGAGGGAGGAGACGCACCTCGACTAGACGTTCGATCCGTGGATCGCCTCGATCACGGCATCCGTCACGTCCTTCGTCGTCGCCGTGCCGCCGACCTCGGGCGTCAGCACGCCGGCTGCGCAGACGCGCTCCACCGCCGCCATCAACCGCACCGCCGCGTCTTTCTCGCCGAGATGCTCCAGCATCTGTGCGCCGGTCCAGAACGTCGCGACCGGGTTCGCAATGCCCTTGCCGGTGATGTCGAAGGCCGAGCCGTGGATCGGCTCGAACATCGAGGGGAAGCGGCGCTGCGGATCGATATTGGCGGTCGGCGCGACGCCGAGGCTTCCCGCCAGCGCGCCCGCGAGGTCGGAGAGGATGTCGGCGTGCAAATTGGTCGCGACAATGGTGTCGAGGCTCTTCGGATGCAGCGTCATGCGCACCGTCATGGCGTCGACCAGCATCTTGTCCCAGGTCACATCAGGGAATTCGGCCGCGACCTCGGCGGCGATCTCGTCCCACATCACCATGCCATGGCGCTGCGCGTTCGACTTGGTCACCACGGTCAGGAATTTGCGCGGGCGCGATTGCGCCAGCTCGAACGCATAGCGCATGATCCGCGTGACGCCGACGCGGGTGAACACCGCGACCTCGGTGCCGACCTCTTCGGGAAGACCTCTGTGGGCGCGACCACCCATGCCGGCATATTCGCCCTCCGAATTCTCGCGCACGATCACCCAGTCGAGGTCGCCGACACCGACATTGCGCAGCGGCGAGGCGACGCCCGGCAAGATCTTGGTCGGCCGCACATTGGCGTATTGGTCAAAGCCCTGGCAGATCGCCAACCGCAGGCCCCACAGCGTGATGTGGTCGGGCACGTCGGGCGCACCGACCGCGCCGAAATAGATCGCGTCGAACTTCTTCAACTCGGCGAGGCCGTCGGCCGGCATCATCACGCCGTGCTTCTTGTAATAGTCCGAGCCCCAGTCGAAGGTTTTGATGTTGAAGGCGAGGTCGCCGCTGCGTTTGGCCAGCGCCTCCAGCACGCGAATGCCGGCGGAGATGACCTCGGGGCCGATGCCGTCGGCGGGGATCGCTGCAATCGAGTGGGTGCGCATGAGGATGCTCCGTCCAGATGTCGGTGGGATTGCGTGACGCTAGCGAGCCTAGGCGGGGAGTGGCAGGGATTCAATCGGCGCTGGTTTATACAAAAAAATGATATAATCCCGTCACAGGATCAGGGGACCGCGAATGGAATTGCATCAGTTGCGATGCTTCGTGGCGGCGGCCGAGCAGTTGCATTTCGGCCGCGCGGCGCAGCATCTCCAGATGCTGCCCTCCGCACTCGGCCGCCAGATCAAGCTGCTGGAGCAGGATCTGGATACGCGGCTGTTCGCGCGGACGACGCGTGCGGTATCGCTGACGGAAGATGGCGCGACGCTGCTGCGCGATGCCCGTGCCATCCTCGCCCGCGTCGAGGCGGTCGAGAGCAATCTGCGCAATCGCTCGCGCGCGGGGGCTGCTCGAAAACTCCGGGTCGGCGCCATCGACAGTGCTGCGGCGGGACTGTTGCCGGCCTTGCTACGCGATTTTCGCGCAAAGCATCCTGAGATCGCGGTGCAGCTTCTGGAGGAGAAGACCGTCCGGCTGCTGCCAAAGATTCTGACCGGCGCGCTCGATCTCGCCTTCGTGCGCCCGCCGGCTCAGCGGGACAAGCGGCTCGACTTCCGCGATCTGCTGCAGGAGAGCGCCATCGTGGCGTTCCCGCAGCGCCACGCGCTGGCCAAACGCAAGTCGATCACGCTGGCGGAGATCGCCGAGGAGGCGATGCTGGTGCCGGACCGTCGCTCGCGGCCGCACAGTCACGACCTTACGATAGAATTGTTCGAACAGGCAGGCCTCACGCCGCGCATCGTGCAGGTCGCCGACGAGAAGCAGACCATCATCAATCTCGTCGCAACCAGGCTCGGGGTCGCGATCGTGCCGCGCTGGTCCACGCGGATGGCGGTATCAGGCGTGCGCTTCGTGCCGCTGCGGCCCAAGCAGATCGGGCCCGTCGGCCGGCTGCCGCTCGCTGCCGCATGGCTGCGCGGCTCGCGTGATCCGGCCCGTGACGCCATGCTGTCCGTGCTCGAGACGCGTCTGCGCAGCTATGCGCGCGACGCCTGAGGCGCTATGACATCGGCTGGACGAGAGGGGTGATGCGATGATTGAACCGAGAGCTTCGAACCAATTGCGGGTTGCCATCGCGGGGCTCGGCTCGATCGGCACCAAAATCGCCACGGCGCTCGATCAGGGCATCGAGGGATTGACGCTCTCTGCCGTGGCGGTGCGCGATCCCGCAAAGCATCAGAAATTGCTCGCCAGCCTGCGTCGTCCGCCATCCGTATTGCCGCTCGACCAGCTCGGCGACGCCGCTGACATCGTGGTCGAATGCGCGCCGAGCAGCCAACTGCGCGCGATCGTCGAGCCCGCGGTGAAACGCGGCAAGGCCGCGGTCGTCGTCAGCGTCGGCGGGCTGCTCGACAATTTCGATCTTGTCGATCTCGCCCGCGCCAATGGCGGCCGCATCCTCGTGCCGACCGGCGCGCTGATCGGGCTCGACGCCGTCAACGCCGCCGCGATCGGCACCATCCATTCGGTGAAGATGGTGACACGCAAGCCGATCGACGGCCTGAAGGGCGCGCCGTTCATCGTCCAGAACAATATCGATATCGACAATCTGCGCGAGCCGCTGAAGCTGTTCGAGGGCACAGCGCGGGAGGCTGCGAAAGGCTTTCCGGCCAATCTCAACGTTGCGGTCGCGCTGTCGCTCGCGGGCGTCGGGCCGGATCGCACCCAGGTGCAGATCTGGGCCGACCCGACCGTGACGCGCAATGTTCATCGCATCGAAGTCGAGGCGGATTCGGCGCGCTTCTCGATGTCTATCGAGAATATCCCGTCCGAAAATCCCAAGACCGGCTTGATCACGGCGCTGTCCGTGATCGCGCTGCTCCGCAAGCAGCGCGCCACGCTCAGCGTTGGAACGTGACCGTTACGCCCCCGTCACGCGCCAGATCACGTTGCCGACGTCGTCGGCCATCAGCAGCGACTTCTTGTCGGGACCGATCGCGACGCCGACCGGACGGCCGTAGGATTCCTTTTCGTCGGGCGCCAGGAAGCCCGACAGGATGTCGCGACCAGGACCCGAGGGCTTTCCGTTCTCGAACGGGATGAACACCAGCTTGTAGCCGGACAGCGTGCTGCGATTCCACGAGCCGTGCTGGCCGATCGCCATGCCGTCCGGGAAGCCCGGCAGTGTGCCCGCGGGCATCCAGCACAGGCCGAGCGAGGCGGTGTGGCCGCCGAGCGCATAGTCCGGCGTGAGCGCCTTGGCGACCATCGCCGGATCCTGCGGCACGCGGTCGTCCACGGTCTTGCCCCAGTAGCAATAGGGCCAGCCGTAGAAGCCGCCGTCGCGCACCGAGGTCAGATAGTCCGGCGGCGTTTCGTCGCCGAGGCCGTCGCGCTCGTTGACGACGGTCCAGAGCACGTTCGTGTTCGGCTCCCAGGCGAGACCAACGGGATTGCGCAGGCCGGCGCCGAAGATGCGGTGCGTGCCGGCGACGAGATCGAGTTCGTAGACCGCGGCGCGGCCTTCCTCGACCTCCATGCCCATCTCGGCGATGTTGCTGAGCGAGCCGACGCCGGCATAGAGTTTTTTGCCGTCGGGGCTTGCGAGCAGGCTGCGGGTCCAGTGGCCGCTCGGCTTGAAATTGGTGAGGCGCTTGCCCGGCGCGGTGATGCAATCGGCATTTGCCACATACGGGAAGGCCATCACACCATCGGTGTTGCCGACATAGAAGGTGTCGCCGACCAGCGCCATGCCGAACGGCTGGCTGAGATTTTCCATGAACGCGCCCCGATACTCCGCGACGCCATCGCCATCCTTGTCGCGCAGAAGCGTGATGCGGTTGGCGCTGACGCCGAGCGCGGCTGCGCGCCGCATCGTCGCCTGCATCGCGTAATGAAACACCGACCTCGGGGCCCCCGCGATCTGCGTTGCCTCCGCGATCAGCACGTCGCCATTGGGCAGCACCTCGATCCAGCGCGGATGGTCGAGGCCGGTCGCGAACGCATTGACCTTGAGCCCGGGTGCGACCGTCGGCTTCTGTCCTTCGCTCCAGCCCCGCGCCGTCGGCATCTTCAGTGTCGGGATGGCGCCCTGCGGCTTTGCTTCGGGAATCGCGGGCGACTGGCCCCAGGCCGGCGCAGGCACGGTACCCGACAGCTTTCGCCATTGCAGCGCGACGCCACCGAGAAGCGCAACGAACTGCGCAAAGATGCTGGAAAAAGTCATGAGAGGCCCCTGTTTGCGCGCGCATCCAACGGGCTGGCGGGGCAGACGTCAACCTGTGTGGAGCGCCGCGGGGCTCTATTCCCGCGGAATGGCAGCCGTTCGAATTTGCATGGGACAAACGCCGGCCGCTGGGCCCGGAGGTCAGCGCCCGATCTGCCGCTCCGCCCGGCGCGCCGCGCGAAAATCATCCAGCTGGTGGATGTTCGGCGCCAGCGCCGCCTCTCTGGAGAGGAGATGATAGACACGCGCCACCGTGCGCTGCTTCTGCTTCGGCCGCCCGGGCGGCAGCGCCCGCGCCTTGCGGACGGCGGCGATCGCGTGCTCGCGAAAATAATCGTAGGCGTCGGACATGGCTCGATGCTCTGCGGTGTGTGGCAGGTATCGAGGGGCTAACGGGCTGGAGGGAGGGCAGTTCCTCTGGCTGTCGTCCCGGCCTAGTGCGCAACTGCGCACGGGGGCCGGGACCCATACCGCGGAATCCATCGTTTGCAGATGGCAGAAGTACCGAGCGACGAGTCTTCGCCAAACCGCAGCCTGTGGTTATGGGTCCCGGCCTCCGCCGGGACGACATCGATGTGGGGCGCGTTCCCCGCGCCTCAGCGCGGCGACAGGAACGGGATGATCATCGGCACGCGGCGGCAATAGGCGCCGTAGGCGTCTTCGCCGAGCTCCTTGGACAGGAACACCTCTTCCATCCGGCCCTTCTGCCACATGCCGAGCGAGATCAGGATCGCGCCGAGCATCGCAGTCACGGTGCCGACCGCGATGCCGGTCACCAGCATGCCGAGGATCAGGCCGGTGTAGATCGGATGACGCACGATGCCGTACGGGCCGGTGTCGATGACGCGGTGGTCTTGCTTGTGAGTGATGGTGTTGGACCAGAACTGTCCGAGATGCAGCCGTCCCCACCATGTGAAGGAGATGCCGGCCAGCACGATCAGCGCCACGATGTAGACAGCGGTGTTGCTGAAAACCCAGAGCGGCTTCTCGCCGAGCACTTCCGCGGTCCACGGCGTGAACAGGATGCCGCCGACCAGGATCGGGATGCGATAGCGGCCGGACTCCAGCGTCATCACCTGCTTCTGGGTGCGGCCCTGCCAGAACGAGGCGCCGACCCAGCTTGCGAGCCAGGCGAGCCAGATCAGGGCGAGCAGTTGCGTCGGCCAGGTCGTGGTCCAACCACCCCAGGCGACAGAGAGAAGCTTGCTGAAATCGAAGGACATGCGGAAAGGTTCTTTGGGTTGGGCGGCAGCTCAGCTGGCGCGCGAGGAGAGCGCGTGATGCTCGATGGCGCCGGAGGCAAGCGCGCCGCCGCGGGCGAGAAGATGGGTGATGGTTTCGCGCAGGACCGGCTCGATCGGGCGCGGCGCGTAGCCGAGTTCGGTGCGCGCCTTGCCGATCGAGAGGTCGCTCGCGGCGAGCGCGATGCGCACGCCCTCGGCGGTGCCGTTGGGCGGCCTGCGCGTGACGTGATCGGAGAGATATTCGAGCATGATGCCCGACAACTCGGCCATCTTGCCGGGAACGACGACCGGGAATTGCCGGCGGCCGCTCATCGCGGACATCATCCGCAGAATCTGGCCGAGCCTGACGCAGTCGCCGCCGAGGATGTAGCGCTGGCCGTTACGCCCGCGTTCCATGGTCAGCACCAGGCCCATGGCAACGTCGCGGACGTCGACGAGATTGACCGGGAAGTCGAGATGCGGCTGCACTTTCTTCTGCAGGAAGTACCACAGCATCGCGGTCGGCGGCGTCAGATTATGATCGGCCGCACCGATCGGCATCGTCGGCGTGCCGATCACCAGCGGAAAACCTTCAGCCGCGGCCTTCGCGGCGCAATGCTCGGCCAGCGATTTCGACCGCGTGTAGGCGCCCGGCATCACATCGGCCGGCTGGAGCGCCTCTTCGGCGGGAACACCGTTGAGGTCGCAATAGGGGAACAGGATCGATTCCGTCGAGCAGTGCAGGAAGCGCGAGATGCCGCGCTTCATCGCGGCCGCGAGCACGATCTCGGTGCCGCGGCAATTGACGTCGTGAAAGGCTTGCTTGTCGGCGACCCACATGCCGGGCAGGCCGGCGAGGTGATAGACCTGATCGACACCCGCGATCGCGGCATCGACCGCGGCGCCGTCGAGCACCGAGCCATGGGCATATTCAACGTCGGCATACGGCGTGGCCGGCGCACGGACATCGAGCACACGCACCCGCTGCCCACGGGCGCGGAGCGCTTCTACGAGATGATGTCCGATGAAGCCGCTGCCACCGGTAACCAGTACGAGAGCCATGCAGAAGGTTTGCTGTTTCGCGTCTAGAGCTATCGGGTTGAAAGAGAATTGGTCGGAACAGGCGCCAGAATCGCGGCAAGGTCGCGACGGAAGCCCAATGCAATGAATAATTTTGCCATGACAAACATCGGTCCAAGCAGAAAATGCGTGGGGTGGTCGACCATCGACGGCTGCCGCTCCTCGAAAACCTTGTGGCCGACGATCTGCGAAGCGACGCCAAGTCCGATCAGCACCGCAAAAATCGACCACATCATGACGATCGAGACCTGATTGCCGATCGCGGTTGCGACCGAAAGCAGCACGATCATCGAGGCGAGGATGCCGAGCCCGATCCCGGCGTCCAGCATCAGCCAGTAGACCAGCACCGGCAGGGCAAGAATCACGGCCAGGCTCACCTCGATCCCGAACAGCGGGAAATGGACCAGCGTCAGCGGCAGCACGGCGCCGGTGAAGAGCAGGAGGATGCCGACCACGTGCATCGCGCAGTTCCAGGGATCGCGATGATATTCGACGTAGTCGGCCAGCTGGCGTTGAAAATAACTGGCCATCTCGGTCTCGTGCAGCATGGGGTCGGGAAGGGCGAAAAAAGCCTATAGCACCTGATAGGGCGGTGCACAAACCGGCGCGATTGTCGCCCGAAACCGCGCTGTTGCGCTGTGAGACAGGTCACAAAACGATCGGGACTTCAAAGGGTTCCGTCGGGCGCCGCGGCGCGTCCGCTCAGCGCTTCTTGGCGGGCTTTTTCGCCGCAGGCGCAGGTGTCGCAGCCGGATGCGCAGGCGCTTCCTCCGGTACCTTGGCGTAGGTCGCGATTTGCAACTGGCCGTTGACGGCCGAGCTTGGCCTGGCCCGGTCGAGAAACTGCTCCTCGCCGAGGCCGATCGGATGCAACCGCTTGGTCGAGATCTTGAACGTGTTCACCAGCACGTCGCGAATCGCGTCCGCCCGGCGCTGGCTCAGGATGGCGTTGGCCTCGCGCGTCTTCGCGTTGGATTCGACATGGCCGACGATCAGGAACGTGTAGGGCAGCAGTGAAGCATGGACCAGCGCGTCGGCGAGGCGGCCGACGGTCTGGTAGGACGCCGGCTGGATGATCGGCGTGTCGGCGTCGAACTGAATCTGCGCGGTGAAGGTCGGCAAATTGACCAGATCGGGCGCGATCAGCGGCCGGTTCACCGGACCCGGATCGTTCTTGATCCTGGCCTTGGCCCGCTCCATCACCTGCAGCTTCAGCGCGGGAAGATCGATCTCGGCGGGCTGTTCGAAATGGTTGAGCTTGCCGACGATGTCGTCGCGGGTCGGCGGCGCCGTCTGCGCTTGGGCTGCGCCCGCGAGCAAAGCGAGGCCGAGCGCGATGGATATTCCGGCGGTGAAAAGCCTGTTCGCCGGCATCACCGATACCCCGCGTCGTCGACGGCCTTCAGGCAGTTGTTGCTGATGCCTTTGGGCGTCGAGACCAGGCAGGGGACCGCCTTGCTGGTCTCCTTGGTCGAGCCGCCGCAGACCTTGACGATCTCGCGCTGGCAGGCGTTCGCCACCGTGACCCGGGCGGCGACGCGCTTCTGGATGGCATCGAAGGCGCCGAGATAGTCGCTCTGGCACTGCTGTGAGAGCACGTCGCGGTTGCGCGACAGGCACTCCTTCAGGCGGGTCGAATCCGGGTTGACGCCGCGGCAATTGGCGACGATTTCCGCACCGCAACTTTTCGCCAGCATCCCGATCGAATCGCCAAAGCTCATGGTCTCCGCCGCTGCAAGCGACGGCATAACCAATGCCAGTACGATCAGTGTGATGGAGCCCCGGACCATGGCCGCATCTGATACGGGGAAGTTCGCGGTGGTCAAGGGGCGTAGAAGGAAGAAACGGCAGCGTAACGCCACCGCCACACAGGGCAGGGGCCTCACGCCCGCTGCACAAAACTGTCCACGACCTTCTTTTCCCCCGCCTTGTCGAAGGCGATGGTGAGCTTATTGCCGTCGATCTTGGTGACGCGGCCGTAGCCGAATTTCTGGTGGAAGACCCGGTCTGAGACGGAGAATTCCGAGGTCGTGCCGGTGGATTTGGCCACCAGCTCGCCCTCGATCGTCAGCGGCCCACGGCGGCGCGAGGAGAAGCTGCCGAAATCGGGCGAGGACGACTGGGACGAAAACGACGAGGCCTGTTCCTCGAAGCTGCCGCGGCCGCCATTGCCGCCCCCACCGCCGCCACGATTGCGATTGGCCTGGGCGCGCTGCCAGCCCGGGGTCGAATAGGTGGAGCCGAACGCTTCCATGTCGTCGAAGCGGGAGGCCCCGTAGCCGCCGGTGCCGCCCCAGGCCGAGCCGCCCTTGGATTCCGTGATCTCGACATTGGCCGCCGGCAGTTCGTCGAGGAAGCGCGACGGGATCGTGGTCGACCAGGTGCCATGGATCCGGCGGTTGGTGGCAAAATAGATTTTGGCGCGACGGCGGGCGCGGGTTAGGCCGACATGGCCGAGCCGGCGCTCTTCCTCGAGGCCGGCGCGGCCCTGTTCGTCCAGCGTGCGCTGGCTCGGAAACAGGCCCTCCTCCCAGCCGGGCAGGAACACGTTGTCGAATTCCAGCCCCTTGGCCGAATGCAGCGTCATCAGCGACACCGCGTCCTCGTCGGCGCCGCTGTCGCGGTCCATCACCAGCGAGATGTGCTCCAAAAACCCTTGCAGATTCTCGAACTCCTCCATCGAGCGCACCAGCTCCTTGAGGTTTTCGAGCCGGCCCGCGGCGTCCGCCGAACGGTCCTTCTGCCACATCTCGGTGTAGCCGCTCTCGTCGAGCACGATCTGGGCGAGATCCGTGTGCGACGTGACCTCGCGCTGGGCGCGCCAGCGGTCGAACTGGGCGACGACGTCGCGCAAGGAGCCGCGCGCTTTCGGCTTCAGCTCGTCGGTCTCGACCACCGCGCGCGCCGCCTCGAACAGCGGGATGCGGCGCTTGCGGGCGTGGTCGTGCAGCATCTGCACGGTGGCGTCGCCCAAGCCGCGCTTGGGCGTGTTGACAATGCGCTCGAAGGCGAGATCGTCGGCCGGTGAATTGATGACGCGCAGATAAGCCAGCGCGTCGCGGATTTCGGCGCGCTCGTAGAAGCGCGGGCCGCCGATGACGCGATAGGGCAGGCCGAGCGTGACGAAGCGGTCTTCGAACTCGCGCATCTGGTAGGACGCGCGCACCAGGATCGCGATCTCGTTGAGCTTGTCGCCCTGGCGCTGGATCTGCTCGATCTCCTCGCCGATGCCGCGGGCTTCCTCTTCCGAATCCCACGAGCCTGTCACCGTGACCTTCTCGCCGTCATGGTCCTCGGTGCGCAGCGTCTTGCCGAGCCGACCCTCGTTGTGGGCGATCAGGTGCGAGGCGGCGGCGAGGATGTGGCCGGTCGAGCGATAGTTGCGCTCGAGGCGGATGACCTTGGCGCCGGGAAAATCATGGTCGAAGCGCAGGATGTTGTCGACCTCCGCGCCGCGCCAGCCATAGATCGACTGGTCGTCATCGCCGACGCAGCAGATGTTTTTGGTGGGGCCTACCGGGACAGCCGTCATTCCGGGATGCGCCGAAGGCGCCGACCCGGAATCTCGAGCTGAGGACTCATCTCCGGATGCCGGGTTCGGCTCTTCGAGCCGCCCCGGAATGACAGTGGGCGAGGTTGGCTTCGACGGCGCCTGCGACAGCAGCCGCAGCCACAGATACTGCGCGACGTTGGTGTCTTGGTACTCATCGACCAGAATGAATTTGAAGCGCTGCTGGTACTGCCGCAGGATATCCGGGTGCTCGCGGAAGATGCGGATGTCCTCGAGCAGCAGATCGCCGAAATCGGCGGCGTTCAAAATCTTCAGCCGCTCCTGGTAGCTCGCATAGAGCTTGCCGCCCTTGCCGTTGGCGAAGACGGCGGCTTCGCCCGAGGGCACCTGCGACGGCGTCAGGCCGCGGTTCTTCCAGCCGTCGATCAGCCCGGCCAGCATGCGCGCGGGCCAGCGCTTGTCGTCGATGTTGTCGGCTTGCAGCAGCTGCTTCAGGAGCCGCACCTGATCGTCGACGTCGAGCACGGTGAAGTTCGACTTGAGCTGCGCCAGCTCGGCATGGGTGCGCAGGATGCGTCCGCCGATGGAGTGGAAGGTGCCGAGCCACGGCATGCCTTCGACCGCATGGCCGAGCATCTGGCCGAGCCGGTGCTTCATCTCGCGCGCGGCCTTGTTGGTGAAGGTCACCGACAGGATCTCGGAGGGGCGGGCGCGGCCCTGGCTCAGGATATGGGCGATGCGCGTGGTCAGCACGCGGGTCTTCCCGGTGCCGGCGCCGGCCAGCACCAGAACCGGGCCGTCCAGCGTCTCCACAGCCTCGCGCTGCTCCGGATTGAGCCCGGACAGGTATTGCGGGCCTACCGAGGCCCGCGCACGCGCGGCGATGCCGCCGGCTGCGGGTTGGTGGTCGGGGACGCTCTGGGACGTGATCTTGCTCGGCTCGGTCATGCGAATCATTTGCCCCACGTTGGCACCGCGGGGTGGTGAAAGGGGAGCCTTCTTAACAGGGATTGGTCCCTATATGGGGCCGCGGTCGGGGGTTTTCCACGTGCGCGGAAAGCCAATTTGTTCCTGCGGGTCAGGCGAATTTCCGGCTCCAGCGGGCCGGAACCATTGTTCCGCGTTGGCGATTGGTTCTGCAAGTGAGGCGCGTCAGCCGCGCCGATCGCAGACGGACATCGAAACAGAGGTTCGGATCATGCTTAGCTGGGTAGTGACGTTTCTGGTTATCGCCCTGATCGCCGGTATCCTGGGCTTTGGCGGCCTCGCCGGCGCGTCGATCGAAATCGCCAAGATCATCTTCTTCATCGCGGTCGTGCTGTTCCTGGTCTCGGCCGTTGTTGGATTGGCCCGCGGCCGTAACAGGGTCTAGCGCGCTTACCGCTTCGAGGGCATCGCCACGTTGCGGCCGATGCCCTCGGGCCGCTGCACGGCGCTGTGGGCCTTGACCACCGCTGCAATGCGCTCACGGATGTCTGGTGGAAAAGCCGCTACCTTTCGTGAGCCCATGTCGATGTGAAGCGACATGTTCTCCGACGTGGCGGACAGCCAACCCTCGGTCGCGTGTCGCAGCTCCTGGAAGGTGTGCAGCCGCTTGTCGTCGGCTTCCAGCAGCCAGACCGAGACCTGCACGGGATCGCCGAGGTGGATTTCGCGCAAATACCGCACGTGGCATTCGGCGGTGAAGGTCGAGCCGCTGCGCTCCTTCATGTAGCCCGGACCGATCCCGAGCGTCAGCCACATCTGGTCGATCGCGCGGTCGAACATCACGTTGTAATAGGCCATGTTGAGGTGGCCGTTGTAGTCGATCCATTGCGGCTCGATCTGCATGATCGAGGCGCGGAACGGTGCGCCCTCGATCGTCGTGGCAGCAGTCTCCGGCATGTGTCCTTCCCCAGCTATGCGTCCGGTCGCTTGACTTGACCGGTGAGATGTCCTTTGCCACGGTTCGTCTCGTCGGGAGGAACGTCCGTGGGTACGACCATCACCAATAATCCGCCGCGGCCGGCGCCGAAAGCCCTGGCGAACGCGCTGGAGCAGCTTGCCGCGCGGTTCGGTAACCGCCTCATCACCTCGCAAGCCGTCCGCGAGCAGCACGGCCATACCACCACATGGATCGTGAACCAGCCGCCGGACGGCGTGGTGATGGCGCAGGAGACCGCCGACATCCAGGACGTGGTGCGGATCTGCGCGAAAAACGGCGTGCCCGTCATCGCCTTCGGCACCGGCACCTCGCTCGAGGGCCAGGTCAACGCACCCGCCGGCGGAATCTGCATCGATCTGCGCGACATGAACAAGGTGCTCGCGGTGCATGCCGAGGACCTCGACTGCGTGATTCAGCCTGGGGTCACCCGCAAGGCGCTCAACGAGCATCTCCGCGATCAGGGCCTGTTCTTCCCGATCGACCCCGGCGCCGACGCCTCGCTCGGCGGCATGGCCTCGACCCGCGCCTCCGGCACCAACGCGGTGCGCTACGGCACCATGCGCGACAGTGTGCTGGCGCTGAAAGTGGTCCGCGGCGACGGCGAGATCATCACGACCGGCACGCGTGCGAAGAAATCATCCGCCGGCTACGACCTGACGCATCTGTTCGTCGGCGCCGAGGGTACGCTCGGGATCATCTCGGAACTGACCATCCGCCTGCGCGGCATCCCCGATACGATCGCGGCCGGCGCGGTGTCGTTCGAGACCGTGCACGGGGCGTGTCAGGCCGTGATCCTGGCGATCCAGACCGGCATTCCCGTCGCGCGTATCGAGTTGCTCAACACCGCGCAGGTGCGGGCCTGCAACGCCTATTCGAAGTTGACCCTGCCGGAAACGCCGCTGCTGCTGATGGAATTCCACGGCAGCGAGATCGAGGTCGCCGAGCAGTCCAAGGCCTTCGCCGAGATCGCCGGGGAGTACGGCGGCGGCGATTTCTCCTGGACCACCAAGCCGGAGGATCGCACAAAACTGTGGCAGGCGCGGCACGACGCCTACTGGTCGGTCAAGGCGCTGCGGCCCGGCGACAGCATCGGCGTGGTCGCGACCGACGTCTGCGTGCCGATCTCGCGGCTTGCCGAATGCGTCGGCGAGACCGAGGAAGACCTCAAGCGGCTCAACCTGTTGTCGCCGATCGTCGGCCATGTCGGCGACGGCAATTTCCACTGTTCGCTGGTCTGCGACACCAACGATGCCGACGAGATGGCGCGCGGCGAGGAGTTCATGCATCGGCTGGTCGAGCGCGCGCAGGCGATGGACGGCACCTGCACCGGCGAGCACGGCATCGGCCAGGGCAAGCAGAAATATCTCAAGGCGGAGCTCGGCCCCGAGGCGATCGATGCAATGCGGGCGCTGAAAAAGGCGCTCGATCCGCAAAATATCTTCAACCCCGGCAAGATCGTACCGGAGGCGTAGCGCGCGGCGTGGCCGCCGTTTATGCTCGCTCCCTCACCACGGAGCAGGCAATGCAGTGGTTCGCGCGCAAGACGCGCCAGGACATTTGGGACGAAGCGATCGAACGGCCGCTCGGCGACATCGAGGCCGCCGAGCGCATCCGTGCGATCTGTGACGCCGCTGCGGCCAGCGCGGCAGGGTCCGCGCGCAACGACAAGCGCGACAGCGAGCGCTACGAACGCGCGGCCAAGGTCGCGATGGAAATCGCGATGAAGATCTCGGATGGACTGATGCGCGACGACGCAGTCCGTCGCATCGTCGATCTCTGCATGAAGGCGAACGACCTCAAGACGGCGCAGATCCTGTTCCGCGCGATCCATGCCAGCTGGGTCCGTGAAACCGTGCAGCGCGATCACCCGACATTGGTGCAGTGAGCGCAGTTATTTCGCCAACTTCCGCACGGCCTCGTCGACGCTGTGGAAGACGTTCTCCCGGGGCAGCGCCTCGAACAGCCTGAACCGCTCGAACGCGTCCTGCGCACGTACCGATTCCAGTCGGGCCAGCGCGACCGTAACGCCCTGTTCGCTGCACGCCCTGAACATTTCGAGCAGGATCTGCGCGGCGGTGAAGTCGATCTCGACCATGCCGCTCGCCTCCAGCACCAGCAGCTGCGGCGGCGTCGCGCCGAGCACCTTGGTCACGTCGCTGCGAAAGCCGGGCGCGTTGAGGAACGACAGCGGCGCCTGCAGTCCGATTACGGCGACGCCGGCGATGCGCTCGCCGGCGATGTGCGGATGCGCCGGCCACCAGATCGTGGTGCCCGGCACGCGCTCGAACTCGACCAGCCGCGCGCGCATCGTGCTCCAGATGCCGTGCAGCAGCGACAGCACGATGCCGAGGAACGCACCCTGCTGGATCGGCAGCACGATGATCAGCGCGGCGGTGGCGACGATCAGGAGGAATTCGCTCGGGGATTGGCGATAGATCGTGGCGATCTGCTTCACGCGGATGATGCGCAGCGCGACGAACAGCAGGATGCCGCCGAGGGCTGCGTCCGGAACGTGCTGCAGCAATCCCGTTCCGAATGCGAGCAGCGCCAGCACGATCGCAGCGGCGGCGAGGCCCGCGAGCTGCGATTGTCCGCCGGTCTCGGCGACAATGCCCGTCCGCGGCGGGCTGGCATTGACCGGAAATGCACCGAACAGCCCCGACAGTACGCTGCCTGCGCCCGCGCCGAGAAAGTCGCGGTCGACATCGGCCGGCTTGTCGGGATCGGACGGGAACGAGCGCGTCGTCGCCGCAGTCTGCACCATCACCACGACCGTGATGACGAAGGCGAGCGGCACGAGGCGGACCCATTGCTCCGGTGCAAGCTCGGGGAAGGTCGGCCGCGGCAGCGTCCCCGGCACGAGGCCGACGACATTGACGCCCTTGCTCTCGAGGCCGAGCGCGATCGTGGCCAGGGTCGCGGCGACGAGCCCGATCAGCGCGCCCGGAATTTTTGCGCTGACCTTCTCGGAGACGAAGACCACGGCCAGCACACCGAAGCCGATGCACAGCGTGAAGGGATTGGTGCGGCCGAGCTCGCTTGCGAGCACGCCGATGCGATCGAGCGTCGGCCCGCCGGGCGAGTCCAGACCCAGCACGCCCGGTACTTGCGACACGATGATGTGGACGGAGATGCCGGCGAGGAAGCCGACCATGACCGGCACCGACAAGAGATTGGCGATGCCGCCGAGGCGGAAGGCGCCGCCGGCCAGCATCATCGCACCGACCATCAGTGCCAGCGCGATCGCGAATCCCTGATACTCAGGCGAGCCGGCGGCGGCCAGCGCCGCCAGCCCGCCGGCGAAGATCGGCGTGATCGTGGAATCGGCGCCGCAGGACAGGAAGCGGTTGCCGCCGAGCATCGCAAAGCCGAGCGATCCCGCCATGAAGGCGAAGAAGCCGATCTGCGGCGCGAAGCCGCCGAGCCGCGCCGTCGCCATCTGCTCGGGAATCGCGATCGCCGCGAGCGTCAGGCCGGCCATGAGGTCGCCAGGCAGCGAATAGGACGCAAGCGAGCGAAATAGCGGCCATGATGTTGCGGTGTGAGCGTCCTGCGCCATCAGCAGCGAATCCCCGAAGCGTCCCGTTGGCCGACCAGACCACAGCTGCCGGTCGTCGGCAAACATGCGGTTGCCGGCCTCGCCGCTATATCGTGCGACACCGCAGGGCCCGCAGGCACTTATCGCGTCTGCAAGCCCCACGCGCACTCTCGCGAGACTACGCTCTATGGCCTCGACGCCTGCGCCTGCTTCAGCGCGCTCTTGCAGCCATCCGATAGCTGGTCGAAATGCTCGATCATGCACTGCTTGATGCGGCCGCCTCCCGGCATGATGCCGGAGCACAGCGCGCGCATGTCCGCGGTGCACGCTTGGCGTACCTCCTGTCGCGGTTGCTGGGCGGACGCGGCGCCCGCGGACGATACCGCGACCGATGCGGCGATGATGGCCGCGATCGCGCGTCGCAGCTCCCGCAGCTGTACAGGTCTCACCATGCGCAGACCCTCCGCGCGCCGAATGGCGTGCTGGTCCACCAACAAGCCCCCGGATAGGGAGGCGCCGCATAGGCATAGGGTGGATGGGCATAGGGCACGATGTTCCGCCGGCACAGGCCGTTGGCCGTCAGGTGCCAGCCGGGCCCGCAGCCGCCGCTGACTTCGGTGAGGCCGTCGGACATGGCGGGGTGAGGGCTGGGAGTGAAGGCTAGCGCGGTCGAACCTGCGGCCAGTGCGGCTGCCGCGGCCGACGCCAGGATCGTCAATCGTCGCATTCGAGATATCCATGTTTGCAGGTTGAGGGAAGGCAGTCCGCGGCCACTGTTCTGACCCTGGCCGGAATTTCATGGTCGTGCGGCGCGACGGTCAGTACCGGTATCCGTAATAGGGATGGGTCACGACCGTGCCGCTGCGCGTCACGCTATTGCCGTTCGGACCCGTCGTGGTGCGCGTGTAGTCGAATGCATGCGGACCCACGCGCGTGATGCTGCCGCTGCGTGCGATCGTGCCGCCATAGGGCCCCGTCACCGAAGCCGAACGCGAGCAGGTACCGCCGGCGCATCCGCCGCTGGCGCTGCCGTAGTAGGTGCCGCGCCAGGTCGTGACGCTGCCGCTGCGAACCCAGGCGTTTGCATCGGAGGCGCTCGTGAGGGCCAGCACCGTTGCGAGTGATAGCGAAGCCAGGATGAGTTTCATCGGATACTCCCGTTTGCGAGGACGCGCCGGAACGAGACCGGTCGCCGCATGGGGGCCAATCTCGCCTCGATGTTTTGCCGTGATGTTGCCGGCGAGGCCGGATATGTAACGTTTTGTAACCGGTGATGGGCTCGCCACATTCCCGCCGGCGGGTTGCTCGATAGAGGTCGCGATGGATACTCGGACGATCATGATCGTGGAGGACGACCGCGAGATCCGCGCGCTCCTGGCGGACCTGCTGACGCGGGAGGGCTATGCGCCGGTTTGCGTCGAGAACGGCGCGGCGATGGACCGGGCGCTGATGCAGGCGTGCCCGGATCTCATCGTGCTTGACATCATGCTGCCCGGCGAGGACGGACTGTCGATCTGCCGGCGCCTGCGCAGCAAGGGCCGCACGCCGATCCTGATGCTGACGGCCAAGGCCGACGATGTCGACCGCATCATCGGCCTGGAGCTCGGCGCCGACGATTATCTGCCGAAGCCCTTCAATCCTCGGGAATTGCTGGCGCGCATCAAGGCCGTTTTGCGGCGTGTGGACGGCCCGCTGCAGATGCCGCCGCCGCGGCGCATTGCTTTCGGCAGGCTGGTGGCCGATCTCGACGGGCGCAGCCTGTCCAACGACCAAGAATGCATGGTCGAGTTGACGGCAGCGGAGTTTGATCTGCTGGCATGCTTCCTCGAACGGCCGAAGCGGGTGCTATCGCGCGACCAGTTGCTCGACTGGACGCGCGGCCGGACCGCGGATCCGTTCGACCGCGTCATCGACGTGTCGGTCAGCCGGCTGCGCCGCAAGCTCGTCGCCGCGGATCCCAAAGCTGCATTCTCGATCAGGACCGTGCGAAATGGCGGCTATCTCTTCAGTGCTGACGTCCGCCCGCTCTGATCACGGAGCCTGTGCGGGATGAGCAGGCTTCATATCGCCGCCCGCCTCGGCCTTATCGTCGTCGGCGCCATCATTCTCGTGCAGTTGCTGTCGCTCGCTATCTATTTCGTGGAGCAGCGCGGCCGCGGCGAGCCGTCCGGATTTGCCGCTTTGTTCGCGCAGGTCGCCGCCTTGGCGGAGGCGATCGACAGGGTCCCGCGCGACGATCGTGACCTGGTGCTGCGCGCGGCCACGACGGCGCGATTCAAGCCGGTCGTGCGTCAGGACGTGCCGCCCAACCCGTTGCATGGCCGTTTCCTGGGCAGTGCGGAGCAACGGCTGCGCGCGCTGAGCGGTGTGCCGGCGGAGCGGCTGGTCGCGTTGTCCTTCGTCAACATCAGGGACGGCCAGCAGGTGGCCCGCTTGCGTGATCTCGTCACCTCGCGCCTGCAAGCCGTCATTGAACTTGCTGGCGGCGGCTATCTGGTGATCGAGACCGCAGGCGAGCTCGGCCTTCGCCTGCTCGGCATTCCTGTCGGACTGCTGGCCGGAATTCTCGGCTTCATGGTCGCTTTGGCGGCCTTGCTCGCGGTCCGCCACGAGACCAGGCCGCTGTCCGAATTGACCGTCGCCATCGAGCGCTTCGGCGCTGCCATGGAGACCAGACCGGTCAGCGAGCGGGGTGCTCCCGACGTCCGGGCGCTGATCCGCGCCGTCAACGCCATGCAGGCGAACATCGCCGAACTGCTGCGCAGCCGCACTCTCGTGCTCGGCGCGATCAGCCATGATCTGCGCACCTATGTCACGCGGCTGCGGCTACGTCTCGAGCTGCTGCCCGAAAGCGTGCAGCGGGACAAGGCAACCGTCGATCTCGACGACATGCAATCGCTGATGGATGATGCGCTCGCCTTTGTCCGCGCCTCGTTCGCAGGCCCGTCAGCGGAGACCGTCGATCTTGCTCGCGTCGCGCGGACCGAGTACGAAGCGCGCAAGGGCGCCTGCGCAGCGGTGACGCTCACCTGCGAAGATCCGGCTCTCCTCATCCGCGGCTCGGCTGCGGGCATGGCTCGGGTCATTGCCAATCTGGTCAACAACGCGATCCTCTATGGTGGCGCCGCAGACATCTCCTTGCATGCCGAGACCGGTGTGATCGAACTCCTGGTCGAGGACCGCGGGCCGGGAATCCCGGTCGACGAACGCACCCGCGTATTCGATCCATTCTACCGGCTGGAGACCTCGCGCAGCCGCGAGAGCGGCGGCGCAGGATTGGGACTCACAATCGTGAGGCAAGTTGTCGAAAGCAACGGCGGCACGGTCGCCATCGAGGATCGTCCCGGTGGCGGCACGCGTGTCCGCGTCCGGCTGCCGCGCGAGCGGTCTCAGTAACGGCTGCGATAGCCATCGCCGCGTCCCGGGCCGCCGTAGTTGCCGCCTCGGCCGCCCATGCCCATGCCAATTCCGATGCCTATTCCGACACCTATGGCTTCTGGCGGCGGGCCGGCGGGCGGCGCGCGCTCGTAGATCACTTCATCGGGCGGCGGCCGGCGCGGCCTGGGCGGCGCGTCGACCACCTTGCGCTTCGGCGGCGTGTCGTCGACGCGCTTCTTGATCACGGGCGCGACCGTCGGATTGACCGGCGTTGCCGGTGTCGGAGGCGTCGAGCACGGGCAGGTTGGCGCCATCGCGATGGCGACCGGGGCAGGAGCGGCCGCAACCACGGCAGGCAAGACGTAGTTGCGGTTCTGCACGCGGAGCAGCAGCCTGCGTGCGGTCGCAGCCAGATCGCTGTTGTCCCAGTTCGCCAGATACGCCTCGAACGAGGCGCGGGTGTTGATCGCGGTGGCGCGCTCCCACGCTAGCATCTGGCGCCGGCGCTCCATGATCGTGCGCAGGCGCGGCGTGCGGGTATCCTGAGCATACAACTCGATATAGGCCTGATACGCCGGCACGGTGTCGTCGGTGATCACCATCTCATAGGCGACCATGGCCGGCTTGCCCTGCAAATCCTTGCGCCAATCCTCGAGGCTGCGAGTGCCGCTCGCAAGTGCCATGGAGGATGCGCCAGGAAGCGCAGTCTGACCGCCGCTGCTGTCGCCGCCGAAGAACTTGAAGTCGGTCGTCAGCGACGAGCTTTCCCAGGGGATCTGGCGCCCGTCGGTCGATTGCGCCACGGCGACGCGAATGCGCTTGAACACTTCCTCGATCGGCAGATTAGGCTGCTTGGCGACGGTCAGCGCTGCGGTGGTGTAGGGGCTGTCGATGCCAGAGCCATCCTCGGCTTCCGAGCCCGGCGAGGTCGAATAGGAAATGAAGGAGCCCGGCGCGCCGGCCTTGGTGTCGACGATCGCAAGCCCGTGTCCGGCGCCGCTGAGGGCAGGGAAGGGATTGTTGCGGCAGGCGTCGAGCATGAAGATGCGCGCCCGCGTCGGCAGCGCGCCGAGCGTGTTGAGCAAATCGTTGAGCCGCACGCCCTGAAGGGGGATATCGGCCTCGCGCTTGGGGTCGAGATCGACCGGCACCAGATAGTTCTCGCCGTCGATCTGGAGGCCGTGGCCGGCATAGAACACCAGCGCGACGGTGTCGGCGCCGCTGGCGCTGACCTTGCCGGCGAAATCCGAGATCGCCTGACGCATATCGTTCTGCGCCAGATTGGACGCCGTGGTGACGGTGAAGCCGGCATTGCCGAGCAGCTCCGTCATGCCCTTGGCGTCGTTGGCTGCGTTGGGGAGTTCCGGCACGGTGCGATAGGCCGATTGACCGATCACGAGTGCGAGCCGCGCTTCGGCCGCGGCCTCCGTCGGAATCGTCAATTGCGAGAGCGCGAGAAGACCGGATGCAAGAAACAAATTGCGAAGAACTGGACGGCGCATGGTGTCACCTCCGTCGGCAATGCGCACGATGATGTCACCCTTTCTAGGTGGCCGCCATGCGTCTGTCTGTGCAGTGGATCACGTTGAGCTGCGGCAAAATGGGGCAGGAGGTCTGCCAGAGCCAGTGCGGCATCGTTCTGGCGCCATCCATGTGAATTGCGCATTGATCCATGCGCCAATTGGATTGATCGCCGATGCCGCGCGAAAGCATCCTCTCGCACATCTGGCCCGATGCCGGTCTGAGCGAGAATCCCGCAAAAAACACGGTTGTTTCGCCGCGCGCTGATGCCGTCGATCTTCGCGACATGCCGCTTTGCAACGGCTGGCCGCAAGTCTTGCCTGCGCCGTCGCTTTGGCCATACAGTCCGCGCAACGGGCTGCGGCAACGTCCGCGGCGCGAAAAACAATAATCGGGGAGAGACCGCACCATGTCCATCGTGCCCGTGAACCGTCGCGCGTTCATCAAGTCGTCGACAGGACTTGCCGCCGGCCTCGTGTTCTCCCCCGCACTCATCGGCCGCGCCGAAGCCGCGACCTTGAAGCTGAAATGCTCGTCCTCGCTGCCGAACGATCCCAAATTCGCCAACGGCCGCGTCTATTACGACAATCTCGTGAAGAACCTGAAGGCGAACGGCCTCGGTGAGCAGGTCGAGGTCGCGTTCTTTCCCGACAACCAATTGGGTCAGGAAATCGACGTCATCAACTCGGTGAAGCTCGGCGTCATCGACCTCATGGTGTCGGGATCGTCGATCTCGGCCAATCTGGTGCCGCTGGTCGGCACCTTCGATCTCGGCTTTCTGTTCTCGAGTTTCCCGCAGCAGACCAAGGCGTTCGATTCTGGCGCGGCCAAGCCGATCGAGGACGCGCTGCTCAAGGGCAGCAACATCCGAATCATCGCCTGGGCCTATAATTTCGGCTCGCGCAGCGTGTTGGCGCGGAAGCCGGTGAAGACGCCGGAAGATCTCGCCGGTCTCAAGATCCGCACCCTGCCAAATCCTGTCATCACGGAATGCCTGCGCCTGATGGGCGCCGCCGCGACGCCGCTGGCGTTCGGCGAAATCTATACGGCATTGCAGGCCGGCGTGCTGGACGGGCTGGAGCACGATCCGCCGACCATCCTGGCCAGCAAGTTCTTCGAAACCGCAAAATTCTATGCACTGACACAGCACAATTTCTCGCCGCTCGCGATCTATTTCAGCGACACGACCTACAATCGCATGGATCCGAAGCTGCGCGACGGGTTCCTCGATGCCGCGAAGAAGGCTGCGGCCGACACGCGTACCCACGGGCTCGCGGTCGAGAAGGAGGCGCTGTCGGCCTTGACCGAAAAGGGCGTGACGGTGGCCGAATGCGACCGCGAGGCGTTCAAGAAGCGCGTCGCGCCGCAGATCGAGAACTTCATCAAGGCGCGGCCGGACTCCAAGGCCGTCATCGACATCATCCGCGCCACGCAGGCCTGACGTGGCAATGACGGCTGCCGTATCTCTCTCGGGCGGGCGCCACGGGAGCATCGCCCTGCTGCTTCGCGTCAGCGACGCGATCGCGGCCATTTTGCTGGCTGCGGATCTCGTCGTCGTCTGCGGTTCCGTGCTGCTGCGCTTCTGCTTCAACGCGCCGGTGGAGTGGTCCGACGACGTCGCGCGCGGCCTAATGGTCGGCTCCGCCTTCTTCGGCGCGGCGAGCGCGCTCGCGCGCGGCGAGAATGTCGGCGTCTCCTTCTTCCGCGACATGGCTCCGGCACGGCTGCGCGCGCTGGTCGACGCCGCCAGCGCGCTGCTGGTGGTGCTGATCTCGGGCTACGTCGCCTACAACGCCATCAAGCTCGGCTCGCTGACGGCGGGTCAGACTACCGGATCCGGCTTGCCGCTGGAGTTGACCTTCTACCCGATGGGCGCCGGCGCGCTGTTCATGACGGTGTTTGCGATCGACCAACTCTGCGCCAGGCCACTCCCTGACATCGTCAGGGGCCTCGTCGCGATTGCCGTCGTGACTGGCCTCTATCTCGCCTGGGATTATCTGTCGCCCGCCACGGTCCCGTCGGCGGGCACGCTGATGCTGATCGGTTTCTTCGCGACGTTGGTCGGCGGGTTGCCGATCGGCTTTGCGCTGGCGCTGGCCGCGCTGATCTTCATCTGGGTCGAGGGCGCGCTGCCCGGCGTTATCTTCGCGCAGCAGATGGCGCGCGGCATCGACAATTTCGTGCTGCTCGCGATTCCGTTCTTCATTCTCGTCGGCTACCTCATGGAAGCCAACGGCATGTCGGTGCGCCTGATCGAGCTGTTGCAACGCGGGGTCGGACGCATGCGCGGCGGCCTCAACGTCGTGATGGTGGCCTCGATGGTGCTGTTTTCCGGCATCTCCGGTTCGAAGATGGCCGACGTCGCGGCGGTCGGCTCCGTACTGATTCCGGCAGCGCGCCGCTCCAAGCAAAATCCGGGCGGCGCCGTGGCGCTGCTCGCGGCCTCCGCGGTGATGGCGGAGACCATCCCGCCCTGCATCAATTTGATCATCCTGGGCTTCGTCGCGAACCTGTCGATCGGCGGCCTGTTCGTCGCAGGGCTGTTGCCGGCGGCGCTGATGGCGCTGGCCTTGATCGCCGTCTCCATCATCTTCGGCAAGACTCCAACTGAGACCCCAACTGATGAGGAGGACATCGAGCCCCAGATTCCGGTGTCGGGCCTGTGGAGCGGCGCGATCGCCTCGTTCGGCCTGATCTTCATGATCTTCTTCGGCTTCAAGAGCGGCTTTGCCACCGCGACTGAGATATCCGCCTTCGCGGTGGCCTATGCGCTCGTCGTCGGCAGCGTGGTGTTCCGCGAGCTCAGCTTCACATCGGCCGCACACAGCTTCGTCCAGGGCGCAACGCGCGCGGGGCTCGTGCTGTTCATCGTTGCCGCAGCGCAATCGCTGGCGTTCACGCTGACCTTGCAGCAAGTGCCACATGCGGTCGGCGATTTCATGCTGGGATTGTCCAAGACCAGCGGCACCTGGCTGTTTATCCTGCTCGCGATCGGCGTGCTGATCGTGATGGGCTCGGTGCTGGAGGGCGCGGCCGCGCTGATCATCTTCGGGCCGTTGCTGCTGCCGGTGGCCGTGCAGCTCGGCATCGATCCCCTGCATTTCGGCGTGGTGCTTGTGATCGCGATGGGCATCGGCCTGTTCGCGCCGCCGCTCGGGCTCGGGCTCTACGGCGCCTGCCTGATCGGCAACGTGCCGATTGAGCAGACAGTGAAGCCGATCATGGGCTATCTCGGCCTGTTGTTCCTTTGCCTGCTCGTGATCGCGTTCGTGCCATGGCTGAGCACGGCATTGCCGCGCGCGTTCGGCTATTGAGGGAGTCTTGCCGTGAAAGTCCTGCTGGCCCACACGCCGGAGATGCGCCGCAATTACTACGGCGATCGCAGCCTGAACGGTTTGCGCGCGGCCGCCGAGGTGATCCTGCACGAAAGCGATGAGACGCTGGTCTCAGCCAGCCTCGTGCGCGCTGCGCAAGATGTCGACATCATCGTGGCCGACCGCATGACCGAGGGACGCGGCGAGATCTTTGCACAACTGCCGCGCCTGCGCGCCTTCGTGCGCTGCGCTGTCGACATCCGCAACGTCGACGTTGAGGCCGCGTCGAACGCCGGCGTGCTCGTGACCCGCGCCGGGCCCGGATTCGTGCAAGCCGTTGCCGAGCTCGCGGTTGGCTTCATGGTCGATCTCTCCCGCGGCGTATCGCGGGCGACGGCCGATTACCACGCCGGCCGCAAGCCCGAAGCGCGGATGGGCCGTCAGCTCGCCGGCAGCAAGATCGGCATCATCGGCTATGGCAGCATAGGGCGCTATCTCGCCGACATCGCCAAGGTGATGCGCATGGAGGTGCTGGTCGCAGATCCCTTTGCGACCGTGAGCGACAGCGCCATCCGGCAGGTCAGCCTCGACGAACTCCTTGCCGCGTCCGACTATGTCATCTGCCTTGCCATCGCCAACGAGCAGACCGAAAATCTGATCGGCGAGGCGGCGCTGCGGCGCATGCAGAAGCATGCGGTCTTCATCAATCTCTCGCGCGGCAACCTCGTCGATGAAGCGGCGCTGGCGAAGGCGTTGCTTGAGAATCGTATCGCGGGTGCCGCGATGGATGTCGGCCGCGCGCCTGACCAGATGCCAAGTCCGGAGCTTGCGAAGCTTCCCAACGTCATCGCCACGCCCCATGTCGGCGGCCTGACGCCGCAGGCGATCGAATATCAGTCGCTGGAAACTGTGCGGCAGGTCGAAGCGATCGTCAAAGGCGAGGCCCCCCAAGGCGCCGTCAACGCCGACCGCTGGACGCGGCGGCCGTGAGCGGCTCTAAAGCCGGTCCACGGCTTTGAACGTCCCGTCCTTCTGGATCACCGTCAAAAACACCTTCGGCGGCGCGTCGAGCATGCGCATGCCGACGGTGACGATGCTGCCGCTGATGTCGAAGTGGCCGACATCGTTGATGGCGCGCAGCAGGCCCGCGCGCGTCGGTTGCGGTCCGGCTTGTTCCAGCGCCGCGGCCGCGAGACGGCCGGCGATATAGCCTTCGAGCGACACGAAATTCGGTGTCAGCGCGGGGTCGAACGCCGTCTGCGCCGCCTGGTAGTCGGCGACCAGCTTGAGCGAGCGGTCCCAGGGAAACGGCACGACCTGCGAGACGACGACGCCTTCGCCCTCGGGGCCGAGCTCCCGGGCGAGCGCCACGGCGCCGACGAAGGAGATGTTGACGAAGGTCGGACGCGCGCCGCTGCGGTGCGCGAGCTTGATGAACTCCGCGCAGGGACCGTAGGTCCCGACCATGACGATCGCCTCGGGGTCGACGCGCTTGATCGTGCGCCAGGCCGACGCGACCGCGCGGGTGTTGCGCTCGAAGGTGCCTTCGGCGGCAAGCTCGAGACCGCGTTTGGCAAGCGCGCGCTTCACGCTGGAAAGACCGTCGCGCCCGAAGGAATCGTCCTGGTAGAAAATGGCGATGCGGGTGAAATGGCGATCCTCCGTGAGGTGCTTGACCCACGCCTCGGCCTCGGCGCCATAGCTCGCACGGATGTTGACCACGTTGGCATGCTGGAGGTCGCGCAAAAATTCGGCGCCACTGAAAGGACCGATGAAGGGCACGTTCCTGGCGCTGGTGATCGGTATCGTCGCCATCGCGGTCGGCGTGCCTACCGCACCGATCAACGCGAACACCTTGTCGTCCTCGATCAGCCGCAGCGTCTGCACCGTCGAGCGGTCGGGATCGTAGCCGTCGTCGCGGCTGATGAGCTGGAGCTTGCGGCCATGGACGCCGCCCTTGGCGTTGATCTCGGTGAAGGCTGCGACGATGCCCTGGCGCATCCGCTGTCCGAGTGCGGAGGAGGGACCTTCGAGCGCTGCGGCCTGGCCGAACAGGATCGCATCCTCGCTGACGCCGATTTCGTCGGCTTTCGCCGGCAGCATGATTGCTGCCAGGACGGCGACGGTCATGACGATGCATGTCGCAGATCGAGATCGATACATCAGGAAAAGTCTTGCCGGGTGCGGTGAGTAGCTTTGTGAAAGCTATCGCCGCAGGATGAATCGCCGATGTATCGAAGGCTCCGTACTACTCCGGGGAAAACCGGCAACTTATTGCGACAAAGTCCGCATCATCCTGCACTTCATTAACTAAGCTGGATAATGCGGAAAAACCGGGCTCCGAAATTGTGCAGTTCTTAACCGCGGTCCTGTTCCGATAGTGGCTCCGGCGGCTCAACCAGAGGTTCGGTTGGCCGGGAGAGGGACGGCGGTTTCTGGAATGGGCGGTCGGGATCAGAACGATCAGGATCGGGGGCGTATGACCGGATGGTGGCGTGCCGCGCCGCTGCTCAGGCTCTATCGCCCTGCGCTCGTCGCCGTCGGAATCGGTCTTCTGTTTTCGGTCGCGGGTGCGGCCGCCGTGGCGCGATGGGAAGGTCGCGTCAACAAGATCGAGTTCGAAAACGCGGCCGAGACTGAAGTGATCGTCATGCAGAACGGCATGGGCGAGTACATTTCCAGGCTCGTCGCGCTGCGCACGCTGTTCGAATCGACCAACCAGGAGATCACCCGCAGCGAATTCGAGACCTTCAGCGCCCGCCTGTTCGAACGCCATCCCGGCATGCTGCGCATTTCCTGGGTGCCGCGCGTGAACCGCAAGGAGCGCGCCGAATACGAGGCCGCGGCGATCACGGACGGCGTCTCCGGCTATCGCATCAAGTCGCTCCAGGGCGATGCGTTTGCGACCGCGCCGCAGAGCGACGAATATTTTCCGGTGCTCTACTCGACCCAGCCGAAGACGTCTCCGGTCTACGGCATGGACTACGCGACCGTTCCGGAACGCCGCGCGGTCCTCGAGCGCGCGCGCGACACCGACCGGATCGCGGCCATTCGCACCCGCCTCTTCGAGCCGAAGGCGGGCGGCCGGTTGCCCGACGTGCTCGTCGCCATTCCCGTCTACGCCAAGGGAACGTCGCGCGACACGGTCGTGGACCGGCGTCGCAATCTCGCCGGCTTCGTCGTCGGCGTCTTCGACCTGCCGCTGCTGATCCAGTCCATTCGCGTGACCACCGGGGCAAGCCCCGCGGTCAGCGTGAACGTCTATCCGCCGCTCCCGGGGCAGATCGTCGGCCAGGAGGACATGCTGCCGGATTATTCGTCGGCCGCCACGGCGCCGCAGTCGATGCGAGACGTCGCGGGGACGCTGCACTGGTCGGGCAATCTCAAGATCGGCGACTCCGATTGGCAGGTGCGGGCGGTTCCGGCTGCCGGCGGTTCGCTGGAGACGACCTACGATCGCGCGGGCGCGGTGCTGATCGTCGGCATGCTGCTGACGCTGTCGCTTTCGACCTATCTCATGCTCGCAAGCCGCAATTCGCGGCGGCTCTCGCTGGCGAACCGGCGGGTGCTCGAACTCGCCCAGACCGACATCCTGACCGGATTGCCGAACCGCGCCTTCTTCCTCGCCCGGCTCGACGAGCTCAATGGCCGTTTGAAGGACGGCGGTCCGACCTTCTCGATCCTGATGCTCGACCTCGACCGCTTCAAGAACGTCAACGACTCGCTCGGTCACGGTGCCGGCGATGTGCTGCTGCGTCAGGTCGCACAGCGGCTGAAATCCGCGCTGCGCGCCGGCGACGTGCTGGCCCGGATCGGCGGCGACGAATTCGCCGTCATCCAGGAAGCTTGCGAGGATCAGCGCGTCTGCTCGACCGAACTGGCGGGGCGGATCGCCAAGCTCGTGGCCGAGCCGTTCCTTCTTCCCGGACACCGCGTCGAGATCGGCACCAGCATCGGCATTGCGATCGCGCCCGATCACGGCAGCGATCAGGAGCAGCTGCTGAAGAAGGCTGACCTCGCGCTCTACCGCTCGAAATCGTCGGGCCGCAACTGCTTCACGATCTACGACAAGGCGATGTCGGCCGAGCTCGAGGCGCGCAGCACGCTGGAAGGCGATCTGCGCGACGCCATCGCGCGGTGCCAGCTCGAGGTGCACTACCAGCCGTTCGTCGACGCCCTTAGCGGCGCGCGGCGCGGCTTCGAGGCGTTGGTGCGCTGGCGGCATCCGACGCGCGGCTTGATTCCGCCGGACCAGTTCATCCCGCTTGCGGAGGAGACCGGATTGATCGTGCCGCTCGGCGAATTCGTGTTGCGGCGCGCCTGCGCGGACGCGGCCGGCTGGCCGTCCGACCTCGCAGTCGCCGTCAACCTGTCGCCAATCCAGTTCAAGGAGGCCGAGCTGTTCGAGATGATCAGCGCCGCGCTCGCGGATACCGGGCTACCGCCCCAGCGGCTGGAGATCGAGATCACGGAATCGGTGCTGCTGGAACGCGGCGTCGAGAACCACGCGTTCATGGAGCGGCTGAAGAGCATCGGCATTGCGCTCGCACTCGACGATTTCGGCACCGGCTATTCGTCGCTCAGCTATCTGACCGCGTTCCCGTTCGACAAGATCAAGATCGACAAATCGTTCATCCGCAACCTCACGCATCAGCCGCGCAGCTCCGCCATCATCTCCTCGATCGTGACGCTGGCGCGCGGGCTGGACATGTCGGTCACCGCCGAAGGCGTCGAGACCCGCGAGGAGTACGAGCGGCTGAAGGCGCTCGGCGTCAATTTCGCGCAAGGCTATCTGTTCGGCCGCCCGCACCCGATCGAACGGATCCTGTTCGACGCGCCCGTCAAACCATCCGAACGCGACGCCGCCTGAGCGCGGCCGCCCATGGGGCATGCGCGAAAAGCGCTTGACCCGGGCAGTCCCGGATGGTCGGAAGGACCGTCCAGGGATGAAACACACAATGCGGCTTCCGTTCTTCTACGGTTGGGTCGTGGTCGCGGTGACCTTCGTCACCATGGCTATCGGCGTCAACGCGCGCACCGCCTTCTCGCTGTTCTTTCCTCCCATCATCTCCGAATTCGGCTGGGAGCGCGGCGTCACCGCGGGCGCCTTTTCCTTCGGGTTCGTGGTATCGGGCATGGTCAGCCCGCTGATCGGCCGGCTGATGGACCGCGCCGGCCCGCGCGCGGTGATGGAGCTCGGCGTGGCTCTGATGGGTGGCGGGCTCCTGCTCGCGCCGCTCACGAGCCAGCCATGGCATCTCTACGTCACCATCGGCGTCATGGTCGGCGCCGGCTCGGTGTGTCTCGGCTATTCCGGCCAGTCGCTGTTCCTGCCGAACTGGTTCATCCGCACGCGCGGCCTCGCCATCGGCATCGCCTTCGCCGGGGTAGGCATCGGCTCGGTGACGCTGCTGCCGTGGGTGCAGCACATGATCGAAGGGACCGGCTGGCGCACCGCCTGCACGGCGATGGGCTTGATGGTCCTGATCGTGCTGGCGCCGATCAATCTGTTCCTGCATAGGCGCCCCGAAGATATCGGTCTGCGGCCGGACGGCGATGCCGCGCCGGCCGCGGGCGCCGCAAAACCGGCCTCCAACATCGTCGATCCCGTCTGGGCCGGGACCGAATGGACACTTCGGAAAGCAGTCGCCACGGCGCGGTTCTGGTGGATTGCGCTCGGCTATTTCTGCGGCCTGTACATCTGGTACGCGGTGCAGGTGCACCAGACCAAGTTCCTGCTCGATATCGGCTTCAGCCCGGGTGTCGCGGTGTGGGCGCTCGGCATCGTCAGCCTGCTCGGCATTCCCGGCCAGATCCTGCTCGGCCATGTCTCCGACCGGATCGGGCGGGAATGGGTGTGGGCGATCAGCTGCGCGGGTTTTGCGATCTCTTTCGCGGCGCTGATGGCACTGAAATTCCAGCCGTCATTGTGGCTGGTCTATCTCATGGTGTTCACGCAAGGCGCGCTCGGCTACGGCCTGACCTCGATCATGGGCGCAGTGGTGTTCGAGATTTTTCAGGGCAGGCACCAGGGCAGCATTTTCGGCACGATCATGCTGGCGGCATTGGCCGGCGGTGCGGCCGGTCCTTGGGTCACCGGCTTGCTTTACGATCGGGTCGGCGACTACACGCTCGCCTTTGGCGTTGCCATCCTCGTGAGCGGATTATCGGCGCTCTCGATCTGGCAAGCCGCGCCGCGCAAGGTGCGCGCCGTCGCCGGCAAGCTTCAGGCGGATGCCGGCGCCGAATAGGTTCCGTACGCACCCAATTACCTTCGCGTGTTTGGCGGAATGTTAAGCATGTCGCGTCTTGGCGCGGTGCGAGCGGACTGCAAAAACGTCTTGGACACCATCGCGGCGCTAGCGTCGGTTGCCGTATCTTCCCGATGCCTCCGGGTCTAGCGATGTCCACCTCCGATTGTGCCATGACAGAAACTCCGGAAGTGCTGTTGGCCGCGCTCGAACGCGCCGAAGAGGGCATTGTCATTGTCGACAGCGCGCATCGCATCACGCATTTCAATGCCGGTGCGGAGCGGATCTGGAAACTCGCACGCGCTGATGTGCTCGGCCGCGATTCCGAAATTCTCACCCTCAAATGTCTTCGGGCCGAACCGTGTGCGGACTTCCGTGACGAGATCAGCCTCGTGCGATACGACGGCAGCCGGATCCGCGCGGCCATCTCGCTTTCATCCATTGCAAGTGGCGGCGTGACCCATCAGGTGGTGTTCGCGCGCGACGTCACCGCGGACGCCGAGCGCCGCGTCAGGATCGGGCTTCTCCACGCCGTCTCCGACCAGACCAACCGCGCGGTGCTCATCACCGACACCGATCAGAACATCGTCTACGTCAATGCCGCCTTCACGACGCTGTTCGGCTACACCAGCGAGGAAGCCGAGGGCCGCCGTGCGAGGGGGCTGATCGCCGGCCGCCACACCGATCGCAAGGCCGTTGCGAAGCTCATCAAGCGCCTGATGGATGGCGGCCACCGCGGCGAGCTCGAGATGCTCGCCTATGACAAGGACGGCGAGGAGATCTGGGTCTGCGCCCGCATCGATGCCTTCCGCGACAGGAAGGGCCAGGTCAAGCACATCTTCGCGCTGCTCGAGGACATCACCGAGACCAAGCAGTTGCGCTCGCTGCAGCAGCTCATCATGGGCGCGCTCGCCGACGAGGTTCCGATCGGCGAGATCGCAGACCGGCTGTGCCGCCGTGTCGAGCAGATCGCGCCTGACGTGGTCTGTTCGCTGCTTCACATCGACGCCGCGGGCCTGATCCATCCGCTCGGCGGCCCAAGCCTCCCGAGGACTATTCCCGCGCATTGGAGGGCATTGCGATCGGCCCTAATGTCGGCTCCTGCGGAACCGCGGCCTTCTACGGCGAGCCGGTGCTGGCGACCGATCTGGAGACCGACCCGCGCTGGCAGCCCTACAAGGCGATGCCGCTCGCGATCGGCCTGCGCGCATGCTGGTCGACGCCGGTCAAGGCCAAGGACGGACGGGTCATCGCCACCTTCGCCTTCTACTACCGGGAGCCGCGCGCGCCGAGCAATTGGCACCGCCGCATCGTCGAGGCCTGCGTCAATCTCGGCGCCTTCGCGATCGAGCGCAAGGAAGCGCGCGCCGAGATCGCGCGGCTCGCCTATCACGATATCCTCACCGGTCTGCCGAACCGCGCACAATTGCGGCGCCTGATCACCACCGCCATCGATGCCTGCCCGACCGGCAGCCACGTCGCGCTGGCCTTCCTCGACGTCGATCATTTCAAGGACGTCAACGACACGCTCGGCCATGCCGCCGGCGACGAGCTCCTGATCCAGCTCGCGCAGCGCCTGCGCGAGCAGATCGGACCCGAGGACATGCTGGGGCGGCTCGGCGGCGACGAGTTCGTGATCCTGCTGCCGCGGCGCAACGCCGAGAGTGCCGAGCGCGTCGCGGCCGGAATCACCGAAGCGCTGGCCGCGCCGCTGCGGCTCGGCTCCAGGCAGCTGCAGATGTCGGCGAGCATCGGCGTCAGCCTCTATCCCGATCATGCGACCGACATCGACACCTTGATGCAGCAGGCGGACGCGGCCATGTACATGGCCAAGCAGGCGGGACGTTCGACCCATCGCCTGTTCAGCGCCGAGATGAACGGGCTCACCGAGCAGCGGTTGGCCTTGATCGCGGCGCTGCGCCGCGCCGTCGCCGAGGGCACGCTGACCCTCAGCTACCAGCCGCAGATCCGCAGCTGCGACGGCGCGATCCATGGCGTCGAGGCGCTGGCGCGCTGGCATGATGCCGAACTCGGCGACGTCTCGCCGGCAAAATTCATCCCGCTCGCCGAAGAGTGCGGCCTGATCGAGCAGATCGGCCTGTGGTCGGTGCGCGAGGCCTGCCGGCAGATGGCGAGCTGGCGCCGCGCCGGGCTCGACATTCCATCTGTGTCGGTGAACCTGTCGCCGATCAATTTCCGCAACGTCACGCTGGCCGCGCGGCTCAAGGACATCCTCGCCGAATACGATCTGCCGGCGGATGCGCTGATGCTCGAGATCACCGAGGGCGCATTCATGCAGGACAGCGTCGCCGCGCTCGAGACGATGAACGCAATCCGGGAGCTCGGCGTCGGGCTTTCCGTGGATGATTTCGGCACCGGCTATTCCAGCCTCAGCCGGCTCGCCCATCTGCCAATCCGCGAGCTCAAGATCGACCGCAGCTTCATGCGCGACATCGAGCGTGACGCCGGCGCGCTCGCGATCGCCACCGCCGTGGTGCGCGTCGGGCAGGGCCTCGGCATGACCGTCGTCGGCGAAGGGGTCGAGACCGAGGCGCAGCGCAAGGTGCTGGCCGAACTTGGCTGCGACGTCGTGCAGGGCTTTCTTTACGCGCCTGCGCTCGCGCCCGTCGCCTTCGAGCGCTGGCTGATCGAGCACTGCGCCGAGCAGGCGCAGGCGATGTTGGCTCGTCTCGACATTGCACCGGCCGGCGTGACCGCGGTGAAGCGGTCGGCGTAGAAGCGACTTTGGCCGGTGATGTCAGGGCTCAGGCATCCGGTTGCAGGAACGTGCCGTATTGCTTGGTCGCGGCGACCGCAGCCGCGGCCTGTCCGATCATCCGCATCGCTGCCATCATCGGCCACGGCCCAAGACTCACCCGCCGAACGCCGACGCGAGCCAGATCCGGAATTGCGGGAACGCCTTGTGTCACCATGATGTTGACCGGCAGAGGCGTGAGCTGAACGAACTTTTCAATGAGAGCGAGGTCGGTGAGGCCGGGTACGAAAATTCCATCCGCGCCGGCCTCGGCATAGACCTTCGCCCGCCTTGCCGCTTCATTCATGCACTCATCCGGCGATCCGAATTTCAGCAGGAATGGATCCGTTCTCGCATTGATGAACAGTCGAACTCCCAAATCTTTCGCAGCGTCCCGCACCGCCTTGATCTTGGCGGCATGGAGTTCGGGGTTGACGAGTTGCCGCTTTCCCTCCGATAGCCCGTCCTCGATATTGATGCCGACGGCGCCGGCCTTCAAAATCTCAGTCGCCGATCCGGCGGCGGCCTCTGGCGTGTCGCCATATCCTGCCTCCAGATCGATTGAAACTGGCACCGACACGGCCGCGGTCATCCGCGACACCAGGCCGGTCACCATGTCGAGCGGGACATTTTCTCCGTCGGCGTATCCAAGTGCGGAGGCGACCGCTCCGCTGCTGGTCGCGATGGCCGGAGAGGTCTTCGCGATGGCTTTGGCGCTGGCGGCGTCCCAGGCGTTGAACAGGACGAGCGGATCGCCCTTCGTGTGAAGGGCATGAAAGGTCTCGGCATATTGCTGCTGTGTCTTGGCGTCCATTGCGCGCACTCCAGATGAGAACTCAAAGGATGTTGTGGGCTACTGCCCGTTGCGTTCAGTCAGGCGCGTGCGTCTTGAACCAGTCCATGATCAGGCCGGTGACTTCGTCCTCACGCTCGAGGTGGGGGAAGTGGCCGACATCGGGCAGGACGATCCGCTTGTGCGGCCCCTTGAACAGACGCTCCTCCTTGACCGAGTACCTCGCTGTCGGATCGTTGCTGCCGTAGATCGTCAGCGTCGGCGTGTGCATGTCATTGATGGGCAGCCGGCCCGCGAGCCCCGCATCGGTCAGGCCTCCGTAATATTTAAGCGCTGCGGCCATCGTGCCGGGTGAGCTGAGCGTCTCCTTGATCGAACGAATATGCTCGGCATTGTTGAACGTCGGCGACCACAGCTTCCAGAGATAGTCGACAAAGGGAAGTCCCTCGGTGTTGACCGCCGATACCGCGCCGGGCAGCTGGAAAAAATAGACATGGAAGACGGCTCGAACGAGCTCCGGATCCCGTCTGATGCTCGAAATTGTAATTGGATGTGCGGTGTTCATGACCACGGCGGCCTTGATTGCCGATGGCGCCGTGGCCAGCGCCTGAAAGGTCGACGTGCCGCCCCAATCCATGCCAACGACGCGTGCCTGTCCGTCGTCGCTCAGCGCAGCGATGAGGCCTTCAAGATCCTTGCCCAGTGCGATGGGATCGAAAATGCCGTCCGCCGGAATCTCGGTCGGTGCATAGCCGCGCAGGAACGGCGCGACCGCACGATAACCTGCATCCGCGAAGACCTGCAGCTGCTTTCGATACGACCAGGCATTGTCGGGAAAGCCGTGCAGGAACATGACAAGAGGGCCGTCGCCCTGTTCGAGATAGGCGAAGCGCACGCCGTTCGCCCGCACGTATTTCAAGGCGGGTTCAGTGCCTCCGGTATTCGCTTGGGCATTCGCTTGTCGTGCCGCGCTCCCAGTCTTCATCGTCATTCTCCATCTCATCGTGCCCCGATCCAGAATATGTGCGTAGCGCACATATTGGTCAAGTTGTTTTTTGTGCGCTCCGCACATATTGTCGGCGCATGGAAACTGGAATCGCAAATTTGCTGGGGGCGCTTTCGCTCGCCGTCATGGATCGGATCGAGCAGGGCGCGCGCGAGGTCATCGGCCGCGGCGGCGAGACGCCTGCCGCCTTGGTCGTCATCGGCTATGGCCAGGGCATGACCAACGACAAGCTGCGGCGGATCCTTGGCCTGTCGCATTCGGGAACGGTCCGGCTGGTGGACCGTCTGGTGTCGGATCAGCTGGTCGAACGTCGGCCCGGACAGGATGGCCGGGAGGTTGCCCTGCACCTGACGGCGAAGGGGGCCGCAACCCGCAACGACTTGATGACGTCGCGGATTTCGGCCGTCGCGTCGCTTCTGGATGTGCTGTCGCCGGCTGAAACCAAACGACTCGAAGCGCTGCTCCATGAGCTGTTGGCTCGGCAGGATACGTCCGAGATGGATCGCTTCACGATCTGTCGCATGTGCGACGACAGCGTTTGTACGAATTGCCCGTTGCCCACGGACAAGGGCAAACGCGCTCGCTAGCGGGCGTTCTCGCGATGGCCACGGAACTTTGCCGAGCAGGCGGGGGCGATCTCGGAGACTTCCTGTCGACGGATCGCTCGCAAACAACCTCCTGTTAATCCTCTGGTGTTCAGTTGATCGACTGGTGATGTGATCCGCCCTGTTCACTGGCCGCACCAGTCCCGGAGCCCCCGTCAATGGACCCCATTCCGCACGCCCCCAAGCCGCTCGATCGGATCACGCTTTCCGAATTGCTGGGTGCGCTGAGCCACGCGCTCGATCTCTCGGAGGGGCAGCCGGCCGGACATTGCGTGCGATGCAGCCGCATCGGCGTCATGATCGGCAAGGAGATCGGTCTCGGCGAAGACGAACTTGTCGAACTCTATTATGCCCTGTTGCTGAAGGATCTCGGCTGCAGCAGCAACGCTGCGCGCATCTGCGAGCTGTATCTGACCGATGATCTCTCCTTCAAACAGGACTTCAAGCTCATTGACGGGAGCCTGCCGCAAGCGCTGCGCTTCGTGCTGGGCCATACCGGGCTGAAGGCCGGCCTGGCCGAACGGTTTCGCGCCATCGTCAATATCTTCCAGAACGGCGGCGAGATCGCTCGCGAACTGATCGAGACGCGCTGCCATCGCGGCGCCGACATCGCCCGCAAGATGCGCTTCTCCGAACCGGTCGCGGAGGGCATCAAGAATCTCGATGAGCATTGGGATGGGGGCGGCAAGCCGCTCGGCATTCGCGGCGCGGCCATCCCGATTTACTCCCGCCTCGCCTTGTTGGCCCAGGTGGTCGATGTGTTCTACATCGCGAACGGTCCCGAAGCCGCCCTTCGTGAGGCCCGGAATCGAGCTGGCACCTGGTTCGATCCAGACCTGGTAGCCGCTTTTGAACGCATCGCGGCGCAGCCTGGATTCTGGGACGTGCTTGGCACTGAAGACGGGCCCGAGACTGTTCCTCTGCTGCCGCAGCAGGCGAGCGTGCGGGTCGATGAGGACTATCTGGACGACATCGCGGCGGCCTTTGCCCAGGTGGTCGATTCAAAAAGTCCTTACACCAGCGGCCACAGCGAGCGCGTCACGCTCTTTACCGACATGATCGCGGAGCAGCTGGAGTTCACTGCGGAGCGGCGACGCTGGCTCAAGCGTGCCGCGCTGTTACACGACATTGGCAAGCTCGGCGTCAGCAACGCAATCCTGGACAAGCCGGGTAAGCTTGACGACTTCGAATGGGAGATCATGCGCAAGCATTCCGCGCATTCGGAAGCGATCCTGTCGCGCATCGGCGCGTTTGGCGATCTCGCTCCGATCGCCGGGGCGCATCACGAGCGGCTGGACGGCAAAGGCTATCCCCGTGGGCTCGCGGGAGACCAGATCTGCCTGGACACCCGAATCATCACGACCGCGGATATCTTCGATGCGCTGACCGCGGAACGGCCGTATCGGGCCGCGATGCCAGTGACGAAAGCTCTTGCGATCATGTCGGAGATGGTCGGCACCCAAATAGACGCAGACTGCTTTGCGGCCCTTCGCCGGGCTCTTGGACGCGTGGACGAGACGCTCGCGGCTTGACGAGGGTCCGGCGTCATCCGGCTTGCAACGTCCGGTGAGCCGACCGGGAGCAACCGCGCGTTCACGTCGCGGAAAGGAACGTCCGGCGCTTCTCCACGTTGTCGGCCGTCGAGCGCAAACCGGTTCATACGATGAAAAAGATCGCCACCATCCTTGTGATGCTCTGTAGCTTGCCGGCCGCTGCCGGTGCGGAGAGTTGGAGCGGCTATCGCATTCCCGAAACCGGGACCAGCGTCGACATCCCTTCGTCCATCTTCACCGAGCAAGCTGGTCGCCCCGACGGCTATGGCATACAGTACCGGACCAGCGACGGCCGTGCGGATCTGACGGTGCAGGCCGTTCCGAACGAAGGCAGCTCACCGGCGGCTTTCCTGGCGCGGAAGAATCCGCCGTCCGGCATCACCTACAAGCGCATCACGCCGCGCTTCTTCGTGGTCTCCAGCACCCGCGGCGGCAAGATCTGGTACGACCGCTGCAACTTTGGCCGCCGCTACGTGCATTGCGTGCTGATCAACTATCCGGCCGCCGAGAAGCGGCAGTGGGATGCTGTCGTGACCCGCGTCAGCCGCACGCTGAGCGGCGGTTGATCCGTTCACAAAGAAAAGCCTGCTCACAAAGAAAAAACTGCCCGCCGGTTGCGGGCAGCAGTGTCGTGAGGATGTTTCAGCGCACGTTTGTCGATGTCGTCGACATGGTCGGCTTGGAGCCTGGTACGTGCGACATGGTCTTGGTGGTGGACCCGACCTCCTCGCCCGCCTTCACTTTCGTGCGGGTGTGGGAGCGGCTGAACGTGCCACCCTCATGCGCCTGCGCGCGCGCATTGGAATTGAGCACCGGACCGTTGCCCTTGTTCATGCTGGTGCCGGACTGCGCCTTGCCGTTGGCGGACGCGGCGCTGCCGCCGGCTGCAATCGAGGAGCCGGTCTGTCCAGAGCCCGACGTCGACGTGCCGCCGGTGCCGAGCGTGCTGGCCGAGGTGCCGCCGGCCGCAGCCGAGCCCCCGGTGCCGCCGGTCATGCTGGTTTGCGCCGACAACGGCGAGGCGGCGGCGAGCAGGAGTGCGACCGACGAGGTCGCGATTATCATTCTCATCTGTGAAATCCTTTTGCTATGGCGACGATGTCGAGATGGTGCAGCCGTTGACCGTGACGGTGCTCGCGCTGGTCGAACCGGGGCCGCCGGCCGTCGAGGACGAACTCGACACGTTGCCGCCGCCAGCCTGGACGTGCACCGACGATCCGCCGGCCGAGCTCGAGCTCGACAGCGAGCCGCTCGATGAGGTCGAGCCGGTTGTGCCCGAACCCGATGATCCCAGCGCGGTGATGCTGCCGTCAGGATGTTTTTCGACCGTGACCCGGCAGGTTTCGCCGGATGCGGTCTTGCCGGTTTTCTGCATGGTTTCCCCCACAGCGGCGCTGCTTATCAAAGTCAAAACTGCGATCGCAACGATTGATCTGTTCATGCCAGTCCTCCTCCAGCAGAGAAAAGGGAGCGGCGTATTGGCCGCTCCCCGGGTCGGACTAATTCTTGTCCTTCTTCATCTCGTCCTTGTGGTGACCTTTGCCCTTTTCCATGCCCATGTCGCTGGCATGTCCCGCGGAGGAGCCGGCCGCTCCCACAGTCGAGCCGCTCTTGCCGCCGCCCGCGGACGAGCCGCCGGTGCCGACTGTCGATGCCGAGTTGGAGCCGGAGCCTGCCGCAGAGCCGCCCGTGCCGACGCTGGACGAGCTCTTGCCGCCGCCCGCCGACGAACCACCGGTGCCGAGCGTCGAGGCGGAGCCTGAGCCGCTGCCGGAGCCCGCGGCAGAGCCGCCGGTGCCGACCGACGAACTGCTGGTGCCGCCGCCGGCCGACGAGCCGCCGGTGCCAAGCGTCGAGGCCGAGCCCGATCCGCTGCCCGAACCCGCCGATGAACCGCCCGTGCCGACGGTCGAGTTGCTGGTGCCACCACCGGCTGACGAGCCGCCAGTGCCGACGGTCGAGCTCGACTGCGCCACGGCGAGCGCCGTACCGGCCAGCAGCGCAGCTGCGGCCGCAGACAATTTCAGAATCCTCATCGCTGTCTCCTCCAATGATCAAATTGCCAAAACAGGCTCGGGATAAAGTGGCAGGCCACCGAAACGTTCCTTCGATCGGTATGACGATGTGGAAAATGCGCGCGTATGATCGTGGTCAGGTTCCAGCGGCGAAGCGCAGCGAACCGATGACGAGCGGGAACAGCGAAGTTACGAAAGAGAGCGCGCTAGTCCGACGACAATCCCGTCCTGCGCCGCAAATCCGTGATCGCGCGCAGAAAGCTGTCGGCCGGCGTCGTCTCCGGATCGATCAGGCGGTGCAGACGAAAGCCGTCTTCCAGCGCCAGCACGACGGAGGCCATCCATGGCGGATTGAGCGTGTCGCCTTTCGCGTTGCTCTTTAGCGTGGCCTCGACGATGTCGGCGACCAGCTTGCGCCGCGCGCGCAGGCGTTTTGCAAGTTCGGGCCGGCGCTTCTCGGCGCGCGCGACAAACAGGATCATCTCCATGTGCAGCAGTGGCGAGCGGCCGAGCGGGTCTTGCCGGGTGCGATCCATCGCCTTCAGCGCGGCGATGAAGTCGTCGAGATTGTCGTGCTGCGCGAGGATGTCCATGTTGCGCCGTATCGACTGCGCGACATGGTCTTCGAGCATGGCGATGATCAGCTCGTCCTTGCTCTTGAAGTTGGAATAGAACGCGCCCCGGCTGAAGCCGGCCGCGGCTGCGATCGCCTCGATGCTGGCGCCGCCGATGCCGTCTTGCTCGAACACGCGCGCGGCCGCCTGGAACAGCTTGTCGCGCGTGTCGTCCCTGGTCGGCCTGGTTCTCACCCTTGACATCGGAGCAGTTTAGGGCAGAATGCAACTCGATACAACAATGTATCGAGTTGATAATTCAGGGGTGGTTACGCTGCGCAAGAGGGGCTGCCCGGCGTATGCGATTCATGCGGCAACCGATATGAGGTCACCATGAACGAGCACGTGCAAGGCACCGGCGGTCCGCTGTTCAACCCGCTGTCGCCCGACTTCATCCGCGATCCCTATCCGCATTATGAGCGGCTGCGCGTGATCTTTCCGATCCACGTGACGCCGTTCGGCCAGTTCGTCACGAGCCGCCATGCCGATGTCAGCCTCGTGATGCGCGACAAGCGCTTCGGCAAAGATTTCGTCGAGCGTTCCAAGCGCCGCTATAGCGAAAAGATCATGGAGGAGCCGGTCTTCCGCAGCATGAGCCACTGGATGCTGCAGGCCGATCCGCCCGACCACACCCGCCTGCGCGGCCTCGTCGTGAAGGCCTTCACCGCCCGCCGCGTCGAGGACATGCGGCCGCGCATCGAGCAGATCGTCGACCAAACCATCGATGCCGTGATCGACCGCGGCCACATGGACCTGATCGAGGATTTCGCCTTTCGCCTGCCTGTCACCATCATCTGCGACATGCTCGGCATCCCCGAGGACCATCGCGAGACATTCTATAACAGCTCGCGGGACGGCGGACGGCTGCTCGACCCCGTGCCGCTCTCGCCGGAGGAGATCGCCAAGGGCAACGCCGGCAACATGATGGCGCAGATGTATTTCCAGCAGCTGTTCGAGCTGCGCCGCCGCAACCCCGGCGACGATCTCATCACCCAGCTGGTGCAGGCCGAGGAAGACGGCAACAAGCTCACCAACGAGGAACTGACCGCCAACATCATCCTTTTGTTCGGCGCCGGCCACGAGACCACGGTCAATCTGATCGGCAACGGCCTGCTTGCGCTGCATCGCAATCCGGACCAGCTCGCGCTATTGAAGGCGCGACCGGAGCTGATGGTGGGCGCGATCGAGGAGTTTCTGCGCTACGATTCCTCGGTGCAGATGACCGGGCGGGTCGCGCTGGAGGATATCGACGATGTCGGCGGCGCCAAGATCCCGAAGGGCGAGACCGTGCTGTGCCTGCTGGGCTCGGCCAACCGGGACCCGGCGGTCTATCCTGACCGCCCCGACCGGCTCGACGTCACCCGCCAGAATGTGAGGCCGCTGTCGTTCGGTGGTGGCATCCATTTCTGCCTGGGGGCCCAATTGGCGCGACTCGAGGCCGAGATCGCCATCGCCACGCTGTTGCGTCGGCTGCCGGATCTGCGCATCGACGACGTCGAAAACCCGGAATGGCGGCCGACCTTCGTGCTGCGCGGCCTGAAACGGCTGCCTGCGAGCTGGTGATAGCCGCCGGCGTTAACCTCCGCGCGCAACAGTCGCTGTGACTTCGCCACACTTCCCCCTATATAAGGGCTGTTCCGGTACGTCTGAGGCCCTGCGGCTCAGGCAAGGCCCGCATCCGGTTTGGCCGAGGGGAGACCCGTGCAGACGACGCTGCTCGGATTGGCGATTGCCTTTATCTTAGCGCTGCTGGCCGCTCTGATCGGGCCTTACTTCGTCGACTGGAACCAGTTCAGGCCCCAGTTCGAAGCGGAGGCCGGCAGGATCATCGGCGTGCCGGTGCGGGTGGCGGGCGAACTCGACGCGCGGCTGTTGCCGGCGCCGACGCTGCGGCTGCGCGGGGTCACCTTCGGCGGCAACAACGATCTCGGTCGCCTGCGCGCCGACAAGCTCGACGTCGAGTTCAGCCTGAGCTCCCTGATGCGCGGCGAATGGCGCGCCACCGAGCTTTCGGTCAACGGCATGGCGGTCGATCTCGGCCTCGACGCGCGCGGGCGGGTCGATTTGCCCTCCACCGCGAGCGGCAGCTTCAATCTGGCTTCGCTGGCGATCGAGCGGCTGAACCTCACCGGCCGCATCGCCCTGCATGATGCCGCCAGCCGTTCGACACTGGAGCTCAACGACATCGCCTTCTCCGGCGACGTGCGCTCGCTGGCCGGCTCGGTCCGGGGCGACGGCAGTTTCACCGCCACTGGCGTCCGCTATCCATTCCGCGTCTCCACCGGCCCGAGCGCCGATGGCAATGCCACCCGCCTCCATCTCAACATCGATCCCGGCGAGCGCGCCATCCTGGCCGATCTCGAAGGCGTGCTTGCCTTCGACAACCGCCTGCCGAAATTCGAGGGCGCGCTGACGCTCGCGGTGCCGGCGCCGAAGAAGCCGGGCGAGGCGGGGCCGATGCCCTGGAAGCTCACCACAAAACTCAAGGCCGATCCGGCCGGCGCCAAGTTCGAGCAGATCGACGCCAGCTTCGGCACTGAAGACACCGCGCTGAAGCTCGGCGGCGTAGGCGATATCAGGTTCGGCGCTTCGCCGCTGCTGCGTGCGGTGCTGTCTGCGCGCCAGGTCGATGCCGACAAGCTCACGGCTAAAGTCGCTAGCGAGCCGCAGCGCATCCTCCCGGCGCTCCGCGCAGGGCTCGCCGCAATCCCGCAGGCGCCGATCCCGGCGCAGATCGAGTTCAACTCCGACCAGATCATGCTCGGCGGCCGTCCGCTCCAGAACATCACGGCCGAGCTTGCGACCGACGGACGATCCTGGACCTTCCAGCGGCTCGAGCTGCGCGCGCCGGGCCAGACGCAGCTCTCGCTCAACGGTGCGACACCCGGCGCCGACAGTTTCAGCGGCCGCCTCAGCGTCGATTCCTCCGATCCCGATACGCTGGTGGCCTGGCTCCAGGGTCGCAACGAGGTCAACCGCCGCAGCACGCGGCCGCTGCGCCTTGCCGGCGACGTGACCATCGCCGCCAACCATTTCGCCATCGACAGGCTGAAGGCGGAGATCGAGGGCGGCGCGGTCGAAGGCCGCATCGCTTTCGTCCAGACCGGCGCCAGCAAGGGCTCGCGGATCGACGCGGAGCTCAAGGCCGACCGCCTCAACCTCGATGCCGCCGCAAGTTTTGTGCGGGCGCTTTCGGGGCCGCAGGGCGAATGGCCGGAGGAAGCGAAGCTGTCGCTCGATATCGGCCGCGCGATCTCGGCGGGCCAGGAGCTGCGGCCGTTCACCGCAAAACTCGGCTACGGCCCGGCAACGCTCTCGCTGGAGCAGTTGCGGTTCGGCCAGGCCAGCGGCGTGACCACGGAAGCGAGCGGCAGCTTCGACCGCGCCAAGGCCATTGGCAAGCTCGCGCTGAAATCCTCCGCCAATTCGCTGCGCGATCTCACCGCACTTATCGAGCCGTTTGCGCCTTCGGTGCGCGCGCGCTTCGACGCCATGCCGTCGCTGCCAGGCGCGACCCGCCTCAAGCTCGACCTCAGCCTCGACAAGAACGCCGAGCACGCCGATCGCAACGACGCACGCGCCGTGCTCGAGCTCGACGCGCCGCAGCTCAAGGCCACCGCGACGCTGGCGGCGCAGACGCTGGTGGCCGCCGTCAACGGCATCGACATCGACCGCTTGCGCAACAGCGACTTCACGCTGGATTCGAAAGTCTCGACACCGCAGGCCAGTTCGCTGCTGGCGTTGCTCGGGCTCGATCGCGTGGTGGCCGCAGGCGAGGGCGCTTCGCAGTTCGAAGGCCACTTGAGCGGTGCGTGGCGCCATCAGCTGCAATTGAATGCAAAGCTCAGCGGCGGCGGGCTGGACGCGGACGCACAAGGCAACGTCGAATTGTCGGAGCCGAAAGGCAGCGTGAATTTGCGGGTGCGCAATGCCAATCTGGCGCCGCTGTTCGGGACCAGCCCGGCCGATAAATCCGTGCAGAGCGTCAATCTGTCCTCGCGCGTCGGCCTCTCCGGCAACCGCCTGACCTTCAACGATCTCGACAGCACACTGGCCGGCTCGCATTTGCGGGGGCATCTGGCGGTGACGCTCGATCAGGAGAAGACCGTCGACGGCGAAGTCGGCCTCGATTCGCTCGACCTCGTGCCGGCGCTCGCGATGGCCATCGGCGCGGCCGGACACGATGCAAATGCGCCGTTGAGTGCCGGGCTTCTCGGTGGCTGGCGCGGCCGCGTCGCCTTCCAGGCGTTGCACGGCACGTTGCCCGGCGGCATCGAGCTGCGCCCCTTCGGCGGTACGCTCCGGAGCGACGGTCAGTCGCTCGCTCTCGACGCACTGAAGGGCGGCGTCGGCGGCGGCGAGATCTCGGCAAGCCTCGATGCGCGCAATGGCGCCAATGGTCTGACGTTGAACGCGCGCATCGAGCTCGGCAATGTCGATGCGGCGGCGCTGCGCTACCGCGACCTCGCGCTGCCGAAGGGACGCGCCTCGGCGCAGATGGCGCTGACCAGCCAGGGCCGCAGCGTCGCGGCGCTCACCGGCGCGCTCGCCGGCAACGGCACGGTGACGCTCGAATCCGCTGAAATCTCCGGCCTCAATCCGCGCGCCTTCGAGATCGCCATCCGCGCCAGCGACGGCGGCCAGGTTGCCGACGACAACCGGCTGCGGCAGCTGGTCGAGCCCGCACTGTCGGCGGGTCCGATTGCAGTGGCCTCGGCGCAGATCCCGTTCACGATCCGCGACGGGCGCCTGCGCGTCGGCGCAACGTCGCTGGAGGCGAAGAACGCGCGTGCCATCGTCTCCGGCGGCTACGACATCCCCGCCGACCAGGCCGACATCCGCGCCAGCCTGACGCCGATCATGACCGGGCTGTCCGGCGCGCCGCCGGAAATCCAGCTGTTCGCGGCAGGCCCCCCCGACAGGCTCAATCGCACCGTCGATCTCGGGCCGCTGTCGTCGTGGCTCGCGGTGCGCACGATCGACCGCGAGACGCGCCGCCTGGACGCCATCGAGCGCGGCGAGCCGCCGCCGGCCACAGCCGCGCTGCCGACACTGGTGTCGCCAGACCCGGTGCCGGAGCCGTCGCTCACGGATGTGCCGATGCCCGGCCGCGATCCGCGCCGTGCGCCGCAGCCGAAGCCGAAGGCCGATATCAGGGTTGCGCCGACACCCAAGGCGCCGCAGGCTGCTCCCGCAGTGCCAAGCCCGCCACTGACAAGCCCGCCACTGACAAGCCCGCCGCTCGCAAGCACGCAGATCGCGCCGTTGCCCCCGCCGATCGACGTCAGGCCAGCCCCGGGCCCGCCCCCCGCAAAGCCCAAGCCAAAGCCGCCGCTGGTCCTGACGCCGTCGAATCCGTAGGCGATAGTCCGTCATGCCCGGGCTTGTCCCGCCTGCGCGGCCGAAGCCGCTTCGGCGAGGCGAAGGCCCGGGCATCCACGTTCTTCGTCCTAAGCGGTGAGACGTGGATGGCCGGGACAAGCCCGGCCATGACGCCGGAGAGACATCCTCTCTCCAACCCTCTCCCGCAGGCGGGAGAGGGAGCGCACCTTCGCCGGTGGCCCCCGGGGTAAACACATTCCCTGGCTTTTTAACGAATTTTGCTCGGCAAAACTGATCTGACGACTTTACCGGATTCTCGCGTTTGTTCCCTAGTCTCTGTTCCCAGAGGAACTCGGCGTCCTGCCGGCACAAGCAGGATGGCTAGCCAAGAACTGGGGTCATCGGGATGAACGGCGCGACAACACTTCTGCAGGATCTGGACGACGCGATCGCACGCGGCACCGACGAAAGCCGGACCAAGGCGCTGTGGCACGCGACCGACATTCTGATCACCGGCCGCTACAGCGACGACGAGATCAGCACGTTCGGCGAAGTCATCGGTCGGCTCGCCGACGAGATCGAGGTTGCTGCGCGCGTGCAACTCTCCGAGGTGATGGCAGCCTGCGATCACGCTCCGCTCAATGTCATTGCGCAACTCGCGACCGCCGACGAGATCGAGGTCGCCGGTCCCGTGCTGCGCGATTCCAATCGTCTCGACGAGAAGCTGCTGGTCGAGAGCGCCATGACCAAGAGCCAGTTGCATCTGCTCGCGATTGCCCAGCGCAAGTCGATCGGCGAGGCCGTCACCGACGTGCTGGTCAAGCGCGGCGACCAGGAGGTCGTGACGTCGGTTGCCAGGAACGAGGGCGCGCGCTTCTCCGGTTCGGGTCTGCTCCACATGGTCCGCCGCGCCGAGGGTGACTCGATTCTTGCCGAGCAGCTAGGGCTGCGCAAGGACGTGCCGCGCCACATCTTCCAGCAGCTGATTTCGAAGGCGTCGGAGGACGTCCGCCGCCGGCTCGAGCACGAGCGCCCGGAAATGATAGCGCAGATCCAGAGTTCGGTAAGCGACGTCACCGGCGATCTGCACTCCAAGTTCGGCCCGTCCTCGCGCAGCTATTTCGTCGCCAAGCGCGTGGTGACGACGCAGTACCGGCAGGGCAACCTCAACCAGGATTCGATCTCGAACTACGCGCGCCAGCACCGCTTCGACGAGGTGCAGATCGGCCTGTCGCTGCTGTCGTCGCTGCCGGTCGACGTGATCGAGCGAGCGATGATGGACCGCAACCGCGAGATGATCCTGGTGCTGTGCAAGGCCCTCGATTTCTCCTGGGACACCACGATGTCGCTGTTGTTCCTCGGCGCCAAGGATCACCTGATCACGGCGCGCGAGCTCCACGACAACGAGCGCGATTTCGGCAAGCTCAAGATCGAGACCTCGCGCAGCGTCTTGAAATTCTACCAGTCGCGCAAGACCGCGGGTGCCGACGCGGGCCGTCAGCCCGAGCTCCAGGTACACTGAGCGAGAGGGAGTATCTGCAATGTTGCCTCAATTCGGCACCGCCGTTCGCAAGAAGAACCTCAACAAGGCCGCAGCCGGCGAGATCGGCGGCGGAGCAGCGGACCAGGCCTCGGTCGATGCCGCCTGGCTCGTGCTGGAAGCCGCCAACGACCTCGGTGACCATGCCGCGATCGAAGCGTGCCGCCGCGTCATCGACGCCGAGCTGAACGGCACGGCGGCCGGCAGCGCGGATGTCGATCTCGTGTTGGGGTATTTCAGGTAACAGTCCTGCCCGGCCGAGGATTGTCAGGCACCGTGAGCGGTGGTGAGATCCTACTTGCCGCGATATCGAAGGGCCTCGACGAGCAGCGAGAATGCCGGTGAAGGTTGGCGCCGACTGGGATAGTAAAGGTGGTAACCCGAGAACGGCGGACACCAATCCGACAGGGCCCTGATCAGCCGACCCTGCGAGATGTATGGCTGCACGTGTCCTTCGGTGAGGTAGGCAAGGCCGAGGCCTTTGAGCGCTCCCTCCAGCAGAAGCCCTGCGCTGTTGAACACAAGCTGTCCTTCCACGCGCACGTTGAGCTCCCGCCCGTTCTTCTCGAACTCCCAGGCGTACAGGCTGCCGCCGTGGGTCGGAAGGCGCAGGTTCAGACAATTGTGGCCGGTTAGATCCTGAGGCGTCCTGGGCCGCTTGCGTTCGGCGAAGTAGGACGGCGACCCCACGACGGCCATTCGCAGATCAGGGCTGACGCGTACAGCGATCATGTCCTTGGCGACGAGCTCGCCCGGACGAATGCCCGCGTCGACCTGCTGCGCCACGATGTTGGTGAGCCCGTAATCGATGATCACCTCAACGTGAATGTCTGGATATTGGGGAAGAACCTTCCCCAGCGCCGGCAGCAGGATCTCGGCGGCGGCGTACTCCGTTGCCGTCAAACGCACGGTTCCAGCGGGCTTTTCTCGGAGCTCACTCAGCGCAGCGAGATCAGCATCCATCTCGGTGAATTTGGGCCCGACGCTCGCGAACAGCCGTTCTCCGGCTTGAGTTGGCGTGACACTCCGGGTCGTTCGGTTGAGAAGACGGACCCCCAGCCGCTCCTCCAACTTTCGGATGATCTGGCTCAGCGCCGATTGCGTCATGCCAAGCTTGGCTGCGGCACGCGTGAAGCTGCGTTCCCTCGCCACGGCGAGGAAGGCCAGGATATCGCTGGCGTCGTCCCGGTTCATTGATAAGCTTGTCTTATGACTGCATGCGGATTTTATCACCTAATCGGACGGAGGCGGAAGCCTTAGTTTCCCATCAACATGAGCGGCACTTGATCTTCTCTTCGCCCGAGGGCTCGCCAGCCCTGCGCTCGTTGATCGCAGCCTGACGCGATTGAACGTCCGGGTTTCTCGTGAGCGCGGGCACCGTGCTCTGCGCAGCACTCGTCGCCTTGTGGCTGATGGTGCACCCGACAACCTGGAAGGATACTCGCGATGAGAATGCTCGCAGCGGCCTTGTTTTCGATCTGCCTATTTGCTGACGGCCCGGTGGCGGCCCGAGACGGATCCATCGAAGGAGCAAAGACCATGTCAAAGCCGGTAGACGTCCGCGCGGTCGCGCCAGCTCTCGAAGGCTACGCGCAAAAATTCGTCCACGGCGATCTGTGGAAGCGACCGGCTCTCTCGCCTCGGGACCGCAGCATCGTCACCGTCGCGGCTCTCATCGCCCGAGATCAGAAGGTGGAACTGCCATACTATCTAGGTCTCTCGCTGGACAATGGCGTGAAGCCGTCGGAGATATCGGAGATCATCACGCATCTGGCCTTCTACACCGGCTGGGCCAACGCGATTGATGCGATCCCGGCTGCGAAGGAAGTCTTCGAGAGCCGCAACATCGGGCCCGATCAGCTTCCCCCGGCGTCGGGGCCGCAACTGCCGCTCGACGAGGCGGCGGAGAAGCAGCGGGCAACGCGCGTCGGAGAGCAGTTCGGGCAGATCACGCCCAGCCTGTCCAGTTTACGACCGACGTGCTGTTCCGCGACCTCTGGCTCAGGCCGGCGCTGGCTCCGCGCGACCGCAGCCTGGTTACCGTGAGCGCGCTGATCGCCACCGGTCAGGTCGCGCAGATCACCTACCATTTGAACCGCGCCATGGACAACGGGTTGACTCGTGAGGAAGCGGGCGAGGTGCTCGGCCATCTCGCCTTCTACGCCGGTTGGCCTAGCGCTTTCTCCGCGGCGCCGGTGGTCAAGGACGTCATCGAAAAGCGACCGCGCTGAGGGAATGACAATGCCCGGTCGACAATCCTGTTCGCGAGCCGCCACGAGCGGACGCATGCCGTGGTGACGCGTAGAGACATCCTCGTTGGCGGAAGCGCCCTCGCCGGCGCGGGAATTCGACTGGCGCCGGCGCTCGCGTCCGAAGCACTGAAGGAGACTGCAATGGACATCGACATCAAGAGAAACGGGTCCCGCCCTTCCCAGAAGGGCCCCGAACACTGGTTCACCGGGACGGTGCGTATCGACCCACTGTTCGCGGCTCCCGAGCCCGCACGCGTCAGCGGCGCTCAGGTCACTTTTGAACCCGGCGCACGCACGGCCTGGCACACGCATCCGCTCGGGCAGACGCTGATCGTGACGGCCGGTCTGGGCTGGGTGCAGCGAGAGGGCGGGCAGATTGAGGAAATCCGCGCCGGCGACGTCGTGTGGTTTCCGCCGGGCTTGAAACATTGGCACGGAGCGACGCAGACCACCGCAATGACGCACATCGCCATTCAGGAATCCGTCAACGGAAAGAACGTCGATTGGATGGAGAAGGTCGCCGACAACCAATATCTGAAGTGAGATCTGCGATGCGCGGGTGCGACAGCGATGAACTGTACGATATCGCCAAAGCCGCGAGCACCCTTCGAGCAATCCAAATCAGGTAGGGCCAGTGAAGCTTCTGAGGGGGAGAACATGAAGAAGAAGCAGCTTTTCTCGTACGGCCTATCGATGCTGGCCGCTGTATTCGCCGGCGGCGTCGTCGCCCAACAGGCGGACGAACGATATGTCCAGGTGGCGGAAATCGAGATCGATCCCGTCCAATTGGACGGCTATAGGGCTGCGGTGCAGGAACAGATCGACGCAGCAATTCGCAAGGAGCCCGGCGTCCTGGTGCTCTACGCCGTTTCCGAAAAAGACAACCCGACCCACGTCAAGGTTTTCGAAATCTACCGGGACAGGAGCGCCTACGAAGCTCATCTCGGAACAGATCATTTCAAGAAATACAAGACGACGGTTGAGAAGATGGTGAAGTCGCTCAAGCTGATACAGGCAACCCCGATCGTGCTCGGCGCCCAATCGAAGTGAGGATAGAATCGACATGAACAACTCGATCGCGATGGCCGCGGCGCTGGCGGCCGGAATCGGTATCGGTAGCTTCGGCGTTCAGACTCTTCATGCGCAGGCGAAGCCGCCCGTCTATATGATCGAAGATAACACGGTAATCGACCCCGAGGAGTTCGCGAAGGAATTCGCTCCTCTAGCGCGTGAAAGCCTCAAGACGTACGGGGGACGGTATCTAGGAGGCGGCAGTGGCCTTTCAATCGACGGAGATCCGCCGAAGGGGCGTGTCGTTCTTGTCCAATGGGACTCGGTCGAGCAAATGAGGAAGTGGCGACATTCGCCGGAATACACCGCCGCGCGTGCCGTGGGCGAGAGGTATGGTCGTTTTCGCATCTTTGCGGTCGATGGCTTGTCCAAGTGACCAATTCCAACCGGTTCCAGCGGACGTCGGATCTCATCATTCATCGGCTTAGTGTCGTCGTGCTGGCGACAGAAACGTCCGTGAGATCCCCATGTTCATGGTCGGCGCAGGACGGACGAACCGTCGAATGAATGGAGAAGGTGAGTGACGAGCAGTACCGAAATGTAAGGCCCCGCATCCCACCCCACATCCTCCAATCGGGGCGAACGCGCGCGCCAATCATTAGGAGAGGTTTTCATGAGCGTACAACTCGCTCGAAGCAACGAGGCGCTGTCGCGCGGTCCGGCATGGAGTGCAGTGTTTGCGCTGACCCTCTGCGTCGGGACCTTGATTGCCTCCGAGTTCATGCCGGTCAGCCTGCTCACCCCCATCGGGACCAATCTCCACATGACCGAGGGGCAGGCGGGCCAGGCCATCGCGGTCTCCGGGCTGTTCGCCGTCTTCACCAGCCTTGCGATCTCCTCGGTGACGCGGGGCATCGATCGACGCATTGTTCTGCTTGGCCTCACCTCGGCGATGATCGTATCGGGACTAATGGTGGCGCTGGCGCCCAACGCGCTGGTGTTCATGGCAGGGCGCGCGCTGCTCGGGGTCGTCATCGGCGGGTTCTGGTCGATGTCGGCGGCCACCGTAATGCGTCTTGTGCCTGAAGAGCAGGTTGCGGCAGCTCTCAGCCTCCTCAACGGGGGGAACGCACTCGCGACCACGATCGCCGCACCGCTCGGGAGCTTCCTCGGCCAGTTCATCGGCTGGCGCGGCGCCTTCTTCTGCGTCGTCCCGCTCGCCATCGTCACCCTGGTCTGGCAATACGCCACATTGCCCTCGATGCCCTCCGAGCGCAGTGCCGCGGGGAACGTATTCGGGTTGCTTCGCCGGCGGGCAATCGGCATTGGGATGCTCTCGGTCGCTCTCCTGTTCATGGGCCAGTTCGCGCTTTTCACCTATTTGCGGCCATTTCTGGAGACCGTGACGCGCGTAGACGTCTCGACGCTCTCGGCCATCCTGCTCGTGGTCGGCGTCGCGGGCCTGCTGGGGACTTACCTCATCAGCTTCCTTCTGCGGCGGGGCCTGCAAGGACTTCTGATCGGGATGCCGCTTGCTATGGCTGCCCTTGCCCTCGGCTTGATCGCCTTCGGACGTTCAACCGTTGTGGTCACTGTGCTGCTGGCCGGTTGGGGCCTCATCGGCACGGCCGCACCGGTCGCTTGATGGACCTGGATGAGCAGGGCGCTGCCTGAGGATGCGGAGGCGGGCGGCGGCCTGATGGTCGCGGTGCTCCAGCTCGCCATAACGGCGGGCGCCTCCCTCGGAGGATTCTTGTACGACAGCAGTGGATACCGGAGCGCCTTCATTGCCGCCGCCGTCGTGCTCTGCGGCTCCGGACTTCTGCCTTTTGGGGTCTACCGCCGAATACGGTAGATCACGACGTCTTCGCCGTGACGGATCTTACTTCGCTCGAGGAGATAATTCGATTTCTCCAATACACGGCGCGATGCGCCATTGCCGACATAGACCAGGCCGATCAGAGACGGCAGCTCGTAGTGTAACAGTCCGATATCCGTCAGCGCCGTGGCGATCTCGCTTGCAAGTCCGCGGCCCCAGAATTCGCGCTTGAACGCATAGGCAATCTCGATCTCGTCGATTTCGTCCACCAAGATGTGCCGGATGCCCGCTCGCCCGGCGAATGCGCCGTCTTTCGTTCGCAGCACCCACAGCCCGAAGCCATGCTGGTCCCAATGCGCGATATTCGCATCGAGATAGGTCTTGGTCCTCTCCGCCGAACGGACGCCGCCGAGATAGCGCGACACGTCCGCATCGAGATGCAATGCGACGAGGTGCGCGAGGTGATCCTCACGAAGCCTCTCGGCGGTCAGGTTCTCGGTGCTGAAATGATCCATGGACCCGGATAGAAGCTTTCGGAGCAGGGCAGGATGACGCGCCTTCGCCGCCCCCTCATGATTTCTAACACATCCTAACGGGCAATTTCGGCGGCATCCGGTCAATGTCCCCATGGAAAAGCGGTGGAATTTCCAAATCAGCACGAAGGCCGACGGAGATTGCATGACGTCCAAAACGCAAATCGAATCACTGCAACGGCGCGCGAGCGTCTCGCGCCGCGGTTTTGTGGGAGGCCTGTCGGCGGGCGTTCTGGGGGCGGTTGCGACCGAAGCGGCGGCCGCGCAAACGCTGGCCGAAATCCCTGATCGCGGGCCCGGCGCCGATCTCGGTGCGCACAGCGAACGATCGCGGTTCGTCAAGATCGATCGCATTCCCGAGGCGGGACCAGGCAAGCGCAACGTCGACCCCAGTGATGCCATCAACTCCAAGACGCCGCATCAGAAGCTGGTTGGCAACATCACACCAACCGATCTGCATTACGAGCGCAGCCATTCCGGGGTGCCGGACATCGATCCCGCGCAGCACCGTCTGCTCATCCATGGCCTGGTTCAGAAGCCGCTGGTGTTCAACGTCGACGATCTCAAGCGGATGCCGTCGGTCACGCGCGTGGTCTTCATCGAATGCACCGGAAACGGCTGGGAAAACTGGAAGAAGGCAGACCCTGACCTGACGGTGCAGAACACGCACGGCCTCGTCAGCACCAATGAGTGGACCGGCGTTCCGCTGAAGTTCCTGATTGGTCTTGCGGGCAAGGAGAAGAATTCGAACTGGATGCTCGCCGAGGGAGGCGACGGCGCGGGCGTCGACCGCAGCATTCCGTTGACCGACGAAATCGTGAACGAGGCCTTTGTCGCCTACGGTCAGAACGGCGAACCACTGCGCCCCGCGCACGGCTTTCCAATGCGACTGGTGATGCCGGGTTTCGAGGGCAACCTCAACATCAAATGGCTGCGCCGTCTCAAGTTCGGTACTGAGCCCTGGATGACCCGCTGGGAGACGGCGCGCTACACGCAGCTGCTCGCCAATGGCAAGGCCCGCCAGTTCCAGCTGAGGATGGAAACCAACTCCGTCATCACACAGCCCTCGGGCACGATGCAGATCCAGCCCGGCTACAACATTATCTCCGGTCTCGCCTGGAGCGGCCATGGCAAGATCGCCAGGGTCGAGATATCGACTGACGGCGCGAAAATCTGGAAACAGGCGCAGCTGAATCAGCCGGTGCTGTCGAAGGCCCAGGTTCGATTTCAGATGGATTGGGTCTGGGACGGTAAGCCGACAAGTATCGTGAGCCGCGCGACCGACGAGCAAGGCAACGTTCAGCCGGACCGGCAGTCCTTCATCGCCGCGATGGGGAGCAATGCGCTGTTCCACTACAACGCCCAGCAGACTTGGAGCATCGACGAGGCCGGGAGGGTTCGCAATGTCCTCGCATAATAATCGGCTTGTCGCTGCGGCTCTCGCGCTCGACCTGCTCGCGGCGCCCGCATGTGCATTCGATTTCGGCCGTCCCGCGACTCCGGAGGAGATCAAGCTATGGGACATCGACGTAACACCCGATGGCAAGGGGCTGCCTGTCGGCAGCGGCACGGTTGCGCAGGGTAAGCAGGTCTTCGCCGACAATTGCACGGCCTGTCATGGCGACAACGGCCAGGGCGGGATCAAGGATCGTCTGGCCGGTGGGCAGGGCACACTCGCCTCCAGCGCGCCGGTCAAGACCGTCGGCAGCTTCTGGCCCTATGCGACGACCTTGTACGACTACATCCACCGCGCGATGCCATATCCCACACCGGGTTCGCTCAGCACCGACGACACCTATGCCGTCACTGCCTACATCCTGAGTCTGAATGGCATCGTTCCCGCCGACGGCAAGGTTGATAAGGACAGCTTGCCGAAGATCAAGATGCCCAACCGCGACGGCTTCATTCCGGACCCGGAATTCGATCCGGCAAAACTATTCAGCAAGAAATGAGCATGTGATCATGAGGGTTTCGGCGCTGCTCAAGATCCTCGTCCTGGTTGCTGCGACATGTTTATGGGAGACCCAAGCAATGGCCGTCGACGGACTGATCACGATCAGGAGCAGTTTCGGCCCTGAAGAGACGATGAAGCGGCTGGAAGCCGAGGTGATGGCCAAGGGCCTCACTATATTCGCCCATGTCGATCATGCCGCGGGCGCCGCTGCTGCCGGCCTGCCGTTGCGCCCGACCAATCTCATCATCTTCGGGAACGCAAGAGGTGGTACGCCATTGATGCAGCAGTCGCAGACCAGCGGCATCGATCTGCCGCTGAAGGCGCTGGTCTGGCAGGACGAACAAGGCGCGACCTGGTTGTCCTACAATGATCCGGCGTATATCGCCGGGCGTCACGGCATCGGCGAGCCGGCCAAGGCTGCAATCGTCGCCATGACGGCGGCCCTGCATGCGATTGCGACCAAGGTCACCGCACCCTAGCGCAGTTGGGGCGGCCGCGTGACGCGTGCGCCACGAGGAGAGATCCATGAACAGCACAGACGGGCAACCGGAATCACCCGCTCCCGGGGACGGCAAGATCGCCAGATGGGCGGTCATAGCGGTGTTGTGCGCCCTCCTCGTCGGTGCCGGCGCGCTCGGCTATCTCGGCTGGTTCAGCACGACAACGGAGGTGCCAGCGTCGGGCTATGTCGCACTGGTGCTCGGTGTCGTGTTTTCGCTGGTGGTCGGCATCGGCTTGATGGCGCTGGTGTTCTACAGCAGCCGCAAGGGTTATGACGAACCGGCGGTGCTGATCCGGGAGCCGGAGAGCGATTCGAACGAAGAAAGCGTCAGCTCAGGCTCCACCACACCGAGTGAGCGCACCGAGAGAGTACGCTGAGCCGGATGCTCGCTTCGAATCCCGGGGGGTCTTCGTTCTCTCCGCCGGACGCACGCCGCCGAAATATCGGGACACCTCGGCATGGAGATGCAATGCGACGAGGTCGGCCAGGTGATCCTCTCGAAAGCCTCTCGGCGCTTAGCCTGCCAATACCCGATTGTTCCGTTGGGAACAGATAGCCGTTTCAATGGTGGAGAGTCGTGCAACATTGACGCGGAATAACTTGGCTGGCAGTGCTTTTCACCGTGGCAAGGACGCGCTTTAGTTGGGGTGACGGTCTCCCCGGGGCGAATGTTCCGAAGCGGAGTGGCAATGGATTTCGAGCGCGACATAGCCAAGGTCAGCGGAATCGCTGCGGTCTCGACCATCCTCGACGTGGTCAGCCGGACCACCGGCATGGGGTTTACGGCCGTCGCCCGCGTCACCGAGAACAGGTGGATCACATGTGCCTCGCGTGACGAGCTTGCGTTCGGGCTGAAACCCGGTGACGAGCTCAAGGTCGAGACCACGATCTGCCATGAGATCCGGCAGAGCCGTGACGCCGTCGTCATCGAGAATGTCAGCGAAGACGCCGCGTACTGCACGCATCACACACCTGCGCAATATGGCTTCCAAAGCTACATCTCCGTGCCGATCATTCTTCCCGACGGTTCATTCTTCGGAACTCTTTGCGCCATCGATCCGAAGCCGCGCAAGCTTCGGACCCCCGAGATCATCGGCATGTTCAAGCTTTTTGCGGAGCTGATCGCGTCTCATCTCGATGCGGCCGAGCGCGTCGAGCTGATCGAGAACCGGCTCGCGCTGGAACAACGCAATGCCGAACTGCGCGAGCAGTTCATTGCCGTGCTCGGTCACGACCTCAGAAACCCTCTTGCCTCGATCCAGGGCGGCCTGCGGCTTCTGAACAAGAAGGTCGATGACGAGGGGAAGAACTGGATCAACCTGCTGCAGGGAAGCGTGGCCCGGATGGCGGGCCTGATCGACAATGTCATGGACTTCGCCCGCGCGCGGCTCGGCTCCGGGATGCAGCTCAAGCTGAAAGAACAGCCGCTCGAGCCTGTCATCAAGCAAATTGTCGCGGAGTTCGAGAACGTGCATCCGGATCGTGTGATGGAAACGGTGGTCAACGTTCCGGTGAGTGTGAGGATCGACGCCGACCGCATAGGTCAGATGCTGTCCAATCTTCTCGGCAACGCGATTTCCTATGGCGCCGCCGACGAGCCGATCAGGGTGCTGGCGCAGACGACCGAAGCCGGCTTCGACATCAGCGTTATCAACAAAGGCGCGCCAATTCCGGCTGATGCGATCCCGCGCCTTTTCACTGCGTTCGATCGTGGCGACGTTCTGCCGAACCAGAAGGGGCTTGGGCTCGGATTGTACATCGCCCAGGAGATCGCGCGCGCCCATGGCGGGTTGATCGCCGCGTCGTCGATGCGGGATGAAACGGTGTTCACCGCGTCGTTCCCAGCAACACAGGCCAGCGGCTGAGAAGGCGTGCCACGCTCCGGTATCTGGCCGTCACCGAGCGTCTGGCCAATTCTCGGACAATGCCATCATGCGCCTGTTTTGCCCGACGGCGCAACCGGCCTTGTGTGCCGGCGTTGGGTCGGGCCAGCTACGGTCAGCTGATTTTAGCACACGCGTAACCCATTGATCTCACAGCGTCGGTCTACTGTGCATGGGGTTGTTTTCGCGTTTTTGATTTTCGAGAGGGGCTACCCCGCCCCGAACGCGAGCGCGACATTGTAGGTCAGAAGGCTCGCGGCATAGGCCAGCACCAGCATGTAGAAGAAGGTGACGGCCATCCAGGTCCAGCTTCCGGTCTCGCGCCGGATCACGGCCAGCGTGGATGCGCATTGCGGGGCGAAGATGTACCAGGCCAGCATCGACAGCGCGGTCGCAAGCGACCATTTCGTCGCTAGCACCTGGCCGATCTGCTCGGCCGCTTCCTTGCCGCCTTCGATCGCATAGACGGTGCCGAGTGCTGCGACCGCGACCTCGCGCGCCGCCATGCCGGGGATCAGCGCGACCGCGATCTGCCAGTTGAAGCCGACAGGCGCCAGCAGCGGCTCGAGCGCCTTGCCGATGATCGCGGCCAGGCTGAAGTCGATCGCCGGCTCGGTTGCGCCCGCGGGCGGCTGCGGGAACGAGGCCAGGAACCAGATCAGCACCATCATCGAAAAGATCGTGGTGCCGGCGCGGTGCAGGAACATCTTGGCCCGCGTATAGACGCCGATCGCGATCGATTTCAGCCGCGGCATCTTGTAGTCCGGCAGCTCCAGCATGAACGGCGCCGGCGCATAGTCGCGCAACATGAAGAACTTGATCAGGAACGAGACGGCAAGTGCGCTGGCGATGCCGACAGCATAGAGGCCGAACATCACCAGGCCCTGGAGGTTGATGAAGCCCCAGACGTCTCTGGCCGGAATGAAGGCGGAGATGATCAGCGTGTAGACGGGAATGCGCGCCGAGCAGGTCATCAGCGGCGCGATCAGGATCGTGGTCAGCCGGTCGCGCTTGTTGTCGATCACGCGCGTCGCCATGATGCCGGGGATGGCGCAGGCAAAGCTAGACAGCAGCGGAATGAAGGCGCGGCCGTGCAGGCCGGCGCCGCCCATGATGCGGTCCATCAGGAACGCGGCGCGCGCCATGTAGCCGAAATCTTCCAGCAGCAGGATGAACAGGAAGATGATGATGATCTGTGGCAGGAACACGATCACGCTGCCGACGCCTGATATCACGCCGTTCTGAAGGAAGCTCTGCAGCAGGCCGGCGGGCAGGGTCGCGTGCACGAACTCGCCGAGGGAGTCGAAGCCCGAATTGAGCAGCTCCATCAGCGGCTGCGCCCAGGCGAACACCGCCTGGAACATCACGAACAGGATCGCCGCGAGCACGATCAGCCCGCCGACGGGATGCAGCACGATCGCGTCGATCCGCGCGGTCCAGGTGTCGGGGCGAGCAGGCAGGCTGACGCAGTCGGCGATGATGCGGTCGGCTTCGCGCTGGGTGGCGCGCAAGTCGGCCACGCTGAGCGCCCGCCAATTGTTCTCTCCCGGCTCGGCGGCGAGCTTTGCCGAAATCTCGTCGGTCAGCGACAGCAGGTCGGCCGTGCCGCCCTTGCGCACCGCGATCGAGGTGACCACGGGCACGCCGAGCTCCTTGGCGAGCCGCGCGACGTCGACAGTGATGCCGCGGCGGCTCGCGATGTCGAACATGTTGAGCACGAGGATCATCGGCCGGCCGGTGCGCTTGAGCTCCAGCAGCAGGCGGATCGTCAGGCGCAGATTGGTCGAATCCGCCACGCACAGCACGAGGTCGGGCAGGGTCTCGCCGGTGGCCTTGCCCAGCACGAAGTCGCGGGTGATCTCCTCGTCCGGGCTGCGGCCGCGCAGCGAATAGGTGCCGGGCAGATCGACCACGGAGACCTGACGTCCCAACGGCGTGACGAAGAAGCCTTCCTTGCGCTCGACGGTGACGCCGGGATAGTTCGCGACCTTCTGCCGGCTGCCGGTCAGCGCATTGAACAGCGAGGTCTTGCCGCTGTTTGGCGTGCCTACCAGGGCGAGATGAAGTAGGGGCAATTCCATGGGAGTTGGGGTCCGGTCGCTTCAGGCGACGATAATGGCCATGGCTTCGCGACGGCGGACCGCGATGGTGATGCTGTCGACCCGCACCGCGATCGGATCGCGCCCGACCAGCCCCTCGTGCAGGACCTCGACCCGGGCGCCCTCGACGAAGCCGAGCTCGATCAGCCGGCTCTCGAGTTCGATGTCCGAGAGCGCCGAGCCCGCGTCCTTGGGGGAAAGGTGCTGGATGACGCCGGTATAGCCGCGCTGGGCCAGGCCCAGCGGCATCTGCGGACGCGTATCATGGATGTCGGTCATGCCCTGTATTTTCAACGCAGGGCATCGAGGTCAAGCGCGCTCGGTCGCTGAAACTGCACCTTAGAGTGATTTTAAAGTACCAGCTTCGTGACGGAGGCGATTGGCGCCGGGATCGGCGCCAAGATGAGCGCCTAGGATCGGCGCAAAGTCGGCTACTGGGCCGGGACCTTTTCCGCCTGGATGGCGGCCATGGCGCGGCTCTTGAAGTAGTCGAGCACGAACAGGCGGATCGCCGAGGACAGATTGCCCTGCTGGCGGTTGCCGTCGATCTCGCCGACCAGCTCGGACAGCGTCATGTTGCGCAGGCCCGAGATCTCCTTCATGCCGTTCCAGAACGCCTCTTCCAGGCTGACGCTGGTCTTGTGACCGGCGACGACGATCGACCGTTTCACGACGGGCGACTTCATGGCTGCTCCTCGCGATCGATCTGGTGCTGGTCCAGGTGCGCCTTCGCCTGGTCCGCGCGCGTCTCCTCCGCCGACCGCTCCGCCTTCGTGCGGCCGAACTTCGTTCGGTTGGCGTGCGCCTGCTTCGCCGTGGCTTCCCGCTCGGCGCGCTTCCGGAAACGATTCAGGTTGATGACGTTCGCCATGTCGCGTCTCCATCATCCGATCCTCCGTGGGCAGGATGAAACATTCAGAAACTGTGCGCCGCAATGCGCCCAATGAGACTTGATCGCCATTCGCTTGTCCTCGTCAATCGACCCTTGGGCCATCAAACGATGAATTCCGCCCCGTGGGAGCGGAGGGGCTGCGTAACACGCAATCCCGCCGCGACATTGACGGTAATCAAATCCCGTCCTTTAAGCCCTACATTTAATGGAGCCAGGGGCTCCGTATCATTACGGATGGCTATCGGAATTCGGAATTATCCCGGGCTGGTCATCTTCTCGGGGCGCACCAGGCGGTCGAATTCCTCCGCCGAGACGAAGCCGAGCCGCAGCGCCTCTTCCTTCAGCGTGGTGCCGTTGGCATGCGCCGTCTTGGCCACCTTGGCCGCGTTGTCGTAGCCGATCTTGGGGGCGAGCGCCGTCACCAGCATCAGCGAACGCTGCATCAGTTCCCTGATGCGCTTCTCGTCGGCGCGGATGCCGCTGACGCAATGCTCGGTGAAGGAGCGCGCGGCGTCCGCCATCAGCCGGATCGAGTGCAGCATGTTGTATGCCAGCACGGGCTTGTAGACGTTGAGCTCGAAATGGCCCTGGCTGCCGGCGACCGTGATCGTGGTGTGATTGCCGAACACTTGGCAGCACACCATCGTCATCGCCTCGCACTGCGTCGGATTGACCTTGCCCGGCATGATCGAGGAGCCCGGCTCGTTCTCCGGCAGCATCAGTTCGCCGAGGCCCGAACGCGGACCCGATCCGAGCAGGCGGATGTCGTTGGCGATCTTGAAAAGGCCTGTCGCGACCGAATTGATGGCGCCGTGCGCCAGCACATAAGCGTCGTTCGAGGCCAGTGCCTCGAATTTGTTCGCGGCACTAGTGAAGGGCAGCTTGGTGATCCCGGCAACGTGCTTTGCGAACAGTTTTGCAAAGCGCGGCTTCGAATTGAGGCCGGTGCCGACGGCGGTGCCGCCCTGCGCCAGCGGATAGAGCTCCTTCACCGCGACCTTGAGCCGGGCGATGCCGCTTTCGACCTGTGCGGCATAGCCGGAAAATTCCTGGCCGAGCGTTAGCGGCGTCGCGTCCTGGGTGTGGGTGCGGCCGATCTTGACGATCTTTGCGAACTCCTTCTCCTTCTTGCGCAGCGCGCGCAGCAATTCGCCGAGGGCAGGGACGAGATCGGCGGTGATGCGGCTTGCCGCCGCGATATGCATCGCAGTCGGGAACGAGTCGTTCGACGACTGGCTCATGTTGACGTGATCGTTGGGATGCACCGGCTTCTTGGCGCCGAGCTCGCCGCCCAGGAGCTCATTGGCACGGTTGGCGATGACCTCGTTGAGGTTCATGTTGCTCTGCGTGCCCGAGCCGGTCTGCCACACCACCAGCGGAAAATGGTCGTCCAGCTTGCCCTCGATCACCTCGCGCGCGGCGCGGATGATGGCGTTGGCGCGGCGCTGGTCGAGCAGGCCGAGCTCCTGGTTAGACTGCGCCGCGGCGAGCTTGACGACGCCGAGCGCGTGCACGAGCGAGATCGGCATGCGATCGGTGCCGATGCGAAAATTCTGCCGCGAGCGTTCGGTCTGCGCCCCCCAATAACGATCGGCGAGGACCTCGATGGGGCCGAAGCTGTCGGTCTCGGTGCGGGTCGCCGGGCGTGAGGAGCTGTCGGTCTTCGAGCGGGCGGCCTTCGAGCGGGAAGTCTTCGAGAGTGAAGTTTTGGCCATGAGCACATCCATTCCGCCGCGCGAAATGCCACGCGGCCTCTTCATGTGCCTCTATATAGGGAGTTTGGCCGCCCGCGACGGGCGCCAGTCCGATCTAGATCATTTCTTGCGGAAACGATCCAAGCGCACGACTTCGGCGCCGCCCTGGTTCGGAGCCGCCGGCTCTTCGGCGCCTTCCGCAGGTTCAGTGGCAGGGGGCACCGCGACCGCTGACGGGGCGGGAGCGGCCGGCAATGTCTCGGCCGAGAGGTCGGCGACATCGGAGGTGTCGAACTGGAGGCCGAATTTCACGGATGGATCGAGGAAGCTCTTGATGGCGCTGAACGGCACGATCAGCCGCTCCGGAATGCCGCCGAAGGACAGGCCGACCTCGAAGCGGTCCTCGAGCACGGTCAGATCCCAAAACTGGTGCTGCAGGATGATCGTCATCTCTTCGGGATATTGGGCCAGCAGCCGTGAGGACAATTTCACGCCGTCGGCCTTCGACACGAAGGTGATGAAGAAATGATGCTCGCCGGGCAGTCCCTGGGACGCGGCGTCGGTCAGCACCTTGCGCAACACGCCGCGCAGTGCGTCGCGGGCCAGCACATCGTATCGGATATGATCGGTCGCCATGGTGGTCCTGTTGCATTCCAGGAGCTGGGCCCTGCCGGCCCGACTCGCCAAGCCGCAATAGTACCGCGCCTGACGGGTCAGCAGGAGTCCCCGCGGGGTAGGAAATAAGAGGTAAGTGGAGGCTTCTGTTGCCAGGTGCCTCCGAACCCCGCCTAACGGAGCTTAACCCGTTAGGACTTCAGAATGGTCTTTCAAACTGCGTTACGCAGCCTGAGCAACCGGAGCAAAGTTGTCGTTGGCAACTATTGCATAGCCCGATAACGGCGGAACAATACCGAGAAAAAGAACGCCCTTTACGCCCTCGTCGATCCTATTTCGCCCCCGCCAAAGCCCGCCTCAGGGCCAGCCCGCTGGTGGGCTTTGGTGGAGGCGCCGGGTACCGCCCCCGGGTCCGAATGGTTTATTGCGACGACCATTTATTTCCATAGCCGGCGAACCGGCACTCCCAATATAGGGGGCAAAGGTTTCAAATAACAGGTGTTTCGAGCGATCATTCCGAGGTTCCCTTTGGATAGGTTCCCGGTAGCCTTGGCCGCGCACCGGCCGGCGTTCTAAGCTCCTGACATGTCCGAGGATTCCGCACCGGCTGCCCCACAACGAGATCACGAGCCGGACCGACCAGCCATCAGCGCCGTTCCGCCGGGCCTGCTCGCGCTGTTCCTGGCCTTCGCCCGGATGTCGCTAGCGGGCTTCGGCGGGGTTTTGGTGTTCGCCAGGCAGGCCATCGTCGAGCAGCACCGCTGGATGACGGCGGACGAGTTCAACGAGACTTTTGCGCTCTGCCATTTCCTGCCCGGGCCCAACATCGTCAATCTCTCGATGGTGTTCGGCGCGCGGCTGCGCGGGATCGCCGGCGGCATCGCCGCCTTTGCGGGTCTGTTGCTGCCGCCCACGCTGATCATGACGGTGCTCGCGATCATCTACGCCCGGTTCGGCGATGTGGAGGTGCTGCGCCGCATCCTCGCGGGCGTTTCCTGTGCGGCCGTCGGCCTCTTGATCGCGGTGGTCTTCCGGATGGCGACGCCGCTGCTCAAGCGGCTGGACGCCGTCGCGCTCATCCTGATGCTGGGCGTATTCCTCGCCGTCGGCGTCCTTCGCCTGCCGCTCCAGACCGTGCTTTTGGTCGCGATTCCCGTCAGTATCGGCACTGCCTTTCTGATGGGGCGGAAGGTAGCAGCATGAACGCGGAGAACCCGATCTGGGCCCTGATCTCGACCTTCGGTCTGATGTCGCTGTTCGCGGTCGGCGGCGCCGCGGCGGCGGTGCCCGAGATGCACCGCATCGCGGTCGATGTGCATCACTGGATGACCGACAAGCAGTTCGCCGACGCCTATGCGATCGCGCAGCTCTCACCAGGTCCGAACGTACTTATCGTCACGTTAATCGGCTATGCCGTCGCCGGCATTCCTGGCGCTCTGGCGGCGACCTTGGCCATGTGCCTGCCCACCGCGCTGCTTGCCTATTATGTCAGCCGGCTCCTCAATCGGCCGAGCCAATCGCGCTGGCCGGGGCTGATCCAGGCTGCACTGGTTCCGCTCTCGATCGGCTTGATGGCGGCGAGCGCCCTGATCCTGGCCCAGTCGACCGATCGCACGCTTGCTGCGCTGCTTCTGACCGCGACGGTTGCAGTGGTCGCATCCGTCTCGCGCATCAATCCACTATGGATTTTGCTGGTCGGGGGCTTGTTGGGTTTTGCTGGCATTGTGTAATGAAAATGGCTAGGCAGTGATCCGGGCGGGGGGATCGATTTCCAGCCGATTAGAACAACAGTGCTCGTGGCTTACGGGTCGCGGAGGAGACATGCATGGCCGATACGATGGGCCACTCGGCGACAGCCAACCGAAACACCTCGGTGGTGATCAGCTTTTGTCTGCTGGCCATAGCGCCGCAGATTTTCGAATTCATCTGGTCGTTCGGGACGTTCTTTGGCTGGGGCGCGGGACGCGGCCCGGCCACCGTCGTGATCAGCCACGCTACGGCGCTGCTCGCGGGCGCGCCCGGCGCGTTGCTCGGAGCGGTCGGCGGTGACACCAAGAAGGCGTCATCCGATGTGCTGCTGGCGCTGATCTATTCCTATCCGATCTTTGCGGTGGCGATTCTCACGATCTTCATGACGATCAGGTCGGCGCAGGACTATGTCGGCGGGATCGTGCTGATGGCGCTCGCCTTGTTCGCACTGTGGGCCTCCAGCGACTTGCAGGGAATGCGGGGCTTCTCCTTTGGCGCCGGCACGGCGCCGCGCATGTTTGGCGGGTTGCTCGTCGCACTCGGCGCCGGCATTGCGTTGACGGGACTTCTGACCGACGGGCCCGGCATGGCGCACTATGCCTGGCGTGGGCCGCTCTTCGTGATGGTCTCGATCGTCTTCTTCGCGTTGGCGATTCGTCCGCTCGGGGTGGTGGTTACGGCGTTCGCAAGCTTCATGATCGCGGCGATGGGCACGCATGAGACGCGCTGGGTCGAAGCGCTCATCGTCGGCGCCTGCCTAACGCTGGGCTGCGCGGTGCTCTTCCCCTACGTGCTAGGCCTGCCGATGCCGATGTTCCCGCGCTTCCTGGTTCAGTGAGGGTGTGATGTTCGATCTCTTCCACAATCTGGGCCTCGGTTTCGGTGTGGTGTTTCAGATCTCGTGGTGGTCACCCTGGTGGCTCTACGGTCTGTCGCTCCCGATCTCGATCAATATTCTCATGTGCCTGATTGGTGCGTTGGTCGGCACGCTGGTCGGCGTGCTGCCCGGTATCGGCACCGTCGCAACCGTGGCGATGCTCCTGCCGATCACGTTCGGATTGCCGCCGGTCGGCGCGCTGATCATGCTCGCCGGCATCTATTATGGCGCCCAGTACGGCGGCTCCACCACCTCGATCCTGGTCAATATTCCCGGTGAGGCGACCTCGGTCGTCACCGCAATCGACGGCCACCAGATGGCAAAGCAAGGCCGTGCCGGCCCGGCGCTGGCGATCGCGGCGATCGGTTCGTTCTTCGCCGGCTGCGTCGCGACCGTGCTTATCGCCGTGCTCGGCGCGCCTCTGACCAAGCTGGCACTGGCGTTCGGTCCGGCCGAATATTTCTCGCTGATGGTGCTCGGCCTGATCTTCGCGGTGGTGCTGGCCAAGGGCTCGGTGCTGAAAGCGATCGCGATGATCGTGTTCGGCCTGATGCTGTCGATGGTCGGCTCCGACATCGAGACCGGCGCCTCGCGCATGGCGTTCAACATTCCGGAGCTTGCCGACGGTCTCGGCTTTGCGACGGTGGCGATGGGCGTGTTTGGCTTCGCCGAGATCATCCGCAACCTCGACGCCGGCGCCGAGATGAACCGCGATCTCGTGCAGCAGAAGATCACCGGCCTGATGCCGACCAGGAAGGACCTGATCGACTCGACGCCTGCGATCCTGCGCGGCACCGTGCTCGGCTCGATTCTCGGCATCCTGCCGGGCGGCGGCGCGGTCATCGCGTCCTTTGCGTCCTACACGCTCGAGAAGAAGATCGCCAAGAACCCGTCGCGGTTCGGCCGTGGTGCGATCGAGGGCGTGGCGGCGCCGGAAAGCGCCAACAACGCCGCGGCGCAGACCTCCTTCATCCCGCTGCTGACGCTCGGCATCCCGCCCAACGCCGTGATGGCGCTGATGGTGGGCGCGATGACCATTCACGGCATCGTGCCGGGTCCGCAAGTGATGCAGAAGCAGCCGGAGCTGGTCTGGGGCATGATCGCCTCGATGTGGATCGGCAATCTGATGCTGATCATTATCAACCTGCCGCTGGTCGGAATCTGGGTGCGGCTGTTGCGCGTCCCTTACCGGCTGATGTTTCCCTCGATCGTGATCTTCTGCGCGATCGGCATCTACTCGGTGAACAACGCGCCGGTCGACGTCATCCTCGCAGGCGTGTTCGGTCTGGTCGGCTACTGGCTGATCAAGCACGATTTCGAGCCGGCGCCGCTGCTGCTCGGCATGGTGCTGGGGCCGCTGATGGAAGAGAACCTGCGCCGTGCGCTGCTGATCTCGCGCGGCGACTGGAGCGTGTTCCTGACGCGTCCGCTGTCGGCCGTGCTGCTCGCGATTGCGGCTTTCCTCCTGGTGCTCACGGTGCTGCCCGCGTTGCGTGCCAAGCGCGACGAGGTGTTCACGGAATCCGAAAACTAGGGGGGCGACCCGCCCAGCGTCGGGCGCGCCGTGGCTCGAACCCAAGTTGGCAAGTTAGCCAGCAGGATCAATCTGATAGACGAGGGGCGGGACGCTGAGTTCCGCCCCTTGTCGTTTGCACCGGGAACGCTCACTTTTCCGGGTATAATGCGTATGGATGGCGAATCGCCGCTGTCGCAGCGCGGGGGCGGCCGCTAAATTCGCCGCCTCCCCAAAGGCTCACGCACATGCACCAGTATCAGGACCTGCTCGAGCGGATTCTTTCAGACGGCGCCGAAAAGACCGACCGGACCGGCACCGGCACGCTGTCGGTGTTCGGCCATCAGATGCGCTTCAACCTGTCCGCCGGTTTTCCGATGCTGACCACCAAGCGCCTGCCGCTGAAGGCGATCGTGCATGAGCTGTTGTGGTTCCTGAAGGGCGATACCAACATCAAATATCTGCGCGACAACGGCGTCACCATCTGGGACGAGTGGGCCGACGCCCATGGCGATCTCGGGCCCGTCTACGGCCATCAGTGGCGCTCCTGGCCCGCGCCAGACGGACGCAGCATCGATCAGATCGCGAACGTGATCGACATGATCAAGCGCAACCCGGACTCGCGCCGCCTGATCGTCTCGGCCTGGAATCCGGCCGAAGTTGACAAGATGGCGCTGCCGCCGTGCCACTGCCTGTTCCAGTTCTACGTCGCCAACGGCAAGCTGTCGTGCCAGCTCTATCAGCGCTCGGCCGACGTGTTTCTCGGCGTGCCCTTCAACATCGCCTCCTACGCGCTGCTTACCATGATGGTGGCGCAGGTCACGGGCTTGAAGCCCGGCGACTTCGTGCATTCGTTCGGTGACACCCATCTCTATTCCAACCATCTGGAGCAGGCGAAGCTCCAGCTCACGCGCGCGCCGCGGGCGCTGCCGGTGATGCGGATCAACCCCGACGTGAAGGATATCTTCTCCTTCCGATACGAGGACTTTGAACTCGTCGGCTACGATCCGCATCCGCACATCAAGGCCGCGGTCGCGGTCTGACGCCGATGTCGCTCAATATTCGCCGTGTGCGTCCCGGCGAAGCCGGGCTGGTACTCGCTTTCATCCGCGAGCTCGCCGAGTACGAAAAGCTCTCGCACGAGGTCGAGGCGACCGAGGCGATGATCGCCGACGCACTGTTCGGCGGGCGACCGCAAGTCCATTGCGCCCTCGCCGAGTGGAACGGTGAGCCGGTCGGCTTCGCGGTGTGGTTTGCTAATTTCTCGACGTTCAGCGGCCGCCACGGCATCTATCTCGAAGATTTGTATGTGCGGCCGTCGCATCGGGGCAGGGGCCTCGGCAAGGCTCTGCTCGTGTACCTTGCCAGGGAATGCGTCGAGAACGGCTGGTCGCGGCTGCAATGGGCGGTGCTCGACTGGAACGCGCCGTCGATCGCGTTCTACAAATCGCTCGGTGCCGTCATGCTTGATGATTGGACGCTGTGCCGCGTCACCGGTCCGGCGCTGACGCGGCTTGCCGGGAGCGCGTCCTGATGGAGATCGTCTTCGTCGTCGCGATCGCGGAGAACGGCGTCATAGGGGCCGGCAACGCGATGCCGTGGCGAATGAAATCCGACATGGCGCGCTTCAAGGCGCTCACGATCGGCAAGCCCGTGATCATGGGCCGCAGGACCTTCGAATCCCTGCCCCGGCCGCTTCCGGGCCGCACCAATATCGTTGTCACGCGCGATGCGGATTACCGCGCCGCTGGCGCCATCGTCACCACATCGACCGCCGAGGCAGACGCCATCGCGCGCGGCGATGCCCTGCGGCGTTCGGTCGCCGAGATCGCCGTGATTGGCGGTGCCGAAATCTACCGGCAATGGCTCGATCGCGCCGATCGTCTCGAAATCACCGAAGTGCATGCGCGCCCCGAAGGCGACACGCATTTCGACATCAACAGGGCGGAGTGGGATGAGGTTGAGCGCATCCGTCATCCTGCCGGCCCCCACGACAGCGCCGACTACTCCTATGTGACATATCGTCGGCGGGTGGGCCATTAACCGCATTTGCCAATGTTAACATTGACTTTTCTGCCCCCGAGCTTAGCTCGGAGGGCGGCGAGGGCTGCGTTGTAAGGGACCTGCCTGTCCCCTATAAAGCCGGACCGGACAAAGCGGGCGGGGGCAATTTCACCCTGCCGAGGAGAGCGTCGAATGCCGTGGAAGAATCAGGGCGGTGGCCCATGGGGCTCGGGTCCGAAGGGACCATGGGGCAACGGCCCGCAACCGGTCGGGCCAAGGCCGCCGGATCTGGAAGACCTTCTGCGGCGCGGCCAGGATCGCCTCCAGCAGATCATGCCGGGTGGCTATTTCTCCGGCATCGGCATCACGCTGATCGTGCTGCTCATCGTCGCGTTCTGGCTGCTGTCGGGCTTCTTCCGGGTGCAGTCCGAAGAGCTCGGCGTCGTGCTGCGCTTCGGCAAGCATGTCCGCACCGTGGAGCCCGGCCTGAACTATCATCTGCCCTATCCGATCGAGACAGTGCTGCTGCCAAAGGCATTGCGCGTTTCCACCATCTCCATCGGCATGACACTGATCGACGATCCGGCACGGCGCGGCCGCTCCATTCGTGACGTGCCGGAAGAGAGCCTGATGCTGACCGGCGACGAGAACATCGTCGACGTCGACTTCACCGTGCTCTGGCGCATCAAGCCCAACGGCGTCGGCGATTTCCTCTTCAACATCCAGAATCCCGAAGGCACCGTGAAGGCAGTCGCCGAGAGCGCGATGCGCGAGGTGATCGGCCGCTCGCAGATCCAGCCGATCCTGACCGGCGCGCGCAACGTCACCGAACAAGGCGTGCAGGAACTGATCCAGAAGACCCTGGACAGCTACGGCGCCGGCATTCAGATCAGTCAGGTGCAGATGCAGAAGGTCGACCCGCCGGCTCAGGTGATCGACGCCTTCCGCGACGTCCAGGCGGCGCGCGCCAACCTCGAGCAGTTGCAGAACGAGGCGCAGACCTATGCCAACCAGGTCGTGCCGCAGGCACGCGGACGTGCGGCGCAGATCATGCAGGCGGCCGAAGGCTACAGGGAGCAGACGGTCGCCGAGGCCAAGGGCCAGAGCTCGCGCTTTCTGAAGGTTTACGAGGAATACAAGAAGGCGCCCGACGTGACGCGTGAACGGATTTATCTGGAGACGATGGAGCGCGTGCTCGGCGGCTCGGAAAAGCTGATCTATGACGGCGGCCAGTCGGGCCAGGGCGTCGTGCCTTATCTGCCGCTCAGCGAATTGACGACCAAGCGGCCACCTGCAGCCGGCCAGCAGACGACCGGAGGCAACCGATGAGATCTCCGGTTACAGGCATCGCCACGCTGCTCGGCCTCCTGCTCGTCGTGATCGTGGGCTACATGTCCCTGTTCACGGTGGCGCAGACCGAGCAGACCATCGTGCTGCAGTTCGGCAAGCCCGTCGACGTGGTCACCGCTCCCGGCCTGCACTTCAAGGCGCCGTGGAATTCGGTGATCAACATCGATAAGCGCATCCTCGATCTGGAGAACCCGTCGCAGGAAGCGATCGCGTCCGACCAGAAGCGGCTCGTGGTCGACGCCTTCGCGCGTTACCGCATCAAGGACGCGTTGCGCTTCTATCAGAGCATCGGATCGATCCAGGCCGCCAACATCCAGCTCACCACGCTCTTGAACGCGGCGCTGCGCCGCGTGCTCGGCGAGGTGACCTTCATCAACGTGGTCCGCGACGATCGCGAGAAGCTGATGCAGCGCATCCGCGATCAGCTCGACCACGAGGCCGACGGCTACGGCATCCAGGTCGTCGACGTCCGGATCCGCCGTGCTGATTTGCCGGAGCAGAACAGTCAGGCGGTCTATCTGCGCATGAAGACGGAACGCGAGCGCGAAGCCGCCGAGTTCCGCGCGCAGGGCGGCCAGAAGGCACAGGAGATCCGCTCCAAGGCCGACCGCGAGGCGACCGTGATCGAGGCGGATGCGAGGTCGCTGGCCGAGCAGACGCGCGGCGTCGGCGATGCCGAGCGCAACCGTCTGTTCGCCGAAGCCTACGGCAAGGATGCGGATTTCTTCGCGTTCTACCGCTCGATGGCGGCCTATGAGACCGGGCTGCGCGCGAACGACACCCGCTTCCTGCTGCGGCCGGACTCGGATTTCTTCCGGTTCTTTGGTAACCCGTCCGGCAAGACGGCGACCACGACGCCGGCGAAGCCGTAAGTGAGACAAGGGCGGCAGGTCTGGCCGCCCTTCGTCCAGACAAGAACAGCACAACGGGAGGTTCCAATCCGATGAGGTCCATTGCGTTCACCGACTTCCTCATCGGTTTGGGCATCCTGTTCGTGCTGGAAGGCTTGATGTTCGCGGCAAGCCCGGCCTGGATGCGCAAGGCCATGAAAAGCGCGATGGCCACACCGGACAATATCCTGCGGGCGGTCGGCATTGGTTCGGCCGTGGCCGGCCTGATCCTGATCTGGGTTATGCGACGTCCAATTTAACCGTCGCACCAACGCCAAAGTGAAGGCGAGGGACCGGTTTTCGCCTTATTATCCGGGTCTTGAGGCCCGTTAAGGTCCGCGCTTGCGCCGTCCCCCCGTTCGAGCGCAGTCTTGACGTCGAATCCTTGTTTCCTGGAGATCACAATGACCGCTGCCACCATTGCCCCGACCCGTTTGCGCTTAGGGCTGGCCGCGCTCGCCTTTGGCGTTTTCAGCGCACTCGGCACACCGGCCTATGCGCGCGGACCGGATGGCATCGCCGACGTCGCCGAAAAGGTGATCGACGCGGTCGTCAACATCTCGACCTCGCAGACCGTCGAAGCCAAGGGCGGGGGCGGCGGCAATGCCATGCCGCAATTGCCGCCCGGTTCGCCCTTCGAGGAGTTCTTCGACGACTTCTTCAAGAATCGCAAGGGTCCCGGCGGCGGCAGCAAGGGCGGCGAGAACAGCCCGGCGCCGCGCAAGACCAACTCGCTCGGAAGCGGCTTCATCATCGACACATCAGGCGTCGTCGTCACCAACAACCACGTCATCGCGGACGCCGACGAGATCAACGTCATCCTCAACGACGGCACCAAGATCAAGGCCGAGCTGGTCGGCGTCGACAAGAAGACCGACCTTGCCGTGCTCAAGTTCAAGCCGTCGAAGCCGTTGGTGTCGGTGAAGTTCGGCGATTCCGACAAGCTGCGCCTCGGCGACTGGGTCGTCGCGATCGGCAATCCTTTCAGCCTCGGCGGCACCGTGACGGCCGGTATCGTCTCGGCGAAGAACCGTGACATCTCCTCGGGTCCCTATGACAGCTACATTCAGACCGACGCCTCCATCAATCGCGGCAATTCCGGCGGTCCGCTGTTCAACCTCGATGGCGACGTCATCGGCGTCAACACGCTGATCATCTCGCCCTCCGGCGGCTCGATCGGCATCGGCTTCGCCGTACCGTCAAAGACGGTCGCGGGTGTCGTCGACCAGCTCCGCCAGTTCGGCGAATTGCGCCGCGGCTGGCTGGGCGTGCGCATCCAGAGCGTCACTGACGAGATCGCCGAGAGCCTGAACATCAAGCCGCCGCGCGGTGCGCTGGTTGCCGGCATCGACGACAAGGGCCCGGCCAAGCCGGCCGGCATCGAGCCCGGCGACGTCGTCGTCAAGTTCGACGGCAAGGACGTCAAGGACCCCAAGGATCTCTCTCGCGTGGTCGCCGACACGGCGGTCGGCAAGGAAGTCGACGTCGTCATCATCCGCAAGGGTCAGGAGGAGACCAAGAAGGTCACGCTCGGCCGGTTGCAGGATCCCGAGAAGGTGCAGGCCGCAGTGAAGACCGACGAGCCCGCGCCTGAAAAGACTGTGACACAGAAGGCGCTCGGCCTCGATCTCGCGGCGCTGAGCAAGGATCTGCGTGCACGCTACAAGATCAAGGACACCGTCAAGGGCGTTGTCGTCACCAATGTCGATGCCAATTCGGATGCCGCCGAGAAGCGCCTCTCTGCCGGCGACGTCATCGTTGAAGTCGCGCAGGAGGGCGTTTCCAGCGGCGCCGACATTCAGAAACGGGTCGACCAGCTCAAGAAGGACGGCAAGAAATCGGTGCTGCTGCTGGTGTCGAACGCCGACGGCGAGCTGCGCTTCGTGGCGTTGAGCGTGCAGTAAGGACCGAGTCGCCACACGTTCACTGTCATGCTCCGCGAAAGCGGGGCATCCAGTACGCCGCGGCTTTTCCGTATCCTCGCCCTGTCTCTGGAAACTGGATCACCCGCTTTCGCGGGTGATGACAGCGGAGAGGAGACTAAGCCTCCACGAACTCCTCGCGTCGATACCCCTGCGCATACAGCAGCGCGGTGAGATCGCCATGGTCGATCCGCGCCGCCGCCGCCGCGGCTACCGCGGGCTTCGCATGATACGCCACGCCCAGTCCCGCCGCCTGGATCATCGCGAGATCATTGGCGCCGTCGCCGACCGCCAGCGAGTCGATGTCGTCGAGATCGAACGACTCCATCAGATCCACCAGGGTCGCGAGCTTTGCAGCGCGCCCCAAGATCGGCTCCTTCACCTCGCCGGTGAACTTGCCGTCGCGGACCACGAGCTCGTTGGCGCGGTTCTCCTGGAAGCCGATCCTGGTGGCGACCGCGCTGGTGAACAGCGTGAAGCCGCCGGAGACGAGACAGGCATAGGCGCCATGGGCGCGCATGGTCGCGACCAGTTCGCGGCCACCCGGGGTCAGTGTAATGTGCTTCGCCAGCACCTCGTCGACGGCACTGGCGGGGAGGTCCTTGAGCAGCGCGACGCGCTCGCGCAGCGCCGGCTCGAACTCGACCTCGCCGCGCATCGCGCGTTCGGTGATGGCGGCCACATGGGCCTTCACGCCGACGAAATCGGCGAGCTCGTCGATGCATTCCTGGCCGATCATGGTGGAATCCATGTCGGCGAGAAAAAGCTTCTTGCGCCGGAAGCCGACTGGCTGCACGACGATGTCGATGGGCAGGTCGCCGCGAAGCTCGCGGAGCCGCTGCTCGATGGCGTGACGGTCGCCTTCGAGGTTACTGTCGGCACCGAAGGGGATATCGACTGCAACCCCGTCGAACAGCCAGTGCGCGGGAGCTGCCTGAGGCAGCACAGCGCGGGCGCCGTCGACGATGGTCGAGTCGAGCGCGGGATTATTCGGGTTGCAGATCAGCGTGGCGACGAGGGACATGTGAGGTTTTCGTGAGCGAGGGGCAAGTCGGCAGAAGGCATGTTGGCAAGGCGGTGCTTATCGCAGGCCCGACCGCCAGCGGCAAGTCGGCGCTGGCGCTGGAGCTTGCGCTCGCTGCGGGCGGGGTCGTGATCAATGCCGATTCCATGCAGGTCTACCGCGACCTCCGCATCATCACCGCGCGTCCCACAGATGGCGACGAGGCGCAGGTGCCTCATCGCCTGTACGGCCATGTCGATGCGGCCGTGAATTTTTCGGCTGGTGCCTGGGTGAGCGACGCGGCGAAGGCGCTTGAAGAGGCGCAAGCCGAAGGCCGCCTGCCGATCTTCATCGGCGGCACCGGGCTGTACTTCAAGGCGCTGACGGCGGGCCTTTCCGTGGTACCGCCAATTCCCGCCGAGGTGCGCGAGGACGTTCGGGCGCGGCTGGAGCGGAACGGCGTCGAGGCGCTGCACGCGGAACTCGCAGCCGCCGATCCTCGAGCCGCCGAACGATTGAACCTGCGCGATCGCACGCGCATTGCGCGCGCGCTCGAAGTGGTCGAAGCCACCGGCCGTTCGCTGCTGGACTGGCACCATGAGGGCCAGCCGCCGCTGCTGCCGAAGGACAGTTTTCGCGCCGTGTTCATCGCCCCCGAGCGCGATGAGCTCTATGCCCGCATCGACGCCCGCTTCGACGCCATGCTGGGCGCTGGCGCGCTGAAGGAGGTCGAGCGTCTCGCCGCCCGAAATCTCGATCCGCTGCTGCCGGCGATGAAGGCTCATGGCGTGCCGGCGCTGATCCGGCATCTGCGCGGAGAGCTCAGCCTGGAGCAGGCGGCCACCATCGGCCGCGCCGACACCCGCCACTACGCCAAGCGGCAGTTCACCTGGTTTCGGCACCAATTGCCCGAATTCGAGTGGGTGAAGCCGGAGGAGACGACGGGCTGGCGGGCGGCGATGGTGAATGCGGCACGGGGCTCCGGCTGACACGCTTTTGTGCCTCGGGTCGCGAATTTACCTCTCGCTCAACCCCGGGAACACCGCTACACTGGCAAAATCGCGCGGGAACGGCCGCATTGCCTTGACATCGGGGCGCCGGCCGCTATGTTTCGCGCAACCTTTGGGAAGCCGGGCACCTGCCATGCGTAACATTATTACCAAACTCCTTATCGCCGTCGTACCCAGGCACACCGCCGGGGGTGGCTAGCTGCCATCCACATGACAGGCGGTGTGCATGGGTCCCTCTTCGGGGCCTTTTTTATTTCCCGAACCCGAGACGAACGAAGCCGCTGACAACAGCGCATCCGGAGCAAGCCAATGAGCGACAAGAGCCACGATCCGAACCAGATGACCGGCGCCGCGATGATCGTCCGCGCGCTCATTGATCATGGCGTGACCGACATTTTCGGCTATCCCGGCGGCGCGGTGCTCCCGATCTACGACGAGATCTTTCAGCAGAGCGAAGTCCAGCACATCCTGGTCCGCCACGAGCAGGGCGCGGGCCACGCCGCCGAGGGCTATGCGCGTTCGACCGGCAGGCCGGGCGTTGCACTGGTGACCTCCGGCCCCGGCGCCACCAACATGGTGACGCCGCTCACCGACGCGCTGATGGACTCGATCCCGCTGGTCTGCATCTCCGGCCAGGTGCCGACGCATCTGATCGGCAACGACGCGTTCCAGGAATGCGACACCGTCGGTATCACGCGCCCCTGCACCAAACACAACTGGCTCGTGCGCGACGTCAACGATCTCGCCAAGGTGCTGCACGAGGCGTTTTACGTTGCGACCACGGGTCGACCCGGCCCGGTGCTCGTCGACGTGCCCAAGGACGTGCAGTTCGCAACCGGCACCTATCATCCGCCGCGCAAATCCGACGTGCATCGCTCCTACGCGCCGCGGGTGAAGGGCGATGCGACGCAGATCCGCAAGGCCGTGGCGCTGCTCGCAGGCGCCAAGCGCCCCGTGATCTACAGCGGCGGCGGCGTGATCAATTCCGGCCCCGAGGCAACCAGGCTGCTGCGCGAATTGGTCGAGGTCACCGGTTTCCCGATCACCTCGACCCTGATGGGCCTCGGCGCCTATCCCGCGTCGGGCAAGAGCTGGCTCGGCATGCTCGGCATGCACGGCACCTACGAAGCCAACATGACCATGCATGATTGCGACGTCATGCTGTGCGTCGGCGCGCGCTTCGACGATCGCATCACCGGCCGCGTCGACGCGTTCTCGCCGGGCTCGAAGAAGATCCACATCGACATCGACCCGTCCTCGATCAACAAGAACATCCGCGTCGACGTGCCGATCATCGGCGACTGCGGCAACATCCTCGGCGACATTCTCCAGGTGTTCAAGGCGGAGGCGAAGAAGCCCGACATCAAGGCGTGGTGGCAGCAGATCGCGCAGTGGCGCGCCCGCAACTCGCTCTATTACAGGAAGAGCAACGACGTCATCCTGCCGCAGCATGCGATCCAGAGCCTGTTCGAGGCGACGCGCGGCAAGGACACCTACATCACCACCGAGGTCGGCCAGCATCAGATGTGGGCCGCGCAGTTCTACGGCTTCGAGGAGCCGCATCGCTGGATGACCTCGGGCGGTCTCGGCACCATGGGTTACGGCCTGCCGGCCGCGGTCGGCGTGCAGGTTGCCCATCCCGACAGCCTCGTCATCGACATCGCGGGGGATGCCTCGGTGCAGATGACGATGCAGGAGATGTCGACGGCGGTGCAGTACGAGCTGCCGATCAAGATCTTCATCCTGAACAACCAATACATGGGCATGGTGCGGCAGTGGCAGCAGCTGCTCCATGGCAACCGCCTGTCGCATTCCTACTCGGAGGCGATGCCGGACTTCGTCAAGCTCGCGGAAGCCTATGGCGGGGTCGGCATCCAGGTGCACAAGCCCGGCGATCTCGACGGCGCCATCCAGGAGATGATCTCGGTCAAGCGCCCGGTGCTGTTCGACTGCCGCGTCGCGTCGCTCGAAAACTGTTTCCCGATGATTCCCTCCGGCAAGGCGCACAACGAGATGCTGTTGCCGGAGCAGGCGAACGACGAAGCCACCGCAAAGGCGTTCGCCGGCGGCAAGGCGCTGGTGTGAGCGTGATCGTCACAAATTCAGCTGTCATCGCCCGGCCTGACCGGGCGATCCAGTACGCCGCGGCCTCTCGATCGCCCTCGGGGGCCTCTGGAATACTGGATCCCCGCCTTCGCGGGGATGACAGTCGCGAGAGATGGTTGATGGGAAGGTAAAATGTTCGACCTGAAGGAGCTCGAACGCGCACATGCGATCGTGGGGCAGGCGGTGCCGGCAACGCCGGCGCACGCCTGGCCGCTGCTCGCCGAGCGGCTCGGCACGCAAGTTCTGGTCAAGCACGAGAACCACACGCCGACGGGCGCCTTCAAGGTGCGCGGCGGGCTCGTCTATCTCGATCGGCTGAAGCGCGAACGGCCGAACATTCCGGGCATCATTTCGGCGACGCGCGGCAATCATGGCCAGAGCCTCGCCTTTGCGGCGAGCCGCCATGGCGTGCCTGCCGTGATTTATGTGCCGCGCGGCAATTCGGTTGAGAAGAACCGGGCGATGAAGGCGTTTGGCGCCGAGCTCGTTGAGCATGGCGAGGACTTTCAAGCCGCACGCGAGGAAGCCGGACGCCACGCGCAGTTTGCCGGGCTGCACATGGTGCCGTCGTTCCATACGGACCTGGTGCTGGGCGTGGCGACCTATGCGCTCGAATTGTTCCGGGCCGCGCCGGATCTCGACATCCTCTATGTGCCGATCGGGCAAGGCTCGGGGATCTGCGGCTGCATCATGGCGCGCGATCTGCTCGGCCTGAAGACCGAGATCGTCGGCGTGCAGTCGACCGAGGCGCCGTCCTACGCGCTGTCGTTTGCGGCGGGCCACGTCGTGACGACCGAGACCAGCAACACGCTCGCGGACGGCATGGCGACGCGGATTCCCGATCCGGAAGCGCTCGCGGTCATCCTCAAGGGCGCCTCGCGTATCGTCCAGGTGACGGACGATGAGATCGCGCTCGCGATCCGTGCGCTCTGGACCGACACGCACAATCTCGCCGAAGGCGCCGGCGCCGCCGCGCTCGCTGCGGCGCTTCAGGAAAAGAAAAGATTGTCGGGCAAGCGCGTCGGTCTCGTGCTGTCCGGCGGCAATATCGATTTCGATCTGTTCCGCGGTTGGGTCGGAACGGATGCGCCGGTCGCTCATCGGGCGACGGCGTAACGACGAGAATGAAGGGGACGACAATGAACCAGCCCGCATCCGCCTATTTCATCGAGGAGCGCCACGACCCGAACGAGACGCACACGCTTTCGGTGCTCGTGCAGAACGAGCCCGGCGTGCTCGCGCGCGTCATCGGCCTGTTCTCGGGGCGCGGCTACAACATCGAGAGCCTCACGGTCTCGGAGACCGAAAGCCAGAAGCATCTCTCCCGCATCACCATCGTCACCACCGGCACGCCGATGGTGATCGAGCAGATCAAGCATCAGCTTGACCGCATGATACCTGTGTATCGCGTCGTCGACATGACGCTGACGAAACGCTCGATCGAGCGCGAGCTTGCGATGGTCAAGGTGCGCGGGCAGGGCGAGCATCGCGTCGAGGCGCTGCGGCTGGCGGACGCGTTCCGCGCCCGCGTGATCGACGCCACCACCGAGAGCTTTGTGTTCGAGATCACAGGCAATACCGACAAGATCAATCAGTTTATCGACCTGATGCGTCCGCTTGGCCTCGTCGAAGTGTCGCGCACCGGTGTTGCCGCGATTGGCCGCGGGCCTGAAGGAATGTGAGTCATGCTGGCGCGCGACTGGTACTACAACGAGCGGAATCGGATGGGGATCGGGCCTGCGGTGGCGTCGATCTACGACAGTCATGACGATGCCGATCTACGGGCGCGCGCCGCGCTGAAGATGCTTGGCGTCCAGCGCGGCTGGCGCATTGCCGACATCGGTTGCGGCAACGGCGTGCTCGCGACCGAGGCTGCGCTGATGGGCGCCGAGGTCGACGCCATCGACATCTCGCCCGCGATGCTGGCGCTCGCCGAGATCTACGCGCGCGACCGCAAGGCGCCCGTGCGCACGCAGTCCGCCGGCCTGCTCAGCTTCGCCTACCGGCCGGAATCCTATGACCTGATCGTCAGCGAGTTCACGCTGCACCATCTGCCGGATTTCTGGAAGGCGGTGGCGATGTCACGGATCTATCGCGCGCTCAAGCCCGGTGCCACCTTCTATTTGCGCGACATCGTCTACGCCTCGATGCCCGATGCCGTCGAGCGCGACGTCGATCAATGGGCCGACTTTGAGATCAAGAACCACGATGTTCCGCGTGAAAGCGTCGTCACCCACATGCGCGACGAGTATTCCACTTTTGGCTGGGTCATGGAGCGGATGCTGGCCGACGTCGGCTTCACGCTGGTCTCGGCCGATTACCACGCCCCGATGCACGGCACTTATCTGCTTCGGAAACCCAATTCTTCCACGTAAAGGCCGGCGAGCAAGGCTTGACCAGAACAACAAACAGGGCTGCACGACAGGGCAGAACCGGGAACGACAATGAAGCCGGCCGACATCCTCATCGCCATCCTGGTGGCGATCATCTGGGGGCTTGCCTTCGTGGCGAGCCGGATCGCGCTCGACGAATTTTCGCCGGAGCTGATGACGGCGATGCGCTTCGCCATTGCGGCGGTCCCCTGCCTGTTCATTCGTAAGCCGAAGGTCGCCTGGTCGCTGCTGATTGCGATCAGCTTCACGCTCTTTCTCGGCCAGTTTCTGAGCCAGGCCTACGGCATCGCCCATGGCGTGCCGGTGGGGCTGACCAGCGTCGTCGTGCAGAGCCAGGCGCTGTTCACCATCGGCTTTGCCGCGATCGCATTCGGCGAGCGGCCGACGCCGGTGCAGACGCTGGGCATCGTCATCGCAGCAATCGGTCTTTTGATGATCTGCGGCACGGTCGGCTATGATTTCAGCGTCGGTGCGTTCGCCGTGCTGATGATCGCGCCGGTCAGCTTTGCGGTCGGCAATATCCTGTTGCGCGGCGCCCGCGGCGTGCCGATGTTCGATCTGTTCGCCTGGTTGTGCCTCGCCACCGCGGTCCCGCTGTTCGCGCTCACGCTGGTCGTCAATGGACCGACGCCGACCTGGCAGTCGCTGATCCACATGTCGCTCACCGGACTCATTTGCCTGCTGTTGATCGGCGGCATCTCCACCAGCATCGCCTATTGGCTGTGGGGCCGGCTGCTGCGTGACTATCCCCCCGCACAGGTGGTGCCGTTCGCGCTGCTGGTGCCGTTCGTCGGCTCGGCCGCGTCCAGCATCGTGTTCGGCGAGCGGTTCGGTCCGCTGCGCCTCGCCGGCATGCTCACAGTGATCGGCGGTATCGCGGTGATGGTGCTGGCGAAGCGCCCCCAGGCGGTACTCCACAAAACCACAGCCGAAGGCCGCGTGAGGTGAGCATGTCCCAATCGCTGCTGTATGGCTTCCTCGCCTTCATGGCCGTGATGTATTTCACGCCTGGGCCGAACAACATCATGTTGCTGTCCTCGGGGCTGACCTATGGCTTCCGGCGCACCATTCCCCACATCGCCGGCGTCGTTATCGGCTTCGCCTTCATGATTGCAGCGGTCGGCCTCGGGCTTGGCACGGTGTTCTTGGCCTATCCGATCCTGCAGACCATCTTGAAATATGCCGGCGCCGCCTACCTGCTCTACCTGGCCGCCGTGATCGCTTTCTCGGGTCCGGCCAAGCCGGGCGAGGGAGACGGCCGCGGCCCGATGACCTTCCTGGGGGCCGCCATGTTCCAATGGATCAACGCAAAAGGCTGGGTGATCGTGATCGGCACTATCACCGCCTATGCGGCTATCGCCCAATTCCCGCTCAACATCGCGATCCAGACCTTGATCAGCCTGCTCGTCGGCACGGTCTCGACGGTGGTCTGGGCCTTCTTCGGCACCGCCCTGCGGCCGGTCCTGACCTCCGTCCGGATGGTCCGCGCCTTCAACGTCCTGATGGCGATCCTGCTGCTGGCGTCGCTCTACCCCGTGGTCATGGATGCATGATGCCCCAGTTTTCCATGCAGAAACGGGTTTCCCAGGGGGCCGAAAATGCTCTAGACAGCCCCCGAAATCCGCAAATTTCACCATCCGAGACCTGACTGACAATACCTGACCAACGGCCGATTCCGGCCCCTGAACGAGGAAACGACCATGCGTGTTTATTACGATCGCGACGCCGACCTGAACCTGATCAAGGGCAAGAAGGTCGTCATCGTCGGCTATGGCAGCCAAGGCCACGCCCATGCGCTGAACCTGAAGGATTCCGGCGTCAAGGAAGTGGCGATTGCGCTCCGCAAGGGTTCGGCCTCGGCCAAGAAGGCGGAAGCTGCCGGCTTCAAGGTGATGGAAGTCGCCGAGGCCGCCAAATGGGCCGACCTGGTCATGATGCTGACCCCGGACGAGCTCCAGGGCGACATCTACCGCGAGCACCTGCACGACAACATGAAGAAGGGCGCCGCCCTCGTCTTCGCGCACGGTCTCAACGTCCATTTCAACCTGCTCGACCCGCGCGCCGATCTCGACGTTCTCATGATCGCGCCGAAGGGCCCCGGCCACACCGTGCGTTCGGAATACCAGCGCGGCGGCGGCGTGCCCTGCCTGATCGCGATCGCCAAGGACGTCTCGGGCAACGCCCACGACCTCGGCCTGTCCTACGCCTCTGCCGTCGGCGGCGGCCGCGCCGGCATCATCGAGACCACCTTCAAGGAAGAGTGCGAGACTGACCTGTTCGGCGAGCAGGTTGTGCTCTGCGGCGGCCTGGTCGAGCTGATCAAGGGCGGCTACGAGACCCTGGTCGAAGCCGGCTACGCCCCGGAGATGGCCTATTTCGAGTGCCTGCACGAAGTGAAGCTGATCGTCGACCTGATCTATGAAGGCGGCATCGCCAACATGAACTACTCGATCTCCAACACCGCCGAGTACGGCGAGTACGTCACCGGTCCGCGCATCGTCACCGACGAGACCAAGAAGGAGATGAAGCGGGTTCTGAACGACATCCAATCCGGCAAGTTCGCCCGCGACTGGATGCTCGAGAACAAGGTCAACCAGACCTCGTTCAAGGCGACCCGCGCCAAGCTCGCCGAGCACCCGATCGAGGAAGTCGGCGCCAAGCTGCGCGACATGATGCCCTGGATCAAGAAGGGCGCGCTGGTCGACAAGAGCAAGAACTAACTCGCGGTCGTTCGGATGCGGCGTATCGGTTACGCCGCGTCCGGACACGCGATCGAAAACACAAGCTTCGCTCGCCAAACCAATTCTTAAATCTTCGCGACTATATTCGAGCGAGATCGCAGCCAGCGATCTCGCTCTTTCTGTCTCGCGCGAAGCATTGCTGCTTCATTCAAATTCTTCGCGAGCCGAAGTGCTTTCTGAGCACGAAGAACTGACGCTTAAACCACATTCTTGGTCTCGCGTTGTTTCTCAGGATTTTTCAGAAGCTCCCGATCCTCAAAAACCCAGCGGTTTCAGGATCAAGGATTCCGCTCTTAATCCATATCTTCATGATGCAATCATCTCACGTCGCGACCTTCGCGCCTCGCTTCACCTTAAGAACTGACATCTGCGGCGTCTCCTTGACCGGTGGCGGCATTGCGCCCCGGCACCTTTCCCCTGCATGATCGCGGGAGCTCTTGGGGGGAAAGATCATGCGATCCGTCGTCGTCACCGGCGCGTCCACCGGCATCGGCTGGGCCATTGCTAAATTTCTGGTCGGGCGCGGCTACCGTGTTTTCGGCAGTGTCCGCAAGCAGGCCGATGCGGATCGGCTTACGGGTGAGTTCGGCGCAAACTTCACGCCGCTGCTGTTCGACGTCACCGACGAGGCGGCGGTCCTCGCGGCTGCGCGAAAAGTCCGCGAGGCGCTGAGCGGCGAGACGCTGGCCGGTCTCGTCAACAATGCCGGCGTCGCGGTCGCCGGTCCCGTGCTCGAGCTGTCGGCCGATGATTTCCGGCGCCAGATGGACATCAACGTCATCGGCCCTGTCATCGCGACGCAGGCTTTCGGGCCGCTGCTCGGCGCCGACCCGTCGCTGAAGGGGCCGAAGGGCCGGATCGTGATGATCAGCTCGGTCGCCGGCAAGAACGGCAATCCGTTGTTGGCGCCATACTGCACCTCCAAGCATGCCATCGAAGGCCTGTCGGAGAGCTTGCGCCGCGAATTGATGCTGTTCGGCATCGACGTCATCATCGTCGCCCCTGGCGCAGTCAAGACGCCGATCTGGAGCAAGGCCGAACAGATCGATCTCTCGGTCTACCAGAACTCGCCTTATCTGCCGGCGTTGAACAAGGTCATGACGTTCATGATGAAGCTCGGCGAGACCGGGCTGCCGGCCGAGCGGATCGCCGAGGTCGTTTTGGAGGCGCTCACCGCTGAGAGGCCCAAGGTTCGCTACCAGATCACGCCGGACCGGATGCGACATTTGATGACGGCTACGCTGCCCAAGCGTGTGGTCGACCGCATCATCGCCAAGCGGCTCGGGCTGCTGCCGCAGGGCTGAGCCTCTGAGGTGAGACCATTGCCAGACAGGTGATCGATTTCCGATCGTGGGAGCGTCTTGAAGATGCCGGCTTATGTGATTTTTGACGTCGAGATCAGGGATTTGCAGCAGTACCAAAGCTTTATGTTGGGCGTGAAGCCCGCCCTGGAAGCCGCCGGAGCCAGATATCTGGCGCGCGGGGGCGCCCACAAGGTTTACGAGGGAGATTGGCAGCCCCGCAGGATCGTTCTGCTGGAATTCCCATCCGTCGCAGCCTGGGAGGCGTTCTACACAGGCGCGACCTACCAGGGACTCAAAGCGGTCCGGGACGCTTGCAGTTCTGCCCGCCTGGTCAGCGTCGAGGGCCTCGACTAGACGGCAAGTCGGTTCTGCACTGCGGGATTTCCCTGGGGAGGAGTTGGGCGCGGAGACCAATCGGCTTCCGCTAACATTAAGCGAAGGTCGGATCGCGACACGCGTTGCTTGTCCGTGACCGTTCAATTACAGTTTTATGACACGGTGCAGGCCTTCCGGCTGCGCCGAACGCCGCAGGCCCGGTCAGCCGGCTCGGCATCACCGTGCCGGACCAGCAGTTGCGTGTCGTCGATGGCGTCCGCGCCCAATCCAGGTCCTTCTGCCACGACCGCCGTACTGGCGAGCGTCGCCGCGCTCGGCATCTGGCGGCTGCTCGCTGTTGCGGCGCCGCATCTCGCTGCGCTCGTCCTGATGTACGAGACCGAGACGGATTTCGGCGCACGGCTCTCCTTCGTGCTGGCCTGGGGCATCCTCAACTTCTTCTGGATCATGCTGCTGCGGCGACCGGCGCTCTCGGGTGCGCTGTCGCTGACCCTGGTCGTGGTGCTGGTGCTGCTATCACGGCTGAAGCACGACGTCGTGCAGATGACGGTGAACTTCATCGACTTGATGATGATCGACCGCGACACGGTGGCGTTCCTGTTCACGATCTTCCCGAATTTGCGCTGGTCGGTGATCGGGGCCGGCCTCGTCACGCTGCCGCTGATGTATGCGCTATGGTGGCTCGACCCATTCCGCATCCGTAGGCTGCCGGCGCTCGCCTGCAAGCTCGCCTGCCTCGCCGCGCTGGTCGGCTATTCGCTCTATCATCCGGACGAGGCCTGGCGCGGCTATTACGACGACGGCTATCTCTCGAAGTTCTTCCGCTCCGGCGTCAGCGCGGTCTCCGACTTCGCGCAATACGGCTTCATGGAGTCGACGGCTTCGACCAACGAACGGCTCAACATGCCGCTGGTCGATGCTTGCCATCCCGCCGGCCGGCGGCCGAACATCATCATGATCCATGATGAATCGAGCTTCGACATCCGCGCTGCGCAGGGCATTAAGGTGCCGCCGGGCTACGGCAGCCATTTCAAATCCTGGGACGGCAAGGAGCGCGCGTTTCTGGCCGAGAGCAATGGCGGGCCGAGCTGGTTCACCGAATACAATGTGCTCGCGGGGTTGTCGTCGCGCTCGTTCGGCCGCTTCGCCTATTTCGTGACCCGCATCGCGACGGGCCGCGTCGAGCGCGGTCTCCCGCTGGCGCTGCGCCGCTGCGGCTACGATACGATGTCGCTCTACCCCGCCCATGGCGGCTTCATGGCCGCGCGCAGCTTTCAGGTGACGACCGGCATCGAACGCTTCCTCGATTCCAAGGATCTCGGCGCCAAGGATGTCGAGCCGGATAGCTTCTTCTACGACAAGGCGCTCCGGCTGATGGGTGAGCGAACGCCGAACAAGCCGCTGTTCACCTTCATCTATCTCGGCGCCAATCATTTCCCCTGGGAGACGCGCTTCCGCCCGGATCTGCTGCCGAACTGGCGCGCACCGGGCAATGTGCCCTCCATCGACGAATATCTGCGCCGGCAGGCGATGAGCGCCGAGCAATACAAGGCTTTTCTCGCGAGCCTGAAGAAGAAATTTCCCGGCGAGCCCTTCCTGATCGTGCGCTACGGCGATCACCAGCCGGAATTCGCGCCTGCTATCCTCGAGCCCGGGCTCGACGAGGGCGCTCTCGGCAAGAAGCTCGACGCCTACGACCCACGTCTTTACGCGACCTACTACGCGATCGACGCCGTCAATTTCGAGCCGGTGAAGAGCGAGGCCGTGATGGACACGGTCGATGGCCCGTATCTGCCGCTGGTCATCCAGGAAGCTGCCGGCATCCCGCTCGATCCGTCCTTCGCTGAGCAGAAGGAGATCATGCTCCGCTGCAAGGGCATATTCTACGGTTGCAAGGACGGGGCCGAAGCGCGCCGGCTGAACCGGCTGCTGATCGATGCGGGGATGATCAGAGGGTTGTAGTCGTCATCACCGTCACCCTGAGGTGGCCGCTTCTTCAGCGGCCCTCGAAGGGCGACGGCCCGGCTGCATCGCGGCCGTTCATCCTTCGAGGCTCCTCGCGCACTGCTTCGCAGCGCACGCCTCGCACCTCAGGATGACGGGACATAGGGCAACTTACTTCCCCACCTTCTCCCACAGCCATTTCGCCACCGCATCCGGCGACGAATTCGCATCATTGCCGGCGGCGCGTAAATTGGCTTCGCGCATGGTCGCGATGTCGATCTTGCCGAGCAGCGGTTTCAGTGCGGCCTGCAACCGCTCGTCGCCGGCCCGTTTCGGGGCCAGCAGCAGGATGGCGTCGTAGGGCGGGATCGCGTGCCTGGGATCGTCGAGCGCAACGAGATCGTATTTTGCGATCAGCCCGTCGCTGGTGTAGCCCGCGATGACATCGACCTCGCCGCTGGCGACGGCCGCATACATGAAGTCCGGCTGCATCTGGCGCTGGGCGCGGAACGAGAGGCCATAGGCCTTTTGCAGCGCCGCCCATTCGGGTCGCGAGAAGAACTCATAGTCGCCGGCGATCGACAGGGTCGAAGCCTGCGCGGCGAGATCGGCGATGGTGCGGATGCCAAGTGCCTCGGCGCGCTTCTTCGGGATCACCAGCGCATAGGCGTTCTCGAATCCGAGCTCGCCGAGCAGGGTGATGTTCTCCTTCGCAAGCGCCGTTTGCAGCTCCGCCAGCAGCTCCGCGCGCGGCTTGATGTCCGTGCGGTGAAGCTGATTGGCCCAGAGCGTGCCGGAGTAATCGACATAGAGATCGATGTCGCCGGCTTTCAAGGCCTCGAAGATCACGCTCGAGCCGAGACCGGATCGTGCAACGGCGGAGAGACCGGCGGCCTGAAGCCGGTCCCGCATCAGCGCCGACAGCACATATTGCTCGGCAAACGTCTTGGCGCCGACGACATAGCTCTGTGATGAGCGCCCCATCGTCGGCACCAGTGTCGCGGCGACCAGTGCGGCGATCCCGGCCGCGCCAAGCGCTGTACGCACGCGGCTGCGCCAGCGCAGGCCGCTCTCGATCAGGCCGAGCAGTTGATCGACGGCGAGCGCCAGCAGAGCCGAGGCAAAGCAGCCGAACAGCACGAACACCCAGTTCTGGGTCTGGAGCCCGGCAAAGATGTAATTGCCGAGGCTGGTCTGCCCGATCGGGGTCGACAGCGTCGCGGTGCCGATCACCCACACTGCGGCGGTACGGATGCCAGCCATCATCACCGGGAGAGCCAGCGGCAGTTCGACCATCACCAGCGACTGCGGTGCGGTCATTCCGACACCCTTCGCAGCCTCGATCAGCGCGGGATCGATGCCGTTGAGGCCGGTGATGCCATTGCGCAGCACCGGCAGCATCGAATAGAGCGCCAGCGCCAGCATCGCCGGCAGGAAGCCGAAAGCGGAGAACGAGACGCCGAACCAGGCCAGCGTCACGGAGGCCGCGAGCAGCAGGAGGGGATAGAACAGCGCAAGCAGCGCCAGCCCGGGCACCGTCTGCACGATGCTGGCGAGCGCGAGCAGCACGGCGCGCGGCGTGGGGCGGTTGCGGGTCAGGATCGCCAGCGGCAGGCTGACCATCAGGCCGAGCGCAAGTGCGGCGAGACTCACCCGGACGTGGTTGCCGAGATAGTCGGGCAAATGCGCCAGCGCCTCGCCCCAGCGTGGATCGGTGAAAAGGCTCATGCCGCCCCGCTCTGTGGCAGCAGCGCGTTCAATCGCTCGACCTGGCGACGCGGCGTCCGCAGCAACTCCAGTACGTAGGCGTCTTTGCTGTTCGAGAGCTCCACTGGCGTGCCCTGCGCCAGCAGCTTCCCGCCGCGCATCACGGCGATGCGGTCCGCGAGCAGGATCGCTTCCGTCATGTCGTGGGTGATCATCACGGTCGTCAGGCCGAGCTTGCGGTGCAGCTCGCGAAAATCGTCGCCGAGTGCATCGCGGGTGAGGGGATCGAGCGCGCCGAATGGCTCGTCCATCAGCACGATCCGGGGCCTTGCCGCAAGCGCCCGCGCCACGCCGACACGCTGGCGCTGGCCGCCCGAGAGTGCGTCCGGCAACCGCTCGCGATGCGCGGCCCGGTCGAGCTGCACGAGCTCGAGCAACTCATCGATCCGCGTTGCGATATCCGCCGCCGGGACGCCGAGCAGTTTTGGCGTGATCCCGATATTGTCGGCCACGCTCAGATGCGGGAACAGCCCGCCGCTCTGGAAGACGTAGCCGATGCGGCGCCGCAGCGCGACCGGATCGACGGATTGCACGTCGTGGCCCTCGACCGTGATCGTGCCGCCATCCGCCTCGATCAGGCGGTTGGCGAGCCGCAGCAGCGTCGTCTTGCCCGATCCCGAGCCGCCGACGACGGCGATAAACTCGCCTTCGGCGATGTCGAGTGACACATCGTCCACGGCCTTGAGCGCGCCGAAGCTCTTGGTGACGTGGGCATAGCCAATCATCGGCCTGGATCGCATCGGGCGGGCTCACTGCGCTAACCCGCCCGTGGGGCAGGGGATGACGAGGCCCATGCGTAGCACGCTTGGCGGCTTGATTGAACTTGGCTGCGCGAGCGGCTAAGGCATCGGGCCAAGTTTGGAGGGAATACATGACGACGCCTACGGCGGTGGCGCTGGAAGATGCCAAGGTCGCGTTCCGGCTGGGGGACGAGCGGGTCTATACGGCGGTGGAGAAGGCGAATCTGACGGTCGGAGAGGGCGAGTTCGTCGCCATCGTCGGCCCAACCGGCTGCGGGAAATCGACGCTGCTCAACGTCGCGGCCGGGCTGCTGAAGCCGGCTGCCGGGAGCGTCAGGATATTCGACCAGCCGCTTGCCGGGCTGAACCGGGATGCCGGCTATCTGTTCCAGGCCGATGCGCTGTTCCCCTGGAAAACCGCGCTCGACAACGTCGCGATCGGGCTCGAAGTCAGCGGCACGCCGCGCAGCGAGGCGCTGCCGCGGGCGCAAAAGTGGCTGACCTCGGTCGGCTTGGGTGCCTTCGCCAACCGCTATCCTCACATGCTCTCGGGTGGCCAGCGCAAGCGCGTGGCGTTGGCGCAGGTGCTGATCCGCGATCCAAAGATCCTTCTGATGGACGAGCCGTTCGGGCCGCTGGATGCGCAGACCCGGCAGGTGATGGGCAACCTGCTGCTCGACCTCTGGAACGCCGACCGCAAGGCCGTGCTGTTCGTCACTCATGATCTGGAAGAGGCGATCGCGCTCGCCGACCGCGTCGTGATCATGTCGGCGGGGCCGTCCTCCCGCATCATCGGCGACTGGCGCGTGAGCCTGCCGCGCCCGCGCGACATTTTTGAAGTGCGCCTGGACAAGGAATTCCATGCGCTTCATCGCGAGATCTGGAGCGTGCTCAAGGACGAGGTCATGAAGGGCTATGCGCAGTCCACGCAAGCGGCGGAGGCGGTGTGATGTCGCGGCTGACGCTGCTCTCGCTGCAAGTGCTGGTCGCGGTGGTCTGCCTCGCGCTGTGGCAATTGCTGTCGACCGTGCCCGTGTTCGGCAAGATCCTGCTGCCGCCGTTCTTCTTCTCCAACCCGGTCGACGTCTTCGCCCAGATCGTCAAATGGTTCTCGTCCGGTGTGATCTGGAAGCATCTCGGCATCACGCTGACGGAATCGATCCTGGCCTTCGTGATCGGATCGGCCGGTGGCGTGCTGATCGGCTTCTGGTTCGCGCGCCAGCCGCTGGTCGCCGCGGTGTTCGATCCCTACGTCAAGATGGTCAACGCACTGCCGCGTGTGGTGCTGGCGCCGATCTTCGCGCTGTGGCTTGGACTGGGCATCTGGTCCAAGGTCGCGCTCGGCGTGACGCTGGTGTTCTTCATCGTGTTCTTCAACGTCTATCAGGGCGTCAAGGAGGTCAGCCGCACCGTGCTCGACAATGGTCGCATGCTTGGCATGAGCGAGCGGCAGCTGATGCAGCACGTCTATTGGCCCTCGGCGCTATCGTGGATGTTCTCCTCCCTGCACACGTCGGTGGGCTTTGCCGTGGTCGGTGCGGTCGTCGGCGAATATCTGGGATCGGCGGCGGGGCTCGGCTATCTCATTCAGCAGGCCGAGGGCGTATTCGATGTCGCCGGGGTGTTCGCCGGCATGTTCGTGCTGTCGGCCTTCGTCATTCTGATCGATTTTGGTGTGACGCTGGTGGAGCGGAGACTGCTGGTCTGGCGCCCGACCGTGGACGGACGCGGCTAGGCCGCAAGGGGCCCGCGCGCCGCGCGAGCCCCGGATCGATCAATCCAGCAACTTGGTGTCGTCGGGGGCCTGCGGCGGCGTCTTGATCGCGATCGCCTTGACCTGTCCGCTGATCGGCTTGGTGCCGCCATGCGGCGTCCCCTTCGGGATGATGACGAGGTCGCCCGGCTTCACTGTGACCTCCTTGTCGCCGAACCAGATCGTGCCGGTGCCCTCCAAAATATACTGGATCTCGTTGGTGTTGGGATGCATGTGCTTGGGCACATTGCCGACCTGGATCGAGATGGTGGCGCCGTCGGCACTCGCGAACATCTTGGAACGGAAGCCGACGGCATTGGCGTTCCCGAGCGCGTCGCCCTCCATCTCGCCAGTGTGGATGATCTGCGGAGTGATATTCTCCGTGGCCAGCGCCGGCCGCAGCAGGTGGGTTGCGCCGCATCCGGCGGCAAAAGCGGTGGCGATCGACAGTCCGATTGCAAGGCGATTCATGGATGATCCTCCCCATCAAGAATTGTTCTTGTGGGCTCATGCTATTGCGCCGAAAGGCCGATGGCCAGCGCCTTCGGTCCTGCTTCTCAAGCCAGTCCGGCTGCTCTATGGTGCCGCCAGCCGAACGGAGGAAACCAATGAAGAACACGATAGCCAGGCTCGCGGGCGCGTTGATCGCGCTGACGCTCACCACCGCTCTTGCCGCGGCGCAAAGCAAGGTCACCATCGCGATCGGCGGCGGCTCCTGCCTGTGCTACCTGCCCACGGTGCTGGCAAAACAGCTCGGCGAATACGACAAGGCGGGTCTCAATGTCGAGCTCGTGGACCTCAAGGGCGGCTCGGACGCGCTCAAGGCCGTGCTCGGCGGCAGCGCAGACGTGGTCTCCGGCTATTTCGACCATTGCGTCAACCTCGCGGCCAAGAAGCAGGAGCTTCAGGCGTTCGTCGTCTATGACCGCTATCCCGGCCTCGTGCTGGTGGTTTCGCCCTCGCACACCAACGAGATCAAGTCGATCAAGGACCTCGCCGGCAAGAAGGTCGGCGTCAGCGCGCCCGGCTCCTCCACTGACTTCTTCCTGAAGTATATGCTGAAGAAGAACGGCGTGGATCCCGCCAGCACCGCCGTGATCGGCGTCGGCCTCGGCGCCACTGCGGTCGCCGCCATGGAGCAGGGCCAGATCGACGCCGCCGTGATGCTCGATCCGTCCGTGACCGTGCTCCAGGGCAGCCACAAGGATCTGCGCATCCTCTCGGACACCCGCACGCAAAAGGATACGCTCGAGACGTTCGGGGGCGAATATCCGGGCGGCGCGCTGTACTCGACAGCAGCCTGGGTTGCCGGCCACGAGAAGGAGACGCAGGCGCTGACCAACGCGATCCTGGGCACGCTCGCCTGGATCCACTCGCACTCGCCCGAGGAGATCATGGCGAAGATGCCGGAGGAGACGGTCGGCAAGAACAAGGACCTCTATCTCGCGGCCCTCAAGAACACGATCCCGATGTACTCCGAGACCGGCAAGATGGACCCGAAGGGCGCTGACGCCGTGCTCGCGGTGTTCAGCGTCGGATCGCCCGACGTGGCGAACGCCAAGATCGACGTCAGCAAGACCTTCACCAACAAGTACGTCGAGCAGGCCAAGAAGACCACGGGGAGCGCCAAATAACCGACGCGAAGGCGTGGTCATCAGGCGTCATGACGTCACCAATTATTCATCGGGTCACGACGCTTGAACTTGCCGTGCGGCCGATCGTCTGGGTGTTTGCGGAGGAGCGGCGCGCCGAGATCGCCGCGCATTTCGCCGAGAAGCAGCGCGAGCGGCCAAAGCTCTGGAACGGTCGCGTCCTGCTCGGGCGCGATGCAATGTTCGCCGACGGCCATCTCGCCGCCACCTACTTCGAGACCGATTTCGCGAGCTTCCTCGCCTGGCGCGACTGGGGCTTTCCCGACAAGGCCGTGTTCAACGGCTTTGGCATGGGCGCGCTGCGCACGTCCGACGGCGCATTCGTGATGGGCGAGATGGCGCAGCACACCGCCAACGCAGGCCGGATCTATTTCCCGTCGGGGACGCCCGATCTCGATGACGTCAGGGGCGACACGCTCGACATTCCCGGCAGTGTGATCCGCGAACTCGAGGAAGAGACCGGCCTGACCGCGACTGACTATCGGGTCGAGCCGGACTGGCACTGCGTCGTCACTGGTCCCGCGATTGCAATGCTGAAAATTATCAACCTGGACATGCCGGGTGATGTGGCGCGTGCGCGGATCGAAGCCAATCTGGCGGGCGAGGCCGAGCCAGAGCTCTCGGCCATTCATCTCGTGCGCGACATGAGTGATCTCACGCCGTCCATGCCGCGATTTGTCACGGCCTTCGTCGAGCAGCAGTTCGCGTTGCGCTGATGCGCGAGGCTTGACATCGCTGCGCTCAGCCCATGTGATGGGCAAAATTGCAAACCTAAAAAGAATGCAATGCACAATCGTCCAGGGAGGTTTTGATGCGCGTGCGCATGGCTGCCCGTTTGGTACGTGGGCTGTTGGTCGCGATTTCAGCGACGGGCTTGGCAGTGTCCGCCCACGCTCAGGAAAAGAAGATCAAGATCGGCGTCGTTTTCGATTTGACCGGGCCTCTCGCCGGCGGCGGCTCTGAGCTCGGCTATATCGGCGCAAAGATCGTCCTTGACCATTTCGCCAAGACCGGCGTCGAGGGTTACAAGATCGAAGCGGTCTACGCCGATGCGCAGAGCAAGCCCGACATCGCGATCAACGAATCCGTCCGCCTGCTCGAGCAGGAAAAGGTCGACATGGTGCTCGGCTTCTTCTCCTCGGCGCAATGCGTGCCGGTCGCGGCGCGCGTCGAGCAGCTCAAGAAGTTCATGTGGATGACGACCTGCATCTCGTCGGCCGTGTTCAACGAGAAGGGTTATAAATACGTCTTCCGCCCGCAGGCGAGCGGCGACCAGTTCGGCATGATGACGATGGATTTCATCGCGCAGAACGCCAAGGCGAAGTTCGACAAGGAGCCGAAGGATCTGCGCGTCGCCATCATTCACGAAGACGGCGCCTATGGCGTCGATGTGTCCAGGGGCAACGAGGCCGGCGCGAAGAAGGCGGGCTTCAATGTCGTGATGAAGGAGGGCTATTCGGCCACCGCGCCTGACCTCTCCGCGCTGGTGACCAAGTTGAAGCGGGCCAAGCCCGACGTCATTTTCCACACCGGCTACAACCCCGATATCACGTTGTTGCTGCGTCAGGCCCGCGAACAGGGGCTGAAGTTCGGCGCGCTGATGGGGCACGGTGCGGGTTACGGCGTCTATGAGAAGCTGAAGGAAGGCATGGGCGCGGATGCCACCTACATCTTCAACACCGACCCGATCTCGATCTGGCTTGCCAACCAGAAGACCATGGATCCCAAGCTCCCGCCCGTGATCAAGATGGTCGGCGAGGAATTCGACAAGATCCGGCCCGGCGTCGCCATCCGCTCGGCGCATGTCGGCATCGGTGCGTCCAACACCTATGTGTTCATGAATGACGTGCTGCCGCGCGCGATCAAGAAATATGGCGGGGTCGATCCGGATGCGCTGCGCAAGGCTGCGCTCGACACCGATATTCCCGAAGGGGGCACCATGCTCGGCTTTGGCGTCAAGTTTTACGGCGAGGGCACGCCGATGGCCGGACAGAACGAGCGCTCGTTCCCGGTCGTGATCCAGTACATCGACGACAAGTCCTCCGTGGTTTGGCCCAAGAGCCAGGCGCAGCGCGAGGCCGTGCTGCCGCTGCCGAAGGGCACCACCTACAGCAATCAGTAGCGCCAATGCGCGCAGAGAGGAGAGCGGGACGGTGCTGGAAGTCAGCGGGCTGGTGAAGCGGTTTGGTGGCTTCACCGCCGTCAACAATGTGTCGTTCAAAGTCGATCAGGGCGAGATCCTCGGCCTGATCGGACCCAACGGCTCGGGCAAGAGCACGATCTTCAACATGCTCTCGGGTACGCTGGCGCCGACGTCCGGTTCGATCCTGTTCGGCGGCTCCGAGATCGCAGGCCTTCCGCCGCACCGGATCATCAACAGCGGCATCGGTCGCACCTTCCAGATCCCGCGGCCGTTTCGTCGCCTGACGATCTTCGAGAACGTCGCGCTCGCCGGATTCTACGGCCAGGGCCGCCACAGCCGTGCCAGGGCCGAGGAGGCTGCCGAGCGATCGCTGGCGATGGTCGGCTTGCCGACCGATCGCCATGCCAGCGTCGATGGCCTCGGTGCGGCCGGCCTAAAGAAGCTCGAACTGGCGAAAGCGCTCGCCACCGCGCCAAAACTTCTGCTGGCCGATGAGAGCCTCGGCGGCCTCGACGAGGCCGAGATGGGGCAGGCGGCCGACATGCTGCGCAACATCCGCGACGAGCTCGGCATCACCATCATCTGGGTCGAGCACATCATGGGCGTGCTGATGCGCGTCGTCGATCGCGTCATGGTGCTCGATCACGGCGAGAAGATATCGGAAGGTTTGCCGAGTGCCGTTGCCGGCGATCCCCGCGTCATCGAAGTCTATCTCGGCACCGATGCCGAGACCACGCAGGCCGCGGCCGCCGCAGCGCGCCGCCGCGCGGGGGTGCAGTGATGCTGGAGCTCCGCGGCGTTAATGCCGGCTATGGCACGTTCCAGGCACTGTTCGACGTCGATCTCGACGTGAAGGCGGGTGAGGCTGTCGGCGTCATCGGGCCGAACGGGGCCGGCAAGACCACCTTGATGCGCGTCATCTCCGGCCTGATCCGTCCCTCGCGTGGGTCGATCGGAATGGAAGCCGTCGACGTCGTGGCCACGCCGCCGCACAAGATCGTCAGCCTCGGGATCGCGCATGTGCCGGAGAATCGGCGGCTGTTTCCGCAGCTCTCGGTCGACGACAATCTCAAGATGGGCGCGTTCATGAAGGAGGCGCGCGACCACTACGCCGAACGGCTGGACGTGGTGTTCGAACTGTTTCCGCGCCTGAAGGAGCGCCGCCACCAGATGGCCGGCACCATGTCCGGCGGCGAGCAGCAGATGTGCGCGATCGGCCGCGCGCTGATGTCGAATCCCAAGCTGCTGCTGCTCGACGAGCCGTCGGCGGGGCTCGCGCCAGTCGTGGTGCAGCAGGTGTTCGAGCTGGTGAAGCGGATCCGCGCCAGCGGGCTGACCGTGCTGATCGTCGAGCAGAATGTGCAGCAGGTGCTGCGGGTGGTCGATCGTGCCTACCTGATCGAGGCGGGCACGATCAGGTCCTCAGGCACCTCGGCCGAGATGCTGGCAAGCGACACGGTCAAGGAAGCGTATCTCGGGGTGTGAGGTTCATGCGGGCATGCAAGCGTTTTTAGACATTTTCGACATCTACCTGCTGGAGGCCGTGATCAACGGCATCCTGCTCGGCGGCGTGCTGGCGCTGCTCGCGCTCGGGCTCAATCTGATCTTCGGCGTCATCGACGTGACCTGGATCTGCTACGCAGAGCTGGTGATGATCGGCATGTACGCCATGTATTTCCTGGTGCAGTATTACGGCATCAGCTATTTCCTCGCCGCGCCGCTCACCATCCTGCTGGTCGCGGTACTCGGCGCGGCGCTGCATTACCTCGTGATCGCGCCGCTGCTCACCGCGCCGCCGATCAACCAGTTGCTCGCGACCGGCGGGGTGCTGTTCGTGCTGCAGAGCTTTGCCACCGTCGCCTTCGGCATCGACTTCCGCAACCTCGGCATCCGCCTGCCGGTGCTCGCCTTCGGCGAGATGAATTTCAGCTACGCACGACTTCTGTCCTTCCTGGCTGCGCTGGTCGGCATGGTCGCGGTCTATCTGTTCATGACGCGGACCTTCACCGGCACCGCGATCCGGGCGATCTCGCAGGACCGGCAGATCATGGCGCTGATGGGCGTCGACACGAAGCGGATCTATCTCATCACCTCCGCGATCGGCGGGGGGCTGGCCGGGCTCGCCGCCTGCCTCCTTGTGCTGCAATATGACGTGCATCCCTTCGTCGGCCTGTCGTTCGGGCCGATCACTTTCCTGATCTGCGTGCTCGGGGGGTTAGGCAATTTCATCGGCGGCTTCATCGCCGCCTTCGTGTTCGCCGAGATCATCTCGCTCGGCGGCCTGTTCTCCGATCTCGAATGGGGCTACGTGCTCGCCTTCGCCTTCTTCATTGTCATGATGTTCATCCGGCCCGCGGGCCTGCTCGCGAAGCGCCGATGATGGGGCGGGGACGACTTGCAGCCTGGGCGGTGGGATTGGCGGCGCTGGTCGCGCTGCCTTTCGTCTATCGCGATCCCTATCATCTGCACATCCTGGTGCTGATCCTGATCTGGTCGTTCGCCTATACGTCCTGGTCGATGATGGGGCGGTTCGGCCTGGTCTCGCTCGGCCATGGCGGGTTCATGGGAATCGGCGCCTATGTCACCGCGCTACTCTGGAATCACCTGGGATGGTCGCCCTGGATCGGCATCCCCATGGGCATGGTCGCAGCCGGCGCGCTGGCGCTGATCGTCGGCTATCCCTGCTTTCGCTTCCGCATCACCGGGCACTATTTCGTGCTGGTGACGCTCGCGCTCTCCGGCATCGTGCTCCAGGTCATCACGGCGACGCGCGACTATACCGGCGGCTCGCTCGGCTACACGCCGAACCGGGCCGCGGGCAACAAGCTCTGGGCGCTGCAATTCGACGACAAGATCACCTGGTATTTGATCGCGCTCGGGGTCTGGCTTTTCGGCATCGTGGTCTGGCACTGGGTCGATCGCAGCATGGCCCGCTATGCGCTGGAGGCGATCTCGGAGGACGAGGACGCCGCGGCCGCGGCCGGCGTCGACGTGACCGCGGAGAAGCTGAAGATCACGCTGCTCAGCGCGCTGATGACGGCGCTTGCGGGTGCGATCTACTGCCAGTACCAGATGTTCATCACGCCAGACACGGTCAGCGGCATCGCGGTGTCGCTCCAGATGGTGTTCGCGGCCATCGTCGGCGGCCTGTTCGTCTCGCTCGGCCCGACCTTTGGCGCCATCATCACGATTATGCTGGCTGAGACCCTGCGCATCGGCTTTGGCACCAAGGCGGTCGGCTGGGACAATCTCGTCTACGGCGTGCTGCTCGTGCTTTTCATCATATTCCTTCCGAAGGGCATCCTTGGTAGCTTGCTCGATCGATTGAAGCCGCAACGCAAGGTGCCCCGCGCTCATGAGCAAGAAGTCGTCCAAATCGCTCGCCCAGGAGCTTGACCGCTACATCACGCCATTCCGCTATGATGGTTCGGGCAAGTTTCATCTCAAGGACCACAAGACCGACGAGAAGGGCGACCTCGACAAGGAGAAGGCGCAGGAGATTCTCGAGGCCAACAAGAAGCGGCTGATCGCGTTTCAGGAGAAGCTCTACGCCCAGGACCGCTGGTCGGTGCTGATCGTGTTCCAGGCGATGGACGCCGGCGGTAAGGATTCGGCGATCAAGGCGATCTTCGAGGGCATCAATCCGCAAGGCTGCGCAGTCAGTGCCTTCAAGGCGCCGAGCAGCAAAGAGCTCGACCACGACTTCCTCTGGCGCCACGCGGTCGCGCTGCCGGAGCGCGGCCATATCGGCATCTTCAACCGCTCCCATTACGAGGAATGCCTAGTGACGCGCGTGCACCCGGAGATCCTCGCCAAGGAGAAGCTGCCGCAGAAGGTCCTCACCAAGAACATCTGGAAGGAGCGGTTCGAGGACATCTCTGCGTGGGAGCGCTATCTCTCGCGCAACGGCACCGTGGTGCTGAAATTCTTCCTCAACCTGTCCAAGGACGAGCAACGCGAGCGCTTCCTCGACCGGCTGGAGGAGCCGGCCAAGCAGTGGAAGTTCTCGATGGACGACATCAAGGAGCGCGCGCTGTGGCCGCGCTATCAGGCAGTTTATCAGGACATCGTCCGGCACACGGCCACGCCGCATGCGCCGTGGTATGTCGTGCCGGCCGACCACAAATGGTTCGCCCGCGTCGTGATCGGGTCGGCCATCGTCGCGGCGCTGGAGAAGCTCGATCTACGCTTCCCCCGCGCCGACAAGGCCTCGCTGGGCGAATTCGACGAGGTTCGCAAGGCGCTGGAGAAGGAGGAGAAGGCGGACAAGAAACAAAAAACGCGAAAACAACCCCATGCACAGTAGCCGGGGATAGCGAAATCAATGACTTGAAGGCCAGCTCGATCGATTGCGGATTTGTCGAAGCGGTTTGACTCGTCGGGCAAAACAGGGGTATGATGTCATCATCCCCAATCCCTCAGTACCCACGCGCCAACCCGTAGCAGACGCGCTCTACATTTGCGGGAAGGGCAGTCTCGTAACTCGTCCACTTCTCGTGTTTCGGCAGCGGTGAATCCGTCGCCCTGGAATGGAACGCGCCCTCAAATGTGATTTGCGCGCCATTGATCTTGCTTGACAGTCTTGCGTCACGGGAGGACCATCCCAATGGTCGCAAACAAGCGACGCGCAACGTCCACATCAAGAGCAAGGGGAGGTCTATGACACCACCTCCGCAGAACCAGCCGCGTTAAGTGCGATGGAGCTCGTTCGGACTATCGCATAGCGGCAGAAACGCGAACGGCACGCCGGGCCAAGGTCTAGTGGGCTGCATCAGTGTGGCATAGCCCCTACCTGCCCGGCGCTGTACTCTGCATCAGATCGATTGCATCACAGCGATCATGTCGGATGGCCGTAACAAGGCCGCCGCGCTTTTGACATCCTGCTTCTCTCCTCCTCCTCATCGCGTCATTCCGGGCCGACTCCCGGAATGACGCAGGGCGATCGCATATTAGGGCGATCGCACATGACGTCTCGGCGGCGCCTGAGCGAGCGCCCTCGTCCTTCGAGACGACCGCTTCGCGGCCTCCTCAGGATGAGGCTCAACTGCATCAATCTGCATTGAAATGCTGCCGCATACTCTTCCCTCGGCTTGAGTCCACGGTTCCCGCTTCCTGCACCGCGGCAAATGCCAAGAGAATGTCGCCTCATTGGCCAACTTCCGACACAGCGCCCGGGCGAATAGCGTCGATCCGACATGATGCATGTGCTTCGGCGGTGACGGGCCCGACGTCGCCGTCGCATTCATTTTTCCCAGGGAATCCCTCGTGTCGCATAAGCTTGCCTCCGCGCTTCTCGCCGCGCTCTTGATCGCGATCTCCTCTCTCTCCAGCACCCGCGCCGCGCCGCCTGCGCCGACGGCAAACAGCGCTGCCGCGTTGTCGCCCGATGAGGCCAAGCGGGCGCTGGAAACGCTGCAGGACGACAAGAAGCGCACGCAGATGATCGACACGCTGCGCGCGATCGCCAATGCGTCCGGTCCACAGCAGCCTATGCCCGAGCCAAAATCGCCGATCCCGCTCGCGGCCGACGGCCTCGGTGCGCAGCTCATGCTCACCGTGTCTGAGGAGATCGGCGAAATTTCGCGAGACGTCGCCGATATGGCCAGGACGCTCACGCATTTCCCGGCGTTCTATTACTGGATCGTGCGGACCGCGAACGATCCCGCGGCCTACAATCTCCTGATCGAGATCGCCTGGAAGCTCGGTCTGGTGTTCGGCTGCGCCTTTTGCGCCGAATGGGTGATGTTCCGTCTGATCCGGCGCCCCGTCGTGTTCCTGGAAGGGCGCATGCCGCAAACGGCGCGTCTGCCGGTGCAGGTGTTGCCCATTGCCGATCCGCCGTTATCGGTCGCCGATGTCACCCCCGCGCCCGAACTGCACAGGCGCCGCCACAGCCTGGCGCGGGCTTGGCAAATCATGCTGCGGCTGCCCCTCGTGCTGGGACGCTTCCTGCTCGAGCTGCTACCCGTGTTGGTCTTTGTCGGCGTCGCCACGGCGCTGCTCGGCACCGAGATCGGGGAGCCCACCACCGTCCGTCTCGTGATCCTCGCGGTCGTCAACGCCTATGCGTTCTCGCGCGGGCTCATCTGTGTGGTCCGTGTGCTGGCGGGACCGTTCGGCTTGTTTCCGGTCAAGGCCGAGACCGCTGCCTATATCGAGATCTGGGCGCGCCGTATCGTCGGTGTCGGCGTCTCCGGCATCGCCTTTGCGAATGTGGCGCTGCTGCTCGGCCTGCATCGCGGCGGCTATGCCGCGCTCCTGCGCATGGTGATGCTGGTCGTGCATCTCTTCATCGTCGTGATCATCCTGCAATGCCGCCGCCAGGTCGCCGAAGCCATCCGCGCGCCGGCCGACCGGCAGGGGATCGCGGCGGGACTGCGCAACCGCATTGCGGGCGGCTGGCATTATCTCGCCATCGCGCTCGACTTGGCGCTATGGGCCGTGTGGGCGCTGAACATTCGCAACGGCTATTCGTTGCTGCTGCAATATTTCGTCGGCACCATCGCTGTGGCGCTGATCACGCGTGTCGCCATCATGCTGACGCTCGGCCTGATCGACCGCGGCTTCCGCATCAAGCCGGAAATCCTCCAGCGCTTTCCAGGCCTCGAAATCCGCGCCAATCGCTACCTGCCGCTGCTGCGCAAGATCGTATCTGGCGTCATCGCCTTCATCGGTCTGGTGGCCGTGCTCGAAGTCTGGGGCGTCGACGCCATCGTCTGGTTCTATGGCGGCCAGATCGGCAGCCGGCTGATCTCGGCGGTGGTGACGATCGGACTTGCCGTATTCATCGCGGCGGCGATCTGGGAAGCCAGCAACGCGCTGCTGGACCGCCAGATCAACACGCTGTCGCGCGACGGCCACTATGCCCGCGCCGCGCGGCTGCGGACCTTTCAGCCGATGCTGCGCACGGCCTTGCTGTGCGTGATCGCCACCGTCGTCGGCCTCACGGCGCTCAGCGAGATCGGCGTCAATGTCGCGCCGCTGCTGGCGGGCGCCGGCATCGTCGGCATCGCCATCGGCTTCGGCTCGCAGAAGCTGGTGCAGGACCTCATCACCGGGCTGTTCCTGCTGCTGGAGAACACCGTCCAGGTCGGCGACAGCGTCAGCGTGTCGGGGCTATCGGGCGTGGTCGAGAACGTCTCGATCCGCACGATCAGGCTCAGGGCCGGCGACGGTGCCGTGCACATCGTGCCGTTCAGCGCGGTCACGACCATCACCAATGCCAGCCGCGGCGCCGGCAATGCGTCCGTCAGCGTCAACGTCGCCTACAAGGAGGATACCGATCGCGCCGGCCAGATCCTCAAGGAAATCGTCGACGAGATGCGCCGCGAGGTGGAATTCCGCAGCCTGATCCGCGGCGATCTCGAGCTCTGGGGCATCGACAAGGTCGACGGAGCCATGGTGTCGATCGTCGGCCAGATCCGCTGCACCGAGGCCGGCCGCTGGCCGGTGCAGCGCGAATTCAACCGCCGCATGAAGCAGCGTTTCCAGCACAACGGCATCGAGGTCGCATCCGCCACCCAGACCATCCTGATGCACATCGCGCCGCCGGCCGATAGCGCCGCTCATCTGACGCCGCGTCGAGCGGCAGGATAGGGCGTGCACCCCTAAACGTCGGCTTACCAATCCAAAGCGGAAGTCTCCCACCCTGCGTGTGATCGGCGGCTCGTGACCCGAAGCGGATATCCCTGCAGGGATAACGTCAGCAGGCAAGAGCCGACGATCTATTCCTGTATCTTCAACCTTTTGTTAGCTTCGGTTCAATTTGGGAGATGACCCAGTTTGCTGAAGGATGGCAAAATCACGGATTATGACGGGGTGGCTGACCATAATAAAATCGATCGGCGGGTTTGTCGCCGGTTGGGGCGCCTGCGTATTAGTAGCTTGGATAGGGCTTGCCCAGCTGTGCAACTGGTACACGACAGGAGGACTGCTCGTCTCGTTTGGACGCGGGGTGGACAACCTCCGCCACTGGCAGATCATCACTTATGAAACTCACCCTATAGGCTTGGTTGCGCATCTCGCTCTTTGCGTGATGATGGCTGCATTGGGACTGGCGTTGTGCGCAGGGCAGCTTTTGGTAATTCGAAGATGGTGGCTGAATAAACCGAAACCGACCCGTGAGTGACGTCGTCGCGGCTGGCATCCCTGTTAGATGATAGCCGATGTCGGCTATTGGCCCGTACCCGACCTCGCGGTGCATCCGGTCGAAGGTCGCTTGTGACCCCAAACGGACATTTGGACTCGCCGCCGACGTGAGCGCTAACGGCTCTATTTTGGAGCGCCGGTCTGATTACCCGAACCGGTGGTCCGTTCGCTTTCCGGCCGGCCCGGAGGGTGCGCAGAAGCGCCCGGCTTGTCTTGATCTGCCACGAACCCGGACTGTCCGGAATTGCGTGTCTTGAGCCCCTTGTCTGCATCACGCTGCATCTGCTCGTTGGGCTCGCTAGTCTTGAGCCCACTGTCTACACCACGGTGCATCTCCTCCTTGGTTTGCTCACTAGGTGCGGCCTTTTGCTGTTGGGCCACTGCTTGGAAGGCAATCGCGCTTCCGGCAACGACTATCATCGCGAGAGTTGTTGTTCGCATGCTTTCCTCCAGTGTGTTGCCCCGTCTCCCTAAACGCGCGGACTTCCCAGTGTTTCCTAGTTCCGATTGCTATTTCAAAAGTACGCCGAACGATCGGATTGGATGGGCTCAAAATGTCGCCTATTGGCCCAACTCGGACCTAGGGTGAGGTGCGCCAACACGGCCGGTATCGGAGGCAGGGCGGACCTCACACGAAGTGCAGCGCGAGTTTATGAGTACATGTCCTAAGCGGTCCGGCATCATTTCCGGCTTGCCTCCATCCGTTCGACAGCGTTCACTCCGGCTCCAGCCCGCTGACAACATGCGGGCGACAAAAAGGGTGGGAGAGATTGATGCGGGGGCGGTGGGTTGGACTGCGCGGTCATGTGATCGTCATTTGTGCGTTGCTCGGAAGTGCAGCGTGGACTGCTCCAGCGAGAGCGCAGCCGTTCCCATCGCGCCCCATCACTCTCGTGGTGCCGTTCGCGGCGGGCGGTCCGACCGACACGCTGGCGCGCATCCTGTCCGAACGCATCGCCGCCGAATTGCACGCGACGATCGTGGTCGAAAACGTGGCGGGCGCCTCCGGCAGCATCGCCGGCGCCCGCGTGGCGCGCGCAACGCCTGACGGCACCACGATCACGATCGGCCATTGGGGCACGCATGTGCTCAACGGCGCGATCTTCAAGCTGCCCTATGACGTGATCGCAGATTTCGAGCCGGTCGCGATGATCGCGATGGGCACGCAGCTCATCGTCGGCCGGAAGTCGCTCGAGGCCAACAATCTGAAAGAGATGATCGCGTGGCTGAAGGCCAACCCCGGCAAGGTGACTGCCGGCACGGCCGGCGCCGGCACGGGTGCCCACGTCGCCGGTGTCTTCTTCAAGGAGAGAACCGGCACCGACTTCCAGTTCGTGCCCTATCGCGGCGCGGGGCCCGCCATGATCGACCTCGTGGCCGGGCAGATCGACATCATGTTCGATCAGGCCTCGAACTCGCTGCCGCATTACAAGAACGGTGCGATCAAGGCGTTCGCGGTAACGTCGCCGACGCGGCTCGCCTCCGCACCCGATATCCCGACGGTCGACGAAGCGGGGCTGCCCGGTCTCTACATCTCCTACTGGCACGGCATCTGGGCACCGAAGAACACGCCGAAGGAGATCGTCACGAAGCTCAACGCGGCCATCGTCACCGTGCTTGCCGATCCCGCCGTCAAGCAGCGGTTTGGCGAATTGGGGCAGGAGATTCCTCCGTCCGATCAGCAAACGCCCGCAGCGCTCGGATCCTTCCAGAAGGTCGAGACCGAGAAATGGTGGCCGATCGTGAAGGCCGCCGACATCAAGGCTGAATAATACCCTCCTCATCCTGAGGAGCCCGCGGAGCGGGCGTCTCGAAGGATGCGCCGCGGGCGAGATGGGGCCTGCATGGTTGGAGACGCGCGAAGACGCGCTCCTCACCATGAGGAGCGGGAGCGTTACGGCATTAACCTTTGCCCGTCACCAAAACCTCGCTGCGGTGCGGGATCACAATCATTGCCGCAGTTTTCTGCGTCCTTGATCTCAGGTGAGCGCTGGCCGACAATGCCCGCCCTTCAATAAGAAACTCCCTGGGGGAATTCGTGAATAGACCTGCTCGGGTCAGCGCCCATTCGACATCGTCCGATTCCGTGCACGGCATGGCGCTGCTGCGCGATCCCCTGCTCAACAAGGGCACCGCCTTCACCGCGCAGGAGCGCGACGATCTCGGGCTGCGCGGGCTGCTGCCGCCGTGCGTTCTGACGATGGAGACCCAGGTCGAGCGGGTGCTCGTGAATCTGCGCACGCTGCCGACCGATCTCGAAAAATATGTCGCGCTGAATGCCTTGCATGACCGCAACGAGGCGCTGTTCTTCCGCGTCGTCGTCGACAATATCGACGAGATCCAACCGATCATCTACACCCCGACGGTCGGGCTCGCCTGCCAGAAATACGGCCTGATCTTCCAGCGTCCACGCGGCATGTTCATCTCCTCGCGCGATCGCGGCCAGATCGCCGAGATCCTGAAGAACTGGCCCTATCCGGCCAAGCTGATTGTCGTCACCGATGGCGAACGCATCCTCGGCCTCGGCGATCTCGGCGCCAACGGCATGGGTATTCCGGTCGGAAAACTCTCGCTGTATTCGGCCTGCGCCGGCGTGCATCCCGAAACGTGCCTGCCGATCGTGCTCGACGTCGGGACCAACAACGAAGAGCTCCTGAAAGACCCTTATTATCTCGGCTTGCGCGAGCGGCGGCTCACCGGCGAGGCCTATGACAGCTTCGTCGACGAGTTCATGGTCGCCGCGCGAAAGACCTTTCCGGGTGTGCTGATCCAGTTCGAAGATTTCGCCAATCATTCGGCATTCAAGCTGCTGCACAAATATCGCGACGAGGCCTGCGTCTTCAACGACGACATCCAGGGCACGGCTGCGGTGGCGCTCGCCGGCCTGTTCTCGGCCCTGCGCGTCAACGGCGGCAGACTGAGGGATCAGCGCATCCTGTTCCTCGGCGCGGGCGAGGCCGCGACCGGCATCGCCGATCTCGTGACGTCCGCCATGATGGCGGAGGGCGCCTCCGAGGCGGAAGCGCTCCGCCGCAACTGGCTGGTGGATTCCCGCGGCCTCGTCGTCGGCGGCCGCGAAGGCCTGTCCGGTCACAAGCTCCGTTACGCCCATGCCGACCAGGCGCCGATCGCCGACTTCCTCACCGCGATCAGGACGCTGAAGCCGACGGCCATCATCGGTGTTGCCGCGGTCGGCGGCGCCTTCACGCCCGACGTGCTCAAGGCGATGGCCGAGCTCAACGAGCAGCCGATCGTGTTCGCGCTCTCCAATCCGACCTCGAAGGCCGAATGCTCGGCGGAGGACGCCTACCGCTACACCGGGGGCCGCGCGCTGTTTGCCTGCGGCAGCCCGTATGACCCGGTCAAGCTCAACGGCCGCACCTTCGTGCCGCGCCAGGGCAACAATTCCTACATCTTCCCGGGCGTCGGCCTCGGCGTTATCGCCAGCCGCTCGCGGCTGGTGACGGACGAGATGTTCATGGCGGCCGCCCATACGCTCGCCGATTGCGTCGGCAAGGACGATCTTGCGCAGGGCAGCCTCTATCCGGCGCTGCCGCGCATCCGCGAGGTCTCGGTCCGTATCGCCGCCGCCGTCGCCGACGTCGCTTTTCAGCGCGGGCTCGCGGACGGACCCGCACCCAATGATGTGAAGGGACTGGTGCAGTCCCAGATGTACGAGCCGCAGTACTGACGCTTACATTCAAGCCGGGCTCGCGGAGGCGGCTCCTCACCACTCCCTCTCGCCGCAAGAACGGGGGAGAGGGAGTGAGAGAGGTGCTCGCGAAAGAATCTGTCTCGATTCAGGACAAGCCAGTGTGGTGGAATCGCCACAGCTAAACGCGAAACGGCTGCGGCCTCAGGCGCGCTTTCGTTCCGACAAGGTTCTGCCCTCATTGCCCGCCGAAACTCGGGGCATTCGGAGGGCGCATCATGTCTTGCTTTGCACGTGCCGAAAATGCCCGGATTTCGTTGGCAACCCTGTGCCGGATACTGCTCGCCATCATCGGCGCGGCGTCGCTTGCGGCGTGTGCGCAATCGCCGGTCGGCCGCCAGAAGGCCGATCTGGCCGGCACGAGCCGGCAGGCCATCGTCGAGCGTCCGCACAGGGTGGCGGCGCTGCGTCCGCGTCCGATCAGCCGGGCGCGCGTCCCCGACGGCGCAAAGCAAAGCGTCTCGCATGGTGTCGCCAGCTTCTATTCGGATACGGAGACGGCGAGCGGCGAGAGGTTCGACAAGAATGAATTGACCGCGGCCCATCCCAGCCTGCCTTTCGGCACAAAGCTGCGCGTCACCGACGTTTCGTCCGGTCGCTTCGTGACCGTCAGGATCAACGATCGCGGGCCGTATGTTCGCGGACGCGTGGTCGACATCTCTCCCTCCGCGGCCGAGGCGCTGGGAATGGTCGACAAGGGTGTCACCAATGTCCGGCTCGATGTGGTGCAATAATTTGCAGCTATATCGATCCGAAACGCTGTGCTTAACCGGCTGTTAGCCGCCTCCAGCCACCATGGATACCCAAACATTGGGGACTCCAGATCTAAGCTCTTGGGAGGCGGCGTTTGAACACGATCCAGTATCCCGAAGATCAGGCTACACGCGCCGAGCGGCTCGCCAAGCGGATCACGGATACATTGACGATCGAAAAGCTCCTGACCTTCGCAGGCGAACGCCGCCGCGAGATCGAGGTCATCGCCGGCAAGTACCGACGCGCCTGATACTCATCACACCATGCGCGCTCAGCTATGGCTCTCGACGAAGTCGCTGAGATAGTCGGGCAGGGTCATGCCATCGATGTCGCAGCGCGCCCGAATCTCGCCGGCAACGTCGGTCGAGATATCCTTCATCCAGTGCTCGAGCGTGTTGAACGAGATGACCTTGACGGGGTCGTTGAAGCAGCCCGCGACGAGTTCGCCAATCGTGGCGTCGAGATCGCTTCGCTCGACACGGATTTCAGTCGCCTTGTCGAGGCGGTCGATCACCACGAACAAGGTCTGGTCTGCGCCATAGGGCACGACCGGGGCTGGTACGCCGGCTTCAAGCATGTGAGGCACTCACGCCTTCGCTTCCGATCACCATCAACGGGAAAAACCGGAAGAAGGTTCCTGCGCTCAGCCGGTGCTTTCTGCGAAGATCAGAGAAATTCGCGCAGCCGCGCCAGCTCGGTGATGTGCTCGGGCGAGAGGATGTCCGTGACCAGCGGCGGCTGCGCGATCGTGCGGATCTCATAGAGATGCCTGGTCGCCGCCGGCTTCGCCATGAACGCCGAGATGCATTCGTCGAGCGTGCCCTCGATCACCTGGTAGGACGCCCTGTCCGATCGCCGCTGGTTCGCAAGCGATGGCCATTTATGCAGCACCGCCAGGACACCAAAATCGACCTTTGAATCCTCAACCACGTCCCCCATCGTTCCGCCTCACGCAAAAAGAACCCCGGCACACAAGCCTGCGTGCCGGGGCCTACACCCAATACTGCATCTCAATGCCACAGCACCAAACGCGATGATCGGGAAATAGTTCCCGCCAACATTCGCTTTCAGCTCGCGGCCGCCGCGATCCTGTGCCCCGGGCTGGTACGAACCTGGCTGTGATCGTCGCCGCGGCTGACCTCCGGTGGCAACCCGGCGAAGCGCCGCAAGGCCTCGGCCATCTGCACCCGGCCCGGCGCGCCGGTGATGATCACGTCCACCATCGTGAAGGACGAATGGAAATGGCCGCGGGCCTTGAGTTGCTCGACCGGGACGCCGGCGGCTGCCATCGCTTCGGCATAGGCGATGCCTTCGTCACGCAGCGGATCGAATTCGCAGGTGACGACGAAGGCCGGCGGCAGGCCTGCGACCTTGCCGCGGAGCGGCGAGACGCGCGAATCGGTGCGGTCGGCCGGCGAGCAATAGAGGTCCCAGAACCAGTACATCAGCGAGCGGGTCAGGAAATAGCCGGTCGCATTGTCGTTGTAGGAGGGACGGTCGAAGGTGCAGTCGGTGACCGGACAGATCAGGAGCTGGCCCGCAATATCCGGCCCGCCGCGATCGCGCGCAAGCTGGCAGGTGACGGCGGCGATGTTGCCGCCGGCGCTCCAGCCCGCGACCAGCACCGGGCCCGGCCTGCCACCGAGCTCGGCGGTGTGCTCAGCAATCCAGCGCGTCGCCGCATAGCCGTCTTCGGCCGCGGCCGGGAAACGATACTCGGGCGCATGACGATAGCCGACGCTGACGAGCATCATGCCGGTCCGCCGTACCATGTCGCGGCAGAACGGATCGTCCGACTGCTCGTCGCCGAGCACCCAGCCGCCGCCGTGGAAATAGACCACGACCGGATGCGGCCCTGATGTTGCCGGCTTGTAGACCCGATATGGCAGGGGACCGTCGGCGCCAGGCAGGGTGCCGTCGACGATGTCGCCGATCGGCCGTCCGGCGGGACGGCCCTTGTTGAACTCATTGACGAAGGCGCAGGCGCCTTGCGCGCCCATCGACTCGATCGGCGGCAGGTTGAGCGACGCCAGCAGGTTCAGCACCAGCCGCACGTCCGGCTGCAGCCGCACCACCTCGCCGTCATTGCATTGCGCGGCGACATCGGGGCCGGTCAGCTTGAAGCCGAGCATGCCGCGGCTGACCACCTCGTCGCAGATGCTGCGATAGGGACCGACGCCGCCGGTATAGGGCATCAAGCCCTGCACCTTGCCGGGCACGTTGGCGCCCGTGTACCAGGTGTTGGCGAGCCGGTGCAGCGTCACCATCGAGCAATCGGCCATGTGCCTGTTCCAGCCGGCCTGCGCCGTCTCGGTCGGCTCGATCGTGGTGAACCCGGCGTCGCGCAACGCCTTGAGCCGATCGACGACCCAGTCGACATGCTGCTCGATTGACACCGCCATGTTCGACAGCACCGACGGGCTGCCGGGCCCTGTGATCATGAAGAAGTTCGGAAAGCCCTCGACCGTAAGCCCGAGATAGGTCTGCGGCCCCTGCGCCCAGACATCGGTGAGCGACTTGCCGCCACGTCCGCTGATCGGATGCACGGCGCGGATCGCGCCGGTCATGGCGTCGAACCCGGTCGCGAACACGATCACATCGACGTCGATGCTGCGCTTGGCCGTGGTGATCCCACTTGCGGTGATCGCCTTGATCGGCTCCTGGCGCAGATTGACCAGCGTGACGTTCGGCCGGTTGTAGGTCGCGTAATAGTTGGTATCGAGGCAGGGGCGTTTGGCGCCGAAGGGATGATCGTCCGGCATCAGCGCCGCGGCGGTCTCGGGGTCATTGACGGCGGCGCCGATCTTCTCGCGGATCAGGTCCTGGATGATCTTGTTGCCGTCGATGTCGACCGCCTGGTCGGCCCAGAGCTGGGTCAGGATGTGGACGAGGTCGCCGGCCGCCCAGGCGCGTTCGAACCGCTCACGGCGCTCGGCATCGCTTAATTGCCAGCTCACGACCGTCTGTTGCGGATAGGGCACGCCAGCCATCGACTGGCGCGCCTGCTCGCGATAGGCCGCGCGATCGCCTTGCAGCAGGCTCATGCGATCGGAAGGCGCAGGGCCATTATGCGCCGGCAGCGCGAAATTCGGCGTGCGCTGGAACACGGTCAGGTGTGCGGCCTGCTCGGCGATCAGCGGGATCGACTGAATGGCCGACGATCCCGTGCCGATCACCGCGACGCGCTTGCCGGCGAGATCGACGCCGTCATGCGGCCAGCGTCCGGTGAAATAGACCTCGCCCTTGAAGTCCTTGACGCCGTCGATCTCCGGCGGCTTCGGCGCCGAGAGGCAGCCGGTGGCCATGATGTAATGGCGGCAGGAGACCGGCGCGCCATTGTCGGTGGTGAGCTGCCAGCGTTCGGTCGCCTCGTCCCATTTCGCTTCCGTGACCTTGGTCTTGAAGCGGATGTCACGCCTGAGATCGTAACGGTCGGCGACGAAGCCGAGATAGCGCAGGATCTCGGGCTGGGTCGCGTATTTCTCCGACCAGGTCCAGGCGGTTTCGAGATCCGGATCGAAGGTGTAGCTGTAGTCGATGGTCTGGATATCGCAGCGCGCGCCGGGATATCGGTTCCAGTACCAGGTGCCGCCGACGTCGCCGGCTTCTTCCAGGCCGACTGCCGTGAGGCCGGCCTTGCGCAGCCGGTGGAGAAGGTAGAGGCCGGCAAATCCGGCGCCGACCACGGCAACGTCGACCTGCTGGCTGGTTCCGCGCCCCGCGTCAGAGGCACGCGCAGCAACCATTGCATCAGGCATGGCATTTCCTCCCGTGTGTTTTGTTTTGCCGGCAGGCTATCGCTGCAGGTTCGGCTTGTCATCACGCCATGTGCAATCTTCGGTAGCCATTTGCGGCGTCATCATGGCCGCGTGAATGTTGCGGCAGCACACGCATCGCGATGCACAAGGGCCGTGATTTCCCGGGCTAATCAGGGTCGATCCATCTGTGTATGCTCTTGTTTTTGCCACGCGTGCCGACGGGCGTCATGACAGAGTTGAGTGAGCGGACCAAAGCGAACATGGACGTCGTCTTGGAGGAGACGTGCCGCCAACTGCCGCACGGCGGCGATCACGACAGCCGCAGGTTCATCGCCCAGCGGCTGATCGAGGCGGCGCGGTCCGGTCACACCACGCTCGGTGAACTCGGCATCATCGCACGGCACGCACTGGCGGAGCTTGTCGCCAAGGGGAGCTAGGCGCGGCCGCGACGCTTGCCTCGCAGCGGGCCACGGACATAACCTGCCTAAAATCCTTCCGCGCATCGAGATGCTCCGAAGATGCGGTCCGTGTTCGCGCTATTTGCGACGTCTCTCGTCCTCTGTTGCGCCGGCTCGGCCGCGGCCCAGCCGGTTGGCCAGTTTCCATTTGCGCTGACGCGCGAAGGACAGATGCTTGGCGCCGTCGAAGGCGAAGTGGCCTCGTTCAAGGGGCTGGCCTATGCGGCCGCGCCGATCGGGCCGCTACGCTGGCGTCCGCCGCAGGCTGCACCCGAGAGTTCGGAGATGCGCACCGCCTATGCCTATGGCGCGCCGTGTCTTCAGCCGTCGCTGCCGGGATCGAGCGAGGATTGCCTTACACTGAACGTGTTCCGTCCGTTCGGGGTCGACGGCCCGCTGCCGGTGATGCTGTTCATCCACGACGGCGCTTTCGTCAGCGGCACCGCGAACGATCCGCTGTTCGACGGTGCCAGGCTGGCGCAGGCCGGGCTCATCGTGGTGACCGTGAATTTTCGCCTCGGCGCGTTCGGCTGGCTCGCCGATCCCGCGCTGTCGGAAGGCGGCTCCGGCAATTACGGCCTGATGGACCAGATCGCGGCGCTGCATTGGGTGCACGACAACATCGCTGCCTTCGGCGGCGATCCGAACAATGTCACTCTGTTTGGCAGTGGTGCAGGCGCGACCTCGATCGCGCTGCTGATGCTGTCGGCGCAAGCGCGCGCGCTCTTTCAGAAAGCCATTCTGCAATCGATCCCCGGTCGTGCGCGCCTGCGTTCGGCACAAGAGGCCGAGATTGTGGGCCGGCAATTCTTAGCAGCGCTGGGGCGACAGGCCGATCTGCGCACAGCCGAGCCGCGAGCTCTGCTTGCCGTCGAAAAACATCTCCTGGAAAAATCGCCGCGCAGCTTCGCGCCGACGATCGACGGAAGTCTGGCGAGCGAGGACGTCGCCGCAGGCTTCGCGGCCGGACATGAGAGCCGCATTCCTCTGATCATCGGCTCGAACGACGACGAGACGGGTTTCGATAGCGAACTTGATATCCGGGAAGAGCTGGTGTCGTCAGGTACCACCAGCGATGAACTGCGCAGGCTCTATCCCGACCTCGCCAGACCTTCCGCCCGCGCGGCAAGATTCTACACCGACAGGGTCTTCTCCGAGCCGGTGAGATTGCTGGCACGCTTGCATGCCGCCAGCGGTGCGCCGACCTTTCGCTATCGCTTCGCCTATGTGCCGGAGGCACGGCGCGCAAACCCCGAGGGCGGTCATGGGCGGGAATTGCAGTTCATCTTCGGCGTCGAAGGTGTGCCCGGTGCAGGCATCTTGTCACGAGCCGATCGCGAGGTCGCAAATCGCATGCGCGCCTACTGGATCAACTTCGCCAGGAGCGGCGATCCCAACGGTGCGGACCTGCCGCATTGGGATGCGGCCGCAGGCAACGATCGCCTGCTGCTGATCACGAACGATCGCATCGCCAGCGGAGACGACCCCTTATCGGAGCGCCTGGACCGGTTCGGGCGTTAGGGCAGGATGAGTTGGACTTAAGCCGCGAGTTCGACGCGCGGCGCCGGGCTCAGCCGGTCTTCCTCCAGATAATCCATCGCGCCGTCCTTCTCGACGGCGTAGAACTGCTGGCCTTCCTTCGACCTGTAGGCTGCGCGAACCACGCCGCGGCGGCCCTTGTCACTGTTGACCACGTCCCCCAACGCAAACTTCTTCATTTCACGTCCCTGGCTGCTGGCCGACTCCTTCGGCTACGCCCGGGATTCTGGGCGGAAAATCGTTAACGTCTTGCTAACCATACGGGTTTGCCTATGCTCGCGGCCGATCGCGCGGGCAGCTCGCACGCGCTTATTGCCAACGAAACGAGCCTTCACCCATGGTGCGATTTCCGACCTTCTTCCTGTCCCATGGCGGCGGTCCCTGGCCGTTCATGGAGGACAGGCGGGTGCAATATGCGAAGACCGCGGAGGCGTTCGGCCGGCTGCCGCAGCTCTTGCCGGAGAAGCCCAAGGCCGTGCTCGTCATCACAGGACATTGGGAGGCTGACGCCTTCACCGTGTCCACCTCGGCGCATCCGCCGATGGTGTACGACTATCACGGTTTTCCCGAGCACACCTATCACCTCAAATATCCGGCGCCGGGCCGGCCCGAGCTCGCCGCGGAGGTGAAGGCGCTGCTCACGCGCGCGGGCGTCGATTGCCGGGAGGATCCCAACCAGGGGTTCGATCACGGCACCTTCGTGCCGCTCGGGCTGATGTATCCGAACGCCGACATGCCGATCGTGCTGCTGTCGCTGAGATCGAGTTACGATCCGGCCGAGCACATCAAGGTCGGGCAGGCGCTTGCCTCGCTGCGGGACGAAGGCATTCTGATTGTCGGCAGCGGGCTCACCTATCACAACATGCGCGGGTTCGGCCGCGCGGAGTCGAAGCCGGTCTCATATGATTTCGAGGCGTATCTGAACGAGGCGATCAGCCACAAGGACGCGGCGCGCCGCAACGCGATGCTGGTTGACTGGGAGAACGCACCGAGTGCGCGTCTCGCGCATCCGCGTGAAGATCATCTGCTGCCGCTGATGGTGGCCGCCGGCGCTGCCGGCAGCGATGCGGGCAAGCGCGTCTTCGTCGACGAGGTCGCGAATGTCGCGATGGCGTCGTATGTGTTCGGTGGGTGATCCTCTCCCTCTTCCCCCGCAAGCGAGGAGAGTTGAAGAAGGGTGGCTCACCCGTATTTCAGCTTCATGAACAGGATGCCGCCGGCGAGCACCATGGTGATGGCGTTTGCGGCGACGAGAGGTGCATCGCCCGACAGCAGGCCGTAGACGAGCCAGAGCGCCAGCCCCAGCACCGTGACCAGGAACATGCCGAGCGAAATATCGCCGGTGGAGCGGGTCTTCCACACTTTGATGGCTTGCGGCGCGTAGGCCACGGTGGTGCAGGTCGCGGCGGCAAAGCCGATCAGCTTGATCACAAAGGGGTCCATGGCGGCTCTATAGCATTGATTCGACGATGGTCGCGCCTCAGGCGCGCGCCGTCATGAGGCCGCGATAGAGCGCGGCATAGTCACCGGCGCGGTTGCGCCAGGACACGTCGGTCGCAAGGCCGCTCAGTTGCAGCCGGCGCCAGGTCAGCTTGTCGTGAAAGGCGATGTTGGCCTTGCGCAGCGTGCCGGCCAGGGCATCCGCGGTGACGGGTGCGAACTTGAAGCCGGTGGCATCGTGGCCCGATTTATCGGCCTCGCCGATATCAACGATGGTGTCCTCGAGGCCGCCGACGCGCGATACGATGGGCACGGCGCCGTAGCGCAGCGCGCAGAGCTGGGTCAGGCCGCATGGCTCGAACCGTGACGGCACGATGAGCGCGTCCGAGCCGGCCTGGATCAGATGCGCCATGATCTCGTCGTAGCCGATCACGACCCCGATCCGGCCGGGGTTCGCGCGCGCAACGGCCTGATAGCGATCCTGCAGATCGCGGTCGCCGCTGCCGAGCAGCGCGAGCTGCATGCCTTCGCGCAAGATGGTCGGAATGGCCTCGAGCAGGAGATCGAGCCCCTTCTGCCAGGACAGGCGACTGATGACGCCGAGCAACGGCGCTTCGTCCGAGGAATCCAGATTGAACTGTTGCTGGAGCACCGCCTTGTTCGCGGCCCGATGTGTGAGGTCCTCCGCGCCGAAGCGGTAGGCGATGTGCGGATCTTCTTGCGGATTCCAAACGGATACATCGATGCCGTTGAGGATGCCGCTCAGCACGTTGGCGCGGGCGCGAAGCAGACCGCCAAACCCCATGCCGCCCTCGTCGCTCTGGATCTCCTGCGCATAGGTCGGCGACACCGTGGTGATGCGATCGGCGAATTGCAGGCCGGCCTTCAAAAAACTGATGCCGCCGAAATATTCGAGGTCGTTGACGCCGTAGGCGCGCCACGGCAGGCCAATCGAACCGATCAGCTCGGGCGCGAACTTGCCCTGATAGGCCATATTGTGGATGGTCATCACGGTGGCGGGCCGCGGCCGGTTGTCGTAGTGCAGATAGGCTGGCGCGAGCCCGGCCTGCCAGTCATGGGCATGCACCACGTCGGGCACGAAGGCGGGAACGAGGCCGTGGCCGATATCGGCCGCGATGCGCGACAGCGCGGCGAACCGCACGCCATTGTCCGGCCAGTCCAAGCCTTCGGGCGTCACGTAGGGGTTGCCAGGCCGCGCGTAGAGATGCGGCACGTCGAGCACGAACAGATCGAGGCCGTCATGCGAGCCGGCGAGCAGACGTCCCGGGCCGCCGAAGTAATCCGGCCAGCGCCGGATTTCGTCGGCTTCCCCCAGCCCCCGCATCACGTCGGGATAGCCCGGCATCAAGGTGCGCATCTCGACGCCATGCGCCTTCAGCGCGATCGGCAGCGCGCCCGCGACATCGGCGAGGCCGCCGGTCTTGACGATGGGATAGACTTCAGAGGCGACCGCGAGGACGCGAACAGGCGTCATGTATTGAGCCTGTCGAGCATCGGCTGGGTGATGAGCGAAATGCCCTGCTCGGTGGTGCGGAAGCGTCTTGCATCCAAATCGGGATCTTCGCCGACGACGAGCCCTTCCGGGATCTCGACGCCGCGATCGATCACGACGTTCTTCAGGCGCGCGCCGCGACCGACATTGACGTAAGGCATGATCACGGCGTTCTCGACGTTGGCGTAGGAGTTGACGCGCACGCCGGTGAACAGCAGCGAGCGTCGCAGCGAGGCGCCGGAAATGATGCAGCCGCCCGAGACCAGCGAGCTCACAGCCTGGCCGCGCCGGCTTTCCTCGTCGTGGACGAATTTTGCCGGCGGTGTGATCTCCGAATAGGACCAGATCGGCCAGGCGCTGTCGAACAAATCGAGCTCGGGCACCACGTCGGTGAGGTCGATATTGGCGGCCCAATAGGCATCGACCGTGCCGACGTCGCGCCAATAAGCGCGGGGGTCGCTACCGGAGCGGACGCAGGAGGTCGAGTATTGGTGCGCCATGGCGCGGCCGTTCTTGACGAGATAGGGGATGATGTCCTTGCCGAAATCGTGGTTGGAGTTCGGGTCCTCGGCGTCGCGCTTGAGCTCCTCGAACAGGAATTTCGCGTCGAACACGTAGATGCCCATGCTGGCGAGCGAGACGTCCGGCTTGCCCGGCATAGGCGGCGGGTCTTTCGGTTTTTCCAGGAACTCTTTGATCCATCCGTTCTCGTCGATATGCATGATGCCGAAGCCGGAAGATTCCTGACGCGGCATCTCCAGGCAGCCGACGGTGACGTCGGCGCCGCTGTCGACATGCTGGCGCAGCATCACCTCGTAATCCATTTTATAGATATGGTCGCCGGCGAGAACCACGATGAAACGGCAGGCGTGGGATTCGATGATGTCGATGTTCTGGTAGACCGCATCGGCTGTGCCGACATACCACATGTTTTCGGAGACGCGCTGGCTAGCCGGGAGGATGTCGAAGCTCTCGTTGCGCTCGGGACGGAAGAAATTCCAGCCCATCTGAAGGTGCCGGATCAGGCTGTGCGCCTTGTATTGGGTGGCCACCGCGATTCGCCGGATGCCCGAGTTCACCGCGTTGGACAGTGCGAAATCGATGATGCGGGATTTTCCGCCGAAATAGACCGCGGGCTTGGCGCGCCGGTCGGTCAGCTCCAGCAGCCGGCTGCCGCGTCCGCCGGCCAGGACGAACGCCAGCGCCTGACGGGCAAGCGGCTCGGGTCTCGCGGCACTCATGTCATTCTCCCACAACTCTGGCGCTCGCGAGAAGCCTCCCGGCCGCGCACATTTGGAACCGATAGTAACGGCACGAATAGTAAATCGGGAAGGTGGTTGTTGGTTGCGAATGCGCCGGAAGCTTAATGCTTTGCCGCGGTGATCGGGCCCCAGTCGCCGTCTTGCCGGTGTCACACGGCGCGAGGTTGTCGAGCCCGTCGGGGACCGGTTGATCACAATGGAGGCATGCGTCTTGTGCGGTGCACGCAAATTCGAGGCCGAATTTCTGGCTTTGACCTTGCGCCAGGATGCCCGATCATGGGCTGCGTCCATGTCCAAGGGAAACGTCAGACAGGGAGTGAGACGATGACGATCTGGAAAACGGCAATCGCCTGTTCGCTGGCCGGCGCGGTGATGGCCGGCCAAGTCGAGCGGGCCGCCGCGGGCCCGATGCCGACAAATGTCGCGACCATGAAGGCCGCGGTCGGCGATGATGTCACGCAGGTGTATTGGCGCGGCCGAGGTTTTGGATGGGGTATTGGCGGCCTCGCAGCCGGCGCGATCATCGGCAGCGCCATCGCCAGCAGCGCCTATGGCTACGGCTACTATGGCGGCGGTCCATATTACGGCGGCTACGGATATCCGGGGCCGGCTTACGGCTATGCGCCTGCCTATTATGGCGGCTATGGACCGAGTTACGCCTATGGACCGGGCTACGGTTATGGCGGCTATTACGCGCGTCCGCGCTATTACGGCTATCGCGCCTATCGTCCATATTACGGTCCCCGTTACGGCTACTACCGGCCGTACCGGGCCTATCACCGCGCGTATTGGTGATTGATCAAACGGGCGGACCCGCTCGCCGCAGGTCGACGATGCTGAAAGGGTTTGAGGGCCGCTGTACGCAAGCGGCCCGATCGGCTTGCGCGCGTTGAACCCGGTGATGCGGCACGACGAGCCGGCCATGCCCGCCCGCGACAATGCCGATGCAGATCGCGGCGATGATCGCGATCTCGATGTACCATTCGAGCGGTCCCGAGCTCATGGCAGCGCGATGGTGTTGGTAAGATCGAACTCGGACAGGCCCGGGCCGCGGCACGCGAGGTAGATGGCGAGGAGGAAGATGCGGCTGAGGACGGTGACGCCTAATATGACCCTCACGTCGTAATGACGAATGGCAAAAGCGAGAGGCGGGATCGCCAAATGTTTTATAATGCTCATGGCTAACTCCTTGCCAAAATTCAGGCATCGACTGCCTGTCGACTGAAATGACAGCGTGATGAAAAGGCCGTCCGACGCCTTCGGCGTCTCTAAATGGACAGGCCAATGCTAGTGCCGGCGCAGGGCGCAGGTCTTTATCGTGTCCTTACATTTGGCTGAGCTTTCCCTTAAGATGGGGGAGCATCCGGGGGTCGGAGCCGTGCGTACAGACGCGCTTGCCTTTGGTGAATTCCGCCTCGACCGTGCCAACGCGCTATTATGGCGAGGCGGGGAGCGGATCGCGTTGGCCCCGAAGCCATTCGAGGTTCTTTGCCATCTTGTCGGTCGGCCCGGTGAACTCGTCACCAAGGAAGAGTTGCTCGACGCGGTCTGGTCCGATCTGCACGTCAGCGAGTCGAGCCTCGCCGTTGCCGTGAACGCGCTACGCTCGGTGCTCGGCGACGACAGACAATCTCCCAACTACATCGAGACGGTCACGCGGCGCGGCTATCGCTTCATTGCGCCGGTCGCGATCGCCGAATTGCCTGCGATCGAGCGGGCGGCCGAAGAGGAGGCGGCGTCCGCCACGGAGCAGGTGGTCGATCGACGCCGGCACTGGAGGGTCGGGCGCACTGGGCCACTCGATACGCTGGACGAGGCGTTGCAACTTGCTCGTACCGGACAGCGTCAGGTCGTCTTCATCACCGGCGAGGCCGGGATAGGCAAGACCACCCTCTTGCAAATGACGCTCGACAGGATGAACCAGCAGGGACTGAGCGTGCTGCACTGTAGCTGCAACGAGTTGTTCGGCACCCACGAGGCCTTTCTTCCGCTGATCGGAGCGCTGAACGAGTGCTGCCGTCGAACCGATGGAGCATCGCTGCTGACTGCGATACGCGAGCACGCGCCGACCTGGCTTGCGCAAATGCCCGGTTTCCTCGGCGAAGCAGACCGGGCCGCATTCCAGCATGAGGTCTTCGGCGCAACCCGGGAGCGCATGCTGCGGGAATTTGCCGATCTCATGGAGCATCTCGCCGTCAGCCGACCATGGGTGATCATCCTGGAAGATCTGCATTGGAGCGACTTCGCCACCGTGGATGTGCTCTCCCGGCTTGCGCGCCGGGATCGGAGGGCTTCTATCCTCGTGCTGGCCACCTATCGGCCGATGGAAGTCGCCGTCGGCGGACATCCTATCCGTGCGGTTCACCAGGACTTGCGGATTCACGGACACGCCACCGAGCTCGCGCTCGATCGGCTGACCGGCACCGACGTCGAACGCTATCTTTCGCTGCGCTTCAACTCGGCCGATTTTGCCAGAGAGCTGGTCGAGCGCATCTTCGTGCGAACCGGCGGGCATCCTCTGTTCGTGTCGTCTCTGCTCGACCATCTCGTGGCGCAGGGCGCGCTGGTCGAGCACGAATTGGGCTGGCGGCTGGTCAGCGAAGACGCGGCCTCGCATGACAGCATGCCGCGCGATCTCGAAGGAATGATCAAGCAGCAGATCGATCACCTCACCGTGGATGAGCGCTGCCTGCTCGAGGTCGCCAGTGCGGCGGGAGCGGAGTTTTCCGCGCTCCATATCGCCGGTGCGCTGGAGCGTCCTGTGCTGGATGTCGAGCAGATGTGCGAGGACCTGGCGCGGACCGATCACATTATTGTCGTTGCCGGCATGACTGAGTGGCCGAACGGAGGTGTCTCCGGTCGCTATGCGTTCCAGCACGCGCTTTACCAGGAGATCCTCTACCAGCGGCTCGCGCCGGCGCGCCGCATGAAAACCCATGCGCTGCTTGGGGCGGGGCTCGAGCAGGGCTATGGGCCGCAGGCTGGGGAGATCGCCGCCGTTATTGCGCGCCACTTCGAACTGGGCCGTGATTTCCCGAAAGCGATGCATTATTTGGGCGCGGCCGCCGAGGGTTCGGCGCGAAGGTTCAGCACACGCGAGGCCGCCAACTACCTGTCCCGCGCTTTGGAACTGGTGCCGCATCTGCCGCCGGGGTTTCGGGTGACGACACGTCTGAAGTTGCTGCTGCAGCGCGCCTGGGCCTGGCGGGCCAGTGGAGATTTCCTGAATTCCTTGCAGGATCTCAGCGCAGTCGTCGCGCACGCGGCGGAGAACGGGCACGTGCGCGAAGAGGTGAACGCACTGGTCGATCTCAGCAGATTCTGTCTTTACGTCGATCGACGCCAGAGCCTGCCTGTGGCCGAACAGGCCCTTGTCAAGAGCAGGGCGATCGACGACGCCGCGTTCAGCGCGCTGGTCCAGGGGAACGTAGCCAATTTGAAGCTGATGCTCCGCGGCTGGGACCGCGAGAATGCGGACCTTGCCGAGCGTGCGTCAGCACTGATCACCGGAGAGCAAGATCTGAGCATGCGGCTGCGACGCTGCTCGATGGAGATGGTGCTGGAGTTCCTGCGCGCGAATTATCCGGCCTGCTGCGATGCGACGAGCCGGGGAAAGGAGCTCGCCCGCTTGGTCGGTGACGTCTATCTGTTCGTACTCTATGAATCGGTCGAGGCGTTCGCCCAGATTTATCACGGTGAATGGGGCCAGGCGCAACGAAACCTTGTCTCCGCGTTGGCTATCTCGGAGCGGAATGCAAATCCGCAGGCCGTCGCGCTGTGTCATCTCGCGATCGGATGGCTGTATTCCGAGGCGGAGGAATATGGCAGCGCGTCACGGCGCGCGGAGGATGCACTCGGCCCGATGATCGAGGCCAATCCGTTCACCTTCTTCGTTGGCAGGAATTTGCTGGCGCGAGCTTACATCAGGATGGGCGATCTGGCTCGGGCGCGGCAGCATCTCGATGCGATGGAGCGGCGAATGGAGGTCGATCGGGTGCCGATGGAGTCGCTGGTCATCCCGCATTATCTGCTGACTTGCTGCGACTATTGGATCGCGATCGGCGATCTGGACCGCGCCCAGAGTTCGGCCCGCCAGTTTCATGAGGTGACGAGCGCGGCGCCCGACCGGCCGTTTCTCGCGCTGTGCTACGAGGCCATGGCGAGAATTGCGATCCTGAAGCAGGATGCGCAACTCGCCGGCCAGCATTTGTCGACGGCCATTTCGATCGTCCGCCATGCCAGGTTGCCGCATGCCAGCTGGCGGGTTTATCGCACGACAGCGGTGCTCTATGGGAGCCTCGGACAAGCGCAAAGGGCTGCCAAATGGCGGCACCGCTCCTGCCAGGTGATCGCATCGCTGGCAGAGACGCTTGATCCCGGCGATCCGCTGCGGTCGGCATCCTTTTTCGACGCAGACCGGCACACCGGGCCCGATATTGCGGGACGGTGATCGGCTCAATCCGGCAGGTCCGCGATCTCTCGCGGTTCTCCGGGCCGTTGCTTGACCCTGAATTGGTTTTGCTGCTGCCGCAGCGTGCGGGAGGCTCTGTAGGCATCCCTGCGCAACCGCATGATCGAGCCGAGCGGCTGATGCGCGGCGAGACATCGCCATGGATCGAACGAAAGCACCTCGTCGGAATAGACGCGACGCGCTGGGCTGTCGGCGGTCTGGCGCGGAAGCGTGATCTTGCCGAGTGCTTGCGGCGGCGCGACGTCTTCGGGCCAGTCGATCGAGGCATCTTCGATCGGTGTTCGCTGCAGGTCGGTGCAGAGCTGGGCAAACAGTTCGTACTCGGCCGCATTGTCCTTGAAGAAGGCAGCGACGCTGTTCAGCACGGCATCATCGGCATCGTGGCAGGGCTGGCCGGTGAGTTGGCGAACCGAGGCCGAGATCGGCACCAGGCGAAGCCTTGCGATATAATCGCCAAACCGCAATGCTCCCTCCGTGTGAAAGGTTTCTCCGAGAATGTTGCTGCCGGCATCACCGAGCGCTTTCAAGACGATCGGGATCGGAATGCCTGTTCTGTCCGATGCGGCGACCAGCACGCGCGCGAGAAAGCCTATGGGTACGTACGCCAGATCAGGCAGGAACAGGGTGCGCTCGACCTGGTGCTGTGCGCGCATATAGGCCATCGCATCCGCGAAATAGCTGGGGTGATTGACGAGCAGGAGATCCTGGTTCGTCGTATCGTCGTCGCCGAGCGCCTTAGCCCCAGTCACGCCCAGGACCTTGATGGCAAACCCCCGTGGCGAACGTACGCGATCGCTCCTGTTGAATGCAGTGGATAGGCGGACGATGATCGGGAAGTGGCCAGCCTGCTTGAACAGGCCCTGGCGCAGATGATCAGGCAAATCCTCGTAGACGATCAGCTCGCCCCGGAGATAGCCGGCGCCCTTGGCGTGCTGCTGCCGGGTCCCATGCTTCTCGTTGTGAAAAGTGCGGGCGCTCGTCCGCGAGATCGAGGCAACGATCGCCTCGACGGCCGCAGCTTCCTCCGGCTGGATTTGTTCGACGGACGGATCGTAACGAAGATACTGACTGGCTGACATGGCGCTGATCTCCAGCCCGAAGGTCGCCTTCCCATTGCAAGCGTCGACGGCCGCAGGGCGCATCACTGTAAGCCCGTCCAGTCGGGATCGGCAATCCAAGAGCGGGCTGCGTTTGCCTGGACAAGCCGGGGATGAGGCATCCTGCTACCGACGAGATCACAGGATCGATGCTAGGCCGATGGCGGCTCGTAAGTCCTTATGAGCTCCTTATGTTGTCCTGATGTTTTCCTTAAGGCCGGTCGGACGAGGCACGAGATCTCACAAGGCTCTCAAGCATCCGTGAAGCGGATGGAGCGCATTCCAACCCGACAGGACTCCGCGAAACGTTCGTTCTGCGTTTCATGCCGACGACAAAACCCGCATTGCTATTTGCACGACCTCCCTTGCGTCACGCCCGGCCCCCTCAAAAATCATCCAGACGACCACATCGGGAGACCGGCCATGGGCCTGCAAGAAACAAAAATCGAATCGCTTCCCTTCGTCACCGCTGAACTCAATTACCTCGCGCCGGTTTCGGGCAAGCCGCGCACCTATGCCTTCGATCCGCCGCCGGGTGAGCCCAAGAGCACATCATTGCCGGAGCCGCATCAGGTCCCGATCTTCGATGCGCGACTGATCGCCCATAATTTCTCGCTCGACCGCGAAGGCTTTGCGCTGGTGCGGCATCCGAACCAGGTGAAGGACTTCTCCAACGAGGAGGAAATCAAGGCGGTCTACTATCCCGCCGTCGAGGCCTTCCTGCGCGCAACGCTGAAAGCCGACCGCGTTGTTATCTTCGACCATACCGTGCGCAGGCGCGTCGAGGGCGCCGCGGACATTCGCGACGGCGGACCGCGTCAGCCGGCAACGCGCGTCCACGTCGACCAGACCGCCGTCTCGGGCGCCAACCGCGTGCGCGAACATCTGCCAGATGAGGCCGACGAGCTGCTGAAAGGCCGCGTCCAGGTGATCAATCTATGGCGGCCAATCCGTGGCCCGTTGCGAGATTCGCCGCTGGCGATGGCAGATGGCACGACGGTCGCGCCCGACGATCTCGTCGCCTCCGCTCTCATCTATCCCAACCGTCGCGGCGAGATTTATTCGGTGAAATACAATCCGAACCATCGCTGGTTCTATTTTCCCGAGATGACGACGGACGAAGCGCTGCTGCTCAAATGCTACGATTCCGCAACAGATGGCCGCACCCGCTTTGGGCCGCACACCGCGTTCGTCGATCCGACCACGCCAGCAGATGCGGCGCCGCGCGAAAGCATTGAGGTTCGGACGCTCGTGTTCCACAAATAGTAACAATGTGTGATGGCACTGCCGGGCGCGGCCCGGCAGTTGCTCAGGAACCCATGGGAACCAACAAACGTTTCTGCGCGGGGTAGGGCCAACCGGGAGCGGTGCCGTGCGAGCGCAGACCACGTTATTTTCTTGCCTTGCCACTTTTTCGCTTTCTGCTGTTTCCTTTGCCCACGCCGAAAGCGGGCTTGCCTCCTATTACGGATACGGAAAAGCCGGGAAAGGCGAGCTGACCTGCGCGCACCGGACGCGCCCCTTCGGAAGCGTGCTGAGGGTGTCCTACGGCAGCCGCTCGATTCAATGCCGCGTCAACGATCGCGGCCCCTTCATCCGCGGCCGGATCGTCGATCTGTCGGTGCCGGCCGCCAAAGCGCTGGGCATGATGAGCGCCGGTGTGGTGCGGGTCTCGGTGGAATAGACCCGCCGGCGCGCTATAGTGCTGCCCAAAGCATGGGTCTGGGGGCGCTATGGCCAAGATCAAAGTGGGACTCGTCGGCTGCGGCTTTGTGTCGGAGCTGCATATGTATGCGTTCCGGCGCGTCTACGGCGTGGATGTGGAGGTCGCGGCGGTCGCTGCGCGCGGCGACCATGTCGTCGAATTTGCGCAGCGCCACCAGGTCCCGCGGGTCCATCGCAGCTTCGCCGAGCTGATCGCAGACCGCGAGCTCGATGTCATCGACATCTGCACGCCGCCAAATCTTCATGCGGGGATGATCGTCGCCGCCATGCAGGCAGGCAAGCACGTGATCTGCGAAAAGCCGTTCGCCGGCTATTTCGGCCGCGACGGCGACCGGCAGCCGATCGGCAAGCATGTGCCGAAGGCGCTGATGTATGAGCGCGTGCTGGAAGAGATGGACGCCACGCGTGCCGCGATCGAGCGCACCGGAAAGCTCTTCATGTATGCCGAGGACTGGATCTACGCGCCGGCCGTGACCAAGACCGCGGAGATTCTGAGAGCGACCAAGGACAAAATCCTGTTCATGAAGGGCGAGGAGAGCCATTCCGGTTCGCATGCGGCCCATGCCGCGCAATGGGCGATGACCGGCGGCGGCTCGCTGATCCGAATGGGCTGCCATCCGCTTTCCGCCGTGCTGTATCTCAAGCAGGTCGAGGCCAAGGCGCGCGGCGAAACCATTCGCGTCGCCAGCGTCAGCGGTGACGTCGGCAACGTCACGGCCGTCCTGAAGCCGGAGGAGCGCACCTACATCAAGGCCAATCCTGTTGACGTCGAGGACTGGGGCACCCTGACTGCCACCTTCTCGGACGGCACCAAGGCCACCGTGTTCTCCGGCGACATGATCATGGGCGGCGTCCGCAATCTGATCGAGACCTACACGTCAGGCGGCTCGCTGTTCGCCAACATCACGCCGAACAATCATCTGATGAGCTACCAGACCTCCGAGGAGAAACTCGCCTCCGTCTACATCACCGAGAAGGTCGACCGCAAAACCGGCTGGCAATATGTCTGCCTCGAAGAGGAGTGGACGCGCGGCTATCTCCAGGAGATCCAGGACTTCATGGAATGCGCCGCGACGGGGCGGCAGCCGCTGTCGGATCTGGCGCTGGCGTACGAGACGATCAAGGTGAACTACGCAGGCTATTGGGCGGCGGAGGAGGGACGACGGGTGGTGTTGTAGGGGCGTGATGAACTCACTGAGCTAACCGCAGGCACGCTGCCAATCCTTCTCCCCCTTGTGGGAGAAGGTGGCGCGAAGCGCCGGATGAGGGGTTGTCTCCGCGGATTCAAATGAGAGATGGATTCGCGGAGACAACCCCTCACCCGTCTCGCCGCTTCGCGGCGAGCCACCCTCTCCCACAAGGGGGAGAGGGTGCACCGTCTGCGCGGCTTCAACCTACGTCCCGTAAGTCGACCCCTTCGGCAGCGGAAACACCGGGTCTTGCGTCCGGATGTTCGTCGGCCACACCACCGAGATGTGCTCGCCGGCGTTCTGCATCACGACCGGGGTCGAGCGCTCGTTCTGGCCGGAGAGCGGCGTGCCCGGCGGGAAGAATTTCACGCCATAGCCCTGGATGGTGCCGCCGGCGGGAATGTCGACGTCGAGCGCGGCCTTGCGAATGGCCTCGGGCTCGAAGCTGCCGTACTTCTCCTTGGCGACCGGCAGCACGTTGTTGAGCAAGATCCAGGTCTGGTTGAAACCCATCGAACAGTGCGGCGGCACGTCGGTGGCGCTGGTCTTGGCCTGGTAGCGCGAGACCATGGTCTTGGTCAGATCGCCGATGCCAGGCGCGAGCTTGGCGGCATCGAGCAGTTGCGCCGGTACCGGATCGATGTTGCAGAAATTGTCGATGTCGGGGCCGAAGGTCGCGCGCAACTTGTCGAGCTGGCTGTAGCCGGCGCCCGCGCCGAACAGCATCTTGAAGCGCAGGCCGCTCTCGCGCGCCTGGCGCAGGAACAGGGTGATGTCGGGGTTGTAGCCGGCATGCGAGATCACATCGACCTTGGCGCGCTTGAGCTTGGTCACGAGCACCGAGAGGTCGGGCGCGGAAGCCGAATAGCCTTCGCGCATCACCACCTGGATGCCCGCCTGCTTGGCATAGGCCTCGTCCGCCGCCGCGACGCCGACGCCATAAGGGCCGTCCTCGTGAATCAGCGCAACCTTGACGTCCTTCGGGTCCATGCCGAGCTTGCCTTGCGCGTGCTCGGCGACGAAGCCCGCGAAGGCCTGGCCGTACTGATCGGAATGGATCTGCGCGCGAAACACGTATTGCAGGTTCTTGTCCTTGAACACGGCGGTCGAGACCGCGGTCGTGATCCAGAGGATCTTCTTCTGCTGCTCGACCTTCGCCGCCATCGGCACCGCATGCGCGCTGGAATAGACGCCGTTGATGATGTCGATCTTTTCCTGGCTGATCAGCCGCTCGGCCTCGTTGATCGCCACGTCGGCCTTGCTCTGCGAGTCCGCCGCAACGGGCACGATCTTGGTCTTGCCGCCGATGCCGCCCTTTTCGTTGACGAGGTCGATGGCGATCTGGGCACCGACCGAGGAGGCGACCGAGCCGCCGGCGGCGAACGGACCGGTGAGGTCGTAGATCAGGCCGATGCGCAAATTCTCGGCTTGCGCCTGGGCCCGTGTCCAATCGAGGCTGAGTGCGGCGGCCGCGGCCGCCGAGCTCTTCAGCAGCTGCCTGCGTGAAGTCGGCATTCTATCCTCCCTCAAAAACCGTCTTATGATTTGGTCTTGTTATTCTTTTTCGAAGTATGGGGAGCGGGGCGGCGGAAAGTCAACATGGCGAAAGTCGGGGGCCGGCCTCCGCGTCGCAGATCGCAATTGCGAAATGGGCGGCGACGAGATCGCGCGCTACTGTTTCAAGCGACGGGCGAGATAGCTGGCGGTCTTCCCGCCGGCTTCGGCGACCTCTCGCGGCGTCCCCGACGCGACGATACGGCCGCCTTCCTCGCCGGCGCCGGGACCGAGGTCGATGATCCAGTCGCTATGAGAGACGACATCCATGTCGTGCTCGACCACGACCACGCTGTTGCCGGCATCCACGATGCGCTCGAGCTGGGCGATCAGCCGCTCGACATCCCTGGGATGAAGACCGGTGGTCGGCTCGTCCAGGACATAGAGTGTGTGACCGCGTTGCGGCCGCATGAGCTCGGTCGCGAGCTTGATGCGCTGGGCTTCTCCGCCCGACAATTCGGTGGCGGATTGGCCGAGGCGGATATAGCCGAGGCCGACCTCGCGGACGACCGATAGCGACCGGTTCAGTGTTGGATCTCCGCGGAAGAATTCGAAGGCCTCGTCGACGCGCATCGCCAGCACATCCGCGATGGATTTTCCGCGGATTTTCACCTCCAGCGTCTTGTCGTTGTAGCGCGCGCCCTTGCAGGTCGGGCAGGGTGCGTAGACGCTGGGCAGGAACAGAAGCTCGACGCAGACAAATCCCTCGCCCTCGCAGGTGCTGCATCGACCTTTCGCGACGTTGAAGGAAAAGCGCCCGGCATCGTAGCGGCGGGATTTTGCCTGTGGCGTCGCCGCGAACAACCGCCGGACGTGGTCGAACAGGCCGGTATAGGTGGCAAGGTTGGATCGTGGCGTGCGGCCGATCGGCTTCTGATCCACCACGACGAGGCGATCGACCTGGTCGAGGCCGGCGGCAATCTTTCCGCCTAATGTCTCGACCGTGGGTGCTGCCAGGCTGTCGTCGTCCGCTTCCGTGGCGCGTGCATGGCCGAGATGCTCCGCCACGGCATCGACGAGGAATTGGCTGATCAGGCTCGATTTGCCCGAGCCCGATACGCCGGTCACGCTGGCGAGAACCCCCAGCGGGACATCGACGTCGAGGCCGCGCAGATTGTTCCGGGTCACACCTCTGATCTTCAAGCGTCCCTTGGGCTCGCGGTGGACCGTGGGCAGCGGCTTTCGTGGATGCGCGAGATAATGGGCGGTTCGCGATTGCGCGACCTGCCCGAGCCCTGCGGGCGGTCCGCTATAGAGGATATTGCCGCCGCCTTCGCCGGCATCCGGCCCGACGTCGACCAGCCAGTCGGCATGCCTTATGACCTCGATCTCGTGTTCGACCACGAAGATCGAATTGCTCCCGTGCTTCAGCCGGTCCAGCGCCCGCAGCAGCGCCTCGGTGTCGGCAGGATGCAGACCCGCCGACGGTTCGTCGAGCACGTAGACGACGCCGAACAGGTTGGAGCGGACCTGTGTCGCAAGTCGTAGCCGCTGCAACTCGCCCGGCGACAGCGTCGGTGTGCTGCGTTCGCAAGCGAGATAGCCAAGCCCAAGGTCGAGCAGGACGGCCAGTCGCGCCGACAGATCCTCGCAGATCCGCCTGGCGACGATGGTTTTCTCCGATGCGCCCTCGGTCGCAGTCTTCGCGAACGGCTTCATCAACTCCTGCAGCTGCTTGAGCGGCAGATGAGACATCTCGGCGATGTTGAGGCCGGCGAATTTGACCTTGAGCGCCTCGGGCTTCAATCGCGTGCCGTGGCAGGTCGGGCAGTCCTGAGTGATCATGAATTGCGCGACGCGGCGCTTCATCATCGCACTCTCGGATTTGGCGTAGGTCTGCATCACGTAGCGCTTGGCGCCGGTGAATGTGCCCTGATAGCTCGGCTCCTCCTTGCGGCGCAGGGCCCGTTTGACTTCGGCCAAGTCGTAACCGGCATAGACCGGAACGGTCGGCTGCTCCTCCGTGAACAGAATCCAGTCGCGGTCCTTCCTGGGCAGCTCACGCCAGGGCTTGTCCACGTCGTAGCCCAGCGTGGTCAGGATGTCCCTGAGGTTCTGTCCCTGCCAGGCACTCGGCCAGGCCGCGACGGCGCGCTCGCGGATAGTCAGGGTGTCGTCGGGCACCATGGATTTTTCGGTGACGTCGAGCATCCTGCCGATACCGTGGCAGGTCGGGCACGCGCCTTCCGGCGTGTTGGGCGAGAACGATTCCGCATAGAGCATCTTTTGTCCGCGCGGGTAATCGCCGGCACGGGAATAGAGCATCCTGAGCAGGTTCGAGATGGTCGTCACGCTGCCGACGGACGATCTCGTCGTCGGCGCGCCGCGCTGCTGCTGGAGCGCGACGGCGGGCGGCAGCCCTTCGATGTCGTCGACCTCCGGGATTTGCATCTGGTGGAAGAGGCGCCGCGCGTAAGGCGACACCGATTCCAGATATCGCCGTTGAGCCTCGGCGTAGATCGTCCCAAAGGCGAGCGAGGATTTCCCGGACCCCGACACGCCCGTGAACACGACGAGGGCGTTGCGCGGAATGCTGACGTCGACGTTCCTGAGGTTGTGCTCACGCGCGCCGCGCACGCGAACGAAGCCGTCGTCCTGCACCAGGCCATCGGGTTGTCTTGGTCGGTCGTCCATCTGGCTGCTCCGGCCCACGCATGGAAGGTTAACGGCAGGATCGCAGGATGGGTCCACCGATGCCAGCGCACTGGTTGCGTTCTGCACACAACGAAGGCCCGTCGCGATTGAAGCGACGGGCCTTGCAAGGGTGATGGGGCGCTCGGTACCGAGCCCGGTGGCCGGCCCGGCGTGTTACTGGGACAGCTTCACGAAACTCGGAAACTTCAGCTTGCCCTCCGCGATCTTCTCCGGCCAGACCACGACCTGCTTGGAGTCCTGCCACTGGAAGACCAGACCGGATACGGTCGTCGGACCCGACTTGATGCCGTGGGTGAACTCGTCGTCCTTGCCGTAGAACTGAATGCGGCCGATCGTGCCCTCGTAGTCGGTCTTTTCGAGTTCAGTGACCATCTTGTCGGAATCGGTCGAGCCCGCACGCGTGATCGCCTCCGTAATGAAGTAGACCTCGTCATAGGCGGTGTAGCCGGTATAGGCCGGCGGCGAGCCGAACTTGGCCTTGAACGCCGCCGCGAACGGCTTCGTCTTGGACGTCACGGCGACGTCGGGCGTTGCGACCGCCAGCGACGGGACGCCGTCGGCGGCGCCATTGGTGTCCTTCCAGAAGGTCGGGCTCAGCGCCTGCGCGCTGATGCCGAACATCGGAATCGGCACCTGCTGGTTCTTCCACTGCACCGTCGGCTGGACGCCGACATGCGAGATGCCGGTGACGATGACGTCCGGCTTCTTGGCCTCGATATTGTTGAAGATCGGCGTGAAGTCGGTGGTGTCAGGCGAGAACCGCACGTGCTCGACGACCTTGAGGCCTGCTTTCGGAAGACAGGCCTCGTAGCCGACGTCGAGAGGCTTGGTCCAGGCGGCGTCCTCGCTCATGATCGCGACCGTCTTGAACTTGAGCTTGTCCACTAGAAGGACCTTGGCGGCGTCGCAGACGAGCTGCGCTTGCGCGGCCGAGGTCAGATAGCCGTGGAAGGTGTACTTGTTCTTCTCGTAGTCGTTATGGATTGCCTTGGTGATCTCGTTCGAGGCGGCACCGGGGGTGATCAGTGGCATCTTCAGCCGCGCCGCCCAGGGTTCGAGCGCCAGCACGACCTCGCTGATGTAGCTCGCGATCACGGCGGAGACCTTGTCCTCGCTCACCGCGCGCTGGAACGCACGCACCGAGTCCGCCGAGGAGCTCTTGTTGTCGTAGGTCACGATCTCGATCTTGCGGCCGAGAATGCCGCCCTTGGCGTTGATCTCGTCGGCGGCGATCTGCGCGCCGCCGGGCGTCGCGGCACCGGCGATCGATTGCACTTCAGCGATGACGCCGATCTTTATTGGATCCTTCGATTGCGCGTAGGCGGGAGCGGCAAGGCACAACGCGAGCGCGGAGGCGAGGAGAAAGCTGCTGTTCGGATTCGTCGATGGTCGCATGGTCGTTTCCCTTTCGTTTGTTTCTTGTTGATGCTTGCGAACTAGAGAAAATCGGCGCCAGCCTCCGCGGCGAAGCGGCCGGGATCGCCCTCCCAGACGATCCTTGCATGTTCGAGCACATAGACGCGGTCGGCATGCGGAAGCGCGAAGGTCACGTTCTGCTCGCCGAGCAGCACCGTGATCGACGTCGTCTGCCGCAGCCTCGTTAGGGCCTTGGACAAGAGTTCGAGGATGACGGGGGCGAGGCCCAACGTCGGTTCGTCCAGGATCAGGATCTGCGGCTGCATCATCAGCGCACGGCCGATCGCCAGCATCTGCTGCTCGCCGCCGGAGAGCGTTTGCGCCATCTGGCCCTGACGCTCTTTCAGGATCGGGAACAGCTCGAACAGCCAGGCGAGCTGTGCCGCGCGCTTGTCGTCGGCCAGATGTTGCCCGCCGAGGTCGAGGTTTTCCCGCACGCTCATCTCGCCGAACAGCTCGCGCGATTCCGGGCACTGCACGAGGCCGCTACGGGCGATCTTCGCCGGCGTCGTGCCGCGCAGCTTCTCGCCGTTGCGCACGATCTCGCCGCTATAGGGCAGGAAGCCGGAGATGGTGTTGAACAATGTGGTCTTGCCGGCGCCGTTGAGGCCGACGATCGAGACGAACTCGCCCTCATGGACGTGGATCGAGACGTTCTCCAGCGCCTGCGCCTTGCCGTAGAACACGCTGACGTTCTCGACCTGGAGCAGCGGTACCTTGTCCTTGAAGCTGGTCTCGGGCCGCGCATGGGTCTCGATGGCGCCGCCGAGATAGACCCGTCGCACCGTCTCGTTCTTCATGACGTCATCGGCCTTGCCGGTGACGATCTCCTCGCCGAGATACATCGCGAGCACGCGGTCGACCAGCGCCGCGACACTCTTGACGTTATGGTCGACCAACATCACCGCGCGGCCCTCGTCGCGGAAACTGCGGATCAGGTCTGAGAAGATTTCGACCTCGGCCCGCGTCAACCCGGCAAAGGGCTCGTCCACCAGCACCACCTTTGGGTCGCGCGCGATCGCCTTTGCGAGCTCGAGCCGGCGCAGGTCGGCGAAGGGCAGCGTCGGCGGGCGGCGGTTCATCACGTTGCCGAGGCCGACGCGGTCGGCGATCCATTTGGCGCGCTCGACCAGCGCCTTGTCCGGAAACAGCATGAACAGGCTGTCCGGCAGCAGCGCGACCATGATGTTCTCCAGCACGGTCTGCCGGTTCAGCGGCCGCGAATGCTGGAATACCATGCCAAAGCCTTTGCGCGCGATCTTGTGCGCGGGAAGGCCGGCGACGTCCTCGCCCTCGAAGATCACTTCGCCTGATGTCGGGCGCTCGATGCCCATCACGCTCTTCATCGCCGTCGATTTGCCCGAGCCATTCGGCCCGATCAGGCCGAAGATCTCGCCGCTATTGACCTCGAAGCCGAGGTTCTTCACCGCCGTCAATCCGCCGAAGCGCTTGGTCAGGCCGCGGACTTGAGCACGGCCCTGTTTGAAGATCGCATATCCATCACGAGCGAGCCTCACGCGAGAGGGCCGCCCCGAGGAAGCCGCCGGGGAAGAACAACACGACGAGGAGCGCGACCGCGGAGACGATGAAGGTCGCGAGCTCGCCGGTGGGCCTTAAGAACTCGCCGGCGACGATCAGGAAGATCGCGCCCAGCGCCGCGCCAAGCACGGTGCGCCGGCCGCCGAGCACGGCGGACACGATCACGTTGACGCCGACTGCGACGTCGACGACGGTGCCGACCGAAGCGGTGCCGAAATAGAACACCAGCAGCGCGCCTGATAACCCCGAGAAGAACGCGCTGACGATGAAGGCGGCGAGCTTGTGCTTGACGATGTTGAACCCGAGCGCGCCGGCCTGCACCGGATCCTGGCCGCTGGCTTGCAGCACCAGGCCAACAGGCGATTGCGACAGGCCGTAGAGGATCGCCGCCGAGATCGTCATGAAGCCGAGTGCGATCCAGTAATTGACACCGGCGTTGATGGAGATGACGTCGGGGATGGTCAGACCGATCTCGCCGCCGGTGAGGTCGGCAAACACCACGATGAAATTCTGCAGCATCAGCACCGCGACCAGCGTGGTCAGGCCGAAATACGGTCCGCGCACCCGGAGCGCCGGCAGTGCCAGCACGAGGCCGGCGATGACGGAGGCGAGCGCGCCGAGCACGATGCAAGCATAAACCGACCAGCCGAATTGGGCATTCAGGATGCCGGCGGTGTAGGCGCCGACGCCGATCAGGAAGGTCGGCCCGAAATTGACCTCGCCGGCGAAGCCGAACAGCAGGTCCCATGCCATCGCGAACACGCCGAAATAGAAGGCGACGGTGAGAAGCCCGAGCACGTAGCCGGAGACGTAGAGCGGCAGCGTCGCCGCGATCACGACCAGCGCGAGCGAGATGAAGAACAGGCGGGTCGTAAAGAAGCTGGCCATCTCAGCGCCTCCCCAGAAGGCCCTGGGGCCGGATGTACATCACGAACACGAGCAGCAGCAGCGCCGGAATGGTGCGGTAGGCCGGCGAGACCAGATAGGCCGTGAGCGTTTCGAGATAGCCGACCACGAAGGCCGCGATCAGCGAGCCGGAGACGCTGCCGAGACCGCCGAGCACCACGATCGAGAACGCGCTCGCGGTCAGCGGTCCGACGCTGTAGGAGCTGACGCCGAGGAACATTCCGAGCAGCACGCCCGCGATGCCGGCGAGAATGCCGTAGATCGCCCATACTACGACGTAGATGTTGGTGAGCTCGAGGCCGAGCAGGGTGACGCCGCGCGGGTTCATCGAGGCCGCCAGCACCGCCTTGCCGGTGCGGGTGCGGTTCACCAGGAGCCACAACAGCGCGATGACGAAGCAGCACACGATCGCGGTAAAGATCTCGTTCCTGGGCGTGCGTACGCCGAGAATCTCGACGACGCCCTCGACGATCGGCAGCACGGTCTTGGCGTTGTTGGTGAAGAAGTAAGCGATCACCTCCTGGATCATGATCCCCCACAACAGCGTGCCGGTGAGGACGAAGATCTCCTTCTCTTCATTCGGGATCCGCCGGGAGTCCTGGATCGGCTTCACCACCGCGAAATAAGTCGCGAAGGATGTGAGGAGGGCGACACCGACGCCGATCAGTGCGCCGGCGGAGGTGCCGACATTCAGGATGCTGGCGGCGGCCCAGGCCGCCACCGCTGCCGCCACCATGATGGCCCCGTGGGAGAGATTGAGGACGCCGGAGACGCCGAAGATCAGCGTGAAACCGGTGGCACCGAGAGCATAGAGAGCGCTGATGGCAAAGCCATCGATCAGAATCTGGAAAGCACGCATCTAGGATTGGCAATCTGATTGATGAGAGACGATGTTGCTGGAGCCACGTGCGGCGGGAGCCGCATGTGGAAGCTCCCGGGAGCTGGTCCCGGGAGCGTGTCCCGCTAGTTCGAGAGCTTGATGAAGCTCGGGAACTTGATGTCGACCTTGGCGACTTCCTTGGGCCAGACCGCGCTCTGCTTGCCGCCCTGCCATTGCAGCATCAGCCCGGTGATCAGGCCCTTGCCGTATTTGATCGAGTGCGTGAACGGATCGTCCTTGCCGTAGAACTGCACGCGGCCGATCGTGCCTTCCCAGTCGGTCTTCTCCAAGGCATCGACGAGCTTGTCGGCGTCGGTCGAGCCGGCGCGCTTCACGGCGTCGGCGATGTAGTAGACCTCGTCATAGGCGGTGTAGCCGGCATAGGAGGGGTAGTTGCCGAACTTCTTCTTGAAGGCTTCGGCGAACGGCACCGATTTCGGCGTCACCGCGACGCCTGGACCGGAGACACCCTGGTAGAGCACGCCTTCCGCCGCCTGATTGGTGTCCTTGCCAAAAGTCTCGTTGGTGGCCTGCGAGGCGATGCCGAACATCGGGATCGGCACCTGCTGGTTCTTCCACTGCACCGTCGGCTGCACGCCGACATGCGAGATGCCGGTGATGATCACGTCGGGCTTGGAGCCTTCGATCTTGTTGAAGATCGGCGTGAAGTCGGTGGTATCGGGCGAGAAGCGGATGTGGTCGAGCACCTTCAGCCCGATCTTGGGCAGGCATTCCTGGTAGCCGACGTCGAGCGGCTTGGTCCATGCGGCGTCCTCGCTCATGATGACCGCGGTCTTCATGTGCATCTTGTCGACCAGCAGGTCCTTGGCGCCGTCGCAGACAGAAAGCGCCAGCGCGGCGGAGGTCAGATAGCCGTGGAAGGTGTACTTGTTCTTCTCATAGTCGGCATGCACGCTCTTGCTGATCTCGTTGGAGGCTGCACCGGGCGTGACGAACGGCGTCTTCAGCCGCGAGGCCCAGGGCTCCAGCGCCAGCACCACTTCGCTGATGTAGCTGGCGATGACCGCGTTGACCTTGTCCTCGTTCACCGCGCGCTGGAACGCGCGCACCGAATCTGCCGAGGACGAGTGATTGTCGTAAGAGACGATCTCGATCTTGCGGCCCTCGACTCCGCCATTGGCGTTGATCTCGTCGGCGGCGAGCTGTGCCGCCTGAGGGATGGAGGCGCCGGCAATCGCCTGCGCTTCCGCGATCACACCGATCTTGATCGAGTCGGCCGCGAGTGCCGCGCCTGAGGTCATCAACACAACGGCCGCGGCGGTACCGAGTGTTATTCGCAACGCAACAGAGAGCGGTTTCTTCATCTTGTTCTCTCCCTTAACAGGCCTCTTATGAGCCATTATGCGCGCGACTATACCGGCGGAGACATTCTCGGCAAGTGAAACCGCGTTCAGGATTGTGAGGCACGGACTAAAGTCTAGCGCTGCGCAAATAGCTGGCAGGAAAGCTGCCGGACCCGTTTCACGCGCAGTCATGCAGATTTCGTTGGTAGGCATGCGCAGCTATCGCACGCGCGCAGCAACCCAATCGTTGGATTGCGATGCCGTCGCGTCGGCTCAGCGCGCTCGCAGCAGCGATGGATCGAGCGGCTCGAGGCGAGCCGGATCGAATGCCGAGATATCGACGTTGCGCGTCGCACCTTCCGCGATCAGTTGCGCCATGGCCTCGCCCGTGGCGGGCGCATTCAGGATGCCCCACACATTGTGCCCGGTCGCAACATAAAGACCTTCACTTCGCGGCACCTTGCCGATCAGCGGCAGGCCGTCCTGTGTCACCGGTCGGAAGCAGGCTTGCCGCGCAATGATTTTCTCGGCGCGGAACAGCGGCGACAGCCGCTCGGACATGGTCTGCAGGCGCGCGATCGCATCGTGGTCCGGCGTCACGGCCGCCGGATCGAGCGGAAGCGGCGCGATGTCGGAGAGCGCGGTGATATGCGTGCTGCCGTCAGCGCGAGGAAAGACTTCGATCGACACGGCACTGCCATTCTCTTCAGACTCCAGAAACAGCGCATCGGCCGGCACATCCGTGCCGGTGTCGTACACGATGCTCGGGCTGCGCTGGCCGTAGACGGCGGGCAGGCTCATCCATTGCGCGGCGAGCAGCGACCATGGTCCCATCGCGATCACGACGGCGTCCGCCTCGACGATGCGGCCGTCGACCTCGACGCCTGTCGCGGTCGTACCGTTCGTATCGCGCATGATGCCGGTCACCTGGCCGGTGCGAAGCTCGGCGCCTTGCGCGAGCGCCGCGTTCATCACGGCTGAGGTGAATTTTCTGGGGTGAACGATCGCAGTGGTCTCCATCGTGCCGATGCGCTGCGCGGTGATGACGCCGTTGCTGAGCCAGCCGAGCGCGGACGGTGCATCCCGGCGCGGATGGCCATCGGCGGCAACGAAGCCGCTATAAGCGGTCATCGGGCGATAGCCCCAATCGCCTGCGATCTGTTCCGGCAGTTGCGCATGAATCGCAAAGCTCCGTCGCGCCAGCGCATCGAGCGGCGAGCCCTCGCACCAGTCGCGCGCGAGAAAGCCGCCCGCCTTGCCTGACGCCGCGGCCGCGACGTCCGTCCGCTCCACGACGACGACGTCGATGCCGCGGCGGCGGAGAAACCAGGCGATGCAGGCTCCGATCACGCCGCCGCCGCAGATCACAACGCGCATGAATTCCCTCTACACAATGAAATCCTTCGCATGGAGGTCCGCGGTATGGACCCCCGCCAGCGTGATCGTATCGGTCGCGGTCAGGTGGATCACCGCATTTCCCGTGCTGTCATCACTGATCAGGCTTTTCAGCGCCGCCCAATCTGCGAAGCCGTAATCGTGCAAATTGATCACGTCATGCTCTCGCGCCGTGCTGCCGACAGCCTTGTTGCCCTGATCGAAATCGTTGATCACGTCCAGACCCGAATTTTGGTCGAAGACGAATCTGTCGTTGTTCGGTCCGCCCCAGAGTTGGTCATTTCCGCCACCGCCATTCAGCATGTCGTTGCCGCCCGTGATCGAGCCTGCCGTGAACGGGGCGTAGGTCCGTGCATCGCCATACAGCAAATCGTCGCGGCTGCTACCGTGGAGGATATCATCTCCGCCATGCGCATTGCCTGACATGTTCGAGGCATCTCCGACGAGCACGATGGACGTGGAGTCCGGGTTGCCGTCGACCGCCGCGATCAGGATATCGTTGCCGCCACGGGTATCGTCGCTCATATAGCCGGCGTCTCCGACCAGAGACGCGCCTCCGGATTGGGCGGCGGCACCGACCGTGTAGATGAGGATGTCGTTGCCGCCGCGCGCATCGCCGCTCATGGAGACGAGAGCGTCGCCCGATATCGAAGCGCCGCCGTAACTGCCGACCTGGGTCACGCTGAGGATATCATTGCCGCCACGCGCATGATCGCTCATGGAACCGGAGTCTCCGCTGAACGTGCCGGACGATCTGTTTCCCATCGATGCCATGACGACGTCATTGCCGCCCCTCGCGTCGGCCGACATGGCGCTTTCGGCATCGCCAGAAATGCCGAGGGTCGCGTAGATCGATGAGGATGCATCGACGTGAAGTACATCGTTGCCGCCATGGGCGTCGCCGGACATCGCCTGCGCATCCCCGTCCAGGATCGCGTAGTCGCCGAAGCCCGTGACGGTCGCAGCGAGATGGTCGTTTCCTCCGTGAGAATGTCCTTGCAGGGTCTGGTCGTCGCCAACGAATGTCAGGACCGCGTTGCTCCCGTCGACGGTCGCGATCATCTTGTCGCTGCCGCCCCGGCCGTCGTTCGGCAGGCCCGGGTCTCCGAACTCAGTCACGAATTGCTGGTTCCCAACGCTGACGATGATGGTGTCGTTTGGCATACGGCGCATCGCGCAACTCCCGGTTCAAGTCGGACGCGGGAACGAAGAGCATCATGCCTCGCGCCGCGTTGCGGCCCTGCCGCGCGATTCAATCTTCGTTGGATTGATGGCGGAGATTTGCCCGAGGCGTAGCTTGATTGCGATCAGGGAACCACGGGCGCCGGCGGTCCATGCCGACGCCCATGCTTGCGATCTCGCGCGCGGGGGCTCAGCCCGGGCCTGCGCCTTGCGTGGCGGTGTACACAGCATAAAGCGACTGGCTCGCGGCCATGAACAGGCGGTTGCGCTTCGGGCCGCCGAAGCAGACGTTGCCGCACACTTCGGGCAGCCGAATACGGCCGAGCAGCTTGCCGTCCGGCGACCACGTCGTGACGCCGCTGTAGCCGACGGCACGGCCGGCATTGCTGGAGGCCCAGACATTGCCGTTGACGTCGCAGCGCACGCCGTCCGGCCCGCACTTCACGCCGTCGATCACGCACTCGCTGAACCGCTTATGGTTGGTGAGCTTGTTGTCGGCGCCGACGTCGAACACGAAGATCTCGCCCTTGCCGCCGGGACCGGTGTCGCCGGGTCCCTTGCCGGTTGAGACGACGTAGAGCTTCTTGAAGTCCGGCGAGAAACATAGCCCGTTCGGATCGGGCACCTGCTCCTCGGTGACGACGAGATCGACACGGCCGCTGGGATCGATGCGATAGCAATTGGTCGGCAGCTCGCGCTTGCCCGGTGCGAAGCCGGCCGGCTGTCCAATCCGCGGATTGAGCTTGCCGCCGGAATTGCTCGGACCGCCCGCGGCGTCGGGCTCACCTTCGTAGAGCTGGCCGCCATAGGGCGGATCGGTGAACCAGTAGCTGCCGTCGGGATGCGCGACGACGTCGTTCGGCGAGTTCAGCTTCTTGCCGTTGTAGTTGTCGCAAAGCACGGTCGCGGTGCCGTCATGCTCATAGCGCGTCACCCGCCGGGTCAAATGTTCGCAGGAGAGTTGACGACCCTGGAAGTCGAACGAGTTGCCGTTGGAATTGTTGGACGGCGAGCGGAACACGCTGACGCGACCGTCGTCTTCGCTCCAGCGCATCTGCCGATTGTTGGGAATGTCGCTCCAGAGCAGATAGCGGCCCTGTGCACTCCACGCCGGGCCTTCGGCCCACAGCAAGCCCGTATAGAGACGCTTGATCGCCGTGTTGGGCTGCGCGAGATCGTTGAAGGACGGATCGACCGCGATGACGTCGGGGTCCCAGAAATAGGTGGTCGGCGCGCCATTGGGACCGAAATCGCGTGGCGGGGTGGTGATCGTCGACGGCGGCGCGGCCGGTCCGGTCTGGGCCCGCGCGGAGCCGGCGCCGGCCATTGTGGCGGCGGCGCCGAGTGCAAGCCCCTGAACGAGCGTTCGTCGTGAAAGCGCAGCATCCTGGTCACGCTGCTTTTGGCGTGTCATCGCGTCCTCCCGATCATATCGGCTAGCCGGTTGATCCGGCCGAGCAGGGCAAGGTTAGTCCGGTCCGATGACGGTTGCGAGGGGGAGGTACGCATCCTCAGCGAGATCGGGGCGGCAAAAGCGCTGCAACATTGAACATGGAAACGACAAATTCGTCCGGCGGGATCGGGTTTACCGGAGCTGCCTTCGGGACACTGCCAAGCGGGGAAATGTCAAGCCTTGACCTCCTGCGCGATGCTGGCAGAACGTCATCCGGGGCGGCGTAAGTCGGAGTTTGCTGTGGTCGCTGTCGTCGTACTGGTTTTGCTGCTCGGGATTGCATTTGCGGCCGGCTATTTCACCCGCGACCACGTCTCCCGCAAAAGGAGAGCCGAGGCGCGCCGCTGGCGTGAGTACAGCGAGCCGGATTGGCTCAGTGCCAACGAGCCCGCCAACACCAACGAGATCGCGATCGCCGGCAAGGCTGCGCCGGTTGCCACCGGCGAGCTCGGTCAGATGCTGAACCGCTGGGAGAGCAGGGCTCGCGCCCGCCGTACGGCGTAGCTCGACGGTCTCGCCTGGGTCCAATCGGCCAGACACACCGGCACCGGGTCCTTCCGCGCATCCGGCGGTGCGATCATGTCAGCCCTTCTGTCCATCTTTTGGCGTTGCAGTTGCTGCCATTTCTCGTTTAGAAACGGAAGATCGAGCCTCCCGGCAACCAACCGTCAACGGTTTTGACCGAGGATCTGAGGGCTCAAAGGGTCTGGCAATGCTGATTCGCGGCCAAATCGATGGGATTTCGGGGGAGGTGGCTCTGGCCGCCGCCACGATCCCGGCCGCACTGCTGCCCACCCTCCTGATTGGCGGGCTTCTTCTTACTTGCCCCTGAGGGCCGGCTGGGCGTCATGCGCCTGGGCGCTCAGGGGTTGGTCGAGATCACCGGACACCTCAAGCGCCCAGAAGACTGTCGGCGCAAAAGCTCAAAAGGAATTTTCGAAATGGCCTCCGTGAACAAGTCCGATAAGGACCGCGTCATCATTTTCGACACCACCCTGCGCGACGGCGAGCAGTGCCCCGGCGCCACCATGACCTTCGAGGAGAAGCTCGAGGTCGCCGAGATGCTGGATGATATGGGCGTCGACGTCATCGAGGCCGGCTTCCCCATCACCTCCGAAGGCGACTTCCAGGCGGTCAGCGAGATCGCCCGCCGCTCCAAGAACGCCATCATCGCCGGTCTGTCCCGCGCCCATCCGGCCGACATCGACCGCTGCGCAGAGGCGGTGAAATTCGCCAAGCGTGGCCGCGTCCACACCGTGATCGCGACGTCGCCGCTGCATATGCGGGTGAAGCTGAACAAGACCCCGGAGCAGGTGCTCGAGACCTCGGTTGCCATGGTCGCGCGTGCCCGCAACCAGATCGACGACGTCGAATGGTCGGCCGAGGACGGCACCCGTAGCGAGATGGACTATCTGTGCCGCATCGTCGAAGCCGTCATCAAGGCCGGCGCCACCACGGTGAACATTCCGGATACCGTCGGTTACACCACACCCGACGAATACACCCACTTCATGAAGACGCTGATCGAGCGCGTGCCGAACTCGGACAAGGCGGTGTTCTCCGTGCACTGCCATAACGATCTCGGCATGGCGGTGGCGAACTCGTTGGCCGGCGTGATCGGCGGCGCACGCCAGGTCGAGTGCACCATCAACGGCATCGGCGAGCGCGCCGGCAATGCCGCGCTGGAAGAGATCGTGATGGCGATCAACGTCCGCAACGACAAATTCCCGTTCTGGAACAAGATCGACACCACGCAGCTCACCCGGGCCTCGAAGGTGGTGTCGGCGGCGACCTCTTTCCCGGTGCAGTACAACAAGGCGATCGTCGGCCGCAACGCGTTCGCGCATGAGAGCGGCATCCATCAGGACGGCGTGCTGAAGGACGCCTCGACCTACGAGATTATGCGGCCCGAGATGGTCGGCCTGAAGCAGTCTTCGCTGGTGCTGGGCAAGCATTCCGGCCGCCATGCCTTCGTGCACAAGCTGGAGGAGATGGGCTACAAGCTCGGTCCGAACCAGCTGGAAGATGCGTTCACCCGGATGAAGGCGCTGGCCGATCGCAAGAAGGACATCTACGACGAGGACATCGAGGCGCTGGTCGACGAGGAAATGGCCGCTTCGCACGACCGCATCAAGCTGACCTCGCTGACCGTGATCGCCGGCACGCATGGCCCGCAGCGCGCGACCATGAAGCTCGACGTCGACGGCCAGATCAAGATTGAGGAGGCCGAGGGCAACGGTCCGGTCGACGCGGTGTTCAACTGCATCAAGCGCCTGGTGCCGCACGAAGCCAAGCTCGAGCTGTACCAGGTCCACGCAGTGACCCAAGGCACCGACGCGCAGGCCGAAGTCTCGGTCCGGCTGTCGCATGAGGGACGTGCGATGACCGCGCGCGCGGCGGATCCGGATACGCTGGTGGCCTCGGCCAAGGCCTATCTCGGCGCGCTGAACAAGATCGTCATGAAGCGTCAGCGCGACACCGTGACGACTGCGGCGGCGAGCTGACGAACGAAGTTTGTCATTCCGGGGCTCGCGAAGCGAGAACCCGGAATCTCGACATTCCGGGTTAGGTCCTAACGGACCTCCCCGGAATGACTCTGCATGTGGCGGCGAATACCTGCCCTGCTAAGGGCCAATAGCGGCTCCGCCTCCCAGCCGCTATTGATGCAACCGGCATAAGGACAGGCCACCCGCGCGACGGGTGGCCCAAACAACAAAGGGAGAGATTATGCGCATCTTCGCGATCGCTGCGTCCATGGCGGTCCTGGCACTTGGCTTGACCGGGCCGGCATCGGCCCAGTCGCCCATCATCATCAAGTTCAGCCACGTGGTGGCTACCGACACGCCGAAGGGCAAGGCGTCGGAGAAGTTCAAGGAGCTTGCCGAGAAGTACACCGGCGGCAAGGTCAAGGTCGAGATCTACCCGAACTCGACGCTTTACAAGGACAAGGAAGAGCTCGAGGCGCTCCAGCTAGGCAGCGTGCAGATGCTGGCGCCGTCCAACTCCAAGTTCGGCCCGCTCGGGATCCGCGAGTTCGAGGTGTTCGATCTCCCGTACATCCTGCCTGATCTGAAGACGCTGCGGAAGGTGACGGAAGGTCCGCTCGGCGCAAGGCTGCTCAAGCTGCTGGACTCCAAGGGCATCACCGGCCTTGCCTATTGGGACAACGGCTTCAAGGAGATGAGCGCCAACAAGAAGCTGGTGACGCCGGCCGACTATCAGGGCGTCAAGTTCCGCATTCAGTCCTCGCGCGTGCTCCAGGCCCAGTTCAAGGCGCTCGGCTCGCTGCCGCAGGTGATGGCGTTCGGCGAAGTCTACCAGGCACTTCAGACCGGCGTCGTGGACGGGCAGGAGAACACCTGGTCGAACATCTATACCCAGAAGATGCACGAGGTGCAGAAGTACATCACCCAGACCAACCACGGTTATATCGGCTACGTCGTGATCGTGAACAAGAAGTTCTGGGACGATTTGCCGGCCGACATCCGCGACCAGCTTACCAAAGCGATGAAGGAAGCGACCGACTTCAACAACACGCAGTCGCAGAAGGAGAACGAGGACGCGCTCGCCGAGATCAGGAAGAGCGGCAAGAGCGAGATCATCAAGCTCACGCCGGAGCAGGACGAGGCGATGCGCAAGGCGATGGAGCCGGTCTACAAGGACGCCGCAGGTCGCATCGGCCAACCGCTGATCGACGAGTTCCAGAAGGAAGCGAAGGGCACGACGAACTGATTTGACCGGACGATGATGGGGCTTCCGTGCGGGCACGGAAGCCCCTTTTGTTGCGAATGATTTCCGATTGCGACTGAACTAAAATTCAGGAGCGTTACATCTTCGAAAGAACGCGCTCCCTGTCCAACTTGTAAGTTGCGCGTAAGCCGCGCTGCGCCCATCCTCACGACATCCTTCCAGAGGAGAGTTCGCATGAGGAAGTTCACCATCGCCGCCATCGCCGTGCTCAGCATCGCCGGCTCGGGCGCGGTCTATGCCCACTATCATCGCCCGTGGATGCACGATCACATGCGCCACATCCGCATGAATCCGGAAGACCGCGCCGCCATGGTCGACGCGCGGATCGCCGCCGTCCATGCCGGGCTGAAGCTCAACGCCGACCAGGAAAAGCTGTGGCCGCCAGTCGAGGCCGCCGTGCGCGACTTCGCCAAGCTGCGCATCGACCGTGCCAATGCGCGGATGAATGCCGGTGCCGGCGATGCCGGCAAGGACGCTAATAAGGACGCCAACAAGGATGCCGACAGGCCGGAGGATCCGGTTGCCCGCCTGCGCCAGCACGCCGAGGACATGGGGGCGACGTCGGCGGCCCTGAAGAAGATCGCCGATGCCGCCGATCCGCTCTACAAGACCCTGGACGAGGGCCAGAAGCGGCGCCTCGCCGTGCTGACCCGCCACCGCGGCCCGTTCGGCGGCGGCGAAGACGGCCCGCGCCACCACTTCATGGAGCGTGGCATGGACCGCATGATGGAGCGCGGCATGGACCACTTCCACCGTGACCGTTTCGACCGCGACGGCGGCCCGGACCGGGACCGCGAGGGCCGGCTCTGAGCCTGCAAGGGCTGCCGCGATCAGCCCTGGCGAAGCCGCTGGAATCCAGCGGCTTTTCGCTTTTTTGAGGGATGTGGGCGAACCCTTGGCATACCCTTGGAAAACTTGCGTGCCATCGCTTGCCAGACCCGGATCGCTTTGCTAAACGACCGGCCTCGCAAGGCTTTAGCCGCCTTTCGGGCGCATAGCTCAGTTGGTAGAGCAGCTGACTCTTAATCAGCGGGTCCCAGGTTCGAGCCCTGGTGCGCCCACCAAAGGAAAATACTTATTTTCCAAGACCTTCGCGGAGTGGTCGCCGAGAGCAAAATGGGTCTCGTGCGACGTTTTCCAAATCGACCGCATCGCCAGCGCGGCACGACTTCTCCTCCGTTTTATATCCCTACCCGTTCCATAAAGCGTGCAGTCCAAACGGTACAGGCCGATTGGCCGCTCTAGTAGAATAGGATGTTAGAGCGAGCACACGGACGATCTGTGCGGGCCGTCCGTACGGAGTAATCGTCCTGCGAACTGTGTGTGTTTACTCGGTCATCAGGGCCGGGCTCGGCAGCGCCGTGATCGACTTCACCTTCTCCATCGCAAAGCGCGAGGTGACGCTTTTGAGCGGCACGGCGTTGATCAGCTTCTTGTAGAACACGTCGTAGCACTGCATGTCGGGGATCACGACGCGCAGCATTGGGGCGTTGGAGTGCCAATTGGCAATCCCGGTTCTTGATCGGTAGTTCCCGTTGTTGGATTGGTATTTGCATTCGGGGCAGCAGCCGACGGGCTCGCTGGCGCGCCCGAGTTCGCCATACTCGCTGCTCCCGCGCCCGAAGGAGATGTTGCGGCCGAACCTCCCGTACCCGTATCGTCGTTGAAGTCCGTTTCGGGTCACAAGCGGCGAGCCTAGACGAGCCTTCTCATGTCCGACTATGCCCGTTGCGATGGTCTGGCGATCCTCCGGTGCTAGAGGCCGGAATGCAACAGTCATGTTTTGTCTCTTTGGTGCGGATGATCGACTGGGAAGGCATGGCGCACGCTGTGCGCCTGTTCGATACGCGGACGCCGCCCAATCGGCTGTCACGGTCAGTGCGTTAGGAGGGACCCCGGTGTTGCGAAATCCAAAGCTTAAATGAACTTCGCTGGGGAGAGAGCGACATGTTATTCTGATCGATAGTCTCTATTTTGATTGTACAGGAGACCGGATCATGATTCCTCAAGATCGGTTTCGCAGCCTCTTTCCTAAATATTTGCTCGCGCTTTTCGTGGCTGTCGCAATCCCGCTAGCCTTCAACGGCGTTATCGAAGGGTGGTTCGGCTATCGCGATCAGCGCGCGAGGCTTGACCAGTGGCTTGGTCTCCAATCAGCATCTGCGGCTGCCGAAATACACGATTTCATCTACGGTGTCACAACTCAGCTTGGATGGCTGGTTCAGCTTCCGTGGACTGAGGAGCCCGACGAACGCCGGCGAACCGACGCGTTGCGCCTCCTTCGCCAGGCGCCCGCCATCACCAGTCTTACGCTCCTCGACGGCAATGGTCTGGAACGTCTCTACATCTCTCGGATCGGCCTCAATCGAATTGAGAGCCGCGCGGATCGATCAGCCGATCCCGCCTTGGCTGGTGCCCGGGTAGCTCAGGTCTGGTTTAGCGAGGTCAGCTACAATCGAGGCTCCGAACCGTACCTGACGGTGTCGATTGTCGGCAATCGACCGGCTGTCGGTGTTGTCGTCGCCGATGTCAACCTTAAGCTGATTTGGGACGTGATCTCCGCGATCAAATTTGGAAAAACCGGCTACGCCTTCGTTCTGGACCGATCGGGCCGCCTAATCGCCCATCCCGACATCAGCCTCGTTCTGCGCGGGGCGGAAGAAGCAACCTCCGAACCTTTCCGCGCTATACGCGACGCTATAGGTCCGGGGCGGGGTTTCGCAACGAGCCGGGATGCACAGGGGCACTATGTTGCTGCCAGCGCGGCTCCCGTACAGGGTCCCGATTGGACCGTCGTGGTCGAGCAGCCCCTATCTGAAGCTTACGCGCCGCTCTATGCCGCCCTATGGCGGACCGTCATGCTTCTGGCAATGAGCAGCATACTCGCAGGCATTCTGGCCTATGTACTGGCGGACCGGATGACGGTGCCGATTAAATTGCTCGAGGAGGGCACGGAGAGGATTGGTGCCGGGTCCTTTGACCACCGCATCTCAATCCACACCCGGGATGAGTTTCAGCGTCTTGCAAACAGTTTTAACAGAATGGCTTCCGAGTTGGAGCAGGCACAACAGCACCAGGAGCGCATAGCCAAGCTCAAGCGTTTCCTTGCCCCCCAGGTCGCCGATCTCGTCGATAGAGCTGGCGACGACAGTGTGCTGGACGGCCGCCGTACGGAAGTCGTCGTTGTGTTCTGCGATCTGAGAGGTTTCACCGCGTTTTCAGCAGGAGCTGCGCCTGAAGAGGTCATGAGCGTACTGTCGGAGTACTATGAAACCCTCGGCAGGGTCATTGCGGAATTTGAAGCAACGCTGATTAACTTCTCTGGGGACGGGCTGATGGTTTTGGTGAACGCACCAGTCCCCATCGAAGAGCCCGCCTTGAGAGCAATCGATCTCGCCGTCGACATGCAGAGGAACGTGCAAGCCCTGATCGCCGGCTGGCGATCGCATGGCTACCACGTTGGTTTCGGAGTCGGCCTTGCTAGCGGGCCCGCGACAGTCGGCCGGATCGGCTACAAGGACCGGCTCGACTACACTGCCATTGGCAGTGTTGTGAATCTCGCTGCCCGACTGTGCGCATCTGCCGCAGACAAGGAAGTTCTGATCGACGCCGAAGTCGCAGCAGCCGCCAAGGGCAAACGGCCCCTTGAGGAGCTTGGGGACCGCAAAATCAAAGGATTCGACGAAGCTATTCCGATCTTCGGGATATCCTTCAGCTGTCTCTAGCAGAGCCTGACCGCCGGATGCCTGCACAATCTCGTCGAGGACTGTCTTGGCATTCAGGGCTATGCTGTGGCAATCGGCCGACGGCAGCGGATCGTAGCCATGAGGTGCGCCAACTCCAGAGCGGTAACGCTACGAAGACGTGCCAAGCGGCGTGATGTCCTGCTTCTGATGGCAGGTATTGCGACGTGGACAACTAAATCGTTTGCGCAGAAACCCTCCTTGCCCGTCATTGGCTATCTTTGTCCAGAATCGCCCGAGCTCTTTGCCACTCGACTTCAGGCTTTTCAGCAGGGGCTTGGAGAAGCCGGCTTTGTCGAGGGCCGCAATGTAAAAATCGACTATCGATGGGCCCGCGGTGAGTATTCCCGATTGCGTGCGTTGGCAGCCGAACTGGTCGCCCGCAATGTGGATATTATCGTAGCACCTGGGGGCGCTCCCGTGGCACTTGCCGCGAAAGCTGTGAGTTCGACCAAGACAATCGTTTTTGAGATGGGCGGCGACCCCGTCCAGCTACAGGTGGTCGATAGCTTGTCGCGGCCGGGCGGAAACATGACGGGAGTTTCGAGCCTGAGTGTCGACGTCTCGCCAAAGCGGCTTGAACTTATGTGCGATCTGGTGCCCACGGCGACGAAACTGACGGTTGTCGCCAACCCGACAAGTCCGACCGCACAGTCACAATTGCAGAAGCTTCACGCAGCTGCGGGCACCTTGGGCGTTCGATTAGATATTTTGGACGCAAGTAAGGAAGATGAGTTTGAAACGGTGTTTGATACCGTGGCTAAGGACACGGCAAGTGGACTTGTATTTACCTCCGATCCCTACTTTGCCTTTCGCAGTTCGCAGTTGGCTTATCTCGCGACAAAGTATCGTGTGCCCGCGATCACACAGACCCGAGACTTTCCCGTTGCTGGAGGTTTGATGAGCTATGGAGGAGATTTCATGCAATCGCATCGGCGCGCGGGGCTCTATGCTGGAAGGGTACTGTTGGGGGAGAAACCTTCTGATCTTCCAGTCCAACTCGTTACGAAGGTGGAACTCGTTATCAACTTGAAGGCGGCCAAACTGCTAGGTCACGCGTTCTCCTCTGCATTCGTTGCCGGCGCAGATGAGGTGATCGAGTAAACTACGCGGTCCGGCTGTCGTCGGCTCTCATAGACTATCTTGGACGGCTAATTGTTCGTGTCACCTCACGAAGTAGACCTTGCGCCGCTCCGAGCTACAGTCAGCATGAGCCAACGTGGCGATCTGCCGATTCACACAAGCCTCTGAAATAAAGACCGTCCGACGACGGTCTTTATTTCGACAAGTTGTTTCAGCCAGGCGATGCGTAGACGGTCTACCTGCCGTCGACGGACTATCGCCCGGGATTTCGGCTGACCGCAGACTTGGCGCGATCAGCTGGCTAAGGTCGCGCTTCAAGAATCATGTTGAAAGGGGTCTCCGTGGCCCGACGCACGCTCGAGAACCCGCCACTGTGGATGACTTCGCGCAATTTTGCTTCACCCGCCTGTGCACCAAGAGCTGCGCCAACCTCTAGAGATCGTGAAGTAGGCTGGCAGATCATGGTCGAGCCAGCGTAGTAGAGACGCCCGACCGGGTTCATATTCCGCTCCAGAGTATCGCCTGCCATCGGCTCAACAATCATCCAGGTCCCATCGGATTTCAGCGATTGACGAATGTGAGCGGCGGCGCCGGCCGGGTCTCCCATGTCATGCAGACAATCGAAGCAGGTTACGAGATCGAAGTCTTAAGACGACTTGTGTCGGTGCTGTCGCCGTCATGGCGTATCAAGACCGATCGACTGCAGTAGGTTTCCGTCCACTCAGCGGGCGGGGCGGACGCTTTGGCAAGATGATCCCGCAACACGATGGAGTGGTCACAGGCGACCGTACTGCACCCTTGGCGCGCCGCTCTGCAATTTTGATTTTGGATCGAAGGTCTTCGAGTTCTGAGAACTTAGAAGCGATTTCGTTCAATCGCTGGGCAAATCGGAATTTGCGAAAATTCTGCAAATGCGCCTCCCATCACGCCATTCTGAAAAATTCACTAAGAGCGGCGAGGCGGATTAAAGCAAGTGATCTGTAAAGCTATCGGTCCTGCCACCGCTCGCGCTGCTATCAGTTCCGAAAATGGAACTGCAGCTTGTCGCGCGCCATTGGGCCCCTCGATTTTAGCAACATGCGCAGAGCTTCAATGTGAAGCCTTCCCTTCGCATCGCTTGTAGAATCGCTCTACGCTGGCTCAGCCAAACCTTACGGGGAAAGCAGGGAACTACGAAAAGGCACGTGGCAATTGCGAGAATGACGTCGGCGCCGAAGTCTCCCGAATACATGGAAACCAGAAATCCCGCGCCGAGAGCAGCTACAATCACTTTGAGCGTCATCATTTGACATCCCCTCTTAAGTCGCGAAGACAAATATTGGCTCGGTCTGTTTCCGGGGTGCTTCGGGGCTTCAGCAAACAGTTTCGTTCACCGAGGTGTTATCAACCGGCGGCCTAAGAGGATTCTCGGGTGACTATGCCCTGCGGGTAATCGAGCGTAGCCAAACGGAACGCAAAGAGGCCCCCTCCGAAGACAATCAGCGCGCTCCAAGCGCTGATGTTATCCGGGCGCCGATACTACAAGGCCGACAAGCGACGACAACGAGGCGCCTTGGTACTTGGCGTCATATGAAGGGCGCGCCTCGCAACCCTCAAAAATTGGGAAGACGCCACTAGCTCGCTAGCGAACGCGGTTATTCCAGTGCGGGCGGAAGAGCAAAGGAACAAGGCACGCGAAGCGAGAGTTTGTGATCGTTTGCATGCACGGAAGCAAAGCCGAGCGTGCGCTCCAGACGGTGCATGCTGGCGGGCCGGCGCCCGCTTTGATCACGTGTATCAAATTGGGTACACGCTCAGGCGGCGATTTTCGGCACTTTCACCGCTCCAATTCCTTGATGGCGTCCTTTAGCAGTTCGAGAAGCCGGATTTCACATGCCCCCATGACGAACTGATCGGCGTCGTCAGGCACGACGATCTGCCCCTGCACGTGTCCATCGTGGGATTGGATGATGAAGTCTCGGGCCTTGCACGCTTCGTTGCGGACGTTCGTCATCGCCTCAAGCAAGCCCCATTCGATTTTGACAGCCATTGCTAACCCTCGCTCTTGGGGGCACGCGCGTGAGCTACCGCGAGTCATGAGAGTTGAGAAGCGGCAAAGCCGGCAGATCGATCGGCTCGCCCGGAGGTCGATCAACTCTGTTCGCTTCCTTCCGCTGACGAGGACACCGATATAGCCGGCACCCACCAGTGGGGCCCCTGCGATCATCAGCTAGTGGGGGAATGAAGGACATGATCCTGCCCTTGAATACAGGCGCTATGACGAAACCTATCAACCATTTCGTGATTGTACAAATCAAATATTTAATTTATTTAATTGGTATATTGAAATGTTTATTGTGAAATATTAAATGCGCGGGGTGCACTTCAGCACAGGACCTTCCGACCAGCACCCCTATGATCGCGGGCTGGGTGCGCCCCCTGCGCCGCGTCCTCCGCCAAGTCGGCCGATCGACGCCGGACCCGAGGCCGCGAACGACAACACGGGCGCCTGGCCTCTGCTATCGTTTCCTGATGGCTGGTACGCCACCTGCTGAGTTGGACGCAGCGTCTGCCTCTATGCTCGGCAACCGGCAAAGCGGGCACCTGGCCGGACCGGGCTGAGCCTGCTCGGCGTGGCCCGCATGTCTTCGAGGCATTGCTGAACCACCTGCCCCGCCAAGTTGGTGCGCACACCTACGACACCAACGCCTACTTCAAGGCAGCTCAACCGAGCCAGCGAAGGTTAAACAGCGTCCCATTGGAGGGGTCCTAAGGCGCGCGATTGCAACCCAAGATCCCTAGCAGTCGTCGTCCCAGCATGACATAATGATTCTTATTTGCGTTTCGGAGGGAAAGCCCGATGCGCTTGGCATTGCCTTATCTCGGAATTTGTCTCTGCGCGTCACTCGCGGCGTGGTTCTCCTTCACGCTGATCTATTGACCGAGCAGACCATCGCCAGTTGATAGCAGCCCCATGTAGGTACCGCTCTCGTGCAGTTCCAGCCAGCCCGACGGCGCACCTGATGCCGGCGGCGAAATCGATGCCGCTTCCCTTGAGCATGTAAAGAAATGGGTAGTTGATCTTCTCGATACGGATTCGGCCGTCTCGTACCGGCTCGATGCCCGAAGCAACGAGTTGGCGGACGGCGACTTCTGGATTGGCGAAAGGACGTTCAGTGACGAGTTTCATTGCTGGAATCAAAACCTCGCCCCAATGCTTGGCCTGACTTGCCCGCGACTGTCATGCCAGTTCGGGACGATATGCACAGATCCTGCAGCGCTGCATGCCGAGCAGACCAGGCGCACGCCGACGCGCGACCACGGCTGATCCTGCGGGAGCGTATCGAACCGCACCTCCACCCTGCGATCGCAGCGGCCGTTCAGGCATCGGATGTTGCAAGTCATATGGCCGTCGGCGAGCCATTCCGCAGGGCCGTGGGGCGGAGAATGGCCTGTCCATTTCGTGTATCGGCGAGTGCGCGTGCCGCCATCCGAGCGGCATCCCAAGTAGCGCGCAAATTATCGATTCCTAGTAGCTCGGAACGCGCTCAAGCTACCGCTTGTCGTAAGTTGGGAAAAGTTGCTTGAAGCTCTGACGGTTTACGCTGGCAGGTGCTCGCCTGAGCCGGCAAACAAAATAAGGCCAGCGCCGGGCAAACAATACCTTGGCCCGGCGGCGATGGGTTCGATCCAGCCCCGAGAGGAATCAACAAAATCCCGGATACTGATGCTAGGACAGAAGCGCGCGAAGTTTCAGTGCACCTCTCCGTTCATTGCAATTCGAGGTCCGCCGGTTCACGCTGGCGGGGCCCTGTGCTAGCACCACGGGGGTGCCGCGCCGATCGTGCGGAACGTTGCGGCATCGGCCGCAGGCTACACCAGAGCGGCTCCTGCGACAAAAGGCCCGGCTGCTGGCGGGCCTGACATGCTGCGCTTCCTGCAATTGCGGCCCGCCGACGCGGGTGAACCTCTCGCCCGGGAAAAACTGGCATTGCGAGGCGGCTTGCCGCTGCTGAAATCCGGTCTCACCTCAGAACCCCGGTTGTTGCATCCGCCGCAAACGAAGCGCGGCTCGATATCCGACAAGCGAACATCGTCTGGCCAGCGATCGGCGCTGAGAGCAACGTTATGACCGCAATGGCAATAGACCAGGACGCCACGCAGGCCCATCTCGCGCATCTGGCCGAAGGTGATGTTGATCGGCCGGCCGTAGGCGTGTGGCGGACGGAGCGGGACATGCTGCCTATCAATGCGGCATCCTAGTTACCTCGCAAATTATCGAATCTTAGTTGGTCGAGGCGCCCCGCTAGCTACTGCGCGTTGTGGGTTGGAAATGGGCACGTGTGAACTAACTCACAAGCGACGAGCGCGCGGGCTGCTACAAAGGCGTCATTGCTTGACCAATTCATTTGAGAACACCCCAGTGCTCCCTCCAAGGCACTGGGGTTTTTCATTGGATCAGGCATAAAGCCGACCGCCACCGATCCGCACCCGCACGGGGCTGACTACCTACTGATCGTCAGGGCCTGCGGGAGTCTGATCGGCCGCATGGGGCAGCATCAGCACGATATGGACGAGCTCGCGTGCATGGAGCGCATCTGCCTGGCGTTGGCGGAGCAGACAAGGGTGCCGGCGAGGGCCGGTGCACTGCGCGAATTGGCTGAAAATCACGGCCTCAAGGTTGCGAAGAGGACCGTGATCAGGATCGTAGATTGCTTCCGGCGCAGGCGGAAAAGACGAGCCATTCGGGCGGTTGACAGGATACCCCTTCCGCCCCACTGGTTGTCCACGCAACCCGTAGGACGGATCTCGCACGGCACGCAAAGTCCAAGCCGCTTGCGGTCGAAGCGGCGGCAGCTCCACGATTTGAACGTACGGTGGGGCAGGGGAGTGAACGTTTCTTTGATTGGCTCCAATCGGACGCCGATTGCTGAAGCTAGCGCAAACTTGCCCATGATTGACTGGACCGAGAGTTCAAATTTTCCAATTCGTAGAAGGCGGCGTGTGCACGACGTGTGCACCGATAGATCAAGAAAAATCTAACAACGGCAAGCTTGAGCGGTTGCTCCGAAGCGCGTTGTAAAGGGGGACGCGAGGGGATGTGGTCGAATCGACGTGAAAAGCCGCGTACTGCAATCCAAAAGCTACACTCGCTCATGAGAAACGGAGAATGGACAAGCTCTTCGTATTGATGTCGGAAAGGGGCTCGCTTGGTCGGTACAAGAACAAAGTATCGAAATGTCGGGGATTCGAGTCCCTCTCCCGCTACCACGTGTCCCCCACTATTGCGGTGGGCCTCAGAAAGACCTCGCCTTTTAGTGTGGCGAGCTTGCCTTTCACTTCGACCTCGAAGCCTTTCCAAGCCCCCTTTGGAGGGACGGTGACGCTGTGAAGTTCACTCCCTTCAGGGCAGTCGAGCTGCACAGTCTCCACGCTCGTTCGCTAACGCAGGTTAAATCGGGTTCCGGTCACTCCTCGGGGGTCTGCTGCCCCGCGTCTGGCCGTCGCTGCGATTGAGTGCCCGGCGGCGATTGCAATGCAGGCACAGACGAGGCGCGTCGCTCCGCCTCTTGGACTTTATGCCGGAGATCTTCCAGATCTGACAGTTGGGCAAAGAGGTCGTTCAACCGTTGGACAAGAAGGATCGAGCGATAACCTTGCATCAACGCCCTCCTGAGTCTGCAGTTATCCCGACAGCAAAAGGACCCCAGCTCCAGGGCGGTGAAGCTGGGGCTGTTAAGCTGCCTTGGCGAAGGCAGCCGCCCCTTTGGGGGAGGGGCACGGGAAAACTTGGCAATCGGCAAGTCGTTCCTAGCCAAAAAAAATGAGCCCCAGCTCCGGTTCAATGGGAAGAGCTGGGGCCCGGTTGGATTGAATTACCCACTTGGGGATGGCATTGGAAAAATTGGTAATCGACGAGCCGTTCCAACTGCCATGCCGCCAAAAATGTTAGCGGCCTCTGTCGTCCTTGCCGTTGGGGCTGCCATCGCCGCCGCCGTTACCCCAGCCATTGTTGCCGTGGACCGCGCTCGCACCCGATTTAGCAATCGCATCGGACGTGAGGGAAGTGGAGAGCAGTAGCGTCATGGATGGAGGTGTCACGGCAGCGAACTTTCCGCAGGTCTTCAGAAATTCGCGGCGGTCGTCCTGGTCAGGCATGGGTTCTCTCCGGGGCTGGCAGAAGATTAAATACCTTAAATTCAATTAAATCAATATCCTATGTTAATAGGCTCGTCACGAAGTACGACCATAAGATTCGGCACCAGGTGTTCGCTCTTCGCTACTCCCATCATGGAGCCGAGCCCATCAGCCCCGCCGCGAGGTAAAGGGTATATCTAGCCGCGCTTGGCGAGTAGCCAGTCGCGCTGTTTCCTCCGCGTTCGGCTCCGTGGAAAGTAACACATAGAGCTCGTTCGTGGTCTCGCCTCCCACCCTTGACCTCCCTGCCCGACGTCCAATTGGTCCAGATGTCGGCAAAGCACAGGGAGGGGCGGGTCTCGTCTCCGGCTACGGCGTTGTTGAACTCGCTGAACGACCTGAACGGCACCACACATCGGTGCTCCGGAGCCAGCCATCGCGTCCAAAGTTTGCTTTTCACGTTGCCCATGTTGGTGGTCCAGAATCCGGCTCCATCCAGAGCAATTCCTTGAAGTCGACCGCTTGCCCTTGGCCTCCAGCTTCCGCGGCTCGCTTCTTTGGTCGCCTCCATGAGCTCGTGCGCCGAGGAGTGGTCAATCGATAGGCAGTCTCGACCGATCGAAAGCGCGACTGGAAGACTACAAATTAGATTGAAATTCCAAATTGAATTTGGTTTAATATAGAAAATTAAATCGAGGTTGTATTTTCGAGGTTTTGAGATCATGCCTCATTCTCCGTCCATCGTGCCCCATCCATATTCACGTGACGTCTATCTTGTGCTTGAGGATTTCGGAGGTGGGCTCGGACGTGCCTGGAGCGAAACCTCCGAAGACGACGTTGGTCGAGCGACGCTGATGCGCCAAATAATGGAAGGCCAATACAAGCATCCTGCTCGGATCGTAGTCTTCAACACGGTAGAGGGCTGGTCCCGTGATGTAACTGTAGAGATTGCAGATGAGCTGCGCCGGTGTTTTGTCGAGTTCGATGACATTGCCCCAGCCGCGTTGGAATTCATCGAGAGAGTTGGAAGGAGTTGATTGTGGTGCCCGCCCGATCCTTAGTTTGCGCTAATCTCACCAGCTTATCAGACATGAGGATGCTGCGGCAGCACGAACGAACAGGCTACCTCGGCGAGGCGTGAGACGAGCCTGGTGGGGTATAAGGCCAGCCCGTTATTATGTTTGATTGTGTTTGGAGCTGCCATGTCGGTGGGTTGGGATCGCGCTGTTGAATGGGACGGAAAGGTCCTCACGGGTTGGGTGGTCGTAAATGGCGTGACCACCAAAGTGACTGCGGACCGAGCGACGATCCATGCCCGTGCTGCAGGGTTTAGCGATGCGCTTAGCTGGGAGATTAAGCGCTTTCGGACGGAAATCTTTGAAAAGCTGATGCCATTCTTCGTTCGTCAGAACAGTTGATGGCAAGCTATGACCTTGCGTGTTCGGGTTTTTCCGCAGTGATGGACAACGTCGGACGCCTTCCTCATCTGCGAGATGACAAGCGTGGTACAGCGCAGCCAGGAAAGAGTTCATTTTTCGGTGGCCGAAGGGAACAGGGCGACACGCCCCTCCAATCCGTCGCTCGCAAAATCGCTGAAGAAATCGGCATAACGATCCCGCCAGAACATTTCCAGTATTTAGTGCGGTTTGACATACCTCATTCGGAGAATATCGCAGTGTTTGAAAAGGCGTGTATTTCCTTTGCGCGCGGCCTAAACGGATCCGCGCCGGATACCGCGGAAAGTGAGCCGTTGATCGTTGAGGCCGAGGAGGTGGCGGCATTCGAGACAACTCACGTCTCTTGCGGCCGTCGTGGTCCACCGTTTCCTGGCCTCCCGCAATGACTGATGGCTGCAAGCGGGTTCTTTTTCTTTGTACTGGCAACTATTACCGCAGCCGGTTTGCCGAGGAACTATTCAATCACCTTGCTGAACAAGAGGAATTGCGTTGGCGAGCATTCTCCAGAGGCGCTGCCGAAAGGGGGGCGCCGGAGAACACGGGATCCATCTCCCGCTTTGCGCTCGAGGCGTTGCAAGCACTGGGAATTAGCCCGAGCAGGGCTGATGAACTTCCGCAGCCGTGCACCTTAGCTGACTGCCGGCAAGCAGATATCGTCATAGGATTGAAAGAGGCGGAGCATCGATCGATGGTCGAACGCCGCTTTCCGGCCGTCGCGGATCGGGTCCTATATTGGCAAGTGGACGATCTCGACGTCGCCGAGCCCGGCGATGCCCTGCCACACCTGGAGCTAATGGTCGCGAACCTGATCGCTATGTTGCGAACGGACGACCCGCGGTCCTAAAGGCCTGCTGGCGAGCCCGAGGCAGGAACGGTAGGAGGCGCGGGGCAGCCTCCGCTCGATGGCGAGTCGTCAAGGTCCGCGTTGATAGTCGTCAGGATGTAGCCGAACGGTGAGCGCAAGGCATTCAGTTCCTCGACCTCGCTCTCCATCCGTATTCCCCATGCGGAATCGTTGCGGTGATCTCGACGTCATTGCCCGCCGACACGCGCCAGGCTGCCACCCCGAAGCACAAGGTCAGGGTCAGGGCGAGGGCAAGCAGAAGCATAGAGACGAAATGGCTCACGCGCGTGTACCCGCAAATCTGAAACCAGTTGAGAGCGTGCACAGAGGCCCGATTCGGAAAATGCAGACGATCTGACGCATCGGCCGTTTTCCCCATCCTTACACGGGGCCAAAAGCGCTCACGATCCCGATCGTGATCGGCACGAGCGCGACCACCATCCACAAAGCGGGCGAGTTGGAGGACAGGCCAACGACCAGTATCAAAACACCGATACCCACGAGGGCCGCTGAGATTGCGTAGGCGACTGCCTTTTCCATCTGTCGATCCACGACAACAAGGGATCGGTCGCACAAGCAGGACTCGAGGCAAATCGAAACGTTCCTTTCTCGATTTAATTCGGCTTCAAATTCTATTTAATTCTGTTTTTGCGACTTAATTTCGCCAAATTAAAAGGCGCTTTCTGCGCACTGGGGCAGGGCTATTAACCCGGAGTCCTGCATGTTCAATCGAGTAGTCGTAGCTTTAGTGCTCGTTTTTGCGACATCCATTTCTTCTGAAGCGCGTCCCTTGCGCGCCGCTTCGCCACCAGAATGCAACGTGATTATGCCGTGCGACTTTTCATCTTCGCTGGTGCAGGCGCAGAGATACACGAGACCGGCACCGCGCCTGCAGCGAAGTGCCGTTGCTAGCCTACGGATGTCTGTGGCCAGCTCAGGGGCCTTAACTAGTGAGATCGTCAGCGGTCGTCCGGCCGGTTGCCCTCGCTCGTTCTGCGGATGTGGTGCGGCGATACGAGTGTTTGGTCGGGTAGTACCGGAACTGAACCTCGCAGCCAATTGGCTGCGCTTTCCCCGCACCTCGCCAGCACCGGGAATGGTTGCCGCGCGACGTGGACACGTCTTCGTCCTTGAACAGCACATCGCCGGTGACATCTGGAAGGCGTACGATGCCAACTCAGGTGGGCACGCAACGCGAATTCACCCGCGCTCCCTGCGAGGGTACACCATCGTCAACCCTCATGCGGCCTAGGGCCATCGCGCAGCGTTCCCATTAGATTTTTCTCGCCACGTTCCGGAGCATCCGGCTCGCGGCTTGCGCTCAAAAACAGGGCCGCAACAGTTTTCGCCGCGGCCCTGAAGTTGCAACTTGATTCTGCGCCGGCTTGTTCTCGCAGTTTGTCCCGAACAACGAGGTTGATAGGTCCGCCATCACGGAAAGCGTCAATGCAGCCAAGGCGTTCCATGACGATCATTGGTGTTCACTTCAGAACGATAGAATTCGACGATGCGGTGCTTCATTGAGACCCGGACACGATAACCAGCGGATATCCACGCTCTCGCTTGAGGACCTGCTCTCTTCAGTGTGCTCCACCACGCAGTGAAGGTGTAGGCCGATCTCGGCAGAGGCTTCCCCAAGATCGCTTCAATTTCTGAAAAGGTCAGGCGGAGACTTTGACCGTTCTCCGTTCGCAGCCTTTCATGCAATGGCTGGTAAATCGACCTCGGCATGCGAGCACTATGTCGACAAAATGGGCCAGCTGCCCGGCATTAGAATAGCAGTCTGGTGCATATAGAGCGCGGAGGCAAAAGGCATTATCATTCTGGTCTGCAAGACCTCGCGGAGCCTGACGCAGCGATATCTCTTCAGTGTTCCCTTAGCTCTAGGTCTCTCAGCAGCACGTGGAGAAAGTCGCTGGCGTGGTCATAGCGTTTACGACCATTCACGATCTTGCGGGTGCGCTGCTCCAGTGTGTTGGCGATGGCTTCCGCGCCGGGTAGATCAGCCTGGTGCGACCACTGCTGTAGCAGCCGATCCGGAATGTCTTGAGCGGATCCAAACAGCTTCAACACACAATATTTGCCATCGTGCTTGCGATCAGCTTTCACAGAAAAAGCGAATAACCCTCGAAAGGTATTACGGGAAACGGCAGGTTTTGCCATTAACATCCCCCAACGTAAAATCGACTCGCTTTAAGTCTAGAAATCTGACGCGTTAACAAAATAAAATCCAGCGGAATTTAATCGCTTGCCTTCGAAAAAGAGGTCATCAGAACTGACGTAAATCGAAGCACCGTGTGTCACAGCTCGCGCCGTCCTGCGTCTCCGATACCCTATGCTGCTACGGGACAGTCGACCTTAGCAGGCGGCCGGGTAGGACGGGCGGGCCAAAGGGCTGCCCCGCAAAATTGCTACCAGACCTCGCAAGTGACTGAGACGAACCGATGTTCGCTCAACCCTCTCCCGAAGTCGCTCTCGTGCGCATGATCAGACAGTCGGTCTGGCGCTGCCCGGTGAATGGCGCGCGATAGATCTGTCCCCGATCGAGGCCAGTTCAATTTGCATCGGCTGCGGCGACCCACTCGATCGGAGTGGCGCGACCGCAGGCCGGCACCTAGCCGCTCGATAGGCATTGTCTGGTCGCCATTTTATGGTTTGACGTAGGTCCATCCCTGCTCCTGCAACTGCATCACCCTAACGACGCCCGACCTCACCACTTGGGCTTGGGCAACGATCGGAATGTCTTTGTTTTCGGCCTTTTGCATTTTCTCTTGCGTGTTTCCACAGGCTTTGAATGATACTTCCGGCGTGCTCAGAGCCATTTCCTCAATTCGCGCTTTCACCGGCGACGTGTCATCGCGGAGCATATGGAGGCCGGGGCCGAAGGTAATCACCTCAACTTTCACTCCTTCACCAACCTCCTTGTAGTATTGCGCGACGTTGAGTGCGTTGTTCAACGCAAGATTCATTGACGCGGAGTCGCTTGTGTTGACCTGAAGGATTAAGCGGTGCTCTTTCTTGGCAGCAGACGATGGCGCGATGCGCGCCAGCTCAAATTGTTTTGGCGTCGCGGCCCGCGCCGATGAATTCGCGTGCGTTCTGGCCGCGCCATGTGTTGAGGCTGCAGGCAAACTTGGCTGTGCCGGGAGCAGGCGAGTCTCCTGTGCCGCGGAACTAGACAGCCCGACCAGGAGCGAGATGATTGTCGCGATCATCGCTGTGATAATCTTCGGAAATTTGGGCATTATGTTGTTTCTCCAAGCAAGCTGAGGTTCATGATCAATTGTTGGGCTTCGCGATCGCGCGTGGCCATTTGCATGTTGCCGCCAATTTTGCACGCACGCTCTCGATACCATCGAGAGCGAACACTGCACCGGCGCCGGTCCCCGTTCGGCGTGACACATGCACGGAAAGTGCGCTGTGGCCGGGGATCGATTGCAACAGGCGAACGACATCGCTTTCAAGCGCGACACCGCGCGCTGACGTGATTGTCGAGACCTGAAAAGGTGGATCATCATTGATGCGCAGGGAAAGGGTGTAATCCTCGCGGCGGCCCGAAAGGCCGGCTCCATCAAGCAACACTTCGGTCAGGCCGCCGCGACAGCGTATCGACAGGCTCATTGCTGCGTCGGAACTGCCCCCTTGAGATGGCAGTGTAGCCTTGATGATCGATGAATAATCAACTGGCGAGGTGGTCTCGCTGACGATCCACGCCCCGGCTCCATTTGCGGACCGATCAGAGACGCGAACCGGCGCCATAGGGTCTTCGGCGCCTCGGGGCCGAGCGAGGTCATTTGCGATCGCGAGCGTCACGACGAGAGCGATCAGGGTGAACGTCATTGTGTCGCCTGGCTCGAACGCGGCAGACGATCGAGCCAGGCCTGCGCCGCGGGAAAACGCGTCAGGCCAGGGACCGTCGCCGCCAAGTTGATCGACTTCCATTTCGGATCGAAACCGGGCTCCTGCAGCTTGTTGATCCGCGAGAACAGGCGGTCGACAAAGCGCGCCACACGATGAAAGCGATTGGATTTGGTCGGCCAATTGAAAGCGACCAGCACGGTCGGAACGGCAATAGTTGTCACGCGTTCCCCCTGCCTGATCAAGTTCGGGTAATCAGCTGCGTCCAGCCAAGATGGCAGATAATAATCTTCAAACTTGCTCTCGTAGGGGACCGGCAAGAACTTGAAGCCGGCATCCCAGCGACCACGTATGAATGCATCCACCGGCTTTGATGTTATGAAAACGACGGCGGCCAGCTCACCCCTGCGCATTTGTTCCATCGCAACCTGATGTGGGATGAATGCTTTATCGACCTCGATCCCCAGCCGGCTGAAGATCAGCGGGCCCGAATAAGCTGCGGCGGTACCTTGGGTGTTGAAATTGACCTTCTTTCCGACCAGATCACTCAAGCTCTGAATTTCGGGCCTGACGAATACGTGCAGTTCAGATGGAAACAGGTTGAGCACATAGGTGATCCGTCGCTGGATGTCCGGCACTTGGCTCTTGTACTCGTCAAGTGCGTCGGAATTGATGATTGCTGCATCAATGCCCCGCAAATACAGCAGCGAATTGACGTTTTCGGTTGCGCCACGGGTCACGATGGGCAACACGTGGAGGTCCGTTCCATCATCGGCCACTCGCGCCATTTCCGCGGCAAGCCGAATGGGAGCTCCTTCCAGCAGACCTCCGGCAATTCCAACAGTCCAATCGTTCATGGCCGCAACTTCCGCCCTTGCATGATCCGCACGCGCCCGCGGAGTCTGCTGGGCCGTTGCTAGGCAACAGCCCATGATCAGAAGCGGAGCGGCTATCACGATGAGGAGAAACCAAGAGCGTATTCCAACCAGCTGCTTCATCGATCCGGCTCCCCTAGGAACGTCTATTCTGTTTTGTCCGCTGCGCTCTTCACTTCGACACGTAAGTTTAAGTTCGATCTGACTAGTTGATACAGCGCACGACCATTTGTCTGCACCGATGCTGCTAACGACCAAGTGCGTCGAACCGCTCCCTTGCTTCCTTGACCCCTCCGGCTGCTGCTCTGGCGTAAAGCTCTCGCGCCTTGGACGTGTCACCGCGCGTTCCGCTCGCGCCCCATTTTGCAAGCAGGCTCGGATCATACGTTTCTGCGAGCGCGAAACTTGCCGGTGCGCTCCCTAATTCAGCAGCACGCTCCAGGACAACTCGTGCCGCGCCAATGTCGCCTTGTCGAAGCAATCCGGTTGCGCGAGCGATCAATCGCACGAGCTCGGCGGCGTTTTCGTTCCCGAGAACCGGAGATGGCGCCTTTGGCTCAGCTGGTATCATCACGAGTTCTCGCGGAGTTTGCTCGGGCGCGGGCTGCGGCGATCCCGGCAGCAGTGTCCTGAGCAGCTCCCCTGTCGGCGAAGTGCTGGCTCCGCCTTCATCCGCCCCCTCGGGTAGCCGCGGTCCGATATTCGGGCGTGCTGCGGCAAGTTCTTGCTCACCTCCGCTAGGTCGATCGCTTTCTCGCTGAAGCTGCTCTTTCAACTGTTCGGCTCGATCATCGTCTGCTGCGGCTTGCGCTTCATACGCGAAGAGTCTGGAACGCGCCCACGAGAGCTCTTGCGCCCGTGCATCTGCTTTTTCCTGCTCTTCCTTCAATGCGAGCTTCAGTTTAGCCGAGGTATCCTCGGTCGCTCGCTTGGTCTGCGCCGCTTCTTCTGTTGCCTTCGCGATCTGCCAGGCACGGCTGTCGAGCTCGATTCGCATCGTCGCGAGCGTCTCCTCCAGCTGTTTGGTGCGATCGTGCTCCTGTCTGAGGCTTGCCTGTGCCTCGGCCAATGCTCTCTCCGCAACCTCTTTCGCATTGATTGCCGCGACTTGCCTGGCTAGCTCTGCCGACTGGGTCTCCAGGCCATGGTGGGCGGCTGACAGATCCCGCTCCAACTTGTTTGCCCGATCTCGCTCCCGCTCGGCAGTGTGTTGCAGCTGTCGCGGGTCACTCTGTGCCGGGTGTTTGAGTTCGCAACCCTCGGTGCCAATTTCGCGACTTAGCCGCGCCTGCAATTCGAGATCGTGACGCGTCGTGGCAAGTTCCCGCTCCAGACGCTGCGTGCGCGAGCGCTCCTCCCGGAGCGATTTGTGCAGTTTCTCGGTTTCATTCTCGGCGGCTTCCGCGATGCTGTTCCATTGCTCGCGTGCATGTTGCAACAGTCCCAGCACGGTATCCTGCTCTTGTCTGCACGTTCGAAGGTCACCGACAAGGGTCTGTACCCTTTCCTGTTCCGAGGTCTGCGTTTGCCATGCCCCCCCGGTGTTGCTGAGCGTGGCTTGTGCGAGCTTCAGAATCTTCGTGTCGGCGGATTGTTTCAGCTGCGCCGGACGCCGCTCCCCAGTCGCGCCGCGCAGGTGCGTCGTCATGGTATGGGTGTCGATCGCCGGCCGGTTTGGTTGCCGCGCGAGAACGGGTGTCGTCAATACCGACAATATCGTCAGGATAGTCGATGCAACCCACATCGACATTGTTGCGCACTTGCGCACATAGCTAAGAACGTCATCCGGAGCAAACCAGACCTCTCCGCGGCGCAGGGGCGATCTAAGGCCCGATCCTACCTGCATCGGCGCTTGCGCTCCCATCCGCGACATTAATGGGCGGCCCGTTTTATATCGACAATTCGGATATAAACAAAAATAAACCATATAATCAGTTTAATCAACGTTTTATATGTCAACCTAATTTTTACAAACGCGACTCGTGACTTTCGCCTCAGAAGGAGATGGTCCAATGATCCACCGAATCCGTTCGCTCATTGCTGCGATTATCACCAGCGTTGCTATGCTGGCCCTGCCCGAAAGAGGCGGCGCAATGGCGGGCTCCGCAGGATCCGGCACTGGGACAGGCACGAGCAGCGCCAGTACTGGCGGCTCAGCGCCGTCCGGCATGGGTACAAATGCGAGCAGCGCCAACCCTGGTCGCTCGGCGCCTCCAGGAATGGGGACGCAAGACGTCGGCACTGGTGCAAACCTGAACCGCAACATCCAAACCAACAGTCCGGACGTTCAACCCGCCACGTCAAGGTCGCGCGCTGCAGCGCAGGCCAAAAGAAATGCCGGCGCTGGCCACGCTCCAAATGGTCTGCCGATCGGAGCTATTGGCACCGGCACGAGCAACGAGGAGCAAATGGTCGTTGGACCGTCACTTAGCCGAAACAGACCGGCAGCGAGGGTCGATGGAAACACCGCTGGAACATTTGGGAGGGGCTCCAGCCTTTCGGACCAGGTGAGCGGGCCACGCGCCGCACCAGCTGGGGAAAAAGTGCTGGACGCCCAAGCGGTAATCCAACGGCGAACGACAGTTTCGCATAAGCGCATTCCCGGCCCAGAAAATGGAACCCGGTAGTCCGAGCGGCCCGAGCCGGGCAGCGAGCGCGCTCCGGCATCAACCTGCTCAGGTCTGCGCGCCGTCGGGCCATTCGTTCGAAATGAGCGTGTGACCGGTCGACTGGACTGGGAGCCGCCGGCAGAGTCTGGTTCTCTACGAGACGCCCTGAAGAGGACTTGCCTGGCTTCCGGCCGAGGGCTTGGGCGAGGGCATTCACGCGGTGATGCGCGCGCTCGATTCGGCGGCATTCGGATCATCTCGGATCGGTGGAGGCGGGGAGCCAGCCGTGCATTGTTCGAAATGCTCGCGAAGGACGCCATTAGCCAAGTGCTCCCAGAATTCGGCCTCCGCGAGAAGCTTCCAGCTTCGATCAGGATAATGCGCGGAAGTCTGTCGGCACAGCGACGCCATCGCGCGCAAGCGGCGTACGGTCTCCATTCACTCCTCCCAATTCTTTTCCACCACCTTATTTTCTGTTTTGTGTCGGATTAATTATGATTATATCGAAGAACTAAATTCGCTTCCATGGCGTTACTGCCGATGCGATTTCCACTTTCACTTTGCTTTCAAATCGTCTTTCAGATGAAGCGCGGCTTCATAAAACCAATATACAGATAAGAGCCCCACGGACAGCCAATCGACTGGCTTGGAGCTATGTCAGGAGGTGATTGGGGGATTCAGCGGCGATCTCTGAAACGATCGTCTTCGAGCTCGCTGGAAAATTACGCCCGCTGCTCGCTCTTATTGAAACCTCGTGCGGCAATTAGTCCCAAGCCGGCGCCTCCGCATTCGGGATGCCGACCCTAGCCTCGCTCTTTCTCCGAGGCTTCGCCTTTCCGCCCTTCGCACTTGCTCTCGAAGCATCTGTAATTGAGCAAGCAAGCTGACGAGCTCCATCGCCTTTCGACGCAGAACAGCCAAGCGGCTGCAAACTCGATTACTCACTAAAATATCCCCAACCAGGTCCTTGCGGGATCAGCGACCGAAAGCCTGAGCTTGTGACGACCTGCCGGTGTGATGCTTAACGCGCGGTTCATGAGGGCGTCAGTTCGCTTTACGACGATCGGCCAAAATATTTTCGCATCCCTCCAGAGCATCCCTAAGAAAGCCGTGACAAGAAGCAGGTGCCTCAAAAGAAGATCTGTATGAGTGCTGCTCCGTGATCGAGCGCATCTAATCCCTGTCAAGCCCGGTTCTGAGCCGGTGCGACAACCATGTCGCTCCAGATCAACTGCGAACGCCAAATGAGGCGGTCGGCCCGAATTCGTGTAATGCGGTCAGTTCGGCTACGTCGGTATCGAAGCCCGCTACGCATCAGCACAGCGGCGTTCCATCGAATATCTCCCTGGCCCGCACCACCGGCTCCTCGACCCAGGCCTCGCGAGCGAACCAGTTGTGATTGGCGCGACAGACCGGACAATGAGTATTGCCGTAAAACACAACGCTCCGCAGGAAAGCCTCACGGTCCGACCTAATACCAGTAGGAATTGCGCGACCAGTTTGGGGACATTTGACCATGATCATACCCACGTGAGCCTCCCTGGAAAATTACTCGTTGTCGAAGGAAAAAGAACCGGCCGGCTGGAGGGCGTCGTCATCTCAGTGCGGGTTACTTGGGGGGCATCGCACACTGAGAGTGCTTGTTCGAGCAAAGGGCGGCTTGCTCGTGACGGCGTTTTTCCAACCGGCCGGATCGCTGCTTGAGCGATCCTTGGGCGCCGCCGAGTCTTTGGCTCGGCAGGGCGGGCGTTGATTATGCGGCCCTCGAGAGCTCCTGGGGCGCCGCTGGAATGGGCCAATCTGAGCGGGTGGGAGTTTTGTGCGGACTATGCCGCCTGCGACGAAGACGATTAGGCTGCCTAATGATGGACAAATTGGCTAACTCGATCACCTGCTTTCACCCCACTCTCGTCAGCGAAATATTTCTCGTAGATTAACCCTGCAGATTAAACCTTGCGCCGTCAGTCCGGTTTGCGACTCTCGTTAAGCATTATTTTTTGCTGTCCTGCAGGCTTGCCGGCAGGGAGGCCAAGATCATCGCGGCGAGCCTCTACGACGCTGTTCCCGTTGCTTGGCGTTTCGGCACGGAACACGCTTCTTGGTACTTGAATGATTGCATCCGGTTCAAACATGAAATAAATTTTGATTATATGGCGAAGATATAAATCCCCTTGTTAATTGCCGTCAATCCCGTAAGTTATTTTTTATTAAGCTTTTTGGTCGGAGGATACGATGCGGAAATCGATCCAGAAGAAGCACAACTCCACCTCGGTTGCGCAGCAGTTGGCCCAAATGCGTGAGAAACTAGCGAGCATAGACGAAAAAGAGCGCGTCTTAAGCGAGCGGAGTGCCCATCGGGAAGTTTACCGGTATCTGCTGGACTCTCACCGGTTGATTGCGCCGGTGAGCTTTCCTGGAGAACAAGTGTTGAATATTTCTTCGTCTGGGGTGAGCGAGGGTGGTCAGCTGGCGGCGTGACTGGGGCCGTAGCGTCAGTTCGAACGAATCCGAATCAGGTGATGTGCACGCGCGCCGGATGTGCATTCGCGCCGCTGCAGTACGGCGATCAAGCTGAATTTCCTCGGCTACTGTAGCTCGTTTGAATGCGCGGATGATACACCGCAGGATGTTGTCGACACAGCGGCGAGACGGATATCGCTGATACTGAGCATAGCCATGCTGGAAAAAACATCGGCAGAGATGGTGTTCAGACCGGCCGCGGGTGCAGTCTTCGCGCTGCTGGACGGTCGATCAGTGCTTTTCACCGCGACAGGGCAGAAGATCTATGAGCTGGATCAGGTGGGGGCATTCATTTGGTGCAAGTTGGCACAAGGCGCTTCTCTGGAAGAGGTCCATCAGGAGCTTGGCGAGCTAGGCATCGGCGAGCGCGCAGCGCGCGAGTTCACGAGGCAGGCGATGAACGTCTGGATCGATCGAGGGTTGCTCGAGCTCGACTGGCGAATGTCGGCCAATTGCGCCTTCTCAACGATTCTTGGTCAGCGCAGGATCAGTATCCGGGCCTCAAATTGGGACCTCCTGCAACAGTTGATTTCGCTGTTTTGTGTTCCGGACGACAGCGGCGGGGAGGCGGAGGATATTGCGATCGAGACAACGGTGCTGGACGATCAGGTATTCTTCCGCGGGAATGACGCGAGCATCCACAAATGTGAAGCCGCAGCTCTGGCACCGACAATCAAAGCTTACATCACCGAGCGACTTATCAGAAGCAATCAGTGGGCTTTTGCGCTCCACGCCGCTTCTCTTGCGAAGGGCGGCATGGGTTTGCTGCTGTGCGGCCAACCGGGAGCCGGCAAGTCAACTCTCGCACTGGAGCTGGTGGACGCTGGATTTCAGTATGCCGGCGATGATGTTGCGCTGATTGCGGTTGACGGAGCGATCTGCGGCATCCCATTTGCTCTCACCGTCAAGAAGGGGTCGTGGGAGTTGCTGTCGCGACTGTACAGCAATTGGAACGGCATGACGCATTGCCGGTCGGATGGCGCCGAGGTGCGGTATTTGCCGATTTCGGATGCGCGCAATGGATGCCTTTCCGCCAAATGGATCATTTTTCTGAACCGGGTTGCAAGCGGCCCAGTCGAGCTGACCTCGTTGGATCAGCTTGATTCGATCAAGCGGCTCATTGAGGGCGCATTTGCCGCGGACGGGAAGTTGTCGCAGGCCGGCTTTTTCGCTTTGAAGCGGATTGTTGCGGGCGCGCAATCGTTTCAACTTACCTATTCCGAATCGGCGATGGCTCGGCGGCTGCTGATAGATTTGTGCAATGGCCAGGCATAGTGCGGCACTGACGAGCCTTTGCAATTGCTTGCGGGGGTTGCCGCCCGTGGAAGTGGAGTGGACCTCCCTGATTGGGCTCGCAAACCAGACGTTAACGACGCCTGCTCTCATTGACTTTGTCGATCAATTTGCATCGGTGTTGCCAGAGGACGTCTGCGCGTACGTCCGCCTGATCCATCGCCGAAACGTGCTGCGCAACGAGCGGTTGGCCGGTCAATTGGAAGAGGCTCTCATAGCGATGAACGGCCGGGGAGTTACGCCGGTGTTGCTCAAGGGGGCGGCAATGTTAGTCACCGCGCCTGTCGAACGGCGAGGAGTTCGTCTGATGTCCGATCTGGACATCATGGTCATGCCGGACGAAGCTGAAAGAGCGATCGCCTCTCTGGGCGCAATTGGCTATGAAGTTCATGATCAAGCGCGGCCCGAAAGTGCGAGGTGGTATGTCGAGCTAAGTCGACCGCGGGATGTCGGAACCATCGATCTGCAGCGAGCCGCTCCAGGACCCGCGCACCTCTATGCTGGCCCGGGACATGCCCTGAACCATTGCGTTCCCGCACTGTTGGGGCGGGGAAGCGCGTACGTCCCGACGCCCACTTATCAAGCGCTCATGTTGATCATCCATGATCAGTTTCAAGACCACGGTTATTGGCTTGGCGAACTCGATCTGCGGCATCTTGTTGAGTTGCGCGACCTGAACAATTCCGTCGAGGGCCTGGACTGGGATGAACTTGCCGCTCACGTCTCGGGCGAATTGATGAAGAACGCCGTCGAAACCCAGCTGCTCGCTCTCGCTGCGCTGCTTGGGGTCGAGATCCCGCGCTCAATGCGCTCCCGATTGATTCCTCGTCTGCAGTTCATGCGACAATTGATGCAAGCGCGGTTTCCGGCCACACGTGTGCCGTTCCTCGCAATGACGGTCCTGGACCTCAGAAATTACCGGAGGGCGGCGACTTCTGGCTACACGCAAACCGGCATGCGCCGGCCTGGCTTGTGGTCCGTGCCAAGAACGGACACCTTACAGTTTCTGTTGAGGGCAGCCACCGCAGTTCGTGTGGGAAAGGTTTAAAGCTAACAACGCACGAGCGCCTTGGCAGGGCCAAACAGCTTCAGCAACCAGCATTCTGCAGTTGCGCGGAGCTAATGACTTTGACCACCAGCATTCCGATCGGACGATTCATCGTTCTCGCGAATCCTGAACTCTTCGAGCGTGTGCCCCAATTGGAGCGCGGCAACTAGCCAGCGAGGCTGTTTTCCACGTCCCGACCAAGTCTCTGTGGGGTGGAGTGGATTGAAATATTTCGGCACGACCTTCGGGTATTTGCGGCGCGGTGGCTGGTCCGTTTCATCCTTGGCCGCCCCGCTTTTAGCTTGACCGAATTGATCCGGTTGGTTGAGTTGCGCAAGGCGTTTCTCGAGCTCCTGCTTCTCGACTTTAATCTTTTCGGCAAGTATCTTCGTCAGCTCTTCGTGGAGCATCCAAAGTTCCTCGAAATCCATGGCTTCGAGATCTTGCCGACGCATAGCATTCTCGTCACCGTTCGACTGACGCCTGATCCATCCGTGAGCGCGTGGACCAAAGTCAGTGGTTAAATTGACGCGATAATGAATAAATAATATATAATTAAATAATTATAGCGAGGATTATTTTGCTAAAATGAAAGGCAATCAACGATTTGCTGCAGCGCGGGAAAAGAGGAGGGCTCAATCGTGCTCCTCCTGGGCGTCTTTAAGATTTAACCGGAGCGTCCTTCCCCGGTTGCACCGTCGGACATTCGAGACCCGAAGGCCCAAGTCAAGCTCAGGCGACCAGCGCTAAGGGACATTGAAAGGGTAAACCCGCAAGCTACCCGTATTCGTGGAGAATACTGCGTTGCAGCTTGCCGGTATGGCCACTTTGATGTGGTTCTCGCACGTCGGCGGTCGCTTTGAATGGTTCCATGCCCGCTCGCGGGGTGAATTTCGCCCCATCCGCGTTTTAACTGTGCGTATAGCTCATTTTTTCGGCTTGATTAGCTGGTGCAACGCAGTTATCTGGAGCGCGAATTTAAGCTTGGTTCCGTATATTTCTTTGGGTAATCGAGTTCACCGTCTTGATTAATCCCGATCTGGGGCAATAATAAGTTGGGCGCAACTACGGGTGCAAATATGCCGGCTAAGAAACTCGAATTAGAATCGATGTCCCTTGACGATCTCTGGTCGCTCCATGAGGAAATTAGTGGGATCTTATCGGATCGGATCAAGGCAGAAAAGCACGAACTAGAGAAGCGCTTGGCGGTTCTCGGGGGCGGGATGGCTGTTTTGGCGGACGCGAGCGGGTCGGGCGTGTCTCCGAACGGCAAAGTGAGACGCAAGTATCCGCGGGTGCTGCCGAAATACCGGAACCCCCAGACGTCGGAGACTTGGTCGGGTCGCGGCAAGCGGCCGCGGTGGTTGGTTGCTGCCGTGAAGTCTGGCCGTAGGATTGAGGACTTTCGAATAGGGGATGCGAGTTCGAAGCTTCGTCAGCGCGCGTGACCTAATCTGCACTGATCGATGGGATGGTTGCGGTCAAATGGCCGGCGCAGCGCCGTGATCCTGTGCGCCTAATAGGCGTTGCGTCCCCGCAGCACTTCGATTGGAGTTCGCAGCAGGATTACAAGATCAAGGCGAAGGCTCCAGTTGTCGATGTACCAAAGATCGTATTGTACTCTTGTTTCGACCGTGATGGCTGTGGGGGTCGGACCGCGGCAGCCATGGACTTGGGCCCATCCGGTCAATCCTGGCCTGACCCTGCGGCGAAGGGCGTAGTTCCGCACGAGCTTGTCAAATTCTCCGTCGTGAGCCAAGGCATGAGGACGCGGACCCACCAGCGACATGCTGCCGTCGAGAACATTCAACAGCTGTGGCAGTTCATCGAAGCTTGTTCGACGCAGCCATTTGCCGACGCGGGTGACGCGTCGGTCGATGGGATGGGCCTGACGGATCGCGGGCCCGTCCTCAAGCACATGCATTGTCCGGAATTTACGGATCAGGAAGATCCGGCCATTAAAACCACAGCGTTGTTGTCGAAAGAATATGGGGCCGGGCGAATCCAGCTTGATCGCAAATGCGGCCATCACAAGCAGCGGGGCAAATATCGTCAAGGCGAGCCCCGCGACGAAAAGATCAATCATTCGCTTGGTCGCACAGTCCAGCGGCGTAAGAGGACCACGCTGGAGTTCAACACAAACGGTACTTCCAAGACTTCGCGTAGGATGTCGAAGCAGTTCGGATGTCGTACCGACCGGCACGAACACGACTGGTAGCGGCAAGACCCGCAAGTCGGCAACGAAGGCCCGAAGTTCGGGCCACCGTTCCGGGTCCGCTTCCACCACCACCTGGTCGAACTCGGAACTGCGAATGTGGTCAATCACGCGAGCAGTAAGCCGCCTTCGGCAGGCAGGACCGAAGCCGATCGGGGGCAAGCTGAACCGGCCTCGGACAGAATAACCATGCATCGCCAGCGTTTCAGACAGTCCGGCGTCTTTCGATGGCGGCTGGTCACTAATCAGAACAATGTTTGTGGTGGCGAATTTTCTGCCGCTCAAGCCTCTTCCCAGAAGCGCTCTCACTCCCCACCGCTCGGCCAGAAGCAAGCCCAGCCCCAGGACAGCGAAAAGTGAGCCTGCTTGGTGAGAAGAGCCGGGACCAATTGCAAAGCCGCACCCGGCCCATATCAAGAGCAACAACGACGCCCATGCGATCCAGACGGCGCGCATCTGACTTCGGAGGACAAGAAGCTCAGCTGGCCGATAAAGGCCGTGGGTCTTCAATAGACAAACAAGACATGCTGCGCTTACTAGCGCCAAGCCAAGTGCGTCGCTAAAGTCGCCTGCAGCCCACCCATTCTGAGTTTGGCACAGCCACGTCGAAACGACGCTCGCAAAAACAATGGTCGCAACATCCGCACAGAGCGCCACGTATTCGATCGAGTCGTAACGGAGAGGCCATTTGTGTTGGCGGGATACTATCGGTCCGGGACTGACACGATCCGTAACCTCCCGATCGGGGAAATGTCGGTTCACGAAATTCATTGTCTGGACACCAGCTAGTTAATATTTAATATATTATTAATTAGACTAATTTATCAAGAAAAAATCTTGGTTTTAGGCGATTAAATATGTCGCGCTGCTCGGAGGATCCTATCTAGATCCCTGCCGCGAGTTCCGTGCGCGCATGCTGTCGAGATAGGTCGGATCGAGCTCCGAAATCAGGTTCTCGAGATAGATCTTCCCCTCGGCCGAGGCTGATCGGTACGCGGCCACAAGCGCTGGTCTGATAGCAGGTCGACGCGTAACGACGAGGCTGACGTCCCGCTTGATCAAGTCTCGAAATTCAAGCTCCCGTACCACGGCATCTGTAGCGAGTGCGACGGATAGCCTTAGCGGAAGCAGATCCAGATCATTCGGCGCAGTATAGTATGACATCTTGAGCATGGCTGCCGTCTGGATCGAATTCTGTTTCGACGCCGCCGCGAGCATGAGCCAAATGTCGCCGCGGAGCGGCGACGAGCGTAGCGCGCGGGCAAACGCATTCGACGCTGCCGGAAGTTCCGTTTTTTGCTCGTCCGCGGCGAGAGCCGGATCTTTACCTGATCGTGATTCCCCTCGGATCCAAAAGTCTTCATGCGCTGCCGCAACCGAAACTGGTTTCGAGATCTCGTTCGGCCATCCTGCTGCGGCCGAAATAGCTGCCGCTAACGAAGACTGACCTCCGAGATACCACCCAGGGAGGATCATCCATATCGTCGGTATGATCAGCGCTATTCCAAGCACCGCCAGGGCAACGCGCGGCCAAAGGGTGAGAAACGCTGGCGCGAGCCTTGGACGAGATGCCGGAACTGGACCGGCCATCCGGTCCGAAGCCTCTTTCGATTCCCAGGACATGGCCTCACGGCCCGCACCGGAGACGCTTTGACCGAATGCCAGTCCAAAAAGCGCAGCGACCAAAAGCGATGCTCCCAAACTCAGAATTCCATGGTCGGCAAAGGCCAGTATCGTCAGTGCAATCGAAGCGCCAGCGCCCAAGGCTGGGTACACGTAGTCGTAAGCTCGTGAAAGAGAACGCCTGATCAGAATACAAGCGGCGAGCATCGCTATAGCTACAACGCCGCAAAGGAACGCCCAGCCCATGTCTATAACCATTGCGGCGGCAGCCGTTGGCCTTTCTCGCGGGGCGCCAATTCCCATGTCCCGATAAAGCGGCAAAAGGACCGTCGAAGCGCCTGCACCGGATCCCGCCGGCCTGACGTCCTGGAGCATCCGTTCCGTCGCGATCTGGCTGCTCGTTGACAAGGCGATCGTCACATCGGTGTTCGTCCTAAACGGAATGACCGTTACGCTGGCAACAAAGAATATTGCGGCGGTCGCGAAAACGCCGGCGGTACCCCACAAGCCCAAGAACCACCTGCGAATTGCGAACACCGAGAGCAAGATTCCTGATCCGAGGAGGGCAGCGATGACGGCGGTGGAGTTGGTCCGAACGAGCAGCGCGGCCAAGCAGACAATCATTGCGATGGTCGCGGCGCACAGAACAAGGAGCGGAGCTGGCGCAATTGTTCCTGGCCGACTGTGTCGCGCGATCTGATCGGCCGCGCGTATTGCCGTCGCGCAGGAGAACAAGACGCCGAGCACTGCGACGGCTGAGCCATCGGCCCCGCCGATACCGGCAGTTTTCTTGCCGAACCATATGGCCGTGGCAATCGTGGCTATCGCCAGCAGAATATGCAGGACTTGCGCTGCGCGATATCGGTCAAGCGTGATGACCCCTGTGACGAGGGCCGCGGCGAGAACAGCGCAATACTGCGCGAGCGAGAGCATCGTCGCCCCCTTGTCGACTGTGATCGTTTCGGCGAGGGGCTTGCCTAGGGCCGCCGAAGCGGTTGCCCAGATGGGATTGCCGAGAGTGTCCATAGGCATCGGCACCGCCTGTAGCGCCATCCAGAGGGCCGGAGCCGCGAGCACAACGACGGCACCAGGCCGGAGCACCTTGGCGACCCCGGAGGCGGGGGATGGAAAGATCGCTACAACCAGCGCGGCTGTTGCTAGTATGAATGATGCCAATCCCAAGCTTTGCAGGCTTTCCGGCATTGCGAGCGCCGCGGTGATCGCCACAAACTCGGCTGACATGACAAGCCAGAAAATCATGTAAACACCATCGTGTGGTGCGGCCACTCCGCTGGCCGGAGAACGTGCAGGCGGTTACGAGACAACCTCAAGAGCCAGAAAGACCGTAACGGATGTAGTGGCTGTCATGATAGTAGTAGCTCCGATGCCCGTCATATCGAGCCATTGCCTTGGTATCCGTTTTGCTGAGAACTGCCCCTATCAGCGATTCGTGAACGTTGGGTGCGGTGTGCAGAGCGTGCTGCACGACATCGATTTTGGTCCGGCCCCATTCCACGACTAAAATGTAGCAGTCAATTAGAGACGAAGTGGCTCGGACATCAACCAAGGGGGTCAGGGGAGGGAGGTCGACGATGATGTAGTCATAGTCATTTCGCAAACGGTCGAACAGCTTGCTTATCGCGTCGGCGCACAGAATTTCGCTGGTGTGAAGCAGGGGTCCCCGCCGCACGCCGGGAAGAAACGCAAGGTTGGTCGTGGGATCTCGCCAAATAGTGTCCGCCAGAGATCGGCTGCCGTTTGCAACTTCGATGATTCCGTTGACAGCCTTGGGCGCAAAGATCGCAGAAAGTGACGGATTCCTGAGGTCGCAATCGACGATGATAACTTTCTTGCCGGTGTGCCCGATCAATTGCGCGAGCGAAGCTGCAATCGTAGTCTTGCCCTCATTCGGCAGGGCCGAGGTAATGCCGATGACCTGAGAGGAGATTTTCGCCGGATTGTGGTCGATGGCTAGCTTGATAGAACGAATTGCCTCGGTATACCGAGATAGCGGCATCCCGACCACGGTTCGATGAATTGCCGTCGGAGACGGAATTATCCGTTGTTGAACATCATCATCGGTTGGCTGGGAGCGAATTGGTAGCTTCGCGGATTTGCGAGCCGGCAACAATGGGACCAGAGATATGCAAGGCAATTCCAACACAGTTTCCACTTGTGAAGAGGTCCGAAAGACGCGGTCCATGAGGTCTCTCAGGAGCGCCAGGCCGACGCCCAACGCGAGACCGCCGAGAATGCCGAGCGCCAGTACCAGCCTTGTCTTCGGCTTGCTCTTGCTCGCCGGCGGCGAAGCGGGAAAAAGTACCCGCGTTTCTGAGATAGAAAATGTCTCCTGCTGTGCGGATCCCATGTAGCGCTGCAGGAAGGTCTCGTACAAACTACGCAAGCCCCTTGCCCGGCTTTCCAAGTCCTTGATAGTCAGCTCAGCCGAATTGACTGAACGGGACCGCGAAACGGCCGCAGACAGCTGCTTTTCAATTTCTTGCTGCCTCCGGTTGGCGAGTTCGAACTCGCTTCGGCTGACTTCGGCAAGTCTTTTGACTTCGTCGAAAATGGAGACGCGGAATTCCCGCTCCCGGTTCCGGATATTGACAACTGCCAGGTGGTCGCGACCCACCCTGGCCGACAACTCGGCCTCACGCCTCGCAAGTTCTAGATACTGCTGACGCAGCGCCGTAATAATCTGACTGTTCGTCGCATCGGTCCCGACAGCATCCAGATTGCCCATCGAGGACGGCTTTGTCGGATCTGAGGCCAGGAGAGTTTCGTAGCGAGCCAGCTTGGCCGCGGCCTCGGAGATCTGGGCGCGTGCAGCACCCAATCGATTGTTGAGTTCGGTGATCTGCTGTTCTTCGATGGGCTTTCCGTCCGAGGACACGATATTGTTCTGGGTCTTGTAGACGTCGACGGCACGTTGAGCAGCAAGGGCTTGGTCGCCCAGATCGCGCAGCCTGTCCTGCAGCCAGCTTGTTGCCCTGCGATTGGCATCGAATTTTGCATTGAGCTGGTCCGCAACATAAGTATTGGCTACCGCGTTGACGATCTCCGCGGCTCGGGCTGGGTTGCTCGAACTGAAATTGATCTCAATGACGTTGCTGTACCCGACACGCCCTGCTGAAAGCCGGCTCAGAAATGCGTCTACGAGTGCGTCCGACGATCCGGTCTGCGTATCGAGTGGGCCATCTTTCTTCGGCCCAGGCGAGGCCCAAGACCGAATTCGCTGCCAGAGCGACTGTAAAGACAGCCCTGCCCCATTCAAGTCCGGATCGTCCGCCAGTTTCAACTGGTCGATAACCGCCACGGCAGTGGCCTTTGATCTAAGGAGTTGAAGCTGGGTTTCGATTTGGCTGAGATCGAAAGCCGGCTCGGCGATAAGTGATTGCTGCTGGACGAATTGAGGCTTGGGATTAGCCAACAGGATCTGAACCTGCGCGGTATAGGTTGGAGACGCCAACCGGAGATAGAGCAGGCTGGCTGCAGTTACGAGCCCGGCAGTGACAAGGATCATGACATATTGGCGTCGCAGAAGCCCGATGCCGAGATTGATGACGTCACTAATTCCCCCGCTGTCCGCCTGAACGGGTTGGGCCAGCCCGGTCACAGGCAGCCGTACGCTATCCGTGTGTCGAAGATTGTTCTGGAGCATCACGTACCTGTCCGACGGTGGGTCACGTTGGGCCGCTCGCCCGCAGGCCAATGTTTAGGGAGCGCGCAAGCGGCGGGAGATTATATGCATATAAAAATCCGCTTGCCAAATTAAATAAATAATATATTAATGAGAATGAAATCGAAATATCGGTGGTGCCGGCCATTTTCGATCTAGCTCTGGTAAAATATAGTATGTTCTACGGGTTGCGGTCCGGCCGGCATTTGCATCGAGAATAATGTGAGCGTTCCGAGACGGATTGCGGGTGGATAATTAAATTCCGTTTGATATTTTTGGTCGGTCAAACGACCGCCGATGGGATAAGCGAAATTGAGGGCCGGCCGGAGGTGCCCAATGCTGGAACTGCGATCCTTGGCGATCCCTGATGTCAAAGTAATTCGAACAGATCGGTTTTCCGATGCCCGCGGCTACTTCTGTGAGACGTTTCAGAGATCGGCTTTTGCTGAGAAGGGAATTCTCCATGACTTCGTGCAGGATAATCAGTCCAGCTCAGATCGGATCGGCACGGTGCGCGGCTTGCATTTTCAGCGACCGCCTTTCGCGCAGGCCAAGCTCATACGGGTGTTGAACGGGGCCATTCTCGATATTGCCGTTGATCTCCGGCGATCATCGCCCAACTTCGGCAAGCACATTGCCATCCAGTTGGATAGCGAAAGCGGGGAGCAGCTGTTCATTCCGAAGGGATTCGCGCATGGGTTCTGTACCCTGCAGCCCAATACTGCCGTCTTCTATAAGGTCGACCAAGTCTACGCGCCGAGCCATGACGGCGGCGTCTATTGGGCTGATCCAGCATTAGCGATCAAGTGGCCCTTCACACCGTCAGAGGCCCAGATATCACCAAAGGACCAGACTCTTCCTGCGTTCAACCAGCTTGCTTGCATTTTCGAATAGTGGAGATAAGTGGAATGCGTATCATGGTGACCGGCGGAGCGGGCTTTATCGGTTCTGCTGTGTGTCGCCGTTTGGCGCTGCAGACCCGTGCCGCCGTGCTCAACATCGACAAGTTGACATACGCAGCCGACCTGACTTCGCTGGCGAGCATCGAGGGGCTGGGGTCTTATGCGTTCCTGCAGTCCGACATCTGCGATCGAGAGGCTATGGATCTTGCGTTCGCCGACTACGAGCCGGATGCGATCATACACCTGGCCGCCGAAAGCCACGTCGACCGTTCTATCACCGGACCCGAGGCCTTCGTCAGCACCAATATAGTTGGTACCTACACGCTGTTGGAGGCGGCCAGGACCTACTACGAACGTCTGCCGCTTCCGCGGCGGAAGCAGTTCCGCTTCATCCACGTGTCGACAGACGAAGTCTACGGGTCATTGGGACCGGAGGACTTGTTTCGCGAGGACACGCCCTACAGGCCGAGTTCGCCGTATTCGGCGAGCAAGGCGGCCTCGGACCACCTCGCACTCGCGTGGTTTCGAACCTACGGTCTGCCGGTCATCGTATCGAATTGTTCGAACAATTACGGGCCGTACCAGTTCCCGGAAAAACTCATCCCGCTGACGATCCTCAATGCGCTCGACCGGAAGCCGTTACCGGTCTATGGCGACGGCAGAAATATCCGCGACTGGCTTCATGTCGATGATCATGCCGCTGGCTTGATAAGACTTCTGTATGAAGGAAGACCGGGCGAGAAGTACAATTTCGGCGGAGATGGCCAGCGATCCAACCTGGAGGTGGTCACCAGGATTTGTGACGTGGTGGATCGGTTATCCCCGGGCGCGGGAGCGAGACGATCTCTCATCAGGTTCGTGCCGGATCGTCCAGGACATGATGCGCGCTATGCGATCGACGCGTCGAAGGCACATCGCGAACTAGGCTGGGAACCGACGAGAACCTTCGAACATGGCTTGGCCGAAACAGTCGGATGGTATCTCGACAATCGTGCATGGTGGCAGCGTGCTCGCTGCGGTGTCTATGACGGCTCGCGTCTGGGCCTGCTCGCTACTCAACATTGAGGTGAAGATGACAGATCGACCCATCCTCATTGCCGGGCGGAACGGTCAGTTGGCAAAGTGTCTTCGTAATCTCGCTGCAATGCGCGGTCTGCCCGCGGTGGCTCTCGGGCACCGAGAACTCGATCTGGAGAACCGCGAAGGGATCGACGAGCTCATCGCATCGATCGCGCCGTCTGCAATCATCAATACGGCCGCTTATACGGCGGTCGATCGGGCCGAATCTGAAGCGGCGAAAGTGTTCGGCATCAACCGCGATGGTGCGGCAGCGCTGGCAAATGTCGCTTGGCAGATGAATATTCCACTCATCCATCTCTCGACCGACTATGTGTTCGACGGCGCAAAACTGGATGCGTACGACGAAAGCGACATTCCCGCGCCGTTAAATGTCTACGGCGCGTCGAAGCTTGCCGGCGAAGCTGCTGTATTGGCCGCGCATCCGCTCGCGACCGTGATCAGATGCTCGTGGCTTTACAGCCCCTACGGCAGCAACTTCGTTCGAACGATGTTGCGGTTATGCGAGACGCAGCCCATCGCAAGGGTTGTCCGGGATCAACAGGGAAATCCGACCTACGCATACGACCTCGCGGAGGCTGTCCTTCAGATCGCAGAACGGTCAGTAACAGTCGATCGCAGGGCCGCGGCCGGCATCTTTCATCTCGCCGGTCAAGGCGAGACAAGCTGGCATGACTTTGCGAAGGCAATCCTCGACGGGCTTTCCCGCCGTGGTGCGCGGATTCCGGCGCTTGAGGCGATCACGACTGAAGAGTTTCCGACCGCTGCGCGTCGACCTCGAAACTCGCGCCTGGATTCATCCAAGGCCGAACGCGTGTTCGGAATTCGATTGGCACCCTGGCGCCATTCACTGGAAGCCTGTCTTGACCAGCTGGTCGGAGAAGGAGATACCGATGCTGAAGGGAATCGTTCTGGCTGGCGGCAGCGGAACGCGCCTCTATCCGATCACGCGCGTGGTCAGCAAGCAGTTGCTCCCGATCTATGACAAGCCAATGATCTATTATCCCCTGTCAACGCTGATGTTGGCAGGGATCCGCGAAATTCTGATCATTACCACGCCGGCAGACCGGTGTCAGTTCGAGCGGTTGCTGGGGGACGGCAGCCAATGGGGCCTTCGGCTCACATACGCGGAACAGACCCGTCCCGCCGGTCTCGCCGACGCCTTCATTGTTGGTGCCGATTTCATCGGCAGCGATCGTGTGGCGATGGTGCTTGGAGACAATATCTTCTTCGGCGATGGCCTGAGCGAACTGCTTGCCAGGGCGGCAGGGCGTGAGGAAGGTGCAACAGTTTTTGCTTATCACGTGAGGGACCCAGAACGATATGGCGTCGTCGCGTTTGATGAGGCGGACCGTCCAGTATCGATTGAGGAGAAACCCAGACGGCCAGCTTCGAATTGGGCGATTACGGGCCTGTATTTTTTCGACAATCGCGTTGTCCGCTACGCTCGTCGCGTCGAGCCATCGTCCCGCGGAGAGCTCGAGATTACCGATCTTCAGATGCGCTATCTTTCGGCCAATATGCTACATGTTGAGCGCATGGGGCGAGGGTTCGCCTGGCTGGACACCGGCACGGTTGAATCTCTCATTGATGCCGGGACGTTCGTGCAGACTCTGGAAAAGCGACAGGGAATGAAGATTGCCTGCCTCGAGGAGGTCGCCTTCAGGCTTGGCTTCATCGATCGTGATCAGCTTCTCGCGCTGGCGCAACCGTTGGAGAAGAGCGGCTACGGCAGATATCTGAACGAAATCACCCGGCTACCGCCTCGCAGTAGTGAGGCCATTCAATAATTGTTTGGAACTGTGTAAAATGTATGCGCATTTAATTGACGAGTTGTTTAAAGAAGATTAAAATATAAAAACTATTTTATTTTAATTGGTGTAGCCATGCTGGTTCAGAAGGCGAGCGTCTTCAGCCGGGGAGCCCGGGCCGCTCTACCAGGGGAAGATATTCCCGCATTGGATGTTTTTCGGCGAGAAGCGCCGTTCTGGAATGCGTTCGATGGCTCCGATCCGGCCGACCGGTGGGTTCCGCCGTTTGCTAATCCGCCAGTAGATGACGCCACTTTCTTTCCGCAATCGTCTCGGGCTGCGGGCGATCCGCTAGACTTGCGCGGCGTTTTGCCCCGTCTCTTCTCCACATCTTTCCAGTCGCGATTGTCTGCTCTGCTGTCTTCGACGTCTTTGACGAGCCGCTATCAGAGCTTGGTCCCGACATCTCCATCTGCGGCAAGCAGAGGGACGCCGCCGACGTCATCATCGGTTTCGACCACGGGCACCACTCGCTGGACCAATCCGAGGGACGGAGCCTGGAATGACGCCACGAACTGGAGCGCCGGCGTCCCGGGGATCATTGATTCAGCGATCCTCGATGCGATGGGAACGTATGTCGTCACCAGCACCGCCAGTGTTGATATCAGGAGCCTGGTCGTTGATGCAGGCGCAACGCTTTCGTTCGGTGCCGGGTCGCCCTTTGTCGTCGAAGGCGACGTAGTGAACAATGGGATTATCGACGCCGGGGCGTTCCTTGGTAATCGCATTGCTACGGGATACTTCAAGGGCGACGTCAGCGGCACAGGATCTTTCGAGATTTCAGACACGGCGATCCTGGAGATCGGGGGGGCGGTTTCCGGGCAGTTCTTGAATGGATCGTTCTCCGGCATAACGGTGTCGTTCGACACGGAAGCTGGCACGTTGGTCCTCGATCAGTCGACCGAATTCCACGGATTGATCGGAGGTTTGTCGCCGGCGGCGCCGCTTTCGCCAGGGAACCTCATCGACCTGAAGGATCTACCTTTCACATCCTCGATGACGGCAACCGTCCAGTACGACAACAGCTCGAATATCAGCGTGGTCGATTTCAGCAACGGTGCCGCAAATGTCACTTTGCTGTTCTCGGGGATGGACCTGAACTGGAATTTCAAGAGCGATGGGCGGGGAGGAACCCTTGTCTCTGATCCACCCACAAACTCCATAGTACTGGAAAATCAGAAGCCGGGTACGCCGAAAAGTGTCTGGCAGATCCAGCCGGGAGACAATTCGACTCAGACCCAAGGGTTTACAACTGCAATCAGCACCAATGTCGGGGGGCTGGTCCAATTCAAGATCAACAACCTGACCGGCAACCCGAACTATCACGTCGATCTTTACCGGCTAGGCTATTACGGTGGCAATGGTGCCAGACTGGTTACGAGCCTGCAGCATCAGGGCGCAACTGCGGTCGTCCAACCTGCACCGTTGACTGACCCGTCGACCGGCCTCGTAGACGCCGGCAACTGGAGCGTGACCGACTCCTGGAGTGTACCAACCGATGCGGTCTCGGGCGTCTATATCGCCAACATCGTCAACGGCACTCAAATCTTCCAGGTCCCATTCATCATAAGGAACGATGCTTCGCACAGCGACGTCGTCCTCCAGACAACCGATCAGGACTGGCAAGCCTACAACGGGTGGGGCGGGGCCAATCTCTATTTCGGCAACGGTCCGGGTGTCAACGGATCAGCCTACGCAGTCAGTTACAATCGACCTATCGTAACTCGTGACGGCACCGGCACGTTTGCCGAGGGTGGAGACTCCCCGTTCGCCGCTGAGATTGCGGCTATCTATTGGCTGGAGCAGAACGGGTACGATGTCTCCTACATCTCTGGAATCGATGCAGCGACAAACGGTTCGTTGTTGCTCAACCACAAAGTCTTCATGGACGCGGGGCATGACGAATATTGGACCGAAGCTCAGCGCGCCAACGTAGAGGCCGCAGCGCATGCGGGCGTGAACCTTGCGTTTCTTACAGGCAACGAGATCTTCTGGAAAACAAGATTGGCAGCCAGCATCGACGGCAGCGGATCGGCCAACCGTACACTCATTAGCTACAAGGATACGCACGCAAATGCCCTGATTGATCCAACGGGACAGGCGACCGGAAATTACGCTGACCCGCGGTTCGGTCCGGCTCTTCCCGCAAACTCATTGACTGGTACATTGTTCGCGGTCAACGCATTCCGGTATGACACGATCACGATACCGTACCCGATGACCCAATTGCGCTTCTGGCGCAATACAGCTGTTGGGCAAACGTCACCCGGACAGACCGCCTCGCTCGTGCCGGGCCTATTGGGCGTCGAATGGGACACCGCGCCGGACAACGGATTTCGTCCAGCTGGGTTGATCAATGTCTCCTCTTCAACGGTGCAGGTGGACGGAAAGTATCTCCTTGATTATGGCAACACATTCGGAGCAGGCACGGCGACCCATAATCTCGTGGTGCATCGGGATCCCGTTAGCGGCGCACTGATATTTTCGGCCGGTTCAATGAACTGGTCCTGGGGGCTTGCTAGCGACCACGATGGGCCGGCGACTCCGGTAGATGTCAATGTACAGCAGGCGATGGTGAACCTTTTCGCCGACATGGGGGTTCAACCGGCGACGCTGCAAGCGAGCTTAGTAGCCGCGTCCCAGTCGACAGACGGTACGGCGCCGACCTCTGCCATCACCAATCTCTCGGCTGCCAGCGTTGTCGAGGGGCAATCGATCACAGTGACGGGGACGGGCACTGACGCGGGTGGAAAAATTGCCGGCGTCGAAATCTCCACGAATGGCGGAACAACCTGGCATCCAGCCAACAGCAACGTCGGCGCGGCGAACGTGACATGGTCATATACGTTCGTCGCAGGCGCTCAGGGGACATATAATCTCAAGACCAGGGCGGTCGACGACAGCCTGAACTTGGAAACACCCGGGGCGGGCACTACCTACACGGTCACGCCATCGTCCAGCCTGACACTCTTCAGCACGACCGATACGCCTGCGGTGATCTCAAACAGCGATTCCGACTCGGTTGAGCTTGGCCTCAAATTCGTCCCCGCTGTATCGGGAAAGATCACCGGCATCCGTTTCTACAAAGGGCCTGAGAATACCGGTACCCACATCGGTGATCTCTGGACCACAAACGGCACGCTGCTTGCGAGCGCCACCTTTAGCAACGAAACCGCGAGCGGCTGGCAGCAGGTTGATTTCGCGACGCCTGTCAATGTGCAGGCCGGCGTCACGTATGTCGCCTCCTATCACACGAACACCGGCCACTATTCCTCAACCGACTACTACTTCATCAACTATGGGGGCCTAACGAAGGGTGCGCTCACCGCGCCTGGAAGCAGCCTCAACGGCGTCTATGCCTATGGCAGTGGCCCGGTCTTCCCCGGCAACGCTTCCTACATCGACGCCGCGAATTACTGGGTAGACGTCGTTTTCACCGATTCAGGCACGACGTCGCCGCAAGCTCACGAAGACAGCGGCTTCACGGTTAGCCAAAATAATGTGCTGAACATTCAGGCATCAACGCTACTCGCCAACGACACCAATCCGTCCGGGCTGGCTTTCTCGATTACCAGCGTCGGTAACCCAGCCAATGGAAGCGTAAGCTACAATTCGCAGAACCAGACCGTGAGCTTTACCCCCGCCATTGGCTATGCCGGGGCGGCGAGTTTTACCTACACGATCACGGACACGAGCGGCCAAAGCGGGTCCGGCCAGGTGTCGCTCCAGGTCAACTATCCGGCCTCCGCACAGAGCCTATTCGGCACCAGCGATGCGCCAAACGTGGCCAATTCCGGCGATACCAGTCCCATCGAAGTCGGAGTCAAGTTTAGCGCATCCGTGAACGGGACAATAACCGGCCTGCGCTTCTACAAGGGATCATTGAACACCGGCCTCCATATTGCGGATCTCTGGAGCTCGACCGGAGCCCTGCTTGCAACTGCTACATTCACGAACGAGACAGCCAGCGGCTGGCAGCAGGTCAATTTCTCCAATCCCGTGGCCATCACGGCAGGCACCACCTACGTCGCGTCCTATCACACCAACGGCAATTATTCCGGTACCCAGAACTATTTCGTGACATCGCTTGCCAACGGCCAACTAACGGCGCTGGCTGGCGCCAACGGAGTCTATAGCTACGGATCCGGAAGCGCGTTCCCGACGAGTACCTTCAAATCCTCCAACTACTGGGTCGATGTCGTCTTCAATGGCTCCTCCGCTGCCAGCGTGCCACAAGCTAACGCCGACAGCGGCTTCACGGTTAGCCGAAATAGTGTGCTGAACATTCAGGCATCAACGCTACTCGCCAACGACACCAATCCGTCCGGGCTGGCTTTCTCGATTACCAGCGTCGGTAACCCAGCCAATGGAAGCGTAAGCTACAATTCGCAGAACCAGACCGTGAGCTTTACCCCCGCCATTGGCTATGCCGGGGCGGCGAGTTTTACCTACACGATCACGGACACGAGCGGCCAAAGCGGGTCCGGCCAGGTGTCGCTCCAGGTCAACTATCCGGCCTCCGCACAGAGCCTATTCGGCACCAGCGATGCGCCAAACGTGGCCAATTCCGGCGATACCAGTCCCATCGAAGTCGGAGTCAAGTTTAGCGCATCCGTGAACGGGACAATAACCGGCCTGCGCTTCTACAAGGGATCATTGAACACCGGCCTCCATATTGCGGATCTCTGGAGCTCGACCGGAGCCCTGCTTGCAACTGCTACATTCACGAACGAGACAGCCAGCGGCTGGCAGCAGGTCAATTTCTCCAATCCCGTGGCCATCACGGCAGGCACCACCTACGTCGCGTCCTATCACACCAACGGCAATTATTCCGGTACCCAGAACTATTTCGTGACATCGCTTGCCAACGGCCAACTAACGGCGCTGGCTGGCGCCAACGGAGTCTATAGCTACGGATCCGGAAGCGCGTTCCCGACGAGTACCTTCAAATCCTCCAACTACTGGGTCGATGTCGTCTTCAACGGCTCCTCTTCGGCTACAAACTCACCGCCGACCGCGGTCGCAGATACCACTGATGCGACCGAGAAGGGTGGCGTAAACAACGGCACGGGCGGCACGGCGGCCAGCGGCAACGTACTGACCAACGATACCGATCCCGATCCCGGTGACACCAAGACTGTCACTGCAGTCAGCTTCGGCTCGACCAATGGCACACCCGGTTCGGCTCTCGGGGGCGCGCACGGCACCTTGGTTCTCAACGGGTCGGGTGCCTTCACTTACGCGGTGAACGAGAACGATGCAGCGGTGCAAGCCTTGCGGCTGTCGACCAATACGTTGACGGATGTCTTTAGCTACACGATGCGGGACTCTGTGGGCGTCCCATCGTCGGCCACGCTCACTGTCACTATTCATGGCGCCAACGACGCGCCGGTGCTGGCGATTCAGACCGGCAGCCAGACTGCGACCGTTGGCTCCGCGTTCTCGCTGACAGTGCCCGCAGGCACTTTCACGGACGTCGATTCCGGCGACTCGCTCACCTACGCCGCAACCGCCGCTGACGGTTCGGCGCTTCCAGCGTGGCTTGCGTTCATTGCGTCGACCCGCAGCTTTAGCGGGACGCCAACGTCTTCGGACCTTGGCACGCTCAGCGTCAGGGTCTCTGCTGCTGATCTTGGTAACCTCACTGGCAGTGAGACGTTCGATATCGCGGTGTCGGCAGTTCCTTCAACGGTGAGCCTGTTCTCAAGCTCGGATACCCCGGCAGTGCTGTCCGGTTCGGATACCTCCCAGGTCAACCTCGGAGTGCAATTCACGTCGTCCGTGGCAGGCACGATTAGCGGCATCAAATATTACAAGAGCGCAAATGATCCCGGTACCCACACGGGCTCGTTATGGAGCAGTACCGGCACGCTACTGGCGACCGCGACTTTCACGAACGAGAGCAGCAGCGGCTGGCAAACCGTCACCTTCAGCAATCCCGTGTCCATCGCGGCTGGCACCAGCTACGTCGCGAGCTTTCACAGCAACGGCCATTATGTCTCCAGCACTAGCTACTTCACCACCGCTCGCACCAACGGTCCGCTCACGGCTCCCGCGAACATCAACGGCGTCTACACCTACGGAGCAAGCAATCTGTTCCCGACCAGTGCCTATAACGCAAGCAACTACTGGGTGGATGTCGTGTTCAACAGCTCGAGTGGCGGCGCCAACCAGTCACCGGTCGCTGCGAACGACAGCGGCTTCTACGCCACTCAGAACGTCCCCTTGGGGATTCCGGGATCGGCACTGCTTGCCAACGACACCGATCCCGACGGCAATACGCTCACGATCACGGGCGCAAGCGGCGGTGTGAATGGCGTCGCCAGCTTCAACGCCCAAAGCAATAGCGTGGCCTTCACTCCGACAGTCGGCTACACGGGGCCGGCGTCCTTCAACTACGGCGTCTCCGACGGCCATGGCGGCGTCGCCAGTGCATCCGTCGCTCTCAACGTGAACGCTGCGTCTTCGACGACGGTGCGCCTGTTCAGCGCAAGTCAGGAGCCCAGCATCGTGGCGGCCAATGATCCAAAGTCAGTGGAACTGGGCATCAAGTTCCAGGCGTCTACCCCAGGCGATGTTATCGGCCTTCGCTTTTACAAGGGCCCATCCAACACGGGCACCCACGTTGCGGATCTTTGGAGCAGCAGCGGGACTTTGCTGGCAGCCGCGACCTTTACAAACGAAACGGCCGACGGCTGGCAGCAGGTCAATTTCGCAGCGCCCGTGACGATCATGCCGGGAACCACCTACATCGCCTCCTATCATACCGCCGGCAATTACGCGGCCGACCCGGGCCTGCTGGCCAACGCAATTACCAACGGTCCGCTGACGGCCCCGTCCTCGGCATCGATCGGTGGCAACGGTGTGTTCGCGTACGGGACAGGTAGCCTATTTCCGACCAACACCTACAACGCGACGAGCTACGGCGTTGACGTAGTTTTTAGGCCGCAGATAGCTGCATAGGAGAAGTAAGATGCACGCCGAACTATATACAGACGGAATCGAAGAAATTACCGTCAGCGGAACTATCGTCCGCATCGATCTGGTCAGTCTTTCACCGACGGAGCGTGACGCCAACAACGTCCCGAAACGCGTGTTTTCTCAGCGGCTGATCTTTTCGGTCGAATCCTTCGCCAATTCGGTCGATGTGATGCAGAAGGCGCTTCAGGGGTTGGTCGACGCGGGCGTAGTCCGGCGAGGTCAGCCAGCTGAGTCGCACAACGGTGCGTCGGTCGTACGCGATGCGCTCGCGCCCAGCACGCCACGGTCCCATAATGTCTCTTCGAACTTCCGGTGAAATCGACGCCCCTGGTGGCGCGAAAGGCCTGGTTGTGGACCCGCCTGGATTGGCGACGCAGACGGCATTGGAGTGCCTGTCCAAGATTGCCGGTCATCACGGCGTCGACCTGGCGGTCGAGCGTCTAAAGCACGCCTATGCCGTAGCCGCTCCGCTCTCGTTGAACCTTCTGTTGCGCATGGCCAAGGATGCAGGTCTGCGCGCGAGAAGCACGAAAATGGAGTGGGGTGCGCTGATCCGTCTCGGAGAAGCCTATCCGGCGCTGACGCGGCTCGCCAATGGCAACTGGATCGTTGTCCTGGGTGCAGGACTGGAAGCTGAGGGCACTGAGGTCGTCAGCGTCTTCGACCCGCTCGCCGACCGCAAGGACGAGGTCTTGTTTGTCGACCGAGACCGATTCTGTGCCCAATGGGCCGGGGACATCATCCTGATCAAGCGCGAGCAGTTGACACGGGAGGCTCCCAGGACTTTCGGCCTCCGGTGGTTCGTGCCGGAATTGCTTCTTCAATGGCGACTGTTCAGGGACGTCGCGATTGCGGCCATCCTGCTCTATGCGCTGGGACTCGTCATCCCGATCTTTTTCCAGCTCGTCATCGACAAAGTTCTGGTTCACGAGAGCTTCACCACGCTCTACGTACTCGCGGCAGGGGCGGCCGCAGCACTCGTCTTTGACACGATATTCGGCTTTCTGCGGCGCTACTTGCTGCTTTATGCGACCAATAAGGTCGACATTCGAGTTGCTACAAAGACGTTCGGTCATCTCCTCGGGCTGCCGGTCACCTTCTTCGAGCACATGGCAGCGGGGGTCTTGGTCAAGCACATGCAGCAGGCGGCGCGAATCCGTGAGTTTCTGACCGGCCGACTATTCTTAACCACCCTAGACGCGCTTTCGCTATTCGTCTTCCTGCCGGTACTTGCGCTCTACAGCGTGAAGTTGACGCTCATGGTTCTGGCCTTCACTGCCGCGAGCGGCGCTGTTGTCGGCCTGCTCATGGGTCCTTTCAGGCGACGTCTCTACGATCTTTACCAGGCGGAAGGTGCGCGGCAGGCTCTCCTCGTCGAGACAGTTCACGGTATGCGCACGGTGAAGTCGCTGGGGATGGAGCCCGTGCAGGGCAGGATCTGGGATAGCCGCTGTGCACAGTCGATTACCATGCGATTCGGTGTCGAGAAGATTTCCGCCGGTGCCCAAGCGCTCACCGGATTTCTCGAGAAGATCATGACAATTGGGATCATCGCTGTCGGAGCCCTCGATGTCTTCGCTGGAGAAATGACAATCGGCGCGCTGGTCGCCTTTAACATGTTGGCCGGCAGGGTCTCCGGACCACTGGTCCAACTCGTGACCATGGTGCACGAATACCAGGAAGTTGCTCTTGCCGTGAAAATGCTCGGCGAGGTGATGAATCAGAAGCCTGAGCGTGACGGCAAGAAAGATGGGCTGCGCCCCGATATCGCCGGCAAAATCGAGTTCGAGAATGTTTCCTTTCGCTACGGAGCTGAGGGAGAGCCGGCGCTCGATGATGTCTCCTTCACCGTCGAGCCAGGTTCGATCTTCGGGATCGTAGGCCGAAGCGGCTCCGGCAAGACGACGCTCACAAGGCTGATTTCGGGCATGTATCCGGTGCAGCAGGGGCTGCTCCGTATCGACGGTTACGATTCGAGGGAGCTCGACCTGGCACACCTGCGCCGAAACCTCGGAATCGTCTTGCAGGATAATTTCCTGTTTCGAGGGACGGTTCGCGACAATATCGCCTGCGTGAAACGGGACGCGACATTTGCCGAAGTCGTCGCTGCGGCGCAGCTCGCAGGCGCCGATGAGTTCATCGAGCGGTTGCCCCGTGGCTTCGATACCATGCTTGAGGAAGATGCCTCGAACCTGTCCGGCGGGCAGAAGCAGCGGCTCTCGATTGCGAGGGCTCTGATCGTCAATCCACGGATCATGATTTTCGATGAAGCGACGAGTGCCCTCGATTCCGAAAGCGAAATGATTATCAAGCGCAATCTCCGCCGTTTGGCGGCGGGACGTACCGTCATCATTGTCTCGCATCGGCTGTCCATGCTGACTGAAGCAAGCCAGATCCTGGTGATGGACCGCGGCCGAATCGTTGACCTGGATCGCCACGACCACCTCCTGTCGAAATGTACCATCTACAGGCATTTGTGGAACCAGCAGATGAAACAGATTGCATGATGGAGCCAAGGCAACCACGGACGGACGCGAACAGGAACGGTCTGGTCCCGGCCAGGACGGTCGAGCGACGGCTGAAGCTATTCAGGCCAGTGCCAAGACAGGCGCCTGTGATCGCCGAGTTCCAGTCCGATGCAACCGAAGTCGAGCACCAAGCGCCGCCGCGGCTCGCGCGCCTTACCCTCTACGGCGTGCTTGGGCTAATTGCCTTCGCGGTCACCTGGGCATCCGTTTCGCAAGTGGAGACGATCGTCACGGCGCAGGGGAAATTGACCACGACACGTCCAAACCTGGTCGTACAGCCGTTGGAAACGTCGGTCATACGCGAGATCCACGTCAAGGCCGGTGATCGCGTCAACCGCGGCGACGTTCTGGCTACGCTCGATCCGACCTTCTCGCAGGCCGATTTCGATCAATTGCGCGGGAAGGTGGCTGGTTTCGATGCGTCGATCGATCGCCTTGGCGCCGAATTGAATGGAACGGAGTATGCCGCCAAGGAGCTCACAAATGCGGACCAAATCCTGCAGGGCAAGTTGTTCTTGCAGAGGAGAGCCGCCTATGAGGCGCAGATCCAGAACTACGACGCACAGATCGCTTCCGCTCGAGCCAATCTGAAGACAGCGCAGGACGAAGAGGCGGTTCTCCTTCAGCGACTCGATACGATGCGTTCTATTGAAGCCATGCGCACCACGCTGATGGACAAAGAGGTCGGTTCGAGGCTGAATTTTCTACTGTCTCGCGATGCACGGCTCGAAGTTGAGAGCAATCTGGCGCGCGTTCGTGGCAGTATCGCCGATACGACCCATCGGCTGGACAAGGCCCGCGCTGACCAGAAGGTCTTCGTCGAGGAGTTTCGTCGCGCCACTTATCAGGAAGTGGCGGAGACGCTACCGAAGCGCAATGGTGCAGCAGAGGAATTGAAGAAAGCCGAGCTTCGTCGACAGTTGGTCGTCCTGCAGGCGCCGGCAGATGCCGTGGTGCTGGATATCGCAAACCGGACAGTCGGCTCGGTGGTTCGCGAAGCGGAAACGCTGTTTGTCCTGGTTCCGCGTGACGTGCCTCTTCAGGCGGAGGTCAACGTCGAGGGTCGGGATATCGGTCAGGTGGCGCTTGGACAAGCGGTCCGGATCAAGTTCGAAGCGTTTCCGTTCCAGAAATATGGAACTGCAACGGGGGAAGTCCGCATCATCAGTCAGGACACGTTCTCGCCGGACCCGAAGGCCGAAGGTGCGCGCCGCGCGTCAGCTCCCTATTACCGCGTACTGGTCGATTTGTCGGACACGCACCTTCGGCTGCCGGCTGAGCGCATTCAACTGATTCCAGGTATGGCGGTGACGGCCGAACTGAAAGCTGGCAAGCGCACCGTGATCTCCTATTTCCTCTATCCATTGCTGCGCGGATTGGATGAAAGCATTCGTGAATACTAACCCGGCTTGGAATGGCGATTGACCATGATCATTAGTCCGAATTTTGGGGCGAAGCTCCTAGTGCCCACAGCGGCGGGCAAGCTCTCGCAAAATTCACCGCTCGTGAACTATGCGCTCAACGGGCTGGAACGTTGTTGGCTACCTGAACATCGTCGGTGGTCCCATATTTACCATCTTGATGGACGTTCTTCGCCCAACGAATCGGTACCCAACAGCGACGTATTCTATACTCTCAACGTTTTACTCGGGATGTCGCGCGTCGCTGGAATTCCAAGTGGTATTGATCTGCCGGAAATATTCCATCGCAATGTTCTGTTACTCACGAGGCTCCCGGTGCGCAAGTACGCCTTCGGTATGGCGCTATGGAGCGCCGCCGAGCTCGGCGTCGAAATACCGGAGCCGGTCAAACACCAGCTAAGAGCCATTCTTGCCGATGAGTCCCGGTGGAGGGCTTTCCGTGCGCAGGATCTTGGCATGCTGCTCACGGGGATCGTGGCTCAGGCGAGGGCGGGCGAGAACGAATGGTGGCGCTACGCCATGCCGCTATATCGGTTTTTGAAGGAACGCTTGCACAGCGAATCGGGATTGTTTTTCGATGCACCGTTCGGCTTTCGGCGCCGTTTCTCGTCATTTGCAGCGCAGACCTATCTCTCGATCGCCTGTTATCAATATGGTGAATTCGCTGGCGATGCTTCCGCGCTTGTCATGGCCGATACTTGTGTGCGCAATCTGATAGCGCTTCAAGGTCCACAGGGCGAATGGCCCTGGTTTTTCGACGCGCTGAACGGTCGCGTCCTTGATTTTTACGAAGTCTATTCTGTCCATCAGTATGGAATGGCTCCGGCACTGCTGGAATGGGCAGAGCGCTTTGGCCAGAGGGGATCGCGGGACGCCCTGGTCAAGGGATTCAACTGGGTACTCGGCCAGAACCAACTGGGCCGAGCCATGCTCGTGCCTGAACTCAACCTGACCCTCCGCTCGCAGGTTCGCAAAGGTGAATTGACAACGAGGGCGCCCCGGGTATTGCGCGCGCTCAAGAACGCCTGGCTCGGAAAAGGGCCGCGGCTGATCGACGACACTAACGTGGAAGTTCGGCTTGAGTGCCGCAGTTACGAGCTGGGTTGGATCCTGTGGTCATTCGGCCGGCGTACCGACTTGCCGGAGCTGACTCACAATTGTGCCTTTGGCGGCGCCTGACGGAATTGCCGGTTCGCTAACGTTCCAAGCTACGGCGCGCCGGCCTTGTAGGTGTGAGAGCATCGTCATGGCGCGGTGCACTCGGACAGCGCACAATACGGCAATTGCTTTCAGGCGGACGCCGCTACCATGCAGGCGGTCACTGGCAAGCACAGTCAAAGCGTTTGGCGCAACTGATGCGAGGACGAGCAATGCTTGCGCGATCCAGCGCAATCGCCAGAGAGGTTTGCCTTCCGCCATATTGCGATAGTGCGCGATGTGTCGATCCCATTTGGCATAGAGCTCCAGGAGAGAGCCCCGGGAAGGATGGAAGACGATCATCTCAGGGGTGTATCGAAATCGAAGTCCCGTGCGCAGCGCACGCTGCCCCCACTCCATGTCTTCGGCGACCTCAATGCCAGCAAAAGGGCCGACGCGATCGAAGTCGCGGCGAGACACCGCCATATTGCCAGTGCCGGAATAGCCGTGGCGCTCGATATAGAGCTTGAAGCGATAGGCGAAGACGCTCTCGTAAGCCGCAATGGCGTCAAGCTTTGCGTTTTCCGGCCGCCAAATGCGAACGTCACCCCCGAGAACCGTGCCAGCTGGCGACAACTGAGACCATCTCATCACACTGCTCAGCCAGTCCTGACGGGCCCGACAATCTGCATCGATGAAAGCGAGGATCTCGCCGCTGGCCGCGGCGACGCCTGCGTTTCGCGCTGGGCCGGGACCTGGATGCGATTCTTGCTGCAGCCGTACACCGGGATGACCAGCGACGACGTCCTTCGGAGGCGTTGCCGAGCCGTTGTCTACCACGATGACCTCGTACGAGTGTCGAGGCAGGGTCTGTGCGTCCAGGCTACGCAAGCATGCTTCCAGCGCGTCAGGCTGGTTGAGGTGGGGAATAATGACCGAGATCATACGTTAATTCCCTATTTAATTTATGTCGCGCTTGTAGCTTGCTCGTTTTGCGCGGCGGCCTTCATTTTCAGCGGGTACGCGACAAGGGTGGCGTATTTAAAACTTGCAATTAAATATCGGATGGGTATTATCTATATAATAATCTTAAATGCAACTTAAATTGCATTGTGATTTCTGAGGAGTAAGTTCCAATGCGCGCATCATTTCTGGGATGTCCCGTCGACCTCCTGACAATGGCGGAAACCGTCGAATTGGCGCGCGGGGCCATGCGTAGCCGCCAGCGGTTGCAGCATGTGGCGCTGAACGTTGCCAAATTCGTCAACATGCGTTCCGACTCCGTGCTCGCGGCCGATGTCGCCAGCAGCGATGTTGTCGGAATCGACGGCATGGGGATTCTCTGGGGCGCCCGAGTGCTCGGGCTCCCGGCGACGTCGCGGGTAGCGGGCGTGGATCTCCTTGCCGAGCTGCTTGCGGTATGTGCGCAGGAAGGGTTCAAACCCTATTTCCTGGGAGCCACTCCTTCCGTACTGCAGCAGGCGATGCAAGCCGCGCGCGAGAGGTATCCTTCACTTGCCTTTGCGGGCTGGCACGACGGCTACTTCAAACGCGAGCAGGAGAATGGCGTTGTCCGGGACATCCGATCCAGCGCGGCCGATTGTCTTTTCATTGGCATGCCGACGCCGCGGAAAGAACGCTTTCTCGCCGCCCATCGCGATGATCTCGGCGTACCCTTTATCATGGGCGTGGGTGGTGCGTTCGATGTTCTAGCAGGCACCGTTCGGCGTGCGCCGGTACAGATTCAGAGGCTCGGCCTCGAATGGCTGTACCGCATCTATCAGGAGCCTGGGCGGATGTGGTGGCGATACGCCACGACGAACACCCTGTTTGCGGGCATCCTGGCGCAGGCCATCGTCAGGCAGGCCCTTCACCACCCGCTTGGTGCGCCCGGCGTCGTTCCGCCGGGGCCGAGCCGGATCGGAGGGTAAGGCGTGCGCAAGCATTTTTTCATCCTTCTGGGAACCCGGCCGGAAGCAATCAAGCTCTTTCCAGTCATCAATCTGCTCAAGGCCGAGAAGAGCAAGGACATTTCCGTGACGATCTGTGCGACCGCACAGCACCGGCAACTGCTTGATCAAGTTCTCAAGCTGGCCAAGGTGGTCCCGGATTTTGACCTGAACGTCATGACGACCAATCAGACGCTGGATCATCTGACCGCCCGGTTGCTCGGACAAATCGGCGAACTCCTCGAAAAATTGAAGCCCACCAGGGTTATCGTCCAGGGCGACACGGCGACTGCCATGACGGGTGCACTGGCATCCTATTATCACCGTATACCGGTCTCGCACATTGAGGCCGGGCTACGCAGCGGTGACATCTTCGCGCCTTGGCCTGAGGAGGTGAACCGCAAGATTGTCGGCTCGATCGCCGATCAGCATTTTGCTCCGACAGAGCGCGCGGCGCGCGCGTTGCGTTCTGAAAATGTCTCGGATGACCGCATTCACGTTACCGGAAACACGGTGGTGGACGCCCTCATCCTCGCGAAAGCCATGGTCGAATCCGATCCGGGACTGTCGTGCCGCTGGGATGGCATTAAGAAGCGTCACGGCAATCGGCGGATCATCCTGGTGACCTGCCATCGCAGGGAAAACTTCGGCGGCGGCGTCCTTAACATCGTGAACGCGCTGGAGACCATCTTGCAACGGGAGGACGTGGCTGTTGTGCTCCCTGTGCATCCGAATCCGAATGTCCGTGACCTGTTTGCGTCTCGGTTTTCAGACCACCCGCGAGTCGTACTTATTTCTCCTCAGGAATACACGGATTTCGTGAGCCTGCTCTCGCTCTCTTATCTGGTCCTGACAGATTCAGGCGGCGTACAGGAGGAAGCCCCCACTTTCGGAAAGCCGGTTCTGGTGATGCGCGACACGACCGAGCGTCCTGAGGGAGTGGAAGCGGGGACGGCACGTTTGGTCGGTGCGAACTACGAGAGGATCGTTGCGGAGACATTTCGCTTGCTCGACGATGATCAGACCTATGCTGCCATGTCGCGTTCGCACAATCCGTTTGGTGACGGGCACGCGAGCGAGCGAATCGTGAAGGTCCTTCTCGATGCATGAATTACAAAAAATCAATGTCCTGGGACTTGGCTATATCGGTCTGCCGACCGCGGCGCTGGTTGCGAGCCGAGGGCTGCAGGTGGTCGGTATCGATACGAATGAACGCATCGTTGACACCGTTGCTTCTGGCAGAATTCACATCGCCGAGCCCGACTTGGATGGCCTAGTTTCCAAGGTCGTGTCGAGTGGTGCCCTCACGACTGCCAGAAAGCCTCAGCCGGCGGACGTGTTCATCATCGCAGTGCCGACGCCGATTGATCACGACAGCCGTCCGGACTTGTCAAGCGTGAATGCCGCAGTCGACTCAATCGTAGATCTTCTCGCGCCAGGCAATCTTGTCATTCTTGAATCGACATCGCCGATTGGGACTACTGAAGCCATCGCAAAGCGGATCCTTGAACGCAGGCCGGAATTGCACATCGGCGTCAACGGCAAGGAAGATGGCGCGATTTACGTCGCATACTGTCCCGAACGCGTGCTGCCGGGACGGATCTTGACCGAGCTTATCAACAACGACCGGTGCATCGGCGGGATTACGCCAACCTGCACGCGGCGTGCCCAGCGGTTCTACAAAATGTTCGTTCGCGGCGCTTGCGTCGGTACTACGGCGCGCGCGGCCGAACTGGTCAAGCTGACGGAAAATGCCTTTCGCGATACCAACATAGCATTTGCCAACGAGCTATCGCTGATTTGCGACAGGTTCGACATCAACGTCTGGGAGGTGATCGATATCGCCAACCGCCACCCTCGCGTAAACGTATTGCGGCCCGGACCTGGAGTGGGTGGGCACTGCATTGCGGTCGACCCCTGGTTCATCATCGACTCTGCGCCGGACCTCGCGCGCGTTATGCGAACAAGCCGGGAGGTGAATAAAGCCAAAACGCAGAAGATCATCGAGCGCACAGAGGCACTGATCGACGATCACCCCTATGCGAACATTGCTTGTTGCGGACTTACCTTCAAGGCCAATGTCGACGACGTGCGTGAGAGCCCGGCCATGGAGATAGCCACGCATCTCGCGGCAAAATACGGTGAACGGATCAAGATTGTTGAGCCGAATCTGCGCCGTCTGCCTCCTCAATTGGCCGATCATCGTGTCGCATTCATGAATATCGACGAAGCCCTGCGCAGTTGCGAGATCGCGATTCTTCTCGTCGATCACGACGAATTCAAGATGGTGCCGTTAGCAGAGCGCCGGCACCTCGACGTGATCGATACGCGAGGCATCTGGCAGGATATGCCGGCGCGGACATAACGTATTGCAGCGTAATCCCCAATGGATCGAGGTCAGTATGCGAGATAGCCAGGTGGGAATCGGGGTCGTGGGATACGGCTATTGGGGCCCTAATCTCGTTCGCAACTTCTCGATCAATCAGGACGCTCGCGTCGTCAGCGTCAGCGACCTTGATCCAGGCAGGCTCGGTGCCATAAGGCAGGTTTATCCGGGGGTATCAACTACGGCTCGATATGACGATCTGCTGAAGGACACCTCGATTGATGCAATCGCTATCGCCACGCCGGTGCACACACATTACGATCTGGCAATTGCGGCGTTGAGGGCTGGCAAGCACGTGTTGGTTGAGAAGCCCCTGGCGCCAAGCACAGAGCTCGTGTCCCGCTTGATCGACGAAGCGGACCGTCGCGGATTAACGCTGATGGTCGATCATACCTTTCTCTACACACCAGCGGTTCAGAAGATCCGTGAACTCTTGGTGAAGGGAGAGCTCGGAGACGTCTACTACTACGATAGCATACGCTCGAGCCTCGGGCTGTTTCAAAAAGATGTAAATGTGATCTGGGATTTGGCGGTGCACGACATCTCGATCATCAACCATATCCTCGATGAGGAGCCGGTCGCGGTCTCGGCAACGGGCTCGTGCCATGTTGCCGGTTCGCCGGAAAACATGGCCCACATCACATTGTTCTTCCCCAACGCATGCGTGGCCCACGTCAGCGTCAACTGGCTCTCGCCTGTCAAGGTACGCCAGACGTTCATTGGTGGCAGCAAGAAGATGATCGTCTACGACGATCTCGAGCCGACCGAAAAGGTGAAGGTCTATGACAAGGGAATTACCCTTGATAGGCCTCCCGAGAGTGCACATCAATTTCGGATCGGCTATCGCGCCGGCGACATGTGGGCTCCGCATATCTCGCCCAAGGAGGCGCTGCAAACGGAGGTCGAGCATTTTATTGACTGCGTGCGCACCGGCGGACCGCCCATTTCCGGCGGCATGTCTGGGCTGCGAGTGATCGAGGTGCTTGAGGCCGCTTCGCGATCGATCGCCGAACAGGGCAAACCGGTCGCGATCAGGCAGTTGCCGGGCAAGCTACCGGAGCGGGCCCGGGCCACGGCTTGATTGGCAGGTTGGTCGTGGCTGTTCGTTCGCCGAGCCCCCGCGACGGAGTCGCAATGAACTCAGTACAGCGTTCAGTCTTGTTTTCTGCGGCGGACCGCTATGCGGGTCTTGTGCTTTTCCTCGTCTCGACGGCGGTACTTTCGCGTCTGTTGACGCCGGCGGAATTCGGGGTCTTCGCGGTTGTCAATGCGCTCACCGCCGTGATCGCGGCCGCTTTTCAGGAATTTGGGGGCGCGAATTACCTGATTCAGAAACATGAGCTATCGCGCGGGACTATTCGCACAGCGTTCACTATCACCTGGGCGATCTCACTAGCAGTTGCCCTGATCCTGTTGGCGTCGGCCAACGCCATATCGCAACTCTTTGGGCAGGACAGTCTAAGGCGAGGTATCGAGGTTTCTGCGCTAAACCTTCTCCTTCTACCGGTCTCCGGAACGTTGGCTGCCTTGCTTCGCCGTGACATGCAGTTCGGAACGCTCGCGATCTGCAATCTTGCAAGCAACACGACGATGGCGCTGGTCTCGATCGGACTGGCGGCAATGAACCTCAGCTACATGGCTCCGATCTGGGGTGGAGTGGCAGGGAGCATGGTTCTCACGGCCATGCTGCTGAGCTCGTATCGGGATTTCAGCGTGTTACGTCCTTCGCTGTCCGAATACCGGGACGTCCTCGAGTTCGGTCTCTTTTCCAGCGGCGTTAGCGCCATCAATATCTTCTACAACCTTGCGCCCCAGCTCTTTCTTGCGAAAATTCTCGATTTTACGGCTGTCGGTCTCTATAGCCGGGCGATAAACCTGACCCAGGTATTCGACAGGCTCGTCACGCAGGTGCTGAACCCGATCATCATGCCGGCAATCGTGACGAGGCGTGCAGCCGGGGCGGATCTAAGGGGCGTGTATCTTGACGCGGTCCAACTGCTTTCCGCAGTGCAGTGGCCATTCCTCTCGTTCATAGCGATTATGGCAAAACCGATCGTTTTGCTTTGGCTGGGTGAAGCTTGGCTGGAGGTCGTTCCGTTAGTGCGCATCCTTTGCCTTGCAAATCTAGCGTTGTTCGCTGCGTGTCTGACGTATCCTGTATTCGTGGCAGTTGGGCGCGTGCGCGACGCGCTTGTCTCGTCATTCATCTCGTTGCCGCCATCGCTTCTTGCCCTTCTGGGTGCGTCCTTCTTTGGCGTGGAGGCAGTCGCAGCGTGCGCCTTGTTGACGTTGCCATTCCAAGCAGCAGTGGCGATTTACTATCTCAGTCCGCACCTGGCGCTGCTGCCCGGCCAATTTTGCCGTGCCCTGCTGAAGAGCGGTGTCGTGACGATGGTGACTGCCTCGGGCGCAGCGACCTGTGCGGTGTTGATCGGGACGGGGACTCTTAATCTCATTGTAGGGTTCATATCAGCGTTGGTGGTCGCCGCCGTCTGCTGGTTGTGGGGATTGATCGTGACAAGGCATCCTCTGCTGCAGCACCTTCGTCAAGCGGCGGAGGGGCTTGCCGAAATGGCGCCCCGGCTGATTCCGTCACGCCCGCTACCGTGAAGGCTTGCCTGACTGAATAGATGAGGAACTGACATGCCAATAAAGGACACCGAGCTTGGCCGCGATGTCCGCATTCTGCATCCGGACCTGGTCAACCTGTATGGTTGCGCCGTTGGTGACGAGAGCAGGATCGGAACCTTTGTCGAGATCCAGGCGGGGGCAAAGGTAGGTGCGCGTTGCAAGATATCGTCGCACAGCTTCATCTGCGAGGGCGTCACGATCGAGGACGAGGTGTTTGTCGGGCATGGCGTGATGTTCACGAACGACAAATTTCCCAAGGCAACAACCGCGGATGGTCGTCCTCAGCAAGCTTCGGACTGGACACTGCAGCGCACTCATGTCGGCAGGGGGGCTTCCATCGGCTCGAACGCCACCATTCTGTGCGGTGTGACGATCGGCGCCGGTGCCTCCGTGGGCGCGGGGGCGGTGGTGACGAAGGATGTTTCGCCCGGCAGCATCGTCGCGGGAGTGCCCGCTCGGGTTTTGTCTGCGGCCGAAACCGCCGTCTCGGGCGATCGTGGCTTGTCAGAGGCGTCTCGTAAACCATTTTAAATCGCCGTATATATATCTAAATTTAATGCTTGATTAAATGCCGCATCGCTAGTTAATTGGCTTATAATGTTGGTCCCAACAAAAGGTCTTGAATCTTGATACCTTTCCTGGATCTGAAAGCCCAATATAGCGCGATCAAGCCGGAAATCGACGCGGCGGTCGCGAGGGTCGTCAGCAGCGGGCACTTTGTGCTTGGCCCCGAGGTAGCTGTCTTCGAGGAGCGCTTTGCGGAGTATTGCCGGGCCGCCCATTGCCGCGCGGTGAACAGCGGAACTTCGGCGCTTCACCTTGCCTTGTTGGCGGCCGGCATCGGACCCGGTGACGAAGTCATTACGGTATCCATGACGTTCGTCGCGACAACCGCAGCCATTCTCTACAGCGGCGCGAGGCCCGTGTTTGTCGACGTTGACCCGCTAACATGGACGATGCATCCCGGCTCGATCGAAGCTGCGATAACACCACGAACCAAAGCGATCCTGCCGGTCCATCTCCACGGGCTGATGGCCGACATGGATCCGATCATGGAGATCGCGAGTCGTCACGGTCTGGTCGTTATCGAGGACGCCGCACAGGCGCATGGCGCGGAATACCGCGGACGTCGCGCAGGCTCGATTGGCGATATGGGATGCTTCAGCTTTTACCCGGGCAAGAATCTTGGAGCGTTTGGCGAAGGCGGGGCCGTCGTAACCAATCGGCCTGAATTGGCGCGCCGGGTGTCAATGCTGCGGGATTGGGGACAGGAGACGAAATACAATCACGTCATTCCCGGATACAACTATCGCATGGACGAAATTCAGAGCGCGATACTGAACGTCAAGCTGGACTACATTGAGCGCTGGACGGAAGCGCGTCGGTCGCTCGCTGACCAATACAATGCACTGCTGTCTGATCTCCCATTCGCTCGTCCCCAACCACCCCGGTACGCCCGTCACGTGTATCACGTCTATGCGGTCAGATCGCCGCGCCGCCATGAGGCGCTGACGCTATTGCGTGACGCCGGCATCGCAGGGGGAATCCACTATCCCGTTCCGGTGCACCTGCAGACGGCATACGCAGAACTCGGCTATCGTGCTGGTGATCTTCCCGTCACTGAGATGCTGGCGAACGACTTCCTCTCTCTTCCAATTTATCCGGAATTGCTGCCGGAGCAGGCGGTCGAAGTTGTCTCCACATTGAGGAACGCGGCGGCACGGCGGCCTAGCGGAGTGGTCAGCGACCGAGCAGAAGATCCACAAAACGTCATGACATGGTCGCACAACAGGAGAGCGTCTTGATTGATCTCAAGGGAAAGCGCGTTCTGGTCACCGGCGGGGCGGGATTCATCGGCTCCCACATCGTTGATCTGCTCTGCGACGAGGGCTGTATCGAGATTGTTGCCATAGACAACATGATAAGAGGCCGGCCGGAAAATCTTCGGCGCGCGCTCGGGCGTGGGCCGGTGAGATTGGTTCATGGCGACATACGCGATCGCAAGCTGATGGATGCGCTGGTCAAGGCTGCCGATATCGTCTTTCACCAGGCCGCACTCCGCATCACTCATTGTGCGGCCGAACCACGCCTTGCCAAGGAGGTCATGGTGGATGCCACCTATGACCTGCTGGAGCTGTGCATCAAGTACGATATCCAGAAGATCATCGCAGCGTCGTCGGCGTCGGTGTATGGCATGGCCGAGGAGTTTCCGACGACCGAGCGGCAGAATCCGTACAACAACCGAACTCTCTATGGAGCCGCCAAGGCGTTTAACGAAGGCCTCCTGCGGGCGTTCAACGATGTATGCGGCCTCGACTATGTGGCCTTTCGGTATTTCAATGTCTACGGCAGCCGGATGGACCTCCACGGACGGTATACCGAGGTCTTGATACGCTGGATGGAGCGGCTGGAGGCCGGATTGACTCCGATTATCTTTGGTGACGGGCAACAGACCATGGACTTCGTTCACGTCCGCGACATCGCCCGCGCCAACATCCTAGCGGCCAGGTCAAAGATCACCGATGAGGTCTTTAACGTTGGAAGCGGCACTGAGACCAGCCTGGCGGAGCTGGCTACGATGCTTGCGTCTGTGATGGGACGCCGCGGCCTGACACCCGAATTCGGGCCGGAACGCTCGGTTAATCCAGTGCCGCGCCGGCTGGCATCGACCGGTAAGGCAGAGCGTTTGCTGGGTTTCCGCACCACCGTTTCTCTGGAGCAGGGGCTCGCCGAACTCGTGAAATGGTGGCGATCCGAACGCGAACTCGCTGCGGACCACCAGCGCCAGGCGGCGGCATCGTGATTCCGATCGCGCTGCCGCTGCTTGCGGACGAAGAAGCCGACGCTGCGCGCGCGGTCGTGCTGTCGGGCTGGGTGTCGCAAGGTCCGCAGGTGGCGGCGTTCGAGCGCGAGTTCGCTACGTTTGTTGGCGCGCCGTACGCCTGTGCCGTCTCCAATTGCACCACCGCCCTGCAACTCGCCTTGGCAGCGTTGAATATCGGCACCGGCGACGAGGTGATCACTGTCAGCCATTCCTTCATTGCGACCTCGAATGTCATCCGACATCAGGGCGCCACTCCGGTTTTTGTCGATATTGATCCGGAGACCTACAATTTGGATTGCGCTCGGCTGGCGGAAGCCATCACCGAGCGCACGCGCGCGATCATCGTGGTCCATCAGATGGGCATGCCGTGTGATATGGCAGCGCTCATCGCCGTGGCGCGACACCACGGGATCGCGGTGATCGAGGACGCGGCCTGTGCCGTTGGATCGCAGATCCGGATGAACGGCGAATGGGAGCCGATCGGCAAGCCGCATGGAGACATTGCCTGCTTTTCCTTTCATCCACGAAAGGTGATCACGACCGGCGAGGGTGGGATGCTCACCACCGCGGATGCCGAGCTTGATCGCAAGTTCAAGCTGCTGCGCCAGCACGGTATGAGCGTTCCCGATACAGTGCGTCACAACTCGTCGTCCGTAATCTTCGAGGAGTACGTCGTTCTTGGCTACAACTACCGAATGACCGATATGCAAGCTGCAATTGGGCGAAGGCAGCTCGAGCGGCTTCCAGAACTGGTGGCACGCCGGCGAGCGGTCGCCGCTAAGTATTCCGAACAGCTGGGCAATCTGGACGGTCTGCGGTTACCAAGCGAACCGGCGTGGGCCAGATCCAACTGGCAGAGCTATTGCGTACGTCTCCCTGACCGCCTCGACCAACGCATTGTTATGCAACATTTGCTCGATAAGGGCATTGCGACCCGCCGCGGTATCATGTGCGCCCACCGTGAGCAGCCCTATTCGAGCCTCACCCAGGGGCAGGATCTGCGTCAATCCGAACTCGCCCAGGATCGGTCGATCTTGCTGCCCATTTATGCACAGATGGACCTGGAGGATACCTTGAGGGTGGCCGCTGCGGTGCGGACAGAGTTGGAACGATGACCTCGGGGACCGCCGATCAAGAGGCATTGCGGCTTTTGGTCGTGATCGCGAGCTATGGGACGGCCAATAGCGCCTACCTCGATCGAGTGATCAACGAGTACCGGTCCATGTCGTTCGACGTGGACGTCGTGATCATATCCAACATTGACAAGAAGCCAGCCGCAGACATCGAGTGTGTCGTTGGTCTTCCCAATAAGAATCCCTGGTCGCTTCCGTTCGCGCACAAGGAGTTGTTTGCAGCGCGAGTTGATCAGTACGACCTTTTCATCTATTCCGAAGACGATATCCTGATAACTGAAAGGAATATCAGGGCATTTCTCGATGTGACTTCAGTCTTGAATGAGGACGAAGTTGCCGGACTAATGCTCGTCGAGAAAGCGTCAAACGGCGAGCTGAATTATCCGCAGGCCCATGGCTCTTTCCACTGGGACTGTACGTCGGTAAAGATCAGGGGAAATTACTACCTTGCTCATTTTACCAACGAGCATGCCGCCAGCTATGTGCTCACGCAGCAGCAGCTTGCGAGAGCAATTGCGTCCGGTGGGTTTTTGGTCGGACCTCACGAAGGCAAGTACGATCTGCCGTGCACTGCTGCGACCGATCCATACACGCAGTGTGGTTTCAAGAAGTTGATACCTATTTCCAATATCGATGATTTCTCGGCCCACCATCTACCGAACAAATATATCAACCGGCTCGGCGTCGATCGCCAGCAATTGGATGCACAACTATCCGTTCTGATGCAGATCGCGCGTGAAGGAAACAACGCGGTTCCGCTATTCAGTGCCGAGACGAAGCTCTGGCATAGCATGTATTCAAAGGACTATTACGAACCGGCCAGGGACGAAGTGTTGTCCGGCGTACCGAAGAGCGCAGCCGTATTATCGATTGGATCCTGCTCCGCTGCAAACGAGCGCCGACTGCTGGAGAGAGGAAACCGCGTGGTGGCTGTGCCCCTCGACCCCGTTGTGGGCAACGGCCTGGCCCAGCTCGGGGCCGAGGTGGTGTTAGGGGACGTCTTGACGGCGAGAGCGAAAATTGCAGCCGAGCGATTTGACCGGCTGCTTCTCGTCGATGTTTTGCAATTCGTCCGCGATCCGGTACATCTGCTTAGGCTACTTGTCGATCTCTTGGCTCCAGACGGAAGGGTAATCATAAGTGTGCCAAATCGACCGTCTCTTCGTTACGCCTGGGAATGCGCGAAGACCAGCAACGTCTTTCAACACTGGGGGAGCTTCGAGGCCGTTGGAATCCACAACACGACGGCCGGAAAAATTCAAGGCTGGTGTGCGGGGGCCGGTCTGGCGATCGAGAAGATCGAAAGGTGCGCTCCGCATCGAATCAGTCCAATGTTGCAACTCCTGTCCCCCATAATTGCATCCAACCTTGTTGCGACCGCCACAAGGCAGGAATCGCGAAAGCGGTTCTTCCGCGAAGATCACGGAATGGAGCAAATGGAGGTTTCCAGAGGGAGCGTCGTTCAATGAGCTTGGAGGCCGCCAAAAGAATTGAAGTCGGTGAGATGCAGCGACACGATGGTGCTCCGCAGGGCTCGGCTGCAAAGAACTACTACAGCCGCTCTCGTCGCGAGATTCGATCGTTGTTGCCCGGCCGCGCCTCTCGGATACTCGAAGTAGGACCTGGCGCAGGCTTCACTCTGATCTGGCTTAAGTCGATCTACCCCGCTGCCACGACATGCGGAGTCGAGCTCAATCCAGCACTTGAGGCCGACCTGCAAGAGCATGCCGATGTCGCGATCATCGGAGACATCGACCATTTGATATCGCGGGTGGCAAGCAAATTTGACCTGATCTTGTTGCTTGATGTCCTTGAGCATGTCCCGGATCCAACTCGTACGCTTCAGGCCATCACGAGAAACCTTCTCGTGGATGGTGGGCGCGTGATTGTTTCCGTTCCGAACATCGCGCATCTGAGCGTGACCCTTCCCCTGCTTTTCCAGCGTCGATTTGAATACGCAGATTCGGGAATCCTTGACCGCACCCATTTGAAGTTCTTTGTCGAAGATACCGCCGTCAAGCTTCTGAACGATTCAAATCTGATAATCAAAGATGGTCTGGTTACAGGCCTTGAAGGTCCAAAATCCAAGATGTTGGATGGACTTACCCTCGGGTTCCTGACCCATCACTTGGCAAAGCAATACATTATGGCGGGTGAGCCGATTGGTGAACTTACCGCGCAGCCGAAGATCAATTGGAAGAAGGCCGACTGACGGGATAGCGGGGGGTGATGATTGCGAGGTGGCCCCCCAGTCTCGCAGCGCGCAGTACTCGTCGGGGGCGTCGACTACAGGCGACCACAATCCGCGAATTCACCCTTCATCATGGATCGTGAAATCGCCCAAAGGAGAACCTCCGCATGCCGCTTGGAGCATGTGACGGGATCGAAGCGGCTTTTTGAATCCGCAGACAGTTGCCCGCGTATCCCTGACCAATAGTCTCGGCGTGCGATGACTGACCTCATCGCGGAGACGAGTTCATCCATGTTTTTTTGCGGCTGAAACCGCATAAGGCTCGAGCTGTGCCAATTCGCGCTCTCGGGATCGCCAACCGGGTTCGCTACCACGAATCCGCGGCTACCGTCCATCCCGAGTTGCTCACGCGCACCGCCGACGTCACTCACAATTGTGGGCAAGCCCGCGCTTAAGGCTTCCATGGAGGCCAATGACCATCCCTCGAAGAAGGAGTTCAGAACAAAGCAATCGGCGGCGGCTAGCAGGATGGACGGATCTGGAAACGAGTGCCGGAGATGAACTCGCTCCCTGCAAGGCATCTTATCGCGAAGAGTGCGCACCTGCCGCGTGTACACGGCATCGTCCAGGCGGCCGGCGATCAGCAGATGAACCTTGTGGTCATCCTCTGCGACTTCGGAGAACGCCCGTATCAGGCCGTATGCATTCTTCTGAACCGTGTGACGACCAAGCGAGAGGAAGAGAAATTCATCATTGAGGCCCAGCCAGGCGCGGGCTTCCGATCTGTTCACCAGCGGGCGATGTGTCTGGTTGAAGGCATTGGGGATGGTGATAATGGCGCGATCGGGATAGGACGGATTGCCTGATAGGTACTGACGCCTCACGAGCTCGCTGACCGCCACAAAGCAGGTAACGAATTTCGATCTCTGGCGCTCTTCCGTCCAATCCGTGCTTATGGGAGTTGGAACGCCGTGGAGCGTTTCGACGATTGGAACGCGGGCGTCACTAGCCGCCCGCAAAAGCCAGCTGGGCGGATCGTGCGCGCTGACGACGTCAGGACAATTCGCTTGCATCCATAAGCAAGCGTCGCTGGGCGAGGCGGCAAGAACGGCTGTGCCTTCCCCCTGCAATGCCGTGAACAGTTGTCCGACGGGCGCTGACGATGAATCTGCGCACATAACGGTGACGCGAAATCCGAAGTGGGGCAGGCGCCGCGCGAGAAAGGCGACAAATTCATCAAGGCCTCCGGCGTCGAGCACCGGAGTGACGATGAGGCAATGCACACTGCCTGGCGACACGAGAAGCTCGTTTGGGTTCGACACGCTGCTGGTCGGAATCGAGGCGGGCGCCGCCGGTGCATTCGGCGCAACCGCGGCATGGTATGGCAGGAGTGGCTTCGACCAGTCGTCGACAATATCGTCGCTTCCGGAGGCCAACTCGCTGCTAATGAACAGTTTCTTTGCGATACGCCTAACGCTTCCCGGCAACCGCCAGGAGTTTCGCTGTGCCCAAAGTGTCGCACGCCCTCGCAAAGAAAGGTCGTTTTGACTGAGACCCGCCATTCGTTCAAATGCCGTCCGTCTGGGTGTGCTGAGGTTGAGAAGTAGCACGAAAATTAAATATTAAACATATATTGCGCAAAACCAAAAAGCCAATTAAATGGACGGAATTATCTTTGCCGCAACTGCGATGTACAATCAAGTGTGTCGCTGCGCGCTTGATGAATGGTCAGTCTGCAGTGGGTAAGCAACATTGTGACGTGGGGCCCAAGAATCCCAAGAATCATGGAAAGCTCTTTCCAGAGGCCTTTGGCGGGAATGGACACGCCGTGAGTTCCGTCGATGCGATCATTCCCTGTTTTCAGTATGGGCATTTCCTCCAGGAATGCGTCGACAGCCTCTTGAAGCAGTGCGGACCCGAGTTGCGGGTGCTGATCATTGATGATGCTTCGACGGACAGTACGCCCCAGGTTGCGCAAGAACTGGTTCGTGCAGATCCTCGGGTCGAGTTTCGCAGGCATTCTGCCAACAAAGGCCACATCGCCACCTTCAATGAGGGGATCGCTTGGGCCGCTGCGGACTACATGATTTTGCTGTCCGCGGACGATTACTTGATGCCCGGTGCAATTGAGAGGGCGACGAGACTGATGGATGAGCATCCCTCGGTCGGCCTCACGTTTGGCGGCGCGGTCGCGCTTTATCAAGGTCACGAGGAGATCGTGGCACCGCCTCCGGAACTTGGGCCTGGTACAAAGATACTTTCCGGGCGAGAGTTCATAAAAATCGGGGGCGCCAGAAATATAGTGATCGCACCGAGCGTGATAGTGCGAACGAGCCTGCAGAAGAAGGTGGGAGGATACTTACCGGACTTGACGCACAGCGGTGATATGGAGATGTGGTTGCGGTTCGCGGCGCATGGTCCTGTCGGCTTTATCGATGCGATCCAGGCTGTGTATCGACGACATTCAACCAACATGTCAGGCGGATATTCGGCAGAGCAGGACTTCCTTCAACGCAAACTGGCGTTTGAGCATTTCCTGGATAGCTGTGCCCCGGTGCTCGCAGACGTGAATTATCTTCGGTCGTGGTTGATAAGCCATCTGGCGCTCGACGCGACCAGTTGCGCGAGCCGAGCCTTCAACGACGGAGACGTTGAATTATCGGAGCGCCTTTCGGCGATTGCGTCAAAGCTGGACCCCAAGGTCACGAGATCGCGTCGTTGGTTGCTTCTCGCCTGCAAACGGCAGTTGGGATTGCGCGGATGGCAGTTGGTACGGCCGGCTATCAAGCGTCTAAGGTCGCCGTAATCGGCTCTGAGGCGTCTCGGGCCGTTCTGCAATCGGCGTTTCCGCTCTGACTGCGAATTGCTTGGGATGCCGCAGCTACGAAATCCGCGTGTTTGGCCGGTTGGCAAGGCTAGACCTGGTACATCGAGAACTCGCGCAGCGACGCCCTAATGCCGATGCATACTCCCCAAAATATCCAGAGGTAATTCCAGTAGTGGACCGTCAGCCCGGTAAACATGAGCATCACTATTGCGATGGTCAACGCGATGCGAAGATCTGGCGCGCGAGGATCCTCCATTATGCCCGTGAAGCGACTTTTCGCCGGTAGGATGCTCGCAACGTTTGTCAAGACAAGAAGGACAATCATCGGAATCCCGAACCGAAGCGAAAACACCAACCATACAGAGTCGATCGTGGTATCGAGAATGTCGTGATTGAGCGGGCCGAATGCGTACCCGGTAAAAGGAGACTCCATAATCTTTTGTGTAGCTGCGTCCCAGATCAGCATTCGAAAGTATCCCGACACGGGATCGAAGGTCAGGTGGGAGATGATCCAGCCAAGCGGGTGATTGGCCACGGCCATGATCACGACAACGATCGTAACAAGACACAGCTGCAGCACGCGCCATCGTCCAGGGTATTCCTTCAGTGCCGTATTATAAAGGTAGAGCATCAGGACAATGAGACACGACAATAGCGGGGCGGAGGACAACGACAAGAGGCAGCCGAAAACACAAAGACTCGCCCAGAGCATCTTTGACAACGGGCGTTGTTCCGAAAACAGGAAGATGCCGCAGGCGACAGTGCAGTAGGTGCCCAACAGAATTGGGTGGTCGAATGTCGAGGCAGCTCTTACCCAATAAAGCCTAAAGTCGGGCGAGAGCGGCGCAAAGCTGCCGAAAGCGGCAGAAAACGTTTCCTGAACAATGAGCCGACCCGAAAGATTATCGAAAAGCGCCAGCAGGACGATGTAGGCAGTCACAATCTTGAATGGTCGAATGAAGCTGTAAATTGCCGCTGGTCCGAAGAAAAACCCGCGCGCGACAAGATAACCGCCCAGAAACTCGAGGCTCTCGGCGCCGGTCGATGAAATCGCACTCGGCCCGCTCGTGTAGTAAGCGGCTGCGAACATCCATGCTGCGACGGCACATGCAAGATAGTCCGAGGCGAGTGTATGACGACCAACCCTGGCTAGTCTTGCCACCGCAGGTACTATGAGGAGCAGGATACCGATCCGACCTATCGTCAATTTCGCGTCGGCGAGGTACAGTTGGACTTGTGCTGCTGGCAGAACGAGTCCGATCAGCAGCAGCCAAGCCGGCAGCGTACTGGACCGCTCGGAGGCTCTCGGCAAAGCCGTACTTGTCAGGCCGTAATCGCTGCCTGCAACCGTGACGCTCATGAGAGAACCGCCTCGCTCGGTGACCCAGTTTCTTCGACCTGAACGCTGCGGCTGTGATCGTCAGTCAAATACCACGTGAAAGTGACTGAACGCGGCGCCACTCCCCTCTCGAAACGTCCGTTCTGAAAGATGTGCGGCCGATAGCCGATGTCGGAAACGAACTCCGAAAGCTCGTCCGATGCAAAGGCACACATCAGTGCTGGCTTGTGCCGTCTCAGCGTCTGCTCCGACCCTTGCAGGATCTCCAACTCGGCTCCCTGAGCGTGGACCTTCATCAGGGACGGCGACATGGCAAAGGAATCGAGCGTGCGACATTCGATCCTGTGTTCGCCCACGGTTAGCTTGGACCGATCGAAACGGTACATGCGGCCGGAATCACTCAGCCACTCGGTGGCCGCCCTGCGGGAGGTCGCCGCCATACCATCGCAAGCCCACCAACCGTATGAAGGAACGAAGAATGTAATGGTGCCCGGCTTGGCCCCTAGAGCGCAGGCGAATATCGAGACGGACCGATCTCCGGAGAACCGGCTTTTGAGCCGCTCGGCCGAGACCGGTTCGGGTTCGAAGGCGACAATGCTCGATTGAGGCCTGAGTCTCTTAAACGCGCGAATGCTTTGTCCGCGGTTCGCTCCGATGTCGATGATTAATCCATCGACCCTAGCGGTCCAAGTCGCGCCACCGTACTCGGGTTTTGCAAGGTAGGAGGCCGCCGCGTCCTTAAATGCAAATCGCGCGGCGGCAACGCCGGGGATGTTCGCATATGCGAAACGGGCGAAGGGCTTCAAATTCATGACGATAGGACCTTGCCAAGGCAGAGGTTACGCGCGGCCATCGATATCTCAAGATTAAACCGGATAAATCAGATTGCAATGCCGACTATTTAAAGCTACGACAATATATATTATCTATTAAATGCTCGGAGCGTAAGCCCCATGACGATCGGCTTGAAGGCCAGCGAAACAGATGCTTCGTATGGGCTGGCGGAGGACCTGGTTTCCGAGGTCGCGGTGCTTATCGTCGGCTATCGCAACTCACAAGACATCGTTGATTGTCTGCTGGCGCTGTCGCGTGCGACGGCTTCGCCGGCTTTCGACATCTTCATTTGCGAGAATGGCGGTGATGATGCCTATCACCGCCTTGTTGACGCCCTGATCAGCAAAGGAGGCCCTTGCCTGCGGGGCCAATCTCCGGGAATCGGGATAGATTGCGATACCAACCGATTTACCGACGTTGAACGCCTGGTTCTGCGAGCAAGATCGTCAAATGTGTGGGTTGCGTGCGCCTCCGACAATCTGGGCTATGCGGGCGGGATTAACGCGTGGTTGCGTCCGCTCTCTGCGATACCCACCTGGCGGGCCATCTGGATCTTGAATCCGGACACCCAGCCGACCGAGTCTGCGCTGGCGGCGCTACACCAACGGGCGGAGTCCGGCCGAAAGGCGATGGTGGGCAGCACCATTCTCGACAGCCTGGACGCCGATCACGTGAGATTCCGCGGCGGGCTCTCCTGGCAGAAGCTGGCGGCGAGGGACGTTGCCATCGGCCTCGGAGACCTTCTCAACGTGTCCTGCAACATCGCCGCCATCGAAGACGCGATGGATAGCCCTTCGGGGGCATCGATGTATGTGACCCGCTGGTGCATCGAGCGGATCGGTATGATGGATGAAAGCTATTTCCTGTTTTACGAGGATATGGATTGGGGACTTCGCGCGAGACATTTGGGGCTCGGTTACGCGGCCGATTCGATCGTCGTCCACAAGCGAGGTACGACGACGGGATCGGCCAGAGGTTCATCGGCCATACCAGTACTCTCCGTTTACCTCCAGCACCGCAATTGCGTTCGCTTTGTACGGCGACATTTTCCGTGGTCGGTGCCTCTTCGAATTGCGGTTTCCCTCCTTTATGCACTCAGGTTCTTGCTGCAGGGAGCGCCAAACAACAGTCGCGCAGCGATCGAAGGACTTGTCGCCGGATTGAGGGGCGAAATAGGCCGGCCGAAGGAGCGGATGGCCCAGTAACGAACGCAAGTAGGGGGCAGTTCCAGATGCGGCAATCAAGCTTGATTCAGGCGCTTTTATTGCTTGCGGCCGCAAGCCTCGGAGTAGCTGGCGTTGTTGCGCGCGCCGCCGAGCGCGATCAGATACCCACGTTCGAGTGGCCCAACGCAACGAATACAGGGGTGCGTGCGAATGTGAAGCTGACGCCTTCCGGCGATGTTGTGGCAGACTTGGCCGGCGCAACCATCTCGGGCCTCGACATCGAAGGCCGCGTCTATATCAAGGCACCGAACGTAACGTTGATCGACTCCAGGGTGACTTCTGCCTCGTTTTACATCGTGAGAATCGAGCCCGGTATTACTGGCACGGTGATCAAGAATTGCGAGATTAACGGCGTTGGCTCAGGCAATGATGGTTCTTACGGCATAGTAGGCCAGGGTACGTTCGTCGCAAACAACATCTACAATGTGGAAAACGGAATTGGTGTGTCCGGGTCCGATACGCTCATCCAGGACAACTACATTCACGATCTCCTTGCTTCAGGCTCTCCGCACTACGATGGCATTTCGATCGATGGCGGCAACGTCAACATCGTTATCAGGCACAACACGGTCATCAACATGCACACGCAGACGTCGGCGGTCATGATCGATAATTATTTCGGGCCGATCTCAAATATCGAAGTCGACGGCAACCTGCTGATGGGCGGTGGATACACGGTTTATAGCTCTGCACAATTCAACGGCGGATCGGTCGAGGGAGTTTCGTTCACGAAGAATCGGATGGGCAGAGGGAAGTGGGGCTATAGTTCGATTGTGAAGAACGTCCCGGTCTGGCGAGAAAATGTGGACAACGTGACAGGCCGCCCCGCCGGTCCCCGGTAAGTCATCGGCGCACTCAGGTCCCCTATTTATTCAGCCGCCGGAACCAGAATGAGCCTGGCTCGCGCCACTGTTCGCGCATCCAAACCGGACACGCGTTGTTCAGCCTGGCTCCGTGATGGCGAGCAAGCCAGTTGACTGCGCCAATAATCTCGAAATGTGCGTTGAAACTCAGGAAGGCCTCAAGAAGATATTGCTCATTCCACAGCCAGCGATCGCGAAGTAGCCATTGAGCAGGGTAGTCGTGCGGCGTGAAGACGTCGTGGACATGGACGATCACGTTGGGGCGGAGGAGACCGAGCACGTGCAGATATTCGTGCAGGACGTCGCCCTGCGGCCGGATGATGTGGGAGGAATCGATGAACAGAATGTCGTTCTGGTCCAAAGTCTCAAACAGGCTGTCGGGACAGCACTCGACCTTCTTTCTCAGGACCGTCACACCGGCCGCTTCGAGCCACGGTTGCTCGAACGGCTCAATACAGATTTGCTCACATTCGTAGCCCGGATTGTCCGCCCTGTTCGCCTTTATCGCGAGGCGGGCCATGAGGGTCGAATTGCCACTTCCGACCTCAATTATCCGTTTGGGTTGGAAGTGACGTATCATGTCATAAAGAAATTCGGCGTCTCCAGGCTCGAACGAGCCGTTGTGGTACCCAAATTCGCCGGGGCCCTTTTGAACGGTTGGGATTTTGAGCAGTTCGTCGCGGTAGTTAAATTGATCGACCAGCTCAAGCTGCGCCGCTTCGTTCAAGTCCAGTCCGGCAATTTCTCTCGGAAGAGTAAGATCGCGCTTCAGGTCTTTCGCGAAAAGGATGGGCTCGTAGTAGTGATGCCGCACAATGGCGAACTGAAATCTGTCGCAGACCGACCTCGACAAGGGAGCCCGATCACGAAGGCGGCTCAGGAGGACTGCAAGCGGCGCAAAAAGCAAAACGACGGGCGTCAAAATCAAATCGAGTGTTCTGTAAACAGACTTGCGGAAATAGTGCATGGATCATGACTTCCGAGCTGAATGAAGAGAAAATGGGGACAATCTGCGGGTCTAACAACACTCCACTGATGCACGAGAATATTGTGACCCATTGTCATTCGGCCGTCCAGACCAGGCGCCCATGCCGAGGTCGCCAAGGCCGTAAGAACCCGGCTGCCTTTGCCGGGCCGAGAAAGCCTGCATCTTCGGGCCTCGCCCTGCCACGACAATGCAGCGAGTCTGGCCTCAGCGGTCGATCGCACGAGCGCGACGACTCAGCGCGCGCTTCATAAAAGATACAGCGGCTACGCAGCAGGATGGCCGGCAACATCAGGTGCTTCAAACGGCTTCTCGACGCTTTCGACCGCCACATCTTAGGTGAGTGCCGCCAGAGGATGCGCAGCACCCGGCCGAGCTCTGCTGACGAGTTCGCACGAGGCCCGTCAGATCGAGTGGCTCGATTCCAACGCCATTCGTAGTCAGAGGCTTCCTGGCGGCGAGCCATTTTGCGAAGGCAGACATTATATATCGCAAATTAAATATGATAATGCTGACGGCTCACTGGTGATGACGCAGCTTGTGCCGATGCCTGCGTAGATAGGAGTGAATAAATCCGGGTGTGCTCTTGTGGCAACGTCCGAACACCCGCAACCTCTCGGAGCCTACATGGCGGAGTTGCTTCGGTTTTTTTTAATCGTGATTGAATTTAGCCGAGCTTGTACCCAAAGAATGACCCAAGTGGTGCCGCCATCTCGTCCCAAAAAAGCCCCCGCCGGTGGAGCATGACACCGGTCGGACGCGACCTTTGGGGATACCCGCGCCTACGTGCACTGCACGTTCGATTTAACTGCGAAGGAGAGTAATATCTTGGCAACGACAACTGCTTGGCCTGATGCTACGAATACTGGAGTGTCGGCGGGCGTGACCCTCACTCCCTACTACGGGGATCTCGTCATCAACACGGCGGGAGCCGTGATCAGCGGCCTCGACATTCATGGATCGGTCTTCATCAACGCTCCGAATGTCACCTTGGAGAACTGCAAGGTGACGACGGATGCGTTCTACGCCGTGCGGGTTGCGACGGGCGTGACCGGAGCGGTGGTCCAGCACAATGAGATCAATGGCGTCGGCTCAGGCAATGACGGCGACTACGGAATCATGGGACAAGGGAAGTTCATCGCCAACAACATCTACAACGTCGAAAATGGGATCGGGGTGGATGGAGGGAATACCCTCATCCAGGATAATTACATCCACGATATGATCGCGTCGGGATCTCCGCACTACGACGGTATTTCGATCGACGGGAAGAACTTCGATATCACCATCCGCCACAACACGGTCATCAATGACCATACCCAAACGTCGGCAATCATGATCGACAACTACTTCGGGCCGGTCTCGAACGTTGTTGTCGACAATAACTTGCTGTACGGCGGCGGTTACAACATCTACAGCTCGTCCCAGTTCGACGGCGGATCGGTCACTGGTGTGGTGGTCACGAACAACCACATGGGTGGAGGTTATTGGGGCCCGACCGCGTTCACCGGCAACTCCCCGGTTTACACCGGCAACGTCGATGACAGCGGATCACTTATCTCGGCCCTCAACACATCGGCGAATAGCGGCTCGGGCTCGACAGCCCCGGTGGCACCGGACGCTCCCGTCGTCGGGTCGTTCTCGACAGATAGCGGCACTGCTGGCGACAAGATCACCAACGACAATACCATCGAGCTCAAGGGGGCCGCTGCGGCCGGCAGCACGGTCAAGGTCTACGACGGTACGACTCAGCTCGGTTCGACGACTGCGGATTCAAGCGGCAGTTGGGACTACATCACAAAGGTCCTCACCGACGCCAAGCATACGCTCACCGCAACGGCGACCAACACGTCGGGGCAGACCAGCGCGGTGTCGTCCGCGTTGGCAATCACCGTCGACACCAAGGCGCCGACCGCGCCGACCGTTGCCAGCCATACGGTGAACACCGCCAATCAGGTGGTAATGTCGGGCAGTGCCGAAGCGAGCAGCGTCTTAAAGGTGTTCGACGGCGCGACCCAGATCGGGACTGCGACAGCCAGCAGCACTGGTGCGTGGAGCTATACCAGCAGCGCCCTTGCCGCCGGTTCGCACAGCCTTACCGCGACGGCAACAGACGCGGCAGGCAACACCGGCGCGGCATCCACCACCTTCACGGCTAGCACAAGCGGCACCTCGGCGCCGTCCGCGCCGTCATCGCCTACCACACCGACGTCCCCGACAGCTGGCACCGTAATAGAGTCAGCTGGTGCGACACGTCTCATTGAAAGCGGTGACAAATACTACCTCAGCACAAGCACTGGAACGGGTCCCTCGCTCAAGTATGGCGGTGCGGAGTTTGTTGACGGGTCAGATGGCACCTGGGCTCCCATTGCTGCAGAGAAGACAGCGACGGGCTATGAGGTTGCCTGGAAGGAGGCGAGCACCGGTCAGTACACGGCGTGGAACACCGACAACAACGGCAACTACGTTTCCCATGTCAGCACCCTGACCGGCTCCACGGGGGGCGGCTCGGTGTCGGGTTCGGACTCCGGCCTTAAGTCGCTTGAGACGAGCTTCCATCAGGATCTCAACGGTGACGGACAGATCGGTGCTTCCAGTGCAGCGGCACCGACATCGCCAACGTCGACTGCTGGCACTGTCATCGAGTCGGCCGGTGCGACACGTCTCGTTGAAAGCGGCGACAAGTACTACCTGAGCACCAGCACCGGAACGGGTCCCTCGCTGAAGTATGGCGGTGCGGATTTTGTTGACGGGTCAGATGGCACCTGGGCTCCCATCGCTGCAGAGAAGACAGCGGCGGGCTACCAAGTTGCCTGGAAGGAGGCGAGCACCGGTCAGTACACGGCCTGGAACACCGACAACAACGGCAACTACGTTTCCCATGTGAGCACCTTGACCGGCTCGACGTCGGGCGGGTCCGTGTCGGGTACGGACTCTGGCCTCAAATCGCTGGAGACGAGCTTCCATCAGGATTTGAACGGTGACGGGCAGATCGGTACTTCCACCGCAGCTGCGTCGTCCACCGTATCCGACAGCACCAGTCAGGTCGTTGCCACTTCGGGCAGTACGCTCGTCGCCTCAACAGGCAACACGACGCTGAAGGGGACGTCAGGCGATGACATCTTCGTTGGCAGCAGCCAGGCCGACACTTTCGTGTTCGGCGCGAACTTCGGCCACGACGTCATCAAGGACTTCGTTGCCCGCGGTCCTGCGCACGACACGATCGAGTTCAGCAAGGGTGTGTTCGACAGTTTTGCAAGCGTACTCTCCCACGCGGCCCAATTAGGCCAGGACGTCGTGATCGCGACGGGGAGCGACACGCTCGCGCTGAAGAACACCAAGCTAGATGCGCTGACCAGCCACGACTTCCACTTCGCATAAGGGACGGGCCAACCACACAGAGTAGTACTCAACAACTGCCTCGGGGATCTCTGGCGGATCTCCGAGGCTTATTTCAAGGGCGGGTGTCATGACTTTCTCTGAACGGCCGGGGGGGATCTCCCCGCTTGCGAATTCCTATCGAATCCCACTTATGCATCTATCAGGATTATGGTCTGCCGGTCGACAGTGGGCGGATGACGCTGAACTGCGGACGCCGCGACTGATCGGCTGGGCAAAGCGCCTGGTCGAAGCCCTGCGGCAACAGATATTCGCTGGTCGACCCCGACCGGCGGAGGATTATGACGAGTCGCAGTCAGAGATGTCGGCTTTCCTGCGGTCTTGCCGCCGGATTTTCTGGGCCATCGCGGCCTTCAGCGGGATGAGCAATCTCCTTATGCTCACCGGCTCGTTTTTCATGCTGCAAGTCTATGATCGGGTGCTGCCCGGGCGCAGCATACCGACGCTGATCGCCTTGATGGTTCTGGCGACGGTACTTTACCTGTTTCAGGGTGGGTTGGACCTCGTCAGGAACAGGATCAGTTCACGGGTCGGGCGGTATTTCGATGAAAGGCTCAACGTTCGCATATTTGACGCGCTTGTTCGCCTGCCCTTGAAGACGAGGGCCGATGGCGATGGCTTGCAGCCGGTGCGGGACCTTGATCAGGTCCGCAGCTTCCTGTCGAGTGGAGGGCCGACTGCGCTCTTCGATCTCCCCTGGATGCCGATCTATCTCGGCATCTGCTTCCTGTTTCACTTCTGGATTGGCGTGACTGCGCTGGCCGGCGCGCTGGTCTTAGTCGGCATTACGATCCTTACGGAAACACGTACGCGAGGGCCGGCAAAGGCAACCTCGCGTCTCGCCGTCTCGCGGACCGCACTGGCGCTCGAAGGGCGGCGAAATGCCGAGGTCCTGCAGGCCATGGGCATGCGGCAACAGGCGGGCTTACGTTGGCGGGATGTCAACGCGAAGTACCTCGCGGCCCATGAGCAGGCAAGCGATGTCGCAAACGGACTCGGTGGCGCCTCCAAGCTCTTCCGGGCGATCTTGCAATCGCTGGTTCTTGCCGTGGGCGCCGTCCTCGTTATCAATCAGGAATCCACGGCCGGCATCATCATTGCCGGTTCGATCCTCACCGCACGAGCATTGGCGCCCGTCGAAATGGCCATCGCGAATTGGAAAGGATTCGTCGCCGCGCGGCAATCGGGGCAAAGGCTTGATCACTTGCTGAAGCTTCTGCCTCGCGAGGAGGAGCGGTTGGCATTGCCTGCGCCCGTTGAAACTCTCACTGCCGAGCACCTCTATATTGGTGCCCCGAACTCGGAGAGGCCCACCGTCAGTGAAGTTTCGTTCCAGCTGCGGAGCGGGCAAGCCGTCGGAATCATCGGTCCGAGCGGGTCCGGCAAATCGACGTTGGCACGCGCGCTGGTGGGAGTGTGGCCGTGCATTCGAGGCAGGATCCGGCTCGACAACGCTTCGCTCGATCACTGGTCTTCGGACGCCCTCGGCAAGCACATCGGTTATCTGCCTCAGGACGTCGAATTGTTCGACGGCAGCATTGCAATGAACATTGCACGGTTCGATCCGCAGGGAACGGCCGCCGCAGTTCTGGAAGCTTCGCATGCCGCTGGCGCGCACGATCTCATCCTCTCGCTTCCAGACGGCTACGGCACGAAGATCGGCGAAGGAGGGTTAGCGCTGTCGGCAGGGCAGCGGCAGCGTATCGGGCTCGCGCGCGCCTTTTACGGCAAGCCGTTCCTGGTCGTACTTGATGAACCCTCTTCCAATCTCGATGCCGAGGGCGAGGACGCCTTGACCGAAGCGATCTTGAACGTGCGCCGTCGAGGCGGAATTGTCGCCGTTGTTGCGCATCGTCCGAAGGCGTTGGAAGGTGTGGACCATGTCTTGTGCCTCGGGGAAGGCAAGGTGCAGTCCTTCGGCAAGAGAGAGGAGGTCCTCAAGAGAGTGTTGCGAAATCCCACACCGCTCAAGGTCGTCGCGGAAGCTCAAGGAGGTGGCCGATGAATGGCCAGGTGACGCCGGCGATGCAATCCATCCAGCGTTACATGATCGTGGGTATGATCATGTTTGGTTTGGTAACCTTTGGGGTCGGCGGCTGGGCGACAACGACCCAACTGTCGGGCGCGGTGATCGCCCAAGGCGTGGTCGTGGTGGATTCGAGCGTCAAGAAGGTTCAGCACTCCACTGGCGGGATCGTGGGAGAGTTGCGCGTGCGGGAGGGCGCGCGGGTTAATGCAGGGGATATTTTGATTCGCCTCGACGAGACGCAGACGCTCGCGAATGCCACCATCGTTACCAACAGCCTCGATGAGCTGTTCGCGCGGCAGGCTCGTCTGGAGGCCGAGCGCGATGGCGCCGAGCAGGCTGTCTTTCCCAAGGTGCTGCTTGACCGCGCCAAGGAGAGCAACTCCGAGGCGAGCCGTGCGATTACTGCGGAGCGAAAGCTCTTCGAGCTGCGTCGTCAGGCGCGGAGCGGCCAAAAAGCGCAGCTGCAGGAGAAAAGCGCGCAGCTGGAAAACGAGATCAAAGGCCTTACGGGGCAGACCGAGGCCAAGCAGAAGGAAGTCGAATTTATCCGGCAGGAGCTGGAGGGCGTGCGCAGTCTCTGGCAAAAAAACCTGGTGCCGATCACGCGGCTCAATTCCCTCGAGCGCGATTCCGCCCGCCTCGAAGGCGAGCGCAGCCAACTGGCAGGAATGATTGCTCAGTCGAAGGGCAAGATCGCCGAAATCGGACTCCAGATCATTCAGATCGACCAGGACCTGCGGACGGAAGTGGGCAAGGATCTGATCGAAACGCGATCGAAGCTCTCCGAGCTGAGCGAGCGCAAAACTGCAGCGGTCGATCAATTGAATCGGATCGATATCAGGGCGCCGCAAACCGGCCGCGTCCACGAGCTGAGCGTGCACACCGTTGGAGGTGTGATCTCTCCCGGCGAGCAGATCATGCTGATCGTGCCCGATGCGGACTCGCTTGCGGTTGAGGTCAAGATCGCACCGCGCGACATCGACCAGGTCTATATGGGGCAGACCGCGACAATGCGCTTTGCGGCGTTCAACCAGAAGACCACGCCCGAAATCGACGGGGAGGTCAGCATGGTCTCGGCCGACATCACCCAGGATCAGCGCGCCGGCACGAGCTACTACACGGGCCGCGTCCTGCTGAAGCCGGAAGAGCTGGCGAAACTCGGGTCGGCCAAGCTGTTGCCCGGCATGCCGGTCGAGGTTTTCATCAAGACGGCAGGTCGTACAGCACTATCCTACCTGCTCAAGCCGCTGCACGATCAGGCGGAGCGCGCATTCAAGGAGCGCTGACTCTTCGCGGGAAGATAGTACCGCTCGACTGCGCGAATTCGGGCTGGCGCCCTATCCGTGGGCGCCAGCGTTGCGATTAGCCTCTGAAGGAAGGCACCGCTGGGCGGCTGGAAGCATCCGCAGCGGGCGTGGCTGGCCGACGAGTGCGCGTCACAAGCCAGGACGGAGCCTGCGGTCTGGTTTGAAGGCTCGACCGCGGCGTTCTGGTAATGTCTGGTCGGCGCAAGAGATTTGGTGGGGCGAGCGCGGTGAGATCGACCCACTTCCTGATCAACTGCAATAGATCGCGCGGCTTTCGACGGATCGCCGTAGTGGATGCCTGTTATCCGTGGGCGAGACTACGGATCGCTCGAACGACCGTCCGCTCAGCACATCCATTCGCTTAGCGTACAGGGTCATTGCCGCGTCGAAGACGAGTATCGTGGCTTCAGCCCCAGAACGACGAGTAGCTCATCCGGCATATGAAATTGTCCTGCCCGAAGAAGTATTGTTTGAAGATCCGGTCTCGGCGAATAATCAAATCGGCAATTGAAATTATATGTGGCGCTGAGATGTTGCATGGCGCTCGATGCTCGAAGCATGTCCCGGTCCGTCCTTGACGGTCCCTTCCATCGGGGACACCCGAGCCGATCAGAACTTCTCAACCCCTTTCATTCTTTCCTCCGGCAGGGCCCCGCGCGCAATCCCGGCTGTCTACGTGCGACATCAGCGCCGATTTAAATGATAAAGTTAATATTGCCAGTTAAATTAATTATAATTAAATAGTATAATCTGGACGATTGGTCGCTCCCAAGACCGGGGCGGCCCCGCTGACCGGTGAATCCGGACCTTAGTTGGCGATCTCAGGGGATCGGCAGATGCAACAGACCTCGGGACTGGTCGTCGCGACAGTTGTAGCTGTCATGATCGGAGGCGCTCAGTGGGCGCGTGCTGCATTGTTGACCGTGCCAGGGGTTCCGCAAGCGGCTCTTGCACATGTCGAGCTGGGACGCCCGACGCTTCCGCCTTTCAGTTATTCGGTGTTTTGCTTGCGCTATGAGGCCGAATGTCGCCCGCGGCGCTTCTTCCGCGGCGGGCCGATCCGGTTGACGAAGGGGCGATGGGCGCAGTTGAAAGCAGTCAATAGCGCCGTGAACCGCGCCATTGCTCCGCAGCCCAATGAACTCGGCCTTGCAGGTGAGGAGTGGATCGTTAACCCCGATCGCGGTGATTGCAATGACTACGCAGTGAGCAAGCGTCATGAACTGCTGCAGCGCGGCTGGCCCGCGCGGGTCCTGCTATTGAGCGAGGTGGTCACCAGTTCTGGAGACCATCACCTTGTGCTGGTGGTGCGCGCCAGGACTGGCGATCTGGTCCTCGACAATCTGACGCCCCAGATCAAATCCTGGTCGCAGGTGCTATATCGCTGGGTCCGCATGCAACGGCCGAGCGACAGCCGGCTGTGGGCGACGATCGGCCGTCCAGGAGCATGACTCCTACCGCGCGGCCGGAATCGCGCTGGGCTGGCGCCGGCGGGATGCTTGAGCCGAAGCATGCAAGTGCACGCATCCGCAGGTTTTCGGGAGCCGAAGTGCCCTCGGCTCTGTCGTGGACCTAAACAAGTCTCACAAGCGGCGCCTTCTCCAGGGCGCCGCCCGTCACGACGCCGCGAGGCCCAGCGTGTTCCCGGCGGCGGCCGAGGGGTCCACCCAACGTCGGATCGTGCCGTCATATATATCGGCGCCGTAGAGCCAACCATCGGGCCCCTTTTGCAGGTCCACAATGCCTTGTACATTGTCCACCAACTGGACGCTTGCGACCCGCCGGCTTGCATTCAACGTCGCGGCGTAGATTGTTCCATTGTAGACGTCGTCGAAGAATATGGTGTTCTGATTGTAGAAATCTCCCGCGGTGATCACATGGGCGTTGTCGGGCGCACCGTGGCTTAGGGGTAAGATCGGAAACACGGCAGCCGGGTCCGACAAATTGTTGCGGTTGCCATTGTTGTAGAAGGTGATCGCCTGGGAGAGATTCTGGTAGCTGGCGGTTTTGTTCGGACCTTCAAAGTAGGGCCATCCAAAATTCGAGCCGGCTGGCCCCGTATCGATCTCTTCCCAGTTGTTCCAGCCCACATCTCCAAGCACAGGCAGATTCGTCACGGGATCGAAGCTGAAGCGATACGCGTTGCGGACGCCGTAGTAGAACACTTTCGACTGATTGCTGTTTGGATCGCCAGCCTGATAATACGGATTTCCGGGCGCTCCCTCGCCCGTAACAGGATCGATCCGCAGGAGCTTGCCCGAGAGATTGTGGATGTCTTGGACCCGCACTGCGCGAGGATCGACGAAGTTGTACGATGTACCATCTCCGACCGTCAGGTACAGGTAGCCGTCGGGGCCGAAATGAACCGCACCTATCGAGTGCGAATCGCTGTCGGTTGCAAGATAGTCCCGGATGTTCTGGTTCTGGATGCCGGCCCTGTCCGGATCGTTGTCCTGCGATCCTACCTCGATCTGACTCGCGGGAGCCGTGATCGTGGTGCCGTTGACGATCCCGGAAGGAACGATGCTGAGATCACCGCCGCTGTTCGCGTCGGGGCGGCTGATATAGGCCCAGATGCTGTTCTTGCCGACCAGCACCACTTCACTGGACGGATCTGCAATCATTGTGTTGGGGTCGACAGTGACTCTCACCAGACGACAAGGTCGGTTGCCGCCCTGATCGGCGGCCGCGAGACCGCTCTGGCCCGCCGTCTCAGGCGGATCGTAAGTGTAGAGCAAGTAGACATAGTGGTCGCTTGCGAAGTTCGGGTTAACCGCGATCCCCAGCAGCCCGCGATCACCGAAATCATTTACCTCGCCCGAAAGGTCGACGAGCGGAGTGGATCTCAATGTGCCGTTGTCCACCACGCGGACCACGCCGTCCTTCTGCGCGACCAACATGTAGCGGCCGTCGGGAGTCCAGTCCATCGCCGCCGGTTGGTTCAGTCCCGTCACGGCCGTCTCGCCCACCAGATTGCCGAGAGCGGGGTTGTCATTATCCAGGATCTTCACTGTCGTTGTCGCCTGAGAGCCGAGAGTGGCACCCGTCGGGTTGCTCAAGGTGACCGTGAAAGTCTCGTCGTTCTCAGGCGTCGTATCATTGATGATCGGCACCGAGATGGTTTGGCTCACCTGACCAGCAGCAAATGTCACCGCGCCGGACGAGGTGGTGTAATCGGATCCTGCGAGTGCGCTGCCGCTGCTCGTCGTGAAACCGACCGTGGCTGCTTGATTGACGCTCCCGCTGCGCAGCAGCGTGATCGTCGCCGTCGGGCTATTCTCGGAAACACTCACCACAACGTCAGCCATTGCGATCTTGGCGGGTGCGTCATCGTCGATGATGGTTACGAGCACAGTGCGTGGGGCTCCGAGGGATCCGGAGCCGGGATTTTGAAGCCCGACGGCGAACGTTTCGTTGCCCTCGGTAAGCTGATCGTTGACGATGGGGATGGTGAAGCTCTTGGTGCTTTCCCCCGGTCCGAAGATGATCTGGCCGGTGTTCGTCCGACCATTGAAGGTGGGCTGGATGAAGTCCGATCCAGCCGTCGCAGTCTCGGCGGTGCCGATTTCATTCGTCGTGTATTCAACAGTGTTTTGAGACTGGAGGTCCCCGGAGCGTGTGACGGTGATGGTGGCCGTGCCGGCCGCTTCACTGACGTAGATCGTAGAAGTGTTAAGGAGCGCGATGACGTTGGATGGGGCGAACACGACGTCGCGGAAATAGTTTGTATTCTGGTAGACGGCGGCTGGGAAGACGCCCGCGCTGTAGTCGAAGACGCCGGCGCCGGCCGGTGC
>NZ_JBEPQC010000004.1:0-185000 GCF_040547675.1 Bradyrhizobium sp. RT6a
GGCGGGGTGGTTGGGGGGTTGTTTCTTTGTGGGGGGGGTTTTTATTTTTTAAAACCCGGGGTGTGCGCCGGGCCTTTGGCCGATTGGGCACTCTGGCCGGGCACGACAGCGGTGTTCGAACTCGCAGGCCGTCGCCTCAATAAGAGGTGTCGTCCTGGCTTTCGCCAGGACGAGGGTGGTGTTTGCGGAAGTTGAGTGCCGGCCTCGGCCCTCACTCCGCCCCGATCGTCGTGAGATCCTGGAACCAGTGCTGCGCCTGCACGAACTGCTTGACCTTGGGCGACAGCGCGTGCGGGTTGGTGTCGTGCACCACCCACACCAGCGTGGCGTCGTCGACGATCAGCGCGTGCGCCTGCGCCAGCAGCTCGTCCTGCTTGGTGCTGTTGAAGGTCTGCTTGGCCTCGTCGATCAGCGCGTCAACCTTCGGGTTCTTGTAGCCGCCCCAGTTGACGCCGACCGGCGCGATCTGGCTCGAATGGAAGAAGCGGACGATGGCGTAGAGCGGGTCGGAGGTGACATAGGCGATGTTGTTGGCGGTGATGCCGGCGTTCATCTCGTCGGCCGCGCCCTTGCGCCAGTGCGTATAGAGTGTCTCGAGCTCGACGACCTTGAAATCGATGTCGATGCCGATCTCCTTGAAGCTCTGCTGCAAGAATTCGTTCATCGGCAGCGACAGCATCTGGCCGGTGCCGCCCTGTGCGATGATGAAGGTCGCCTTCAGCGGCTTCGCCTTGGAGTAACCGGCTTCCTCGACCAGCTTCTTCGCCGCGGCGACGTCGTATTTCAGCTCGAAGCTCGGCTTGCCGAACCACGGGCTCGACGGATCGACCTGGCCCTTGGCGGGTTTTGCAAGCCCATTCATCAGTCCAACGACTGCCTCACGATCGATGGCGAGGTTCAGCGCCTTGCGCAGGCGGATGTCGGTCCAGGGCGAACCCGGCAGCACGCTCAGATGATAATTCCAGACATGCGGCGTGACGTTATCGACGAGTTTCATGCCGGCGGCCTTGAGCTGCGGCACGGCATCCGGCGCCGGCGTCTCGATCAGATCGACTTGCCCGGCGAGCAGCGCATTTGTGCGCGTCAGCGCTTCCGGCATCGGCACCAGCACGAGCTTGTCGACTTTGGGAATGCGCTTCTTGTTCCAATAATCCGGATTCTTGGTGAGCTCGGCGAGTTCGCGCGGCACCAGCTTTGTCAGTTTGAACGGGCCGGTCCCTGAGGGCTGGCTGGCGAACTTGTCCCAATCCTTGCCGAGCTTTTCGTATTGCGTCGGGCTCGACACCAGGAACCACAACATCTGATAGGGAAAGAAGGAATCGACCGTCTTGGTGGTGATCTCCACCGTGGAGTCGTCGATCTTGGCGTAGCTCGCGACCGAAGGCAGGCGGGTCTTGACCTGGGCGCTCTGGCGCTTGTCGAATTGCGGCGCCTTGTCGTTGAGCACCTTGTCCAGATTCCAGATCACGGCATCGGCGTTGAACTCGCTGCCGTCGTGAAACTTCACGCCCTTGCGCAAGGTGAAGCGCCATTTGGTCTTGTTCTCGTCATCGACTTTCCACTCTGTGGCCAGTCCCGGCACCAGCTTTCCCGGGCGGTCGGCGACGTCCATCTCCCAAGCCACGAGCGGATCGTAGATGGTGTAGGCCGTGAACTGGTAGGCGCCGGCGCCGCGATCGGGCTGGCCGGTGGTCAGCGGGATGTCCGCCATCGAGATGCCGTAGCGCAGCACCGTTTCGGCGCCCGCCGGAATCGCGGACAGCGCCAGTGCAAGCACGGCGAAACAGGTCGATAGTCGGATACGCATAGGCCAAAGCTCCAGGGAAGACTTCAAGGATAATCGGAGCCAAACCTGCAATCTTGATGCCAGAATAGGCAGCGAGGCGCTTTTGCCGAGGCTCATCACAAGGACTTGTCGTCGCAGGGGCAATTTGCAGAAAAAGTTTCCCCATTGGCATAGCCATTGCATACGTTTGCATCAAAATTAGTCATCGAAGCCGGAAAAAGGATTGAGGCAATGCTGATCAATAAAAACAAGACCCGCGCGGCGCTGATCGCGTTGCTGGCGCTCGGCAGCGCGGCTGCGTGGCCGCGCGTCGCAAGTGCCGACACCGTGCTGCGCATCGCCATGACCGCTGCCGATATTCCGCGCACGCTGGGTCAGCCCGATCAGGGTTTTGAAGGCAACCGCTTCACCGGCCTCACCATGTACGACGCGCTCACCGGCTGGGATCTGTCCTCGGCCGACAAGGCGAGCGTGGTGATCCCCGGCCTTGCCACCGAGTGGAAGGTCGACGATGCCGACAAGACAAAATGGACTTTCAAGCTGCGGCCGGGTGTCACCTTCCATGACGGTTCGCCGTTCAACGCAGACGCGGTGGTGTGGAATGTCGAGAAGGTGCTGAAGCAGGACGCGCCGCAATTCGACGCCAGCCAGGTCGGCGTCACGGCCTCGCGCATGCCGACGCTGGCGTCCGCGAAGAAGATCGACGACATGACGGTCGAGCTCACCACCAAGGAGCCCGACAGCTTCCTGCCGATCAACCTCACCAACCTTTTCATGGCGAGCCCGGCGAAGTGGCAGGCCTTCTACGACAAGGCGGAGGGCGCCGACACCAAAGCCAAATCGCAGGCTGCCTGGACCGCGTTCGCCAAGGACGCTTCGGGCACCGGCCCGTGGAAGATGGCAGGCTTCACCCCGCGCGAACGGCTCGAGCTGGTCAAGAATGCGAGCTACTGGAACAAGGACCGCGTGCCCAAGGTCGACAAGATGGTGCTCTTGCCGATGCCGGAAGCAAATGCGCGCACCGCAGCGCTGCTTTCCGGGCAGGTTGATTGGGTCGAAGCCCCGGCGCCGGACGCGTTGCCCGAGCTCAAGCAGCGCGGCTTCAAGCTCTACGCCAACGAGCAGCCGCATGTCTGGCCGTGGCAGTTCTCGCGCGTCGAGGGCTCGCCCTGGAACGACATCCGCGTCCGCAAGGCCGCGAACCTCTGCGTCGATCGCGAGGGCCTCAAGGACGGCCTGCTCGCGGGGCTGATGGTGCCGGCGACCGGCACCTTCGAGCCTGGACACCCCTGGCGCGGAAAGCCGACCTTCGAGATCAAGTACGACAAGGCTGCTGCGCAGAAGCTGATGCAGGAGGCAGGCTTCGGCCCGAACAAGAAGTTGACGGTGAAAACCCAGACCTCGGCCTCCGGCTCGGGCCAGATGCAGCCGCTGCCGATGAACGAATATCTCCAGCAGGCACTCGCCGAATGCTATTTCGACGTGCAGCTCGACGTCATCGAGTGGAATACGCTGTTCACCAATTGGCGCCGCGGTGCCAAGGATCCCAGCGCCAACGGCTCGAACGCGACCAACGTCACCTACGCGGCGATGGATCCGTTCTTCGCGCTGGTGCGCTTCCTGCAATCGGGCATGGCCCCGCCGGTCTCGAACAATTGGGGTTTCATCAACAACCCCAAGTTCGACGAACTGGTGAAGAAGGCGCGGCAGACCTTCGATCCCGGTGCCCGTGACGCCGCGCTCGCCGAACTGCACGCGGCCTCCGTCGACGATGCAGCCTTCCTCTACGTCGCCCACGACGTCGGCCCCCGCGCCATCAGCCCGAAGGTGACAGGCGTCGTGCAGCCAAAGAGCTGGTTCATCGACTTCTCGCTGGTGTCGATGCAGTAGTTCGCGCCACACGCACGCTGCACCCTCTCCCCTTGTGGGAGAGGGTGGCTTCGCCTCGGCGAAGCCGGGTGAGGGGTCTCTCTCCGCGAATGCGGACCTCTCAACTGACGCAGTATCATTCGCGGAAACAACCCCTCATCCGGCGCTTCGCGCCACCTTCTCCCGCAAGGCGAGAAGGGAAGAAAAGAAACAACGTGCTCGCCTATATCGCCAGACGCATCGTCTACGTCGTCCCGATCGTCATCAGCGTCGCGCTGGTATGTTTTCTGCTCGTGCACATTACGCCGGGCGATCCGCTGGTGGCCGTGCTGCCGGCCGACGCCTCGCAGGAGCTCGCCGCGCAGCTCCGTACCGCCTACGGTTTCGACCGCCCGCTGCCGGTGCAGTTCGGGCTTTGGCTGCTCCGTGCGCTTCATGGCGATCTCGGCAATTCCATTGCGACCGGGCGCCCGGTGCTGGCCGAGGTCATGCGCGCGGTCAGCAACACCGTCACGCTGGCGATTGCGGCGGCCATCATCGGCTTCACCATGGGCGTCCTGCTCGGACTGATCGCCGGCTATTTCCGGGAGACCTGGATCGACAAGCTGGCGACGTCCTTTGCCATCGCCGGCGTTTCGGTGCCGCATTACTGGCTTGGCATGGTGCTCGTCATCATCTTCTCGGTTCAGCTGAACTGGCTGCCCGCCGTCGGCGCCGGACCCGGCGGCTCGGCCGCCTGGGCTTGGGACTGGGCGCATTTGCAGTATCTCGTGCTGCCGGCGATCACGACCTCCGTGATTCCGATGGGCATCGTCACCCGCACGGTGCGCGCGCTGACCGGCGACATTCTCAGCCAGGATTTCGTCGAGGCGCTGCGTGCAAAAGGCCTGCATGAGCGCGGCGTATTCCGTCACGTCATCAAGAACGCCGCGCCCACCGCGCTCGCGGTGATGGGACTTCAACTCGGGTACATGCTCGGCGGCTCGATCCTGATCGAGACCGTGTTCTCCTGGCCGGGCTCGGGCTTTCTGCTCAATTCCGCGATCTTCCAGCGCGACCTGCCGCTGCTCCAGGGCACGATCCTGATCCTGGCGCTGTTCTTCGTCTTCCTCAATCTGCTGGTCGACATCGCGCAAGCCGCGATCGACCCACGCATCAAGCGGGGCTAGCGATGAGCGAGCTTCCGTTGTCTGTCACCAGCGATGCGGCGCTTCAGTCCGCTCCCGCGACGAAGGCGCGCGGCTATTGGGCGACCGTCGGCCGCCGTATCCGGCGCGACAAGGTCAGCATGGTCTGCGCGCTGGTGCTGCTGCTGATCTTCCTGTCCGCGATCGTTGCGCCGTGGCTCGGTCTGGAAGATCCCTACAAGGGCTCGATGATCCGCCGCCTTCGGCACATCGGCACAACCGGCTACCCGCTCGGCACCGACGAGCTTGGCCGCGACATGCTGGCGCGACTGATCTATGGCGGCCGGCTGTCGCTCCTCATCGGCATCTTGCCTGTGATCCTCGCCTTTTGCATCGGCACCTCGCTCGGCCTCGTTGCCGGCTATGTCGGCGGCAAGCTCAACACCGCGATCATGCGTACGATCGACGTGTTCTACGCCTTTCCGTCCGTGTTGCTGGCGATCGCGATCTCCGGCGCGCTGGGCGCGGGCATCCTCAATTCCATCGTGTCGTTGACCGTCGTGTTCGTGCCGCAGATCACCCGCGTCGCCGAAAGCGTCACGACAGGCGTGCGCAACATGGACTTCGTCGACGCCGCGCGTGCCTCCGGTGCCGGTCCATTCACGATCATGCGCGTGCATATTCTGGGCAATGTGCTCGGTTCGATCTTTGTCTATGCCACCAGCCTGATCTCGGTCTCGATGATCCTTGCGGCGGGCCTGTCCTTCCTCGGCCTCGGTACCAAGCCGCCTGAGCCGGAATGGGGTTTGATGCTGAACACCTTGCGCACCGCGATCTACGTCAACCCCTGGGTCGCCGCGCTCCCCGGCGCGATGATCTTCGCGGTCTCGATCTGCTTCAACCTGCTCTCGGACGGCCTGCGCAGCGCCATGGACATCAGGAACTAGCCATGAGCGAAACCAACGTCTCCGTCGCGATGCTGGAGCCGGTCGAGGACCGCGGCGGCGTCGCGCAGCCGCTGCTTCAGGTCAACGGCCTGACCAAGCATTTCCCGGTTCGTGGCGGCCTGTTCGCCGCAAAGCGCACCGTGCGTGCGGTTGATAATGTCTCGTTCACCGTCGCCAAGGGCGAGACCGTCGGCATCGTCGGCGAGTCCGGTTGCGGCAAGTCGACCACCGCGCGGCTGCTCATGCATCTGATGCCGCGCGACACCGGCGACATCATCTATGACGGCATGAGCGTCGGCCAGTCGCTCTCCTTGCGCGAGCTGCGCCGCGGCATGCAGATGGTGTTCCAGGATTCCTACGCCTCGCTCAATCCGCGCCTGACCATCGAGGAATCGATCGCCTTCGGCCCAAAGGTGCATGGTATGGCCGACGGCGCCGCGCGCGCGCTGGCGCGCGAGCTGCTGGGCAAAGTGGGCCTGGTTCCTGCAAATTTCGCCAACCGCTACCCCCATGAGATCTCGGGGGGCCAGCGCCAGCGCGTCAACATCGCGCGTGCGCTGGCGCTGTCGCCGCGGCTGGTGATCCTCGATGAAGCGGTCTCCGCGCTCGACAAATCGGTCGAGGCGCAGGTGCTCAATTTGCTTGCCGATCTCAAGAGCGAGTTCGGGCTGACCTATCTCTTCATCAGCCATGATCTCAACGTCGTGCGCTACATCAGTGATCGCGTGCTGGTGATGTATCTCGGCGAGGTCGTCGAGCTCGGCCCGGTCGACCGGGTCTGGGACCAGCCGGCGCATCCCTATACGCGCGCACTTCTTGCTGCGATGCCGTCCTCGGATCCGGACCGCCGCACCGAGACGCCGCCGATCACGGGCGATCCGCCCAATCCGATCGATCCGCCCTCGGGCTGCCGCTTCCACACCCGTTGCCCGTTTGCGGAGCCGCTCTGCGCAAATGCGACACCAAAACTCACCGCGCTCGATAGAATGGGCCACGAGGCCGCGTGCTACATGGCGATCCCGGGTTCAGGCCATAGCCGCGCGCCGAAGGAGGAAACCGCATGACGAGACCGACGACAAAAGAGATCAAGGCGACGGCACAGGTCGCCGGTGTTCCCGTCGACGACGAGGTTGCGACGCGCATCTCCAACTCCATCGGACCGGCCTTCGAGGGCTTTGCGGCCATTGCCGGCACGTTGCCGTTCGATCTCGAGCCCGCGCTCTATCCGATCGCGCAGACTGCGAAGCTGTTGAAATGAGCACCGAGCCCGAATTGAGGACGCTTTCCGAGGTTGCGCGCGCGATCGCGATGAAGCAGGTGTCCTCGCACGAGGTGACGCGTGCGCTGCTGCATCGTATCGCGCAGTGGCAGCCGCATCTCAACGCCTTCATGTCGATTGAGGCAGAGGCGGCGCTGAAGGCCGCCGATGCTGCCGACGCAGAACTCGCCAAGGGCGAAGTCCGCGGTCCGCTGCACGGCGTGCCGCTCGCGCACAAGGACATGTACTACGACGCCGGCCACGTCGCGACCTGCGGCTCGCTGATCCGCCGCGATTTCGTTCCGACCGTCACCTCCACCGCCTTGCAGCGGCTGAAGGACGCTGGCCAGGTTCGGCTCGGCACGTTGCATCTCGCCGAATTCGCCTATGGCCCGACCGGCCATAACGCCCATTACGGCCCGGTTCGCAATCCCTGGAACGTGGCGCACATCACCGGCGGCTCGTCGTCGGGCTCGGGCTCGGCGGTCGCGGCGCGACTGACCTATGCCGCGCTCGGCTCCGACACCGGCGGCTCGATCCGCATGCCCGCGCATTTCTGCGGCGTGACGGGATTGAAGACCACCGTTGGCCGGGTCAGCCGCGCCGGCGCGATGCCGCTGTCGCAGTCGCTCGACACGGTCGGGCCGCTCGCCCGCACCGCCGAGGATTGCGCGCTGCTGCTGGCGCTGATGGCCGGCCCTGATCCCGAGGATTCGACCACGAGCCGTGAGCCGCTGTCCGACTATGTCGGCGCGACCAAGGGCTCGCTGAAGGGCCTCAAGATCGGCGTCCCCTCGTCCTTCTATGTCGACGATCTCGACGGCGAGGTCGCGCGCGTGCTGGACGAGACCATCGCGGTGCTCAAGCGTGAGGGCGCCGACATCGTCACGGTCGAGCTGCCCGACCAGCGGCAATTGTCCTCGGCAAGCCAGCTCGTGCTTGCAGCCGAAGCCGCCGCCTTCCACAAGCGCTGGATGATCGAGCGGCCGCAGGATTACGGCCCACAGGTGTTGATGCGGCTTCAGAACGGGCTCGCGGTCCCCGCCATCACCTACCTCGAGGCGATGCGCTGGCGCGGACCTGCGCTCGCCGCGCACAACGCTGCGACATCAGGTGTCGACGCGATTATCGCGCCGGCGTCCCCGGTGCCGGCGCCGACGATCGAGGAGAGCGACGTCGGCGGCGGGCCGAACGCGCCGGCGCTGTTGCAGCGGCTGACGCTGTTCACCCGCCCGGTGAATTATCTCGGCCTGCCGTCGCTCACGGTGCCCTCGGGCTTCACCAAGAGCGGACTTCCGATCGGCATGCAGTTGATCGGCCGCTCGTTCGATGAGGCGACCTTGCTCACCATCGGTGCCGCATTCCAGCGGGCCACCGACTACCACGACAGGCTGCCGAAGCTTCCGTCATGACCAAGCTCGTCGAGATCTCAGGCCTCAACATCCGCTTCACCGGCGAGCGCACGGTCTATGCCGTGAACGATCTCAGCCTCTCGCTCGGCGACGGCGAGGTGCTGGGCCTGCTCGGAGAGTCCGGCTCGGGCAAGAGCGTGACCTTGCGTGCGCTGATGCGGCTGTTGCCGAAGAAGCGCACGCAGATCACGGGCAAGGTCAACGTCATGGGCCGCGACGTGCTGGCCATGAACGACGAGCAGCTGTCGTCGTTCCGCGGCCAGACGGTGTCGATGATCTTTCAGGAGCCTGCGCTTGCGCTCGATCCGGTCTACACCATCGGGACGCAGATCGCCGAAAGCGTCGTGCGTCACGAATGCAAGTCTTACGCGGAGGGCAGAGCGCGCGCACTCGAAATGCTCGAGGTCGTGCGCATTCCTTCCGCAAAACGCCGGCTCGATGCCTATCCGCATGAGATGTCCGGCGGCATGCGTCAGCGCGCGATGATCGCGCTGGCGCTCGCGTGTCGGCCCAAGATATTGCTCGCGGACGAGCCGACCACGGCGCTCGATGCCACCGTGCAGATCCAGATCCTGCTGCTGTTGCGCGAGCTGCAGCGCGAGTTCGGCATGTCCGTCATCTTCGTCACCCACGACATCGGCGTCGCCATCGAGATCTGCGACCGGGTCGCGGTGATGTATGCCGGCCAGATCGTGGAGCAGGGCACGCTTCGCGACATCGTCCGTTCGCCGGTGCATCCCTATGCCAAGGGCCTGCTCGCCTCGACCGTCCACGGGGCCAAGCGGGGACAGCGGCTCGAGACCATCCCCGGCGCCCCGCCGTCGCTTGGCGAGAGGCCGCACAACTGCTCCTTTGCGCCCCGCTGCGCCGTAGCCCAGCCGCGCTGTCTGGAGCAACTGCCAGGGAATGTGGAGGTCGGGCCGGGCCGGGCGGCACGGTGCGTGCTGGCGGAGCCGGTCACCGCGCTGTCGTGATATTTGGACCGCAAGCGGGGAACAGCATTCACACCTCGTTCATCCCGGTTCCGCTTCCATGGAACCGTTCACGGAGAGGGGATCTCACTTATGTACATTTCCAATGAAGGCCTGCTTGTCATCCTGTTCGTCGGCCTCGTCGCTGGTTGGCTGGCCGGCAAGGTGGTGCGCGGAACCGGGTTCGGCATCATCGGCGACATCGTGGTCGGCATCGCCGGCGCGCTGGTGGCAAGCTTCCTGTTTCCGAAGCTCGGCATTCGCATCGGCACCGGGCTGATATCCGAGATCGTCTATTCCGCGATCGGCGCGGTCATTCTGCTGCTGGTGGTACGGCTGGTCCGCGGCGGCGGCCGGTTTTAATGGCGCCCGAGTTCGATTGATCGAACTTTTGACCTCTCCCCGCCCGGGGAGAGGTGACATGTCTGCAAGAAAAAGCCGCAAGATCGTGAGATTCCGGACTTGCGTGCAAGGCCGGTCGGGGGTGATGTGGGCCATGGGGGTCCCGGGTATTCGACTGCGTTGGGCGACGAGCGCAAACGCGATGTTAATCCGGGTCAATTACTCCTGAATTTGCCTTTGAAATCAGGGGCTTTGGCCCCTACCCGAAAGAGATCAGACTGATGGCAGCCGTTCCCGGCGTCCGCCGCTCAGAGCTCGGTGATGCGCTGCGCGCCTGTCGCACGGCCTTTATCGGCGTCGGCTTGATGAGCTGCATGATCAACCTGCTCTATCTGACCGGGTCGATCTTCATGCTGGAGGTCTACGACCGGGTGCTGCCGAGCCGCAGCATTCCGACCCTGGTCGGCCTGATCGTCCTCGCCAGTTTCCTCTACATGGCGCAGGGCGTGCTGGACATGATCCGCAACCGGATCTTGGGCCGGGTCGGCACCGCGCTGGACGAAGCCTTGAACAAGCGGGTGTTCGACACCATCGTGCGCCTGCCGCTGCTGGTCGGCAGCCGCAACGAGGGGCTTCAGCCGCTGCGCGATCTCGACAATGTCCGCTCCTTCCTCGGCGGCATGGGCCCGAGCGCGTTTTTCGACCTGCCCTGGCTGCCGCTGTATCTCGCCATCTGTTTCGCCTTCCACGTCATGATCGGCGTCACGGCGCTCGTCGGCGCGGTCATCCTGGTCGGGTTGACGCTGGTCACCGAGTTCATGTCCCGCCAGCCGGCGCGCGAGGCGATGGGGCTTGCCGCCCAGCGCAACGATCTCGCCCAGGCCAGCCGCCGCAACGCGGAAGTCATGGTGTCGATGGGCATGGCGGGGCGGATGAACGCGCGCTGGAGCGAGGCCAACGAAAAATATCTCGACGGCAACCAGCGTGCGAGCGACGTCGCCGGCGGTCTCGGCGCAGTCGCAAAAGTGCTGCGCATGATGCTGCAATCGGCCGTGCTCGCGGTTGGTGCCTATCTCGTCATCCACCAGGAGGCGACCGCCGGCATCATCATCGCCGGCTCGATCCTCTCGGCCCGTGCGCTCGCGCCGGTCGACCTCGCGATCGCGCACTGGAAATCCTTTGTCGCGGCACGCCAGAGCTGGCACCGCCTGACCCGCCTTCTGGAGCAGATGCCGGCGCAGACGATGCCGACCCAGTTGCAGGCGCCCACCAGCCGCCTCTCGGTCGAAGGCATCGCCATGGTGCCCCCGGGCGACCAGCGCCTCATCGTGCAGGACGTCACCTTTGCGCTCGAAGCCGGCAACGGCCTTGGCGTGATCGGACCGAGCGGCTCCGGCAAGTCGTCGCTGATTCGTGCGCTGGTCGGCGTCTGGCAACCGGTCCGCGGCAAGGTGCGGCTCGACGGCGCGGCGCTCGACCAATGGTCGTCGGACATGCTCGGGCGCCACATCGGCTATCTGCCGCAGGACGTCGAATTGTTCGGCGGCACCATCGCGCAGAACATCAGCCGTTTCGACCCGGAGGCCACCTCTGACGGCATCATCGCGGCCGCCAAGGAAGCCGGCGTGCACGAGATGATCATCAAGATGCGCGAGGGCTACAACACGCAGGTCGGCGAGCAGGGCACGGCGCTCTCCGCGGGCCAGGCGCAGCGGGTGGCGCTGGCGCGCGCGCTCTATGGCAACCCGTTCCTGATCGTGCTCGACGAGCCCAATTCCAATCTCGATACCGAAGGCGACGAAGCGCTGACCCGCGCCATCCGCGCGTCGCGCGAGCGCGGCGCCATCGTCATCGTGGTGGCGCACCGCCCGATCGGAGTCGAAGCGGTCGACCAGATCCTGGTGCTGCGCGACGGTCGCATGCAGGCCTTCGGGCCCAAGGAACAGGTGCTCGCCCAGGTGCTCCAGCCGCGCGTGACGCCGCCAGCCCCGATCAAGATCGTCAGCGAAGGCGGAGCCAAGGCATGAGCACGATGGCGCTCGGCGGCGCGAAGCCTGCCGCGAAGCGGACCGTACGGCAGTCGATCCGGTTCCACCTGATGCTCGGGCTTGGGATCGTGCTGGTCCTCCTGATCGGCCTCGGCGGCTGGGGGTCGACAGTGCAGATCTCCGGCGCGCTGATCGCGCCGGGCCAGATCGTGGTCGAGTCCAACGTCAAGAAAGTGCAGCATCCGACCGGCGGCGTCGTTGGCGAGCTGCGCGCGCGCGATGGCGACGTGGTCAAGGCCGGCGACATCGTGGTGCGGCTCGATGACACTGTCACCAAGGCCAACCTCGCCATCGTCACCAAGAATCTCGACGCCGCGCAGGCGCGCACGGCGCGGCTTCAGGCCGAGCAGCGTGGTCTCGACAAGGTCGAATTCCCACAATCGCTTCTCGATCGCGGCAACGAAAACGACATCAAGACTTTGCTCGATGCCGAAACCAAGCTGTTTGACGTGCGCGTCAACGGCCGCGCTGGCCAGAAGGCGCAGCTTCGCGAGCGCATCCAGCAACTCAACGAGGAGATCCAGGGCCTCTCCGCGCAGGAGAGAGCCAAAGACAGGGAAATCTCGCTGGTGCAGCAGGAACTCGTCGGTGTCCGGGATCTCTATGACAAGCACCTGGTGCAGATCTCCCGCCTGACCACGCTCGAACGCGATACTGCCCGCCTCAACGGCGAGCGCGCGCAATACATCGCCTCGCGCGCGCAGGCCAAGGGCAAGATCACCGAGACTGAGCTCCAGATCATCCAGGTCGACAAGGACATGGTCAGCGAGGTCTCCAAGGATCTGCGCGAGACCAACGACAAGATCGGCGAAATGATCGAGCGCAAGGTCGCCGCCGAGGACCAGCTTCGCCGCGTCGACATCCGCGCGCCGCAGGACGGCATGGTGCTGCAATCGACCGTGCATACCGTTGGTGGCGTCATCACCGCCGGCGACGCCCTCATGCTGATCGTGCCGCAGGCCGACGATCTCCAGGTCGAGGCCAAGGTCAATCCGGTCGATATCGACAAGCTCCAGATCGGCCAGAAGACGCTGCTGCGCCTGTCCGCCTTCAACCAGCGCACCACGCCGGAGCTCAACGGCGTCGTCAGCCGCGTCTCGCCCGACGTCACCACCGATCAGCGCACCGGCCAGAGCTACTACACCATCCGCGTCTCGCTGTCCGCACAGGAGGTCGCCAAGCTCGGTGACTCCAGGCTGATTCCCGGCATGCCGGCGGAAGCCTTCGTTCAGACCGGCGACCGCACCATGCTGTCCTATCTGATGAAGCCGCTGCACGACCAGTTCATGCGCGCGTTCCGGGAGAAGTGACGCGCGACGGCGCGTCCTCGCCTCTTTCGTCATTGCGAGCGTAGCGAAGCAATCCAGGTTGCCTCCGCGGCCAGATTTCTGGATCGCTTCGCTACGCTCGCAATGACGGGCGGCTTCTTTCTTGCTTTAGTTTTCTTGCTATAGTTCGATTCAGCCCCAGCAACCCGGCGTCGAACAATGCAGTCCATCCAATCCCCACCCTCGGTCGTCACCGAATCCTTCTCCAACGCCGGCCTCGCCGTCGCCCGCCTCGAAGAGATCTACGAGCGCAACACGAAGTTCCTGCGTGACCGGTTCGAAGCTTACGTCAACGGCGAGGCAATCACGACGCGGGTGCGGGCCTTCTATCCCTTCGTCCGTGTCACCACCGCGACGCATGCGCGGCTGGATTCGCGTCTCGCCTACGGCTTCGTCGCGCGACCCGGTGTGCACGAGACCAGCGTCACGCGTCCGGATCTGTTCCGGACCTATCTGACCGAGCAGATCGGGCTGTTGATCCAGAACCACGGCGTCCCGGTCGAAATCGGCGAGTCCAGCGAACCGATCCCCGTTCACTTCGCCTATCGCCGCGACATCAACATCGAAGCCGCCATCACCACCAGCGAGAACTCGCCCGTCACACGATCGCTGCGCGATGCGTTCGACGTGCCTGATCTGGCCACCATGGACGATGCTATCGCCGACGGCACTTTCGAGCTTCAGCCCGGCGCGCCCGAACCGCTGTCCCTGTTTCGGGCGGCCCGCGTCGACTACTCACTGCGCCGGCTCTACCACTACACGGGCACCGACCCCGAATTTTTCCAGAACTTCGTGATCTTCACCAACTACCAGTTCTACGTCGACGCCTTCGCGCAGCTCTGTCAGCAGCGGCTTCAGGCTGGCGAGGCCGGCCTCGACGCTTTCGTTGCTCCAGGCAACGTGATCACGCGCAGCGGCGGCGCGACGACAGGCGTTGCGCCCGCGCGCGCGCCGCAAATGCCAGCCTTCCATCTGGTCGCGCCCGGCTATCGCGGCATCACCCTGATCAACATTGGCACCGGTCCGTCCAACGCGCGTAACGTCACCGACCATGTTGCCGTGCTGCGGCCCCATGCCTGGCTGATGCTCGGCCATTGCGCGGGCCTGCGCAACACGCAGCGGCTCGGCGACTACGTGCTCGCCCATGGCTACGTGCGCGAGGATCATGTGCTCGATCGTGAGTTGCCGCTATGGGTGCCGATCCCGGCGCTCGCGGAGATGCAGGTCGCGCTCGAGGAGGCGGTCGAGGACGTCACCGGGCTCGAAGGGTTCGAGCTCAAGCGCCTGATGCGGACCGGCACCGTCGCGAGCGTCGACAACCGCAATTGGGAGATCAGCGGGCCCGATGTCATTCGTCGCTTGTCGCATTCGCGCGCGGTTGCGCTCGACATGGAATCGGCCGCGATTGCCGCCAACGGCTACCGCTTTCGCGTCCCCTACGGCACGCTGCTGTGCGTCTCGGACAAGCCTCTGCACGGAGAGATCAAACTCGCAGGCATGGCCAGCGAATTCTACCGCCGCCGTGTCGGCCAGCATCTCGAGATCGGCCTGAAGGCGCTGGAACGGCTCAAGCAGCAGGAATCCGAGCGGCTGCATTCGCGAAAGCTCCGCAGTTTTGCCGAAGTTGCGTTCCAGTAGGCGAAGGCTTGCCTTTGCTGCTGACAAGCAGCGGGATTTTCGGCATTTTCGGCGCGGGGGGCGACCGGGACGACTTAATGCCACTCATGCGCGACAGGATCATTGGCCATGATCTCGAACGGCTTGCCTTTCGCTTCACCATGCTGAACGACGGCGAGGTCGTGCAGTGCCAGATCAGCGACGCCGCGATGGACGAGCTTGCGGGCATGCAGGGCACCGAAAGCAGCGCGCGGCAGGCCCAGTTCTTGTCGCTGCGCGAGACCATCGAGCGGCTTGCGTCAGACCTCTACGACGAGGCGCCGCGGGTCAGGGGACATGTGGTGCGGATCTTTACGCGACATTTGCAGCGGTAATTCCGCTCCAGGCTTCGTCGTCATGCCCGGAGCAGTTCGTCAGTTGGTCAAGATCCAGTCTTGCCGGGCTTACCTTCCCGCTGGCGGCCTTTCGATGATCGTCAATTCCTCTAAAGCATTCGCTAACCAAGCAACCTTTTCGCGGCAATCTTAAGACCTGCGAAACCAGACGTTATACGACTATGAATTGATGGCCCGTAGAGGTTAGGTCACGAAAATGGAGCCTCACGAGTGCTCGCGTGACAAAAGAGATTGTTGGAAACGACGCGATCCGCGGGCATGACGTCAACCCGGGCAAGACGCTGCCAAAGAGTTGGCGGCTTGCAATTGCCGTAGCGATCGGATGCGGACTCCTGGGCCTTGCGCTCCGCTACGTCGCCCGGAAGCACGCGACCGACGACGCCATTCAGCATCTGATCCCCTGGTATGTCTTCGCGCGCGATCACGGTGTCGCCGGGCTGGCCGAAGCCTTTACCAACTACACGCCGTTCTACAGCTACCTCCTGCTGATTGCCGCCCGATTTGATTGGCTAGGCGAGCCACTTTCCCTCGTGAAAGCGATCTCGGTAGTATTCGAATTGGGCTGCGCGATCGCCCTGGCCCAGATCGTCTGGAGAGCGACAAGGCTGCCATTGCGCGCCTCCCTGGCCTTCTGCGCTGTTTGGCTTGCACCGACGGTGATCTTCAACGGCGCAATGTGGGCGGAGAGTGATTCGATCTGGACCTTCTTCACCCTGGTTTCCGTCGCGCTGTTCATGCGAGACCGAAACGGCGTTGCGTCATTTGCGATGGCCTTTTCGATGAAGGCTCAGGGCGTGTTCCTGGGACCCTTCGTGCTCGGCATGGTTCTGCGCCGCAGGATCCACCTGGCATGGCTCGCCACCGTTCCCGGGATCTATGTGGTTCTCGCCATTCCGGCTCTCGTCGCCGGCAGATCCTTGGCCTCCGTGCTCGCGGTCTATTTGGACCAGGCTCACACATTCAATCGCCTCACCATGAACGCGGCCAACATCTGGGTGTTGGCCGGGGGAATGCCGTACACGATCGGGGTCGCCGTCGGTATGGTGCTCGCGGCGGGGAGCGGGCTCGCCTTGTCGATCTTCATCGCGCGCTCTCAACGGACGGGGCCGGAGTTTATTCTCCTCGCAGCGTGTGTATCGCTGATGCTCATGCCGTATCTGCTCCCGAAGATGCACGAGCGGTATTTCTACGCGTTCGAGCTTGCGTCGATCGCGCTGGCCTGCCTCAATCCGCGCTATGTGGCCTTCGCGGTGATTGCTCAGGTCAGCGGCGTGCTTTCCTATCTCGCGTTCGAAAGCGGAATCGTCCTGGGCGTGCTGCCGGCGGCACTCTGCAACAGCCTTCTCGTATACTATCTCGTGCTTGATCTTTGGCACGGCGAGCGTGGATTTCGCTTTCCGAGGCTTGCCTGGCTCGGCTTCATCGCGTCGACCGCGGGATTGTTCGCTTATCTGGTCATCCAAGGGCCCGGTTTGAACATATCGCCCGTGTACCTGCTCACCACGGGTCTCGTCACAGCTGCGGCGCTGCTGCTCCTGAAAGAGTCGCGTTGCGACCTGGCCGGCCCGGACCAGTTGCCTCAATCCTGAGCGTCCCGCTTCATCCGGCCATCAGCTGTCAAACATGATCACGCTGCGCAGCGTCTTGCCGGCCTTCATGGCGGCAAAGCCTTCGTTGATCTCGGAGAGCTTCAGCTTGGCCGAGATCCAGTCCTCCAGGTGCAGCCGGCCGCGCAGGTAGAATTCCACCAGCCGCGGCATGTCGACGCGAAAATGGTTCGAGCCCATCGATGAGCCCTGGATCCTGCGCTCGCGCAGGAAGTCGAAGCCATGCAGCTCGATCTTCTGGCCGAACGGAATCATCCCGACGATGGTAGCCGTGCCGCCCGAGGCGAGCATGCCGAAGGCTTGCTCGGCGGTCTCCTTGCGGCCGAGCACCTCGAAGGAATGATGCACGCCGCCATTGGTGAGATCGCGCACCTGCTTCACGACGTCGCCGTCTGCGGGGTTGATGATGTCGGTCGCGCCCAGCTTGGTCGCGAGCTGGAGCTTGGCCGGATTGGTGTCGATAGCGATGATGCGGCCGGCGCCTGCGATCTGAGCGCCGTTGATCGTAGCCATGCCAACACCGCCGCACCCGATCACGGCCACGGTCTCGCCGGCCGTCACCTTAGCCGTGTTCACGACCGCGCCGTAGCCGGTGATGACGCCGCAGCCGATCAGCGCAGCGAGATCGAGCGGCATCTCCTTGCGGATTTTGACGATCGCGTTCTCGTGCACCAGCATCTGCTCGGCGAAGGACGAGAGGTTGAGAAACTGATGCAGCTTCTCGGAGCGGGTCCATTGCATCCGATTGGAAGCCCCCGGCAGCAGTTTTACCGTGGTGTCGGTGCAGAGCACCGTCCGGCCCGTGGTGCAATTGTCGCAGGTGCCGCAGAACACCGAAAGACAGGTGACGACATGATCACCGGGCTTCACATAAGTTACGTCGGAGCCGACCTGCTCGACGACACCGGCCGATTCGTGGCCGAGGACCGCAGGCAGCGGATGCGGATACAGGCCTTCCATGAAGTGCAGATCGGAGTGGCAGAGACCTGCGACCGACGTCCGGATCAGGACCTCGCGCGGGCCGGGCTTCGGCAGGCTGACATCCTCGATGACCAGGGGCTTGTTGACTTCATGGAGGACGGCGGCCTTCATCGAGCACTCCCTATCGCTTTTTTTGCTTTGAACGCGGGTGCAGCCTACGCTGCCAGAACCAGTTCGCCAACCTCGCTCATGCCGGCATCACGCTCGCCGAGCAGCAGCGCCGCGATCTTCTGCTGTACTGCATTTTCCGTCAGCCGGAACGGGTCGCTCGGCGACACCCGGTGATCAATGACCAGCCGCGACAACAATAGTCTTCGCGCATCGCCACGCATGTCGTGAATACGATGTGCCTCCCAGGCGAGCGCGACGGCGCTGGCGACATGATAGAGCAGGCTGGTGGCGCGGCGCGCATCGGCCTCATTGTCGGCCTTTCCTGCGACCTCGCGTGCGAAGCCGACCGCGCGATCGGTGAGAGTGTGCAGCCGGTCGCGCCAGGCCTGCGGCACCGAGAGGCTGTCATCTAGCCGGGCGTGCAGATCGGCGGCGAGCGCGGATTCGGCGCCGTGGCGGCCGACCGCGCGCCTCAACGCATCAATCGCGACGATGTTGCCGGTGCCTTCCCAGACCGAGCCGAGATGCGCGTCGCGCAGCAGGCGGGCGGTCGCGAACTCCTCGATATAGCCGATGCCGCCGCGCATCTCGAGCGCATCACCGCACACTTTTCTCGCATCGCGCGTGGCGCGGAATTTCAGCGTGGGGGTCAGGATGCGCAGCAGCGCGGCCGCGTCCTGGCTGCCGGCCTCGGCGCGGTCGAGCGCGTCGGCGGTGAGAAAGCTCATCGACAACGCCTGCTCGACCGGCAGCATGATCTTCAGCATCTGGCGCCGGCCCAGCGGCAGATCGATGATGCGGTTGCCGAACACCACGCGGTTCTTCGCGACCGTCATCGCGTCATGGTAGGCCCGCCGCATCAGCGCGGTGGATTTGACGCCATTTGAAAGCCGCGACGAGTTCACCATTTCGGCCATCTGCACGAAGCCGCGGTCGAGCTTCCCGACCGCGTAGGCGATCGCGCCTTCGAGCTTGATTTCACCCGAGGCCATCGAGCGCGTGCCGAGCTTGTCCTTCAGACGCACGATCCGGTAGTGGTTCTGCGAACCGTCGTCGAGGAAGCGCGGCATCAGGAACAGGCCGACTCCGCGCGTGCCGGGGCCGGCGCCTTCGGGGCGCGCCAGCAGCATCACGACTTTTGCGTCGGCGTTGGAGCAGAACCATTTTTCGCCGGTGAGGCGCCAATGGTCGCCGTCCTGCACGGCCGTCGTGGTCAGCGTGCCGACGTCGGAGCCGCCTTCCTTCTCGGTCATGAACTGGCCGCCTTGCGTCAGCTTGCTCATGTCGGTCTGGGTCAGACCATCGAGATATTTCGCCTTCAGCGCTTCGCTGCCGAAACTCGCGAGCAGCTTGGCGCAGCCATCGGTGACGTTGATCGGGCAGCCCATGCCGAATTCGGTCTGGTTGAACAGGAAGGTGAACGCGTGCTTGGCGACGACGGGATATTTGTCCGGCCAGCCCATGATGCCCTTGCGGATCGAGAGCGCGTGGATGCCGAACTCGCCGAAGGCTGCCTTCTCCAACTCGCGATAGGCCGGGTGATATTCGATCCGCTGCACGTCGCGGCCGAACTTGTCGCGCTGATGCAGTACCGGCATATGCCTGTCGGCAAGCCGCGCGCAGTCGTCGAGATGTCCGCCGGCGAGTTCGCCGAGGCGATCGAGATGCGGCTCGATGTGGCGGAATAGCGTCTCCGGCAGATGAATGCTCAGGAGATCGGTGAGGGCCGGATCGGCGCGGTAAAAATTCATGCCGGTGGTATCGGGAGCCAGCAGTCCGGATGGTGCGGCCGCGACCTGTTTTGCCTGCGCGGGGGCCGGCTTGTGCATGATCGTCCTCTTCGTTTCCGCCTTGCGGTCATTTTGCGCTGATTTGGCGCTTGCCGCTTGAGATGATGTCGATCATGCTCCAGTCGCGAAAGCGGATAAAGCCGCAAATTGTCAGGGAGGCATGATCGCCGCGTGGGAGCAATTCGCTCTGCGGAATTGTGATCGTCCCGGGTGGTTGTCCGCGCGGACCGTGCATAGATCAGCGGCTTCCCGTCTTCGAGAGATCACGTCATGGAACACCCGAAATACAAGATCGCCCTCATCGTCGGCGCCGGCGAAGGCCTGAGCGCCTCGCTGGCGCGGCTGTTGTCCGCCCAGGGCATCCGCGTGGCGCTGGCCGCGCGAAAAATCGAGAAGCTCGGCGCGCTCTGCAGCGAGACGGGCGCCAAGGCCTATGCCTGCAATGCCACCGACCCTGATGAGGTCGAACGCCTGTTCGGCCTGGTCGAGCGCGAGATCGGCACGCCCGATTTGGTCGTCTATAACGCCAGCGGCCGCGCGCGCGGGCCGTTCGTCGATCTCGTTCCGGCCGACGTGGCGCAGGCTATTGCGGTCAGCGCCTATGGCGGCTTCCTGGTGGCGCAGCAAGCGGCTAGGCGCATGCTGCCGAACCAGCACGGCGCGATCCTGTTCACCGGCGCTTCGGCTAGCGTCAAGGGCTATGCACAGTCCGCACCGTTCGCGATGGGCAAGTTTGCACTGCGCGGGCTGGCGCAGAGCATGGCGCGCGAATTGTCGCCGCAAGGCATCCATGTCGCACATTTCGTGATCGATGGCGGCATCAGGAGCGCAGCGCGCACGGAAGCGCCGGAGAAGCCGGATTCGATGCTCGATCCCGATGCCATCGCGGCGAGCTACTGGAACGTGCTGCAGCAGCCGCGCAGCGCCTGGAGCTGGGAGCTGGAGCTGCGGCCCTGGGTGGAGAAGTTTTGAAGGCAAGCTGCCGTAGGGTGGGCAAAGGCGCATAGCGCCGTGCCCACCATCAACGACGAAACAGCAATTGGTGGGCACGCTTCGCTTTGCCCACCCTACAAGGGCGGGAATCATGACCACGGACACCATCATCGATACCGGCACCAGTGATCTTCTCTGCGTGATCCGCGATCGCGTCGCATTGATCACGCTGAACCGGCCGGAGGCGCGCAACTCGCTGTCAGACGCGCTGACCCCGGCGCTGCGCACGATGATTCGCACCTGCGGCGAGAACCCCGATGTCGGCGCGCTGCTGATCACCGGCGCGGGCGAAGCGTTCTGCGCCGGCGGCAACGTCAAGGGCATGGGCGCGCATCGCGACCCCAAGAAGCTGGAGATGTCGCTGGAAGATCGCATCGCCGATCTCCAGGAGCGGCAGCGCCTGCTCACCGGCGCGCTGGTGTCGGTGCGCAAGCCGACCATCGCGGCGCTGCCGGGGCCGGCGGTCGGGGCGGGGCTCGCCATCGCCATGGCGTGCGACATCCGCATCGCCGCGCAATCGGCCTTCGTCGCCACCGGCTATGCGCGCATTGCGCTCAGCGGTGATTATGGCATCGCGTGGCTGTTGACGCGCCTCGTCGGCACCGCGCGGGCGCGCGAGCTGCTGTTTACCGGCGATCGGGTCGATGCTGCAAGGTGCGAGGCCATCGGCCTCGTCAACCGCGTGGTGCCCGATGACGAATTGCAGGCGGAGGCCTTCGCCCTGGCAAAGTCCTTGGCTGGAGGTCCGCGCCTCGCGCTGCGCTACATGAAGGATAATCTCGACGAGGCTCTGCTGTTCGACTTCGAAACCGCGCGCGACCACGAAGCCGAACGCCTGGTCCGCCTGACTACGACCGCCGATCACAAGGAAGCGGTGCAGGCGTTCATCGAGAAGCGCAAGGCGGTGTTCACGGGGAAGTAGCGGCGAAAAAAATGCCCGGCTCTGGTTTTGGCCAGGCCGGGCTCGAGTGGTGTCAGGCCGAGGCTGAGGGGCTATCGGCCTGACGGGAAAGAGCGACGAGACGCCAACTCGCGCACGGAATATCCTTCGGTGCGACGGAGATCCCCTTGTCGAAGCGCACCAGCTTCCAATCGTCAGGATGTTTGACGAAGGCGAAGCCCGATTTGCGCGCGAGCGAGATCATAGACGCGTTGGAGCGTAGCGTGTCGCCGAACATGTGGTCGGCGCCGAGCGCGGCGGCGCGGCATTCGAGATTCTTCATCAGCACGGTGGCGATGCCGTGGCCCTGCCAGCGGTCCGCAACCGACAGGCCGAATTCAAGCGTCTCAGTTTCGGCATGCAGTGCGTAGCGCGCTTCGGCGACGATGGTCTCGAAGCCGTCGACCATCATGGTCGCCACCACGGTAAAACGTTCGCGCTCGCCGATCTGGAGGAATTCGTGGAGCAGGCCCTGCGGCAGTTCGCTGATCGCACCGAAGAAGCGGTTGTAGCGGGAGCGCGTCGAGAGCGAGCGAAAATAGTGCTGGAGCTCCTCGGTGTCGCGCGGCTCGACGAAGCGCACGCGCAGCGCCTCGCCGTGTCGCGTGCGCAGCGTGTCCGAATACTGCTTCAAATCTTCCAGGCGAAGGCTGCTCATGACACCGCGCCCCCAAGGGGACCAAAGGGAAAAGGGACCGCCGGCGCCCCACAGTCAGGCGGCGCCGGCCTGGCGGCCAATCAGGCCCGCCAGAAGGGTTTGTCGGCCTCGTAGGCCACATCGCTCCAGGACAGCCCGACGTCCTGAAGGTCACGCGCGGACCAGTTGGTGAGCTCACGCCGGGTCCGGTAGCGCTCGTGCCAGACGTGAAGGGTCTCGCCGATCTGATGGATCAAGCCGGGCGCATGATGATTTGTCATCGAATTCTGGGTCAAAGTAGACATTGTCAGCTCCTGGAGCTAAGTTGACCGCTAATATCTGCTTCCTGATGCACTGCGACAAACGACAATTTGTACTCTTTCGCATGAAATAACGTCATGTATCCTGCTGCCAGATGACTGCCAGATTGCCCTCCCTGAACGGATTGCGGGCCTTTGAGGCCGCCGCGCGCCATCTCAGCTTCACGCTGGCGGCGTCCGAGCTGAACGTGACCCAGACCGCGATCAGCCATCAGATCCGCAGGCTCGAGGAGGAGCTCGGTATCCGCCTGTTCGTCCGGCAGAACCGCGCGCTGGCGCTGACGGCCGAGGCGCGCGACTATTTGCCGGGCGTCCGCGCCGCCTTCAACGACCTCCGGCTTGCCACCGATCGGCTGCTGCGCAAGGACGACGACAAGGTGCTGACGGTTTCGACGCTGGCCTCGCTTGCCGCCAAATGGCTGCTGCCGCGGCTGACCGATTTCCAGGAGCACCATCCGGGCATCGACGTTCGCATCACCACCTCGACCGGCCTCGTCGACTTCCAGCGCGACAATGTCGACGCCGCGATCCGCTACGGGCGCGGCCAGTGGCCGGGCTTGCGCGCCGACTGGCTGATGGCGGACGAGCTGTTTCCGGTCTGCAGCCCGTCTCTCCTCCGTGGCGACAAGCCGTTGCGCTGTCCGGAGGACCTCAAGAGCCACATGCTGCTGCACACCTCCAATGCCAACAGCGACGACTGGCGGCTGTGGTTGACCGCGGCAGGTCAGCCGGCCGACATCGCCAGGCAGCCCGGCATCACCTTCGACATGATCTTCATGACAATCCAGGCCGCGATCGACGGCATCGGCGTGGCGATGGGGCGGACCTCCTACGTCCAGGACGACATCGCCAAGGGCCGGCTCGTGGTTCCCTTCAAGATCGCGCTGCCGGCCGATGCCGGCTTCTACCTGGTCGCGCCGGAGGGCCGCCGCGGGGCGCCGAAGCTCGCCGCATTCCGCGATTGGATGATCACTGCAACGCAGAATAAAGCCTGAGATCGTGCCGGCGCATGTCCGGCCACCTGCTTCTCGCTACAACTCCACCACGACGTAATCGCTCTCGACCTTCACCGCGACAGTCTCGGCGACATACGGCCCCTTCACAACGCTCGCACCCGGCTCGACATGAGCCGGATAGGCCTTCACGCGGAAGCGGCGGGGGTCGCAATAGGACTGGCCGGTGCGGATGTCGAACTCCCAGCCATGCCATGGGCAGCGAATGATTTCGCCGAGCTTGGTGTATTCGATCTCGCCCGGATCCGTCGATTGCGCGAGCCCGATGAGCGGCCCCTCGCACAGCGCCGCGCCCTGATGCGGGCAGCGGTTCATCAGGCCGAAATATTCACCCTTGATGTTGAAGATTGCGATCGGCCGTCCGTCGATCTCCAGAAATTTTCGCGTGCCGGGCGGAAGCTCGTCGACCGCGGCAATCACATGCCGCGCCATCAACTGATCCCGTACAGCTTCTTCGCATTGCCGAGATAGAACGCCTCGCGGTTGTCGTCGCTGACGCCCGCGGGCAGCACGCGCGACGGCTCGTCGTAATCCCAGTGCGGATAGTCGGTCGCGAACAGCAGCCGGTCCCAGCCGATCCACTTGATGACGTCGAACAGATCCTCGCGCCGCTCCGGATCCTCCATCGGCTGCGTCGTCCACCACACCTGCTCGCGGATATATTCGGACGGCGGCCGTTTGACGTGCGGCACCTCGCTCCGCAGCCGCTGCCAGACCTTGTCAAGTCGCCACGCCAGCGACGGCGCCCAGCCGAAGCCGGCCTCGATCATCACCATCTTCAACTTCGGGAAGCGCTCGAACACGCCCTCCAGCACGAGGCTCGCGAGCGCCGATTGCTGGCACTGCGAATGGCCGACCATCTCCTCGATGTAATAGGAAGGCCAGCCCGACGGCGTGATCGGGTTGCCGCCGAAGCCGAAGGCGTGGACGCCGACGGGAAGGCCGGCCTCTTCCGCGGCCTGATAGATCGGCCAGTAGCGGCGCTGGCCGAGCGGCTCGACATTGCGGCTGAGCAGCAGCACCTGCACGAAATTCTTGTCGCCGGCGCGCTCGCGGATTTCCGCGGCGGCCGACAGCCCGTCCTCATTGCCGACGACGATGGACGCCTTCAGCCGCTTGTCCTTGCTGGTCCATTTGTCGATCTGCCAGTCGTTGATCGCCGAGCACAAGGCGGCCGAGAGCTCGTGATTGCGGATGCCCTGTCCGGTGTTGAGGGGATTGAGCACGCCGAGCTGCACGTTGTGGGGATCGAGCAGCTGCTTCTGCATGAAGGACAGCGATGAGCCCTGCGGCCCGCCTTCCGGCGGATAGGCGTCGCGGCGCGAGGCGTTGGGCTGGGCCTTCGGATAGGGCGGACCTTCCATCATGCCCTGATAGGCATGGACGCCATAGATTTCGAGATGATGCTGCCAGCGTTTGGCGAGGTAAGGATAGAGTTCGGCGCGGGTCGCGCGTGCCGGATGGATGTCGCAGTCCGCGATCGCGGTTTTGACGGCGAGTGGGGAAGCGGCTTCGGAGCTTTCGCGGAACTGAATATTCATCGCCTTGCCTCCTTGGCAGCGGCTAAGTCAGGCGGGGATAGGTCGCATGCGGATTATCGATCATGATCTTGCGCACGAGATCGGGGGTGAGACCTGCGGGCAGCGCCTCCTGGCCGTCGAACTGCCAGTGCGGATAGTCGGTGGAGAATAGGACTAATTCGTCCGACTGCATATGATCAAACAGGCGAATTAATGTCGCCTCATCCGGCGGCGCGTCGAATGGCTGCAACGAGAAGCGGATGTTGCTGCGCACAATCTCCAGCGGCGCGCGATCAACCCACGGCGTCTCCATCCGCACGCCCCGCCAGAACTTGTGAAGGCGCCAGAGAAAGGGCGAGATCCAGGACACGCCTGATTCCAGCATCACCATCTTCAGCCGCGGATATTTGGCGAATACGCCCTCGACGATCAGGCTGGTGAGCTGGGTCTGGAACGCCTGGGCCTGACCGGCATAATCCTCGATGTGGTAGGAACCCCAGCCCACGGCGGTCGGCGGGTTGTGATAGGCGGAACCGGCGTGAATGCCGATCGGCAGGTCCAGCCGTTCTGCTGCCTCGTAGATCGGCCATAGCGCGCGCTTGCCGAGCGGCGTATCGCCCATCACCAGCATCAGCACCTGCACGAAGCGTCGATCCGCCGCACAGCGCTCGATCTCGGCGACGGCCTTCTCGACGCTTTGGGTGGGGATCACGATGGAGCCGCGCAGCCGCTGATCGCGATCGAGCCATTCTTTCGTGAGCCACTCGTTCAGTGCGCGGCAGAAGGCGGCCTGCAGATCCTCGGAAAACACCATCTGCACGCCGTAGAGCGGATTGCAGATGGCATGCGAGAGCTGAAAGGGATCGAGCACATGGCGCTGCATGTCCGCAAGGCTCTCGCCCGGCTTGCCGCTTCCGGGGCGCCAGTCGGGCCGCGCCGTGATCGGCGAGTTTTGCGGGTAGGATTGCGAGATGAGATCGACCATGCCGCGCGTCGTCACCTGATCGCGCCAATAGTCGTTCAGGTACGGCAGCAGGCTGGTCAGATGCGGCACGGCCGGATGCACATCGCAATCCACCCCGCCGGCGATCAGGGACGCCATGACGTGTCCTTCGCGTTTCCTCGTCGCGCCTTCTCGGGCAGTGCTTGGCCGCTCCGCCTTTGGCCGCCATTCAAGCAGGCCTGCCCGTTGGCTGCAACTCGGCCAAGGGCGCTGTCATATGCTAGAAAGGCCGAGCTCGGTTGCGAAGGAATAAGGGGTCAACGAATGAAAGAGCTCGTCGGCATTGCGGAACAGGTGGCAGCGAAGCTGATCCCGCGCAAACAGACCATTGCCGTGGCGGAATCCTCGACCGGCGGCCTGATCTCGGCCACCCTTCTCGCGGTGCCCGGCGCGTCCGCTTATTTCCTCGGCGGTGCCGTGGTCTACACCCGCGATGCCAGGCGCGTGCTGATGGATATTTCAGACGAAGGAATGAAGGGCTTTCGTTCCTCGTCGGAGCCCTACGCGCAACTGCTGGCCGAGCGGATGCGCGGCCGTTTCAACTGCGATTGGGGCCTGTCCGAGACCGGCGCGTCCGGTCCGACCGGCAATCGCTACGGCGATGCAGCGGGCCATAGCTGCATGGCGGTCGCCGGGCCCGCAGTTGAGGTGATGACGCTGGAGACGGGCAGCAACGACCGCTTGGCCAATATGCAGACCTTTGCGGCGACAGCGCTGAAATTGCTGCTGAAGAATCTGGAGCGGTGAGCTCGCGGCCTCCCGAATATCTGGCTGTCCCGGAGAAGGTGTGGTGTGACGCGCTCTTTACCGCGACACGTGCGCCGACACAGCCAGCCACGTCTCGCCTCTCTTCGCCCAGCAATCGGTATAGCGCCCGGTGGCCTGCTGGCCGTCCGCATTGGTGTAGCTCGTCGCCGCGTGGATGATGGCGAAATCGCTCATGATGCGGATGATGACGTCGTGCTCCCTGAGATTCCGGATCGCAATCGGCCGCGCCGTCTGCTTCAGGAAGGCCTCGCGATCGACCAGCGTCTTGTCGGGATTGGAGCAGTAGAACTCCCGCGCCAAAATTTCGTCGAAGCGCTTGACGTCGCAATTCTGCACGGAGGCGACATAGTCGCGGTTGAGCGCGGTGAGCTGTTCGAGGTCGTTGCTCATGAGATTTCCCTCAGTCATTGAACAAGGGCGGCGGCACGAACCCGCCGAATTCGCGTTCGATCAGCTCGGCGAGCTTCAGCGGCGTGCGGTCCTCGAGGAAGGGCCCGATGATTTGCACACCGACCGGCAGGCCGGCCTTCGATAGACCGAGCGGAACAGCCGTTGCCGGCAGGCCGGTCAGCGTGGCGATGCCGGGCCACGCAAGCTGGTCCGGATAGGCAAAGTCCTTGCCATCAATATTGATCCGGCGCTCTTCCTGCTCCGGCGAATGATCATGCGGATAGGCCGGGGTCGGCATGATCGGGCAGATCACCGCATCGAATGTCCTGAACAGGTGTCGCCATTGCGCGCGCAGGCCGGCCCGAGCGCCTTCGTCGAACACCCAGGCCTGATGTGTGCTGGTCATGCCGCGCAGCCGCTCGGCAGCAAGGCTCTTGTCCTCAGGCGAGAGCTGCGCTGCTCCGGCACGCGCGCCGGCGAGAATGTCCGGCGGAAGGAAGGCGCCGAGAAAACCCATCAGCATGCGCATGTAGAGGCGAGAGGCATCCGTGAAGTCGGGAAACAGCGGGCTTTCGCGCGTGATGCTCGCACCTGCGCGCGACAATTGGTCCGCCAGCTTCTCGATGGCGCCGCGAATGTCGGCATTCGCAGGCAGCAACGGATGGCTTTCGATCACCAGCACGCGAAAATCCTTCAGCGCGCGGTGTCGCGCCTCCGGCAGCGCGAGCTTGTATCCTACGCCCAGGTCCAGAGGATCGGGGCCTGAAATCACGTCCAGGAGCAGGGGCAGATCGACTGCGCTGCGCGCCATCGGACCGATCACCGCCATATCGCGCTCCATCGGGATGGCAGGAAATGGCGGCGGCGTATGGCCGCGTGTTGGACAGAGATTGTAGGTCGGCTTGTGCGCATAGACCCCGCAATGGAAGGCGGGCACGCGCAACGAGCCGCCGATGTCCGACCCTAGCGAGAGTGGTCCGTAGCCTGCCGCGAGCGCCGCAGACGAGCCGCCCGACGAGCCACCCGGCGTGCGGCCGAGATCGAACGGATTGTTGGTCGTGCCGTAGATCTCGTTGTAGCTCTGCCAATCCGCCAAACCCACGGGCACGTTGGTCTTGCCGAGGATGACGCCACCGGCACCCCTCACCCGGGCGATCGACAGCGCGTCCTCCGCCGGCTTGAAGTCTTTCTGCGGCGTCCAGCCCCAGGTCGTGGGCAGGCCGGCGACGTTGTAGGATTCCTTCACCGTGATGGGGAGGCCGAGCAGCGGCTTCCGCTCGCCGCGCGCCAACGCGGCGTCCGCCTCGCGTGCGGCGTCGAGCGCGCGGTCGAAATCCCGGACGCAGATCGCGTTGACCTTGCCGTCGTGCCGTTCGATTCGGTCGATCGCATCCTGCGTGAGCTCGACCGCTGAGACCTTCTTCGCGGTCAACGCGGCCGACAGCGCGACTGCGCTCTTGAAGCTCCATTCGGATTTCGCCATGGCGCATCTCCTGTTCTTATTGTCGAACGATGATGCGCAGTTTGGCCGAATCCTGCAACCGCCGTTTGATCGCGATTGACATGTGAGCGAGACGGAACGCAGTGAGCCAAGCACCCACTCGCAGTCATCGCCCGGCTTGACCGGGCGATCCAGTATTCCACCGGCGCCGATCGGACACGGAGAGGTCGCGGCGTACTGGATGCTGCGCCCTCGCGGGGCATGACACCGAGTGAGGCTGTTACGCCGCTCCGATCAATATCCCCACGGCGAGCACGATCGCGCCACCAAGCACGATCTGGAATACGGCCTGGAGGAACGGCGTGTCCATGTAGCGCGCGCGGATAAAGGCGATCGCCCACAATTCGAAGAACACGACGATTCCGGCGATTCCGGTCGCGATCCAGAAGGCGTTGGCCCAGCTATCGGGCACGAGATACGGCAAGGTGTGTCCAAGCCCGCCGAGCGTCGTCATCAAGCCGCAGGTGAGACCGCGCAGCCAGGGCGAACCGCGACCGGTCAGCGAGCCGTCGTCGGACAGCGCCTCCGCAAAACCCATGCTGATGCCGGCACCGATCGAGGCGGCGAGGCCGACCAGAAAGGTTTGCCAATTCTGATGCGTCGCGAAGGCAGCCGCAAACAGCGGCGCCAGCGTCGAGACGGAGCCGTCCATCAGGCCGGCGAGACCCGGCTGCACATATTGCAGCACGAACATGCGCCGGTTGGTGCGGTCTTCCTCGGCGCGCACGTCGGAGCTCAGGATCTGGTCCGTCAGCTTTGCGGCCACCTCTTCGTGGCCTTTCTCGGCTTCGGCCAGATCGCCGAGCAGGCGGCGCACGCCGACATCCTGCGCCTGTTCGGCGGCCTTCACGTAAAAGCGCTCAGCCTGCAATTCCATTGTCTCGACTTCCCTGCGGACGGTGTCGAGCGGCAGGTTTTTCGTGAGCCAGACCGGACGGCGGCGCAGAAAGCCTTTGACGTCCTCGCGGCGGATCGGGGGCAAATGCGGACCGAAGCGCTGCTCGTAGATTTCCAGCAGCATGTGACGATGGCCGCGCTCTTCCTCGGCCATCTGCTCGAAGATCTTGGCGGAGTCCGGATAGCGCTCCTTCAAGTCTTCGGCGAAGCTCATATAGATGCGGCTGTCCTCCTCCTCGGAGGAGATCGCGACCGCAAGCACCTCGCGCTCGGTCAGATCGGCAAAATTCTTCACGGCGGCCCCGTCTCATTAGTTTAGAATAATTCTAAACTATATAAGGCGGCGGGGTTCCAGGGTCAAATCACGCCGCGGCTCCTCGCCAGGAAATCGAGCAGTAGCCGACTTACCTCGGCCGGCTGCTCCTGCTGCACCCAGTGACCGGCGCCATCGACAAGGTGGCAGCCGAGCAGCTTCGTGCAGGCCCGCGCCTGCATGGCCTCGAACACCCCCGGACGCTGATAAGTGCCCCAATCCTGCTTGCCCGAGATGAAGCAGGAGGGGACATCGATGGTGCGGCCGGCGAGCAATTGGAGCTGGCTGTTGAATGCGCCCGATGTGCCGCAGCGGTACCATTGCAGGCCGCCCTGGAATCCGGTGCGGCCATATTCGGCGCTGTAGTAGGCGAGCTCGCGGTCGGGCAGCCATTGGTTGGCGGCGATCGCGGCCGGCGAGGGCATCTCTTTCGCGACCGTCTCGGCCATGGTCTCGTTCAGGTCCATCACATAATAGGTCGGCAGCTTCGCCAGCTCGTTTGCCGACCAGGATTTCAGCGGACATGGCTTGTTGTCGGTCCAGTCCGCACTCTTGTGATGATAGTAGGCGCGCAGGAAATCATGCACGCCTTGCGGCGCGCGGTGGATGTCCGCGTTGGCCGGGCGTGTGGCATAGTACCACTGATAATGCTTGCGCGGACGCGGCAAGGCGGCGAGCTCGCGATGCACGGGGTCTTCAGCCGGTGCCTTTGCGGGCGCGTCGATCGTGTTGAACGGCAGCGGCGGCGCTCCGCCGAACGGTGCGCTCATCATCGCCACCGAACGAAACACGTCGGGCCGCATCAGCGCGCACCAGGCCGCGACCGGGCTGCCGAAATCATGTCCGACCACATCGACCTGCCTGTAGCCGAACGCCGACACCAGCCCGAGCGCATCCCGCACCAGGTTGAAGAGCGAAAAGGGCGCGAGGTCGCCGTCGTAATCCGCGCTCCATCCCGTCGTCCGGCCATAACCGCGCTGGTCCGGCGCGATCACGTGGTAGCCGGCCGAGCGGAGCGCCGGCATCACCTTGCGCCAGGAGAAGGCGAGCTCCGGAAAGCCGTGCAGCAGCAGGATGCAGGGCCGCCCCTTGGTCTCGAAGCCGGCCTCCAGCACATGGATGCGCAGGCCGTTGATGTCGTCGACATAGCGTGAGCGGATGCCAGCGGGGAGGGGGATGTCGGGGAGCGCTGTCATCGTGTCTCTCCACTTGGGTGGAATCTACGGGATCTCGCTACACCGCCGCGCAAACGAACCCGCTGCCCTTGCGCCGGATCTTCCCCACCGACGGCGAGGGGAAATGCGCGGTGCAGCACAGCGTGTCGGTGTCGCAATAGCGTTCCAGGAAGCTGCGGCGCGTCGTTGCCGCCTTGGCCTGATCGAGGTCGAACTTGACCGACAGCTCCGGATAGAGCGTCTGGATGGGCGAGTGCATGAGGTCGCCGGAGAACACGGCATCGTCCTTGCCGTGGCCCATCGTGATGGCGATGTGGCCCGGTGTGTGGCCCGGCGTCGGCAGGATGCGGACGTGATCGCCGATCTGGTGATCGTTGCCGACAAGCTCGTGGCGTTTGGCTTCGACCACCGGCAGTACGCTGTCGGCGAAGGGCGGCACCTCCGCCTTCGCGTTCTGCTCGGTCCAGTGATCGAATTCCTGCTGGGCGAAGACGTAGCGCGCCTTGGGGAAGGTCGGCACCCAGCGGCCGTTCTCCAGCCGCGTGTTCCAGCCGACATGATCGACATGCAGATGCGTGCACATCACGAAATTGATGTCGTCGACGGAGAAACCTGCGGCGGCGAGACCGCGCATATAGGCATCATCAGTCTTCATATTCCATTTCGGCCGCGGCCGCGGCTTGTCGTTGCCGATGCAGCTGTCGACCAAAATGGTGTGATGCGGCGTCTTGATCACATAGGACTGGAAACACAGGATCAGCGTATCCTGGTCGTCGATCGCCTTGGTTTCTCGCATCCACGCGCGGTTCTCGGCCAGCACCTCCGGCGTCAGACCAGGGATGAGCTCCAGTGCCGGGAGGAACGTCGTCTCCTGCTCGATGATCCGATGGATGGTGAGATCGCCGACCGAGTATTTCAGGCTCATAAGAACTCCTGCGCTTTACGCGGCCGGCGGCACCGAGATCTTCACGGAGGGCCGCTCGAGCATCTTTTGGTGGAAGGCGTCGAGCTTCGGATAGGCCTTGCGCCAGCCGCAATCGGCGAAGCGGAAGTCGGCATAGCCGAGCACGCAAACGAGGCCGATCTGCGAGATATCGAACGGGCCGTTGAGCACTTCAGGCATGTTCTCGAAGCGAGCCATGCCGGTCCAGGCCCGATTCCAATGGTCGTCCGACCAAGCCTGCCATTGCAGGCCCTGCGGCCGCACCATCTTCTCGTAGCGGCACAGCAGCATGGAATCGAGCATGCCGTTGATCAGGGAATGATTGGTCTTGGCCTTCCAGCGCCGCGGACCGTAGTCGGGGATCAGGCTGCCGCCGGCCATCTCGTTGAGGTATTCGACGATGACGTAAGAGTCCAGGATGACATCGCCGTCATTGGTGATCAGCACCGGCAGCTTCTTCAGCGGCGTGATGCGCGAATAGTCCTCGTTGGCCGTGCCGGGCGCGACGGCTGCCGGCGTGAACTCGATCTTGTCGATCAGCCCGAGCTCGATCGCGGCGATGCGCACCTTGCGGGCAAAGGGCGAGGCGGGGGAGAAGGTGAGCTTCATGGGACAATTCCCTGCGATCGGTCTTGAGCAAACGGTATCTCCTCCGTCATGGCCGGGCTTGACCCGGCCATCCGCGCGCTTCCGCGTGGTTAGACTGTGAGACGTGGATGCCCGGGATAAGCCCGGGCATGACGACGAGTGTTGCGCTGGCCGCGGCTTACGCCGCGACGATCTCCTGGCGCTGCTCGCCGAGGCCCTCGATGCCGAGCGTGATGACGTCGCCGACATTGAGGAAGGTCGGCGGCTTCATGCCGAGGCCGACGCCGGGCGGGGTGCCTGTCGTGATGATGTCGCCCGGCAGCAGCGTCATGAACTGCGAGACATAGGAGATGCACTTGGCCATCGAGAAGATCATGGTCTTGGTCGAGCCGGTCTGACGGCGCTGACCGTTGACGTCGAGCCACATCGGCAGGTTCTGCACGTCCTTGATCTCGTCCTTGGTGGCGAGCCAGGGGCCGAGCGGGCCGAACGTGTCGTGCGACTTGCCCTTGGTCCACTGACCCAGGCGCTCGATCTGGAAGGCGCGCTCGGAGACGTCGTTGCAGACGCAGTAGCCGGCGACGTGGTTGAGCGCGTCGGCTTCCGAGACGTATTTTGCGCGCGTGCCGATGATCGCGGCGATCTCGACCTCCCAGTCGAGCTTGGTCGAGCCGCGCGGCTTCTCGACGGCGTCGTTCGGGCCGGACAGCGAGGTGTTGGCCTTCATGAAAATGATCGGCTCGCTCGGGATCTCCGCGCCGGTCTCCTTGGCGTGGTCGCTGTAGTTGAGGCCGATCGCCACGAATTTCGACATGCCGGTGACGGGGGCGCCGAACCGCGGCTTGCCGGAGACGGCGGGCAGCGAGGCGGGATCGAGCGCCGCCAGCTTCTTCAGGCTCTCGGGCGAATAGGCCTCGCCGGTCAGGTCCTTCACATGCGCCGACAGGTCGCGCAACTGGCCGGATTTGTCGATCAGGCCGGGCTTTTCCGCACCCTTCTCGCCATAACGAACAAGCTTCATTCTCGTTTCTCCCTGGAATGGACCGATCGGTTGAACAGCTTCATGGAACAGGGCGGCGGGAAATTCAACCGCTCAAAGAGGGGCGCATTGCAGCCCTCTTGATTCGGGAGGTTCGTCCGGGGCACGAGACTAGGCCAGCGCCTCGAACCTGAATGCGTCCCCGTCCCGCCTGATGTGCCCGGCCGAAAAATGCCCGCCGATCACCAGCGTCGGGGTGTCGGCAAACCGGCCGAACAATTCGCGCCGCGTCGCGGCAGATTGGCTCTGATCGGAATCCGCGGTTGAGGACCAGCCGGGATGCGCCATCTGGCAAGGATGATGGGCGACGTCGCCCGTCAGCAATCCTTGCTCGCCGTCCGACCGGATCAGAATGCTCATATGCCCGGGGCTGTGACCGGGGGTCGGGATCATGCTGATCTCGTCGCTGAGCCGGTGGTCGCTCGCGACCAACTCGGCCCGGTCGGCATCGACGATCGGCTTCACGGAATCGCCAAATACGGCTTGCTTGTCCGGCTCGGTGGAATGGTCGCGCCAATGCTCATACTCGGTCTTGCCGAAGACATAGCGCGCGTTGGGGAAGGTCGGCACCCATTTGCCGTCGACCAGCTTCGTGTTCCAGCCGACATGATCGACGTGAAGGTGCGTGCACAGCACAGTATCGATACTCTCCGGCGGAAAGCCCGCCGCAATCATCGTCTCCAGGAACGGCGTGGTGCGATCGTTCCAGGTCGGGACGTTGCGGCCCTGCTTGTCGTTGCCAAGCCCGGTATCGACCACGATGCGGCGCGTCGGCGTCTCCACCACCAGCGAATGGATCGACATTTTCAGCCAGCCCTCTTCGGTGGCGAAATGCGGGATCAGCCAAGGCAGCTTCTGGATTTCCGCATTGCTCGCCAAGGGCAGAATGAAGCGGGTCGAGCCGACCGTCTCCAATTCCACGACCTCAGTGATTTTGACCCTGCCGACCTTCCACTGCATCCGGCGCATCCTCATGTTCTTGCTTTGGCGGGGAACATGCGCAGTTTCGCCGTCAGGCGCAATGGATCATCTGACGCGGTGCGGCGTTATCGCGGGAACCCAGGAAAAGACAAAGGGCCAGCCATGCCAGAGCTTGCGATTTCCGCGGAGAAGGTCGCCTTCATCATCGAAAAGGCGCGTGAATTCGACGTCAAGCAGGCGGATTCCGATCCGGATTCCGGCTCGAATGCGACGGATGACGATTCGGTCGACGTCCTCGAGGATGACGGCTCCGATCCGGTGGTCAACGAACTCGGAAGTTTCATCGTGGCCATGAACGAGGACGAGCAGATCGATCTCGTCACGCTGACCTGGCTCGGTCGCGGCGACGGCACAATCGACGATTGGGACGATTTGCGTGCACGCGCCGTGGAGGCGCGCGCCGAGTATCGCAGTCCCCGGCGCGAGACGGCGCATTATCTGCTCGGCGAACCGATGCTGGGCGATCTGCTCGCCGACGGGCTCGATGAATTCGGCGTCGACTGGACCGAAGGAAACCCAGTCGCCGATTCATCCAGTCCGAGCCAGCGGGACGAAGACGAGATCACCAAGCAGCGGTGATCCCGGCCGATATCAGCGCGCGCAGTCAACGACCACGGTGCCGAGCTTGTCGCCTTTCTCGACGGCGACATGGGCTTGCGCCGTCTCCGACAACGCAAACTGCGCCGCGACATTGTGGATTCGCGGGCCCGCTGCCAGCCATTTCGAGATGTCGGCTTGCGCCGCCGCAAGCAGCGCCGGCGGCAGCGCGAACAAGACGAGCGAGCGGAGCGTGATACACTTCTCCATCAGCTCGCGCATCGGTACGGTCGGCGTGCGGTTGCCGTTCGTGGCGTAGACCGCGATTGTCGAATTCATGGCCATCAACTTCAGGGTCGTCGCGATGTTGCCGCCGAAATCGACATCGACCAATTGGTCGACCCCGCGTCCGCCGGTGAAGGCCATCGCCTTGGCAACGACATCTTCGTCCCTGTAATTGACGACGAGATCGGCACCAGCTTGTCGCGCCTGCTCGCCTTTCATCGCCGAGCTGACGGTCGCGATCACCTGCGCGCCGCCCCATTTCGCGAGTTGCACGGCGTAATGCCCGACCGCACCCGCGCCGCCGGTGACCAGCACCGACTTGCCGACGATCGGTCCGTCCGCAAACAGGGAGCACCACGCCGTCATTGCGGGAATGCCCAGCGTCGCGCCTTCCGCAAAAGAGAGATTGTCCGGCAGCGGCGTCACCAGATGCTCGGCAAGCGCGATATGTTCGGCTGCGGTGCCAAAGGCGCGGCCGTTGCGCTGGCCGTTGAACAGCCAGACCCTGTCGCCGATCTTGAACCGCGTCGCGCCATCGCCGATCTGGTCGATAAAGCCCGCGCCATCGCTGTTCGGAATGACGCGCGAAAATTCCTTCGCGCGATAGCTGCCCCCGCGCCGGCCGACATCGGCCGGATTGACGCCGGAGGCTTCCAGGCGAATACGAACTTCGCCTGGGCCTGCGACCGGCGTCGCCATCTCACCATAAGTGAGGACGTCCGCCGCCGGTCCTGTCTCCTCGTACCAGACCGCCCTCACAGCGTTCCCGGGAAGGCACCGCCATCGAGCAGAAGGTTCTGCCCGGTGATGAAGCCGGCCCTGCTGCCGCACAGGAAGGCGCAGGCGTAGCCGAACTCGTCGGGATCGCCGAAGCGGCCTGCGGGATTGAGCTTGGCGCGCTCGGCCAGAACCTGGTCCGGCGTGATGCCGCGCTTCTCGGATTCCCCCTTCGCGGTGCTGCGCAGGCGATCGGTCTCGAACGGGCCCGGCAGCAGGCCGTTGATGGTGACGTTGTTGATCACGGTCTTGCGCGACAGGCCGGCGATGAAGCCGGTGAGGCCGGCGCGCGCGCCGTTGGAGAGACCGAGAATGTCGATCGGCGCCTTCACCGCGGCCGAGGTGATGTTGACGATGCGGCCGAACTTGCGCGCCATCATGCCGTCGACCGTCGACTTGATCAGCTCGATCGGGGTCAGCATGTTGGCGTCGATCGCCTTGATCCAGTCGTCGCGGGTCCAGTTGCGGAAATCGCCGGGCGGCGGTCCGCCGGCATTGTTGATCAGGATGTCAGGCTCCGGGCAGGCCTTGAGCACGGCTTCGCGGCCCGCCGGCGTCGTGATGTCGCCGACGATCTCGGTAACCGTCACATCAGGATAGGCCTTGCGGATGTCGTCGGCCGTCTTCTTCAGGGCCTCGGCGCCGCGCGCGGTCAGCGTGACGTGTACGCCGGCCTCGGCCAGCGAGATGGCGCAGGCGCGTCCGAGGCCTTTGCTGGATGCGCAGACGATGGCGCGGCGGCCTTTGATCCCAAGATCCACAGTTTCACTCCCGTAATGTCAGGTAGGTTTTTAGAGCCGCTATTCTAGCCAACCTTGGCGCCGCTGATAAGGGACGGGCTCGCATCAAAATGCATGCGCACTTGCGCGGCGATGCAAATGTGCGGGCATGATCCCGAGACAATGAGCTAGATGCGCCGCTCCTGCTTGAGGCGGTCGATGGCGGAGGCCGCCTCCGGCGGCAGCGACTTGAAACCCATCTGCCCGACCGTCGAGAACAGCGGCCGCAGGTGCGAACCGGCTAGGAACGGCGGCTGGCGGTTGGCTGGCACGATCTGGTCGAACACCAGCACCAAGGTGGTGGCGACGAGGCCAACCCTGATCGCGCCGAGGGCGGCGCCGCCGAGCCGGTCGCCGATGCCGGCCTGCCGTATCGTGTCGCTCAGGGCCAGCCGGCCGAGATGTCCAAACAGCATGCCGACCACCACGAAGATGCCGAAGAACCAGATCCAGTTCTGCAGCAGCGGCGCATTCGGATTGCCCGCGACCTGCGGGACGATCAGCGGCATCAGCGCGACGGCGATGGGGGCGGCGAGGAGATAGGCGAGGATCGTCATGGCGCTGCCGAGCAGGCCGGTCCTGAAACCGAAGCCGATCGCGATTGCGAACGCCGCATAGACGGCGAGATCGAAACTGTTCATGCGCGGGAGCCTGCCATGGAACGAGTGAACGCAGAACCGATCATTCCGGTTTCAGATCGTTAAAATCGTCTGTATTGATGGCGGCAAAGCCCAAGGAAAGCGTCATGTCAGACCTATTCGATGTCAGTCAGGAAACCATCCTCGTCACAGGTGCGAGCCAGGGGCTGGGGCGGCAATTTGCCCGGGTGTTGGCGGCGCACGGCGCGGCCGTCGCGCTCGCGGCTCGGCAGACCGACAAGCTGAAGAGCCTGGAAGAGGAGATCCGCGGCAAGGGCGGCCGTGCCGCCGCCGTCGCGCTCGACGTCACCGACACCGCATCGATCGCCAGGGCCGTCGATGCCGCGGAAGCCGCACTCGGCCCGGTCACAGTGCTGATCAACAATGCCGGCATCGCCATCGAAAAGCTCGCGACCGAGCAGACCGAGGCCGATTGGGACGCGGTGATCGGCGCCAATCTCAAGGGCGCCTATTTTCTCGCGACGGAGATCGCGCGCCGGATGATCGCGCGCAAGCAGGACGGCAACATCGTCAACATCGCGTCCGTGCTCGGCACCGGCGTGCTGAAGGCGGTGTCGCCTTACGCGATCTCCAAGGCCGGCATCATCCAGGCAACCAAAGCGATGGCGCTGGAGCTCGCAGGGCAGAACATCCGCATCAACGCGCTCGCGCCCGGCTACATCGACACCGAGATGAACCATGCGTTCTGGTCGACGCCGTCAGGCGAGCGCCTGACCAAGCGCATTCCCCAGCGCCGCATCGGCGCCGAGTCCGATCTCGACGGCGCGATCCTGCTGCTGGCCTCGAAGGCCTCGCGGTACATGACGGGCAGCGTGGTGACGGTTGACGGCGGGTTCTTGTTGAATTGAGCACACCGCTGTCGTCCCGGCGAAGGCCGGGACCCATAACCACAGGGGTGGGTTTGGCGAAGACTCGTAGTTGCCAATCTCGTGCCACGACTACTCCCGGGGCTAATGGGTCCCGGCCTTCGCCGGGACGACGATGGAGCGAGAGTGTGCTTCAATTCGCGCGCATCTCCGCCCTGATCATATCGGCCGCCTTCTCCCCGATCATGATGATCGGCGCATTGGTGTTGCCGCCGATCAGCGTCGGCATGATCGAGGCGTCGACGACGCGCAGGCCCTCGACGCCGTGTACCTTCAGCGCCGGATCGACCACGGCCATCGCGTCGGTGCCCATCTTGCAGGTGCCGACGGGGTGATAGACTGTGTCGACACGCGCGCGCAGGATGGTGCGGATATCGTCGTCCGTTCTCACATCGGACGTGAACATGTCCTTCTTCTGCAACGCGCGCATCGCGGGCGTCTCCATCAGCCGCCGCGTGGTCTTGAAGCCCGCGACCATCGTCTCGAGATCCTCCGCCTCGCCCAAGAAATTCGGATCGATCATCGGTGCTGCCAGCGGATCGGCGCTTTTCAGCCAGACGCTGCCACGGCTCTTCGGTCGCAACAGGCAGACATGGCATGAGAAGCCCGCCTCCTTGTGCTTCTTGCGGCCGTGGTCGTCGAGCATCGCGATGATGAAGTGCAGCTGGATGTCGGGCACATCGAGATCGGCCCGGGTCTTCAGGAAGCCGCCACACTCGGCGAAGTTGGTGGTCATCAGTCCGCGCCGCTCCCGGCGGTACCGCTGGATGGCGCGGAGCAGGGATGGCAGCCGGCCGATCGAGGAATGGACGAAGTGCGGGTAGTCGGAGGCGTAGACGAACACGAAATCCGGATGATCCTGCAGATTGCGTCCGACGCCCGGCAAATGACGCACGACGCCGATCCCGTGCCCGGCAAGCGCCTCGCCGTCGCCTATGCCCGACAGCATCAGCAATTGCGGTGACTGGAAGGCGCCGGAGGCGAGGATCACCTCGCGGCGGGCGCGCAGCTGCTTTGTCTGCTTGCCCTGGACATATTCGATGCCGACCGCGCGCCCACCTTCGAACAGGATGCGCGTGGCATGCGCCTGCGTCTCGACACGCAGATTCGCGCGCTTGCCCATGTGCGGATTCACATAGGCGCGCGCCGCGCTCCAGCGCTCGCCATTATGCTGCGTCACCTGGTAGCTGCCGAGCCCTTCGTGGTCCTCCGCATTGAAGTCCTCGCGGATGCGAAACTGCGCCTCGCGGGCGGCCTGATGGAAGATGTCGTGGATCGGATTGTCCGCGCGCAGCCTGTTGACATGCAGCGGGCCGCCCTTGCCATGATACGCGCCGTCAAAATCAGCGTTGTTCTCCGAGCGCTTGAAATAGGGCAGCACGTCCGCGTACGACCAGCCGGCATTGCCGAGCGAGGCCCAGTGGTCGTAGTCCCATTTGTTGCCGCGGATATAGACCATGGCATTGATCGCCGAGGACCCGCCGAGCCCCTTGCCGCGCGGTTGATAGCCGATACGGCCGTTCAATCCCTTCTGCGGCACAGTATCGAAGCCCCAGTTCGCTGCCTTGTATGGCAAAGCGAGCCCGAACGGCGTGGTGATCCGCCAATTGTCGTTCCGTCCGCCGGCATCGAGCAGCGCCACGGATGTCCCCGCATCCTCCGACAGCCGCCCCGCCACCGCGCAGCCGCCGGAGCCCGCGCCCACGACGACGAAATCGAATGTGTCCGTCACTGATGTTTCCCCCGTTATCGTCATTCCGGGCGATGCGGAGCATCGAACCCGGAATCTCGAGATTCCGGGTTCGCTTCGCGCCCCGGAACGACCGCCCCTACGACATGAACCGCATCAACTTCTCCAGCCGCGCGATCTTGCCGCCGTAGGGCGGATAGAGGTCGGCGAGGCGGTTGAATTTCGAGCGATAGAACACCGGCTTCAACTTGCTGAACGTGCGAAAGCCCCATTCGCCGTGATAGGCGCCGCTGCCGGATGCGCCGACGCCGCCCATCGGCTGGTGGATTTGCGCGAAGTGAAACAGGCAGTCGTTGATGGTGACGCCGCCGGAGACGGTGCGCGCCAGCACCTCGTCGCGCGCAATGCGGTCCTTGCCGAACCAGTACAGCGCCAGCGGCCGGTCGCGGGCGTTGACGAAGGCGATGGCGTCGGCCGGTTCGCGATAGCCGAGCACCGGCAGCACCGGTCCAAAAATCTCCTCCTGCATGGCCGCCATGTCTGCGGTCGCGCCTGCGATCAGCGTCGGCGGGAATTTGCGGTGCGCCTTCCAGTTCGGATCGTCCGGCTTCGCCGGCTGCAGGATCTTTGCGCCGCGACTTGCCGCATCCGCGACGAGATTTTCCAGCCGGGCATAGTGCCGGTCGGAGATCACGGAGGTGTAGTCCTTGTTGGAGGGGTCGGTGCCGAACATGCGTCGCATCTGCGCGCGGACTTTTTCGGCAAAGGCCTGCAACGCGCGCTCGGGCACCAGCACATAGTCCGGCGCGATGCAGGTCTGCCCGGCATTGAGCAGCTTGCCGTAGGCGATGCGTTCGGCGGCCTCTTCGAGGTCGGCCGAGGCGTCGATGATAACAGGCGACTTGCCGCCGAGCTCGAGCGTGACCGGCGTCAGATTGCGCCCCGCGGCCTCCGCCACCAGCCGCCCGACCCGGGTCGAGCCGGTGAACACCAGATGATCGAACGGCAAGCTCGCGAAGGCCTTTGCGATCTCGTCTTCGACGCCGGTGACGAGCACTTCCGCAGCATCGAACCGCTCGGCGACCGTCTCCTTCAGCAGCGCTGAGAAATGCGGCACGAGCTCGCTCGGCTTGATGATGACGCGGTTGCCGGCGGCGAGCGCGCCGATGGCGGGCGCGAGCGTCAGCTGCAGCGGATAATTCCAGGGCGCGATGATGCCGACGACGCCGAGCGGCTGCGGCATCAGCCGGTTGCGCGCGGGCAGGAATTGCAGCGTCGTCGAAACGCGCTGCGGCGCCATCCAGCTCTTGAGGTGCTTGGTGGCATGGCGGATCTCGGAGAACACCATCATGGTCTCGGCGATATTGGTCTCGACCGCGCAGCGGTGGCCGAAATCTGCCGAGATCGCCTGCCGGAAGCGCTCCTCGTTGTCGGCGACGACAGTGCGCAGCCGCGCCAGCCGGTCGAGCCGCCCGGCGAGGCCAGGCGCCGGCTCGGCCCGCGACCGCGCAATCATGGCACGGAAGGTTTCCTCAACGGCCCGAAGCGGGGCGCTCGGCGGGGGGCGGTCCGAGGGACGGTCCAAGGCGTGGTCCATGGCGTTCTCCCTCTTTAAGTGGCGTTTCCGCCTGGTTTTGTGGCCGCAAGCTGGCCCCTTGTGGAACTTCTGGCAAGGGCGGGCCGAACAGGCCGTAACTTCGTCCACCGCGCTGTCATAAAGTCGAAAAAAACGTCCGCGCAGCCCTTTCCAAAGCCACCCCGGGTTGGTACATACCGCCCGCACCCAACGGGCTTTGCCCGGGGTTGCCTTCCAAGGAAGCCTTCGGGACGGACGAAGCAAGCCACGCGAACAGCGCCGGCCCTTCATTCACCGTCCCCGGCACTTTCACGAAGGCAAAGCAACGGTTAACGCGGGGTGGAGCAGCCCGGTAGCTCGTCAGGCTCATAACCTGAAGGTCATAGGTTCAAATCCTATCCCCGCAACCAAGTTCGGACCTTACCGGTCCCGATCCGAAAATGGCCCGCGTTGAGCGGGCCATTTTTGTTTCTGGTGTCCTCAAAACTCTTTAATCGCCTTCCCGTCCGCCCCGACCAGCATCGACGGCGCTTCCCCGAACACCAGGCCCTCGGGCTGAAACTTGATCGTCTTGCCGCCCTCGACGAACTCGGCAAAATTTCGTGGCGTCGCCGAGTGCACGCCGTTGGTGAGGAAATCGCCGATCTCGTAGCAGGTGTCGGGCTTGCCGCCGGAGCCTTCGCCCAAGAATTTCTGGAAATTCTGGCTCGTCACCTTGGCCTTCTTGCGGGCCGACCAGTTGGCGTAGCGGCGGTAGAGCTTTGGCAGCATCACCGGGCCCTTGTCGGTCGCGAGCACGCCGGTCTCGTTTGTCTTGGGCTCGCGCAGGTCGAAGTCGAAGGCGCCAATCGTCCTGGCGAGGTGCTTCCAGACTGGCAGCTTTTTCGCGCGCGCGGTCTTGGCGAGCGCGAGGAAGGCGCGGATCTCGTCATCATTCATCGAGGAGTAGAACGTCGGATAGGCAAAGCCCTGCTCGACCAGCCAATGGTTGACGTCGACCTTGTGGCCGCGGACCGTCACCTCGATGTCGCCGACCAGCCGTCCATACGTGTCGAACACCTCGTTCGGGGCATCGACATGCGTGAACACCCGGCAGGTGAGCGTCGGCTCGGCGCTACTGCCGAGAAAATCATGCAGCGCCTTGCTCGTCGTCGCGCCGAGAAACTGCCGGTAGGGATGCGTGAGCTCGTGATAGGCCTGTCGCCTGGCGTCGGTCAGCCCCGTCTTCTCCGCGGGCGAGAGCGGTGAGGGCTGGTAATGCAGCTCCGGCGCGTCAATGCCCTGGAGGCGAATGGTAAGCTTGCCATTCTTGATCGCCGCCGTGTTGGTGCGGCCCTTGACCTTGGCGTTGTCGAACACATGGGTCGGCTGGAACGGCGCGGTATCGTTCTTGCGAAAGCGGATCGCGTCCGGCGCGACATTCACCACGACCTTTGTGGTGTCGGCGTCCGACCGCCCCTCCGGCCAGAACTGGCCGACATCAATGGTGCCTTCGACCTCCAGCAGTCCAACGGGCATCGGCCGCTCCTCTCATGGTTCAGAAGGCAGCGAATCATCTTCGCACGACAAGCCCATGACGGACGATGCGACAGGCACGACACGCCGGAGGTTCTAACCCGCACGCTTGTAGCGCCCGGGCGGAGATGATCTTCTGAATGAAGCAGAATGTGTCCGAAGCTCAGGATCTGTGCGGGCAGACCATCGTCAGATTGAGCAGCGTCGGCTTGTCCCAACCCTTCTTGTAGTCCCACTCCAGCCGGATCTCGTGCCGGTGCGCGAAAGCGTCGCTGGCCTCGTGGGTGATGATCTTCGTCTTCATCGGAATCGGCGGCTCGGAATTGAAGCATTTCCGGACGCAGGCATCGAGCAGATCGCATCGTGTCAGCGGAATGACGCCCGGCTCATCTCTGGACAGGGGGACTGTGTTCGGCTGGGTGCTGAGGTCGACGCGGGCCCGGCCCTTTTCCTTGTGCCAGTACTTGGCGCTGCCCTGCGGCCAGTTTGATGCCGGGTTCAAAATCAGGTGGTACTGGCCGTATTCCAAGGTCGGCAGGTCGATGTCCTCGGACTCCTTGAGCTTCGCGACGCTCTTCTTCATGTTCGCCAAAGGATAGTAATTGCTATTCATCAAGTCTCGAAATGCCTTGCCGCTATATACCAGTCCGGCCATCGCCTCTTTCCTTCATATGTCTGTTTGTCAAAATCTCTGGTGCGGTGGCCGAAAATACGCGTCACGCTACGGCCGATCACGCTGTTTGTTGTGCGCACTCAACGCTACCACTCAGGAATGTATTTCGTCCAGAGAGCCTCCATCCCGTAACGTCGCCTATGTCGCAAGCCCAATTGCCATGCACTTTCCTATAGGTATTGTTGGGTCGAACGCCTCGCGGGGGTTGGGGTGAGGCTGCCGAGGCAGTGGTTGAAGGCGCTGGAATGCATTGCTTCGCGTGTCAGTCGGCGATTGGTCCGGGCGACCGCTGGTGCTCCAAATGCGGAGCGGCGGTGCGCCAGCCGGTCGACCCCGACAGCGAACGACGCTTTGTGACGATTCTGCGCGCCGACGTCGTCGACTCCACGGGTCTTGTTGCCGAGCTGGAGCCGGAGGCGGCGGTATCGCGCCTCGAACCGGCTCTTGCGGCGATGAGAGGCGCGGTGCGCCAGTTCGGCGGCATCGTTAGCAAGGAGTTGGGTGACGGGTTGGCCGCCGTCTTCGGCGCCCCGATCGCCGACGACAACCACGCCCCCTTAGCCTGCCACGCGGCCATCGAGCTGGTCCGGCGTGTTGGCAGTCTGGGCGATCCAGGACTTCAAGTCCGGGTCGGCCTGCACTCGGGTCATGTGGTGGCCTACATGGTCGCGAGCGAATTTTCCAAGGTCTACGAGATCGGCGGCGCAGCCCAGCACCTCGCGGCTCGGCTGGAGACGGCAGCCGAGGCGAACCAGATCTACGTCTCCGAAGCCTGCCAGGAGCTTGCGGACGGACACGTGCGCTTTGAATTCCTTGGCCGCAAGGCGCTCCGTGGTTTCGGCGAGCCCCTGCCTGTCTACCGGGTCATGGGTGCGAGTGATCTGTCGAGCTGGCGGGTCCGGCGTGCGCGGAGCGTTTCCAGATTCGTCGACCGCACGACGGAGCGGGCCTTGTTATGGCGCGCTGCGGATAGGGTTGCTGCCGGCCGGCAGACGGTTCTGCTGATGGGTGACGCCGGCATTGGCAAGTCTCGGCTTGCGCATGAATTCGCGCAGGATCTCCGGGCTGGCGGCTGGCGGCTGATCGATGTCGAGTGCAGTCCGAATCTCCAGGGTGCGCCGTACAGCGCGCTCAAGCGCCTGTTGCTCTCGATCCTTGATACAGCTGCGAGAGATCAGACCAGGACGGATGATCCGAGAGACGCGTTGCCGGTGGTGCAACAGCGGGCCGTCGACGCGATCCTGGATTTGCCGGTTTCCGATCCGCAATGGGATGAATTGGAGCCTCACGCGCGTGGTCGTGCGATTTCAGACGCAAGCTGTGCGATCGTCGAGAGCGTCGCCCGTCGTCAGCGTACGATCCTTTTGATTGAGGACCTGCACTGGATGGATCGGGCCAGCGATGCGGTCGTCGCGACCCTTTCGGGGCTACAATGCCCTGATCTGCTTGTGCTGCTGACGACGCGGCCCAATGGGATGCCGGTTTGGATCGCGAGCTGCCGCGCGGAAATCGTGGCGATGCGGCCTCTCGATGACGATTCAGGCTTGGCCATGCTCGCGGACATGCTTGGTCCCGCCACGACCAACGAAGACCTGAAGAACCGGATCATCTCTCATACGGCCAACGTTCCGCTGTTCATCGAGGAGGTCTGCCGCAGTCTGAAGGACAGCGGCATGCTTCTTGGCCAGTGGGGCGACCTTTCCCTTGCGCGTCCTGTGGACGAACTCGGCATCCCCAGCAGCATTCAGGGTGTGATCGCGGCGCGGCTGGATCGTGTGTCACGACAGGAACGGTCGCTTCTCCAGATCGCCGCGGCGCTTGGACCCCGGGCCGACCAGGCCACACTGCGAAGAGTAGCGGCCGTGCCGGAAGACGTCCTGCAGGATTGCCTCACCGCGCTCGACCGGGCCGAGCTGCTCGTCAGGATCGACAGTGAGTTGGAGGATTCGCTCGAATTCCGGCACGAGATGGTCAGGCAGGTGACCTACGATTCGATGGTCGAGAAGGTGCGGGAAAGCATCCATGCCAGCATTCTGGCGGCTCTCGAGACCGACGAGGCGTGGACCGACGGTCCGGATACGCTCTGCTATCACGCGGCCCGAGCGAAGGATTGGGGGAAGGCTTTTCAGCATGGCAGGAGCGCGGCTCGAAAATGTCTGGTGCGCTCGGCCTTTGCCGAAGCGGTCGATTATTTCGAGATCGCGATGGGTTCTCTCGACAAGACCCCAGTGACGCACGCGCGCGAAACGGACGCCATTGACCTGCGGATGGAGGCGCGGTTGGCCTTTGCCGGGTCGGGGCGTGTCGCCGAAGCCCTGGATTTGGGGAGCGAGGCCGAACGGCGAGCCGATGTGATTGGCGACATTGAACGCAAGGTCGCGGCCATGACCATGAGAGCGGGTGCCCAGAATTTCTATGGAACGCCGGTCGAAGCTGTCGCGATCGGAGAAGATGTGGTGCATCTGGCGGAAAATTCGGGCAATCCCGCCTGGCGCAATCTCGCGCAATACAGTCTCGGGCAGGCCTATTTTCTTTCCGGCCGCTACGATCGCGCCGAGAAGATGCTGGTTACCACCCGTGCCCATCTCTCGGGGCCGGCAGCAAGTGCCCCGATCGGCACGACCCCACGATCTTTGCTCCTGCTCTGCTGCATGATGAACAGCATCACCCACACCGTGATGGGCGAGCTCGATGCCGCCGAGCAGCTCCAGCAGCAAGCCGTCGCAATCGCGGAGGAAACGGGTCGCCCCTATGACCGTGTCGCCGCTGCCTATAGCGGCGGCTGGCTGATGCTCGGCCGCGGCGAGCCGGCGGCGGCCGCGGCCATTCTCGAGGAGGGTTTCGTCCTGGCGCAGAAGCACGGCATCCGGTTGTTCGTGCCGGTGCTCGCCTGCCACCTCGGGATGGCCTATCTGGAGCAGGGGCTGTTCGACCGGGCGCGCGGCATGCTGACGGAGGCGCGTGAGGAGGCGAAGGCGGTCGGCTATACCTCGGCGGTGCTGCGCAGCTCGATCTACCTGGCGCTCGCCACCCACCGTCTCGGCGACGTCCAGGCCGCGCAGAACATGCTGCGCGAGGCGCGCAACACGGCGCGGCAACAGGGGTTCTCCGGCCTGGAGGCGGAGGCCCTGTTCGGCGAGGCCGTGGTGACGCCGCCGTCGGATGCGGAGGCCAAGGCAGCCATCCTTGGGGCCTTGCGCGCGACCATCGCGATCGCCGCCGAGAGTGGCGCGCTGCCGCTGCAGCACAAGGCCGCGGCGATGCTCAACGAGATGCAGGCGACGGGCGACGAGCTAAGCTGACGGCAGCGGCGGCCGGGCCGCTATCGCGGCCGAAATCTGCCCGACGCGTCGAATAAATCCAGTAGGCTTTGCAAAGACTTAGCTACTGTGCATGGGGTTGTTTTTGGCGTTTTTTGAAGAGGCCCCATGGTGCAGCGCGAATGACGGCACCCTTGTGCGGCCAGCTCCGATGACTATGCCCTTGCACGCGCAGCAAGGTCGGCTACCGTCGGCCCTGGCCGCACGGCCAGGTGACTTTTGATTTCAATTTTTAGCATCCGATTTTCGGCGCCGCGACGGCGCGACGCCCACCGAACGAGGCGGGGCCATGATCACACGGGACCAGTCAGCGCTGCTCGCGCCGGTCGAGCGCGACCTGCGGCTCGATCTCTTTCGCGGCATCGGTCTGTGGATGATCTTCCTCGACCACATCCCGCACGACGTCGTGGCCTGGCTGACCTTGCGCAATTACGGCTTCAGCGACGCCGCCGAATTCTTCGTCTTCATCTCCGGCTATCTGGTCGGCTGGATCTACGGGCCGATCGTCGCGGGCGGCTGGTTCGTCGCCGCGCTGAAGCGGCTGTGGCGGCGCGCGGTCGAGATGTATGTCGCCCACATCATGCTGTTCCTGCTGTTCACGGCGCAGATCGCCCGCACCGCGCGCCGCTTCGACAATCCGATGTACGAGCACGAGTTCAACGTGTTCAATTTCCTGTCGCATCCGGACGAGCTGATCGGGCAGGCGATCCTGCTGAAGTACAAGCCGGTCAATCTCGACGTGCTGCCGCTCTACATCACGCTGGTGTTCGCCTCGCCTTTCATCGTGTGGTGCCTGGTGCGGCGGCCGAACCTGACGCTCGCCGGCTCCGTGGTGCTCTACGTGCTGGCGCGCTGGTTCAACTGGAACATCGCCTCCTATCCGCCGGGCACGACCTGGTACTTCAATCCGTTCTGCTGGCAGCTGATGTTCGTGTTCGCGGCCTGGTGCGGCATCGGCCAGATCGACAAGATCGCGAGATGGGTGTGGTCAAAGGCGGCGATGGCGCTGGCCGCGGCCTGGCTCGCCTTCGCGCTCCTGATCGTGATGACCTGGCACGTCCCTGCGCTCGAAGCCCTGATCCCGAAGTGGATGATCAAGGCGATCTACCCGATCGACAAGACCGACCTCGACATGCTGCGCTTCACGCATTTCCTGGCGCTGGCGATCTGGGTGACTCATCTCATCTCGCGCAAATGGCGGACCCTGCACAGGGCGTGGCTGCGTCCTGTGATCCTCTGCGGTCAGCATTCGCTGCCGATCTTCTGCCTCGGCGTCTTCCTCTCGTTCTCGGCGCACTGGATCCTGACGCAATACACCAAGGGTGTCTGGGAGCAGCTCGCGGTCTCCGTCGTCGGCATCGCCATCATGATCGCAGCCGCGTGGCTGCTCGACCGGGCCGAACGGGTGCCGAACCTGTTCGTGAAGGTAACGGAGGTCGAGGAGGCCGACACCGTCCTGGAAAGCGCGCCTGCGGACAGGTCTGCCGTGGCGCCCGCGGGTCATTGAGTATCGCCGGCCTGCATTCGCGGAGAGATCCAACGGAGAGGTTCATGCCCAGACTTGTGTTGACGATCGCCGGCGCCCTCCTGCTCCTGATCTCTGGTGCATCGGCGCAAGCACCCTCCCCGGAGGCGATGAGCGCGGCGCGCAAGCTCGTGGTCACCTTGAAGATCGCGGATCAGTATCGCGCGCTGTTGCCGCAGCTCCTGCTCAAGCTGAGGCCCGTGGTCGCGCAGGACAGGCCGGAAATCGAGCGCGACTATGACGCGGTGACGGCACCCGGCTCCGAGATTTACACTCCAGCCCTCACTTCGATGATCGACCAGGTCGCCGCTCTCTATGCCCAGAGCTTCAGCATCGATGAGCTGCGCCAGATCGAGACTTTCTATGCCCAGCCGGCCGGGAAGAAGCTTCTGGAGAAGTCGGATGCGCTGGCGCAGGCAAGCGCGCGGATCAGCCAAGACGTCAGCCAGAAGACGGCCGACGAGTTGAAGCAGCGCCTCATCGAGGCGCTGCGCCAGAAAGGGCACAAGCTCTGAGCTCAACTCTTGCGTAATGGCGCCGCGCTCGCTGGCTGATTTGACGTGGCCGGTCGCCCCGACTACGCTTTTGCGAAGACAAGAAGCGCGTGAATGCCATGGCCTGACTGGGTTCAGGCTGGCAATTCACGCAAAGAGAAAATTCAGGGGAACGGAAATGACCCGCGACATCGCAGCCACCATCTCGAAGGCCCGCGAGCATTCCATCGGCGACATCCTGCGGCGCGCGGCGGGCCGCGATCCGGGCAAGCTCGCGGTGAGCTGCGGCAATGTAAGCTGGACATTTGCCGAAATGGACGCGATCTGCAATCGGCTGGGCCGCGGCCTGCTTGGCCTCGGCGTGAAAAAGGGTGACCGCCTCGCCGTGCTCTCGCGCAATTCGCACGCCTTTGCGGCGCTCCGGTTCGCATTGGCCCGGATCGGCGCGGTGCTGGTGCCGATCAACTTCATGCTCAATCCGGACGAGATCAATTTCATCCTGAAAAGCTCCGGCGCAAAGCTGCTCGCGGCCGGCCCTGATTTCGTCGAGCCCGCGCGCGCGGCCAGCGCCAGGGATTGCGCGGTCGAGAAGATGATCTGGCTGCCGGGTGAGGATCCCGCCACGGCGCCGGCGGGCCTCACCACCTTCGACGATCTTCTCAGCGCCGATGGCTCGTACCTGGAGTCGTCGGTCGACAGCCGCGATCTCGCGCAGATCGTCTACACCAGCGGCACGGAGTCGCTGCCCAAGGGCGCGATGCTGACCCATGAAGCGGTGATGTGGCAGTATGTCAGCTGCATCATCGACGGCGGCATGAGCGTGGACGACAAATTCCTGCACGCGCTGCCGCTCTATCATTGCGCGCAGCTCGATGTATTCCTGGGGCCGCAAATCTATCTCGGCGCCTCCGGCGTGATCACGGGCAAGCCTGCGGCCGACAACATTCTGTCATTGATCCAGACGCACAAGATCACGTCGTTCTTCGCGCCGCCGACGATCTGGATCGCGATGCTCCGCTCGCCCAATTTCGACAAGACGGATTTGTCGACCTTGCAGAAGGGTTATTACGGCGCCTCGATCATGCCGGTGGAGGTGCTGCTCGAGCTCCAGCGCCGCCTGCCCAGCGTGAAGTTCTGGAATTTCTACGGCCAGACCGAGATCGCGCCGCTCGCGACCGTGCTGGGTCCTGCGGACCAGCTGCGCAAGGCCGGCTCGGCGGGCAAGCCAGTGCTCAATGTCGAGACCCGCGTGGTCAACACTTCGATGGAGGATGTGAAGGTCGGAGAGGTGGGCGAGATCGTGCACCGCTCGCCGCATCTGCTCTCCGGCTATTACAACGATCCTGTCAAGACGGCGGCTGCGTTCTCCGGCGGCTGGTTTCACTCCGGCGATCTCGCCACCGTCGATGAAGAGGGTCACATCACCGTGGTCGATCGCGTCAAGGACATGATCAAGACCGGTGGCGAGAACGTCGCGAGCCGCGAGGTCGAGGAGATGGTCTATCGCATCCCCGCAGTGTCCGAGGTTGCGGTGGTAGGCCTGCCCGATCCGCGCTGGATCGAGGCAGTGACTGCGATCGTCGTGGTCAAGAGCGGCGAGAAGCTCGACGAGGACACGGTCATCAAGCATTGCGCCGGCCAGATGGCGCATTTCAAGGTGCCCAAGCGCGTCATATTCGTCGATGCCCTGCCCAAGAACCCGAGCGGCAAGCTGCTCAAGCGCGAGCTGCGCCAACGCTTCGTCGGTGGCGAAACGCTCGACAAGGCGATCCAGAAGAATTTTGGGACTTGACGATTCTCCTTCTCGCTCTCCCGCAAGAACGGGGAGAGCGAGAAGGAAGCCTCAATACTTCTTCACGTGGGCGCCGAACGCGAACCACAGCGCCATGGACGCGAGGCCAAAACCGCCGAGCAGCAGGAAGGTCGGGCCGTAGCCGATCCATTGCGCGATCCAGCCGCCAAGCGCGGGACTGAGGCTCGCGCCGATGCCCTGCACGGTGATCACGGCACCCTGGCCGAGATTGATGCGGCCGGTGCCGTTGAGCGAGCGCGCGACCATGCCGGGGACGGCAACCGTCTGGAGTCCCGTACCGAGGCCGTCGAGCACCTGCATCGGTACGACGCCCCACCATCCCGTGACGAAGAATGCGAGCACGCCGCGGATGGGCAGGAACATGAAGGAGACGAGGATGATAGGCCAGTAGTTGCGCTTGCTCGCCGCCTTCATTGCGATCAGCGACGTGATGACCATGACGCCTTGTGCGATCACTACGGTGGTCGCGACGAAGCTCGGTCCGTTGGCCTGGCCTTCGGCGACCGCCGCCAGGCCATAGAGCGGCACGATGGCGGCATTGCCGAGATGGAATAGCGCGAGCGCCAGTGCCAGCACGAGTAGCGCGCGGTGCTTGAGCAGCATCGTGAACGCGTCCGGCGCGCTGTCCGGATCGTCCTCCTTGCTGCCGCGCGCGGCGCGATCGTCGATGGCCTTGGCTGGGATCATCATCACGCAGGCGATCGCGATGGCGCCGAATATTGCCGCGAGCACGAACACCGAGACGTAGCCGAACTTGTAACCGAGATAGCCCGACAGCGCGGCGCCGACCATGTTGCCGGCATGGTTGAACGCCTGGTTGCGGCCGTTGAGCGCGTTGAAGCCCTTCTGCTTGGCGATGCCGAGCGTGATGCCAGTTACCGCCGGCACGATCGCGGCGCTCGCCAGCGATTGTGCGACCTGCGAGAACGTCACCGCCCAGAAATTCTGCGAGATCAGGATGATCGCGGACGCGAGCACTACGCAGATGCCGGGAATGACGACCCACATGCGCTTGTTGCGCGTGGCGTCGATGAAGCCGCCGATCGGCGTCGTGACCAGCATGCCCGCGACATTGCCGATCGTCATGGCGGTGCCGATCAGCCCGGTCGCCCAGCCGCGCTCCTGGAGGAAGACGCCGACGAAAGGGCCGATGCCCGACTGCATGTCGGCCATGAAGAAGTTGAGAGCAAACAGGGGCCAGATACGAGACGAGGAGGGGGACCGCGATGTCATCGATACCAAAACGGGGTCTCAGCCGGAATACGGCGGGTGGGACATGATCCTTTCAGCCAATCGTTCTGGCGCGGACGAGAGTTTAACGAACGCTGATCGGGTTGGTTCCAGGCCTTGCCGGGGCGGCGGGCCCCATCAGCCGTCATGAACGCCGGCCGCAGGCGGGCTTCCAGCCATATCGTTCTTCATATGCAATCGCCCTGCTCACATCTGGGAGGACATGGTCATGACGTTGTCGTCGGGCTTCGTTGCGCGTCTTGCTGTCGCGGTCCTCTCGATTGGATTGCTGCTGTGCGGCTTCAGCGGCACGGCGAAAGCGCAACCGACCCACCACTCGCGGCTGCGGCGGCCGTCAGCCGGACGCAGCCGCATCATGATGGATCGTGACATGCGCAACGACATCCTCGTGGCTCTCGCAGCGACCGCATTGGCGAACGTCGTGACAACCCTGAACGCGACGTCCATCGTCCGCGACCACCGCCACTAGACGTCTTTGCGACCGGGCCGAACCAAGTCGGTTCGGCTCCGCTTCGCGGATCGGCTGCGCGTGGCGCCTATGTCCATTCCCGATTGTGAGGCTTGAGAACGAGCCACGCCCGCGCTCTCATGCTATTGCTGCCTCGCAACGATGCGAGGACACCCATGCTCCCCCTTCCCGCCGATATCTTCACCGAACCCGAGGACGTCTCGCCCGACGGCCTTGCCAATCTCGGCCCGCTCCGCCCTCTGGCCGGCGTCTGGCAGGCCGACAAGGGGATCGACATCAATCCGAAGGCGGAGGGGCCGGAGCGGCGGACCTTCATCGAGCGCATCCGGATGGATCCGATCGATCCCCAGGCCAACGGGCCGCAGCTGCTCTATGGGCTGCGCTATCACATCCACATCAACACGCCCGAGGAAGACATCACCTTCCACGACCAGGTCGGCTACTGGTTGTGGGAGCCCAAGACCGGGCTGATCATGCAGACGCTGGCGATCCCGCGCGGGCAGGTGCTGCTGGCGTCGGGCAAGGCCGGGCCGGACGACAAAGAGATCTCCGTCACCGCAAAGCGCGGCGACACCGCTTACGGGATCTGCTCGACTGATTTTCTGGAACAAGCGTTCCGCACCGATGCTTACCGCTGCGACATCACCTTCAACGACGAGGGCAGTTGGACCTATCTGATCCAGACCGAGTTGTTCGTGCGCGGCGCGCCGTTCAACCACCGCGACACCAACACGCTCAAACTCGTCGCGCCGCCAAAGCTCAATCCCCTCGCGGTGATCGTGAACGATCGCGCCAAGGGAAATGAGAAGGGCAGTGAGCCGGCAGCCTGAGCGCGGCCTGGAGATGCGCATGAAGCCTTACGTCATCTGTCTGATGCATTCGAGTCTGGACGGCCGCACGCATCCGAGCCGCTGGCGCCCGCAGGGGGCAGGGACGGACTGGTTCGAGAAGATCCATGACGAGCTCGGCGGCGATGCCTGGGTGATCGGCCGCGTCACCGGCTCGGAGTTCGCCAAGGGCAAGCCTTATCCCACGGTAGACGCGAAATTTCCGCGCGAAAACTGGTTCGCGCGACGCGACGCGAAAACCTATGGCGTCGTGCTCGATGCGCAGGGCAAGATCGGCTGGGGCCGCTCCGATATCGGCGGCGATCAGATCGTCGTCGTGCTGACCGAGAGCGTCTCCGATTCGCATCTCGCCGGGCTCCGCGGCGAGGGGGTATCCTATATCTTTGCCGGCAAGTCCGAGATCCATCTCGCGCTGACGGTGGACATTCTCAACCGCGAGCTCGGCGTGAAGCGCCTGCTGGTGGAGGGCGGTGGCGTTGCCAACGGCGCGTTCCTGCGCGCCGGTCTGATCGACGAGTTCAACCTGATCCTCAGTCCCGCGATCGACGGCGCCAAGGGCGCGCCCTTCGTGTTCGATTCCACGGACGCTGACGGGGATCGGCGTGCACCGCTGACCGCGATGACGCTGGAGAGCACGCGGGATCTCGGCGGCGGCGTCCTGCTGCTGCGCTGTCTGATCCGGAACGATCCGCAGGCCGTGGGCAAGTAACAGCACCGAGATGTCCGCAACATCAGAGCATATCGTCATCGTCGGTGCCGGCGCGGCCGGCCTGATGGCGGCGCGCGAGCTGGCGCGCGCCGGGAGGACAGTGACGATCCTGGAGGCGCGCGAGCGCTGCGGCGGCCGCATCCACCCGCTGCCTGCTTCGGAGTTCGGCTACCCCGCTGATGGCGGCGCCGAATTCGTCCACGGCGAGGCGCCGGTCACGCGCGCGTTGCTGCGTGAGGCCGGGATGGTTCTTCAAGAGATCGAAGGCGAGCGGTGGAGCTTTGATGGCGCTGACATCATGCGCGAGGATCGTCACGATCCGCATGAGGCTGAGCTGCACGCCGTGGTTCGGGAATTGAACGACGACCTCACCGTCGCCGAATTCCTGCGCCGGCATTTTGCCGGGGATCAGCATGCGCGGCTGCGCCATTCGATCGAGCGAATGGTCGAGGGCTACGATGCGGCCGACCCCGAGCGCGCCTCCACGCTGGCGCTGCGCGAGGAATGGATGGCTGGCGGGCACTCACCCCAGGCGCGGGTCCAGGGCGGCTATGGAGCCATGATCGACTTCCTGACGGCCCAGTGCCGCAAGCTTGGCGTGATTTTTCGCTTCGGCTGCGTGGTGTCGGCGATTGAGGAGGAGGGCGGCGCGATCGCCGTTCGCTGTGTCGGCGGCGACGTGCATGGCTGTGATCGCGTGATCCTCACTGTTCCGTTGCCGTTGCTGCGCGAGATCGGGCTGCCGGGCCGCGCGCGCGCCAAGGCGGCGGCGGCCGACGACATCGGCTTCGGTAACGTGATCAAGATCCTGCTGCGCTTCAGGCGGCCATGGTGGCGCGAACGCAAGGAAGAGCTCGCGGACATGAGCTTCCTTTTGTCCGACCAGCTCATCCCGGTGTGGTGGACGCAATACCCGGACCGGCATCTCGTGCTTACCGGATGGTTCGGCGGCCCGCGCACGGCAGCGCTGGCGCACCTCGACCCGCAAGCGCTGATCGATGCGGGGCTCGATTCGCTTGCTGCTGTCTTCGCCCTGTCGCGCGAGGACCTCGCGCGCGAGCTCACTGCGGCCGCTGCGACAAACTGGGCGCACGATCCCTACGCGCGCGGCGCCTATTCCTGGGCGACGCCGCGAACACGCGAGGCGCAAACGATCCTAGGTCGGGGCGATGGACCAGTGCTGTTCTCCGGCGAGGCGCTTTATCGCGGAGCCGACATGGGCACGGTCGAGGCCGCGCTGGCGAGCGGTCAGCAGGCGGCGGAGATGATCTTGCGGGGATAGGCTGACGAGCAAAAAGGCCCGCATTTCGCGGGCCTTTCGTGTTGCTGCCTTTCGTCTTACCAGCGGCTGCCGCCGAAGCCGAACGTCACGCTGGGACCGCCGCCGCCGTAATATCCGTACGGTCCGCCGCCGTAATATCCGTGGTGCCGAGGATAATAGCCGTAGCTCCGGTAGTGCGGACGATGAAATCCGTGATGGTGGTGAGGACGCCAGTGATGGCGATGGCCGTGATGGTGGTGCCTGTGCTGCGCGCTGATATCGGTTGACTGGGCGGCTGGCGCGTTCTGTTTCGCGCTTGAATAATTGGCCGCGTTCGCCGCCGATCCTCCGGCAAGCGCCGCAGCACCGACGGCTATCGCGACAATGAGATACTTCATGTCATCACTCCAGTTGAATGTCGTGTGACAACACATGGTCGTCAGGTGCGTTCCGGCCAGTGCGGGCGTCGAAACGACGCAGTTTCATGGGCCTCCGATTCGCGCGGCTGCGTGCATCTCGTGGGATTTATTGTCGCATCACGGGCGTCGATCGCAGCTCTGCCATCACTCTGCCGCGAATGACGCAATCACGTCATCGGTGGTGACGATGCGCGCGAAATCGCCGTTCAGGTTCGACAGCGTCATCGCATGGATCTCCTCGGCAGAATGCCTGTCGCCATCCGGCCCGACCCGTTCGAACGTCCAGGTCGCGTCGCGCACCAGCTGTGTGTCGAAGCCGAGATTGCCGGCCATCCGCGTCGTCGTCTCGACGCAATGATTGGTGGTGGCGCCGCAGATGACGAGCGTGCCGATGTTGCCGGCGCGCAGGCGCTTTTCCAGATCGGTGCCGATGAAGGCGCTGTTGACGCGCTTGACGATCACGATCTCGCCCGGCCGCTCGCGCGCCTCGTCCTTGACGGCATAGCCGGAGCTCTTAGGCAGAAATGAGGAGGACGGCTTGGTGCCCTCATGACGAATGTGGAAGATCGGCGCGCCGCTCGTTCGGAAGGCCGTCAGGAGATCGGCAATACGCGCCACCGCCTCCGGATTGTTGCGCTGCTTGCCCGCCGCCTCCCATTCGTCGAACGCATGCTGGACGTCGACGACGATGAGGGCGGGAAGGGCGAGGGACATGAGGGGCGGCTTTCAGACTTACCTGCAGATTTGCTTACTGCGCCGACTATGCGAGGCGATAGTGACAACACGCAATGCCAATCTTCCCTCGTTTCGCGACGCCTCGTGCCCCGGACGCAGCGCAGCGTCTCTTCGACGGTGCGCTGCAGAGCCGGGGCCCATGTCTCCAGCGGGATCTTGTGCGGCATGGGGTCCCTGCTCTGGGTCCCTGCTCTGCGCAGCACGCCGAGAGCATTGCAGCGCGTCCGGGACACGAGAGTCGCGCTGCCGGGGTTGATCAGTCGATCGCTCAACTCAACGTGATCCTCATGCGCGTTGCGCTTGATCCAGCGCAACTCAGGCCAGTGTCTCCCCATGCAATGTCGCCGCGAAAATTCGAAATTGCAGATCGAGGCAGGACATGAAGGCGTATTTCATCGGTGGCGGCATTGGATCGCTCGCGGGCGCGGCGTTCCTCGTTCGTGACGCGCAGCTGCCGGGGCGGGACATCGTGATCTACGAGGCGCAGCCGCTGGTCGGCGGCAGCCTCGACGGCGCGCTGCTCGCGAACGGCGCTTATTCGCTGCGCGGCGGGCGCATGCTCACCACCGATCACTACGAATGCACCTGGGACCTGCTATCGAGCATTCCCTCGCTCGAACATCCCGGCCTCAGCGTGCGCGAGGAAACCGTCGCGTTCAACACCGAGAACCCCGCGCATTCGCGGGCGCGCCTGGTCGATCGCAACCGCTTCAAGCTCGACGTCTCGCATATGGGATTTTCCGCGCGCGACCGGCTCGAGCTGCTGCGGCTCACGGAGGCCTCGGAGGAGACGCTGGGAAACAGCCGCATCACCGACTGGCTGTCGCCCAAATTCTTCGAGTCCAATTTCTGGTACATGTGGCAGACCACTTTCGCCTTCCAGCCCTGGCACAGCGCGGTCGAGCTGAAGCGCTATCTGCATCGCTTTATGAACGAATTCCCGCGCATCGAGACTCTCGCCGGCGTCAAGCGCACCGTCTACAACCAGTATGACGCGATCGTGCGGCCGCTTGCCGGCTGGCTCAAGGGGCAGGGCGTGCAATTCGTGCGCGGCACCGCCGTCACCGACATGGCGATCGAGAGCGAGGACGGACGCTTGCGGGTGCGCCAGCTCGTCCTCGACCGCGACGGCCGCACCGCCAATGTCCGGCTCGAGGACGGCGACCTCGTGTTCTTTCAGAACGGCTCGATGACGGACGCCTCGAGCCTGGGCTCGATGACCGAGCCGGCTCCGCGCCTGACCAGGTCCGACAGCCAGGGTTGGGCGCTGTGGGAGAAAATCGCGAACGGACGTCCCGAATTCGGCAAGCCGTCCGCGTTCAACGCGTCGATCCCGGAATCCTATTGGCTGTCATTCACTGTCACCTGCCGCGATCCGCGCTTCTTCGACAAGATGGAGGCGTTCTCCGGCAACAAGGCCGGCGCCGGCGGCCTCGTCACGTTCAAGGATTCCAACTGGCTGATGTCGGTGGTGCTGTATCACCATCCGCATTTCGCCGGACAGCCGAAGAACGTGCAGGTGTTCTGGGGCTATGCGCTGCATCCCGACCGCGTCGGCAATTTCGTGGCCAAGCCGATGTCCGATTGCGGCGGCGCCGACCTCCTGAAGGAGCTTTGCGGTCACCTGAATTTCGACGTTGGCGTGTTCGAGGATGCGATCTGCGTTCCCTGCCGCATGCCCTACATCACCAGCATGTTCATGCCGCGCACCGTGACCGACCGGCCGCTGCCGGTGCCGAGGAAATCCGTCAATCTCGCCTTCGTCAGCCAGTTCGTCGAAATCCCCGATGACGTCGTGTTCACCGTCGAATATTCGGTGCGCGCGGCCCAAATGGCGGTCTATCAGCTGATGAAGATTGATCGCCCGGTGCCGCCGGTGACGCGGCACGACAAATCGCTCGCGGTGATCTTCGCGACGCTGGAAAAGGCGTTCACGTGACGGGTGGAGCTACTTGAACGGATCCTGGATCGACGGCGCCGACTGATGGCTGACGTCTGGCGGAAGAACGCCCCGACTCACGATCGCGCCACAGCCAGTGGCAGGCTGATATGAAAGACGGCGCCTCCTGTCGGGGCGTTCTCGGCCCAGATGCGCCCGCCATGTGCCTCGATGATGGTGCGCGTGATCGAGAGGCCGATGCCCATCCCCTGCGTCTTGGTTGTGAAAAACGGCTTGAAGATTTCGGTTATCTTTTCTGTGCGGATGCCGTCGCCGGCATCTGCGATCGAGATCATGGCCTGATTGTTCGCAAGGCTGGTTCGACCGACGATGCGTCGCCGATCCTCCGGCAGATCGGTCACCGCTTCGATGGCATTCATGACCAGATTCAGAATAGCCTGCTGGAGCTGCCCTTTGTCGGCAGTTACGCGGATATCCGAGGACGATCGATCCGTCGCGAGCGCAACGTCGTAGGTCAGGGCCTGTACGGAAAGGAATCGAAACACCTCGCCGACCGTCGCGTTGAGCTCGAGTTCGCGCCGCTCTGTGCGGGCCTTCTTCAGAAATGAGCGCACCTGAACGACGATCTCGTTGGCGCGCATATCGTCTCGGCGAATGTCACCCAGTATGTCCTTGATTACGCCGAGGTCAGGTGCCGGTGTCTGCAGCACCTGCTCGGCGGTCTCAGCATTGATCAGAATGGCGGCGAGCGGCTGGCTCAGCTCATGCGCGATCGTGGCAGACATCTCGCCCGCGGTCGCAAGGCGATTCATGTGGGCTAGCTCCGACATGCGTTGGCGTGCCTCGATCTCCGCCAGGAATCGCAGTCTGCGCTCGCGCAGGAGGATGGCGATCATCGTCGTCTGCACCAGCAACGCGCCGACACTGATCATGACGCGCCAGTAATACTGCTCCCAGAAGCTTGGTTCTCGGAAACGCACCTCGCTGCCCGGAGGCAGATGGGCTTCGTCCACATTCCAGAGCTTGAGCTGCCGCCAGTCGAAGATCGGCTTCACGTTGTCCCCGGCAACGGGCGGGATGCTCGACGGCGATTCGCCGCCGAGAATACGCATTGCCAATTGGCCGGCTTCCTGTCCGATGGTTTCGGGCAGCAGCAGGAAGCCGCCAACTCCCGTCCGCCCGAGAAATGTATCGGAGGTGATGATGATCGGGCGGTTCGCGCGCTCGGCGACACGCGCAAGCGCCGCGGCCGGCAAATAGTGGGTGCCTTCGCCGTCGGAATACATCGCCGAGGTCAGAATTGCAGAGCCGGGGGGCAAGGAGCCGACCCGTTCGCGCACCTCCCGCAGCACCATGCCGGACAGATCGATAATCTTGAGATCCGGCATCGTGGCCGCGAATTCCTGTTTCCAGTGGCCATATATCAGCGGATTTTTCCATGCATCGCCAACGAGGACGACACCGGTCAAGTCGGGAACGACCGCGCGTGCCGCAGTCAGTATCTGCGCCGGAGACACCTTGGCAAAGATTGCGGTCGTGCCGGGCAGGAACAGTGCGCGCGTCTCGGGCAGATCGGGCACGAAGCCGTAAACCACGGGTGCGGCGGGCCAGATGTCGTGCTTGCGCCCCTGAAGGAATCTCGCCGACGCGACGCCGATCGAGACGATGACGTCAATCGACCGGTGCGCGTATTTGGTCTTGAGATGACCGACCAGGCTCTCCTCGTAGTCCGGTCCCGGGAAACGGGCGAGATCCAGGCTTTCGCCGTAGATCACGGTATGGATCTGTCCATTTTCCTTCGCCGCGGTGCGGATACCGGCAAAAATCTCCGAATAGAACGGCGAACGAAAGTCGGCGTCTTCCAGCACCAGGATCGAGCGCTGCCCCGGACCGTCGGCTGCAGGGCAATCATGTGCCAGGGTTGCGAACAGGCAGACGATCAGGAGCCGCTTGATCGCTATGACCATCCGCATTGCTGGACTCTGTGCCTGCCTGTGTCTGCAACGGGCGCCTCCTCAATGAGGACGCATCCGAGCATACCTGCCGGTTCCGAAGTTTCAACGAAAGGATTTGATCCGGCTGAGCCGCGCAGGCGGCAGTTCGCCTCGCCCGCCTCCAGAGCGAAGAAGGGTCGCTACTTGAACGGATCCTGGATCGACGGCGCCGACTGCCTGATACGACGCACGCTCACGGGCGTGCCGTCGGAAACGAACAGCAGTTCGTAGCTGCGGCCCTCGCTGTCGGTGGCAGAGCAGGTGACGTCAGTCACCTTCTTGGCGGCGAAATTCCCGGTCTGGCGGCAGAGGCCGGTGGAGGTCTGCTCGGCCGGCACCGGCAGGCCGTCGACCTTGGGGCGGTCCTTGGAATTGAGCAGCATGCGGTCGATCGGCAGCTCGTAGGAGTTGTCGTCGGCGCGCTTGCCGTTCTCGCCGGAGAACGACACGACGTGATTGTCATCGGCGGGATCGTCGACCGCGACCGCGAAATTGACCCGGCCCTTGTCACCATGGGCGTAGGCGACCGTCTTGCAGGCGAAGGTACGCCCGGCGACCTTCAGCGTCTTGCAGTGGCCGGACATCAGCGCCAGCAGGTCGACGTAAGCGTTTGGGGCCTGAGGGTTGTTGACGGGAATCGACAAGGAAGACTCGGCAAAACAAGGGCTTGCCAAGGCCATGAGGGCGGCGGTGAAGACTGGTCGGCAGAGGCGCATCGGAAGGCTCACATGCCAGGGAACCCCGGAAAAGTTCCGTCCAATAACCAGCGAACCGCAAATTGGTTGCGATCCCGTTTGTTCTGCCGAATTCGTCTGAAATACCACCGCGCCACCCTCAACGGCGATTCGTCCATATCGCCCAACCTATTCCCGACCGGCAATTGCCGCCCGGCCGGTGTTTTTTTCGTGGCGGAGCTAGCCCATCGTCGCCCGCCAGCGTGTATCGCGCAGGGAGGGACGGCGGTGCAGGCGCGCGTCGAGCAGCGCGCGGGCGCGCCGCAGGTCGCCGCCGCGCATGAGGGCAACGACAAAAGTGTCCTCGATCAACTCGCGCTGGGCGTGGCTGCCGCCGACGCGCACGACCTCACCGAGAACCGGCGCGAGCATTTGCACGCATGCCGCGTAATCCTCGTCCGCAAAGGCTGCCAGCGCGCGGCAGACCGCGGGCACCACGGGACCGGCCGGAAGCTTGCCATCGGCGAGCCGCTGCTCGATCGCGGCAAGACGTGTGGCGAGTGCCTCGCGATTTTGCGTCGCTGCCGCGAACAGCGCCATGTGGATATCGGCGAAGGGCAGGCTCGATTTCGGAAACAGCTTTTGCGCGGTGGCATCGCCTTCGACCCAGAGCGCTCTCGGCACGGCGTGGCCGTAAGCCGAAAGGCGCCAGAGCAGTGACGCGCTGTCGGTGACGGCATTCAGCGGCGGCGCCTGTGTCGCCTTCGGCTGCAGCACATCGGCATAGATCGCGAGCGCCCGCGCGGCATCGCCATGCTCCAGTGCGCCGAGCGCCTGATGCCAGCGGATGTGGCCGTGCAAGATGCCGGCGCGGTCGTAACTGGGGATCCAGTCGTCGACGAGCCGGTCAGCCGCTTCGATCGAACCGTCCTCGAACATCGCATGCAGCACGGCGTGCGCGGCATGGGCATTCTGCCGGCGCAGGTCGAAGCCGCGCTCGGTGACGCCGCGGCCGCGACCGACATTGCCGTTCTCGGTCATTGCCCAGCCGTACATGGTGAGGAACCACCAATCCTCGCCATAGTGATGCGCGACGCGCTCGCACAGCTCTTGCCGCGCGCGGTCGTGATCGGCCATGCCGGAAAACGCGAACAGGCCGAAGGCGCCGAGCGGCAGCGACAGCACCAATGCATCGCGCGGCCACGCCTCGACGTGCTTCATCGTCGCCGCGATCGCCTCGGGCAGCCGGCCCTCGATTGCGAGCGCCAGCGTCTCGACATGCGAACGCTCGCGTTCCGTGCCGCGTGTCGCCACGAGCTCACGCGCGAGTGCCGCCTTCTGCCGTGCCAGATCGCCTTGCTGATAGAAGCCATGCAGGCGGGCGCGGGCGATATGGGCCAGCGCAAAATCCGGATGGGCCGCAATCGCGCGCTCCAGCATCTCTGCCGTGCCGGTCCAGCCCGCGAGCATGAGGTCGATGCCCTCGCGATAAGCGGATGCCGCCTCAGGCGAAGAGGTGGTGATCGGCAGGCCGTAGCGATCTTCGAGGGCCATTCCTGTCTCCGTCTCAAGCCGTTCGCGCGCGACGTCCTTCGATCGGATAGGCCGGGTCGTTGTAGCCCGGCGTCGACGGATGACCCGGCACGACCAGTCTGTCGATCAGCGCCTCGTCCTCCGCAGTGAAGCGATAGTCGAGCGCGCCGGTGTAGCCGTCCCATTGCTCCTCGGTGCGCGGGCCGGCAACGATCGAGGAGACAAAGGCGGAGTTCAGCACCCAGGCGACCGCGAACTGGCCGGCGGTGATGCCTTTCTTCTCGGCGTGCGTCTTGATCTCCTGCGCCAGCTGGAGCGATTCCGGCCGCCATTCGGTCTGCATCATGCGGGTGTCGTTACGGCCTGCGCGCGTCTCCTTGTCGGGAGCTTCGTCGGGCTTGTATTTGCCGGTCAGCACACCGCGCGCCAGCGGGCTATAGGGCACGATGCCGAGGCCGTAATAGGAGCAGGCCGGGAAGTGCTCGACTTCGGGCATGCGATTCATGGCGTTGTAATAGGGCTGGCTCACCGCGGGCCGGTCGATGCCGAGCCGGTCGCAGATGTTGCAGATTTCGGCGACACGCCAGGCGCGGTAGTTGGAGACGCCGAAATAGCGCACCTTGCCGGCGCGGATCAGATCGCCCATCGCGCGCACCGTCTCCTCCAGCGGAGTCGTGTGGTCTTCCTTGTGCAGATAATAGATGTCGATGTGATCGGTGCCGAGCCGCTTGAGGCTCTCATCCGCTGCCTGCAATACCCAGCGCCGCGACAGGCCGACACGGTTGGGATCGGTGCCCATCGGGTTCGCAAGTTTGGTGGCGAGCACCCAGGCGTGACGGTTGTTGCCGATCGCGCGTCCCACGACCTCTTCGGATGCGCCCTTCGAATAGGCATCCGCGGTGTCGATGAAATTGATCCCGGCCTCGTGCGCCTTCGCGATGATGCGCTTCGATGTGGCTTCATCGGTCGGCCCGCCGAACATCATCGTGCCCAGACAGATCGGCGATACTTTCAGGCCGCTGCGGCCGAGCTGGCGATATTGCATGGGGCGCGTCCTTGCTGCTTCTTGTGGCATCAGCATAGCGGCCCAGTGCTGTCATTGCGAGCGCAGCGAAGCAATCCAGAAATGCGTATACGGAAAGATTCTGGATTGCTTCGCTGCGCTCGCAATGACGAGCTTGGGAAGCACGTCGCTCGTCAACGTCGTCCTGGACAAGCGGAGCGCCGATCCAGGACCCATTGCCCCGAGAGGAGATTTGACGAAGATTCGCGGTGAGCTGCTCGCGGCACGACGTCTCCCTGGGGTAATGGGTTTTGGCTTTCGCCAGGACGACAGTGGACCCTACCCCGGCCCCTTCAAAATCTTGAACACACCATTGGCCATCACCACGCAACGGCCGTCCACGCTGACCTCCGTGCTCATGAAGATCAGGCTGCGCGTCGCGCGCACCACGCGCGGGCGGGAGATCAGGATATCGCCGATCTGGCCGGCTTCGACGAAATGGGTGTCGAGCTGCACCGTTGCCATGAACTCTTTGCCGGAGACGTAGCGGGCGGTCATGCCGCAGGTACGGTCCGCGAACGTCATCATCACGCCGCCCTGGACCATGCCGCGTCGATTGTGATGCTTGTCTTCTGTCGCCAGCGCGAATTCGTGTTGGCCGTCGACCTTGCGCTCCCACAGAGGGCCGATCAGATGCATGAAGCCCGTGGTCTCCAGGATGGTCCAGCCGTCTGCTTTCAGCCGTGCGGCTGTCTTATTGGTCATGTCGTCCATTCCTGAAAGGGTCTTGCGAACTCATTTCATCGGGGCCGGACGTGGTGTAGTCAAGCATCATGAGACCGTTCGACGATGCCACACGGCGGAATATCGCGGCTGCCTGCGCGGCCTTCACGCGACTGCCGGAGGACGAGCAGCCGGCGGCGTTGAAGCGTGCTGCGGTGGTGATTGCGCTGACCGCGGCCAGCGAGGGCGATGACACGGCGTTGCTGCTCACGCTGCGCGCATCGCATCTGCGCGCCCATCGTGGTCAATGGGCTCTGCCCGGCGGACGCTGCGATGCCGGCGAGACGCCGGTCGAGGCGGCGCTGCGCGAACTCGACGAGGAGCTTGGCCTGCGCCTCACCGGCGCGGAGGTGCTCGGCACGCTCGACGATTATCCGACCCGCTCCGGCTATCTGATCACGCCGGTCGTGGTTTGGGCCGCTGATAGTGCCGCGATCAAACCAAACCCGGACGAGGTCGCGTCCGTCCATCGCATCGCGCTTGGGGCGGTCGAGCGCGAAGATGCGTTCGATTTCGTCGCGATCCCCGAGAGCACGCGCCGTGTCATCCGCTTCCATCATCAGTCGAGCTTGATCCACGCACCGACGGCGGCGCTGATCTATCAGTTCCGCGAAGTGCTGGCAGGACGGCACACCCGCGTCACCGAGCTGGAACAGCCGGTATTCGCCTGGAAGTGACGCGGGGGGCGAAAAAGAAGTAAACGGCGCGTTAACGTGACAGTTACCGGATGCCTGCTAAGAGGGCAGCATGCATCGATCGATTCGAATTGCCGTGAGACTGGTTCCACTCGCGCTCGTCCTGCTCGCGCCTGCCGCGCGCGGTGGCGAATCCGACGCGCTGCCGCCGGCCGTCCGCAATGCCAAAGCCCAACTGTTGTCGCAGTTTTTCGCGCAAGGCGGCGCGTCGCCCGCCGTGCTCGAATATCGCCGCAAGCTGCAGGATTATCAGGCGGCGCGTGCAGCCTTCGACGAGGAGGCCGGCGCCTATTGGAGCCAGATCTCCGAGAAGCGGAAAGGTCGCAACGCCAAGCGGCGCAACGGTCAGCAGGTCACGCTCGACGACTACGTGCTGGAGCATCCGCCGCTCTATAACGGGCCGAAACGGCCGGTGAATCCGGAGCCGGAGGAAACCCCGGACCGCCCGACCAAAAAGCCGATCCCCGTGGTCGCCGATCTGCTGCGCGCGGCGCAGGAACTCTATCAGTTCACGCCGCAGCGGCCGGCCAGCGAAGTCGAATTCAAGCGCGTCTATGCACGCTACGCGCTGGCCTCGGGGCTGACGCGCGAGCAGGCGGTGCGGGTCTATGCGTTCGAGACCGGCGGCACCGGAAGTTACGACGTGCAGGCGGGAATCGAGCATGGCGGCAAGCGCGCCATTTCGACCGCGATGGGCTACAACCAGCTGCTGACGACCAACAGCGTCGAGCTGCTGGCCGAGCAAGGCCATGAATTCATCCGCGCGCTCTCTGATAAGGTGGCGAGGACCTCGAGCCCGGCGCGCCAGTCGCTCGAGCACAAGCTCACCGTTCTGAAAAAAATGGTGGCGCACGCCAAGTCGGTGCCCGATACCTGGTCGGAGCACGAGAAGATCGGCAATACCGCGCAGGGCTGGGCCATGCATGCCATGGTGCTCGACATCGATATCGGGCCGATGCTGCAGACCCACAAGCTGCTCACCTCGGTGCTGTTCGCGCGCGCCAAGGGCTATAGCCGCCCGCTCAGCGCGGCCGAACTCGAGATGATGAACCTCACCGGCGACGGCACCGGCCTCGACATGGTGACGATGCCGCAGGCCATGCGCGAACAAGTGCCGACCTCGAACTTCTTCCAGCGCGGCGGCTACGAGCGCAACCCGGTCGCGATCCGCCACAACACGGTGGCGAAGCTGCTGGCGGTGACGGATACGAGGATGGACAGCAACAGCAACAACGCCGGCGCGCGGGAGCTGGCGGGGGCGTTTTAGACGGCGTCGTCCCGGCGAAGGCCGGGACCCATCACCACAGGGCGTGGTTTGGGAGGACAGTCGTTCGGTACTGCGACCGTCCGCAATCGAGGGATCACGCGGTATGGGTCCCGGGCCTTCGCCGGGACGACAGCAATGCGTGGCGTCGCCGCGACCCGCCCTACTGATCCGACCCGAACTTGAACTTGCCGTCGCCTTCCAGGTACGGGCCGCTGCGCATGTAGAGCTGACCGTTGTGGCCGAGGAAGAACAGCGTGCCCTTCGGCACCTTCTTGGCGCCTTTCAGGAGTTCGCCGGCATTGCTGGTCCCCATCTTGTAGGAAAGGGTCTTGCCGTCTTTGTCATAGGCGTAGCCGGTGTCGGGCTTGAGCTCCCAAGGTGTTGCAGCGGTCTGCGCCAATGCGGGTGTAGCGAACGCGCCGAGCACGGCCGTCACCAAAAAAATTCTTGTCGAAAATGCCATCACCCTATCCTCCCCATCGAGGCTCCCGGCTTGAACAAATCACGAACGGCGCTTGCAGGTCAATTTGCGAAAGCGCCGCAGCGCATCACGTCTTGCCGAGCAGTTTGTGATTTTCCCTTCGTCCCCGCGCGACTATGTTCCGCTTTCCGTCTAGAACGCAATTCGACAAAAACATTGGGTAGGGGATGATTCGAATGAACCTCGTCATTAAAGCTTGCTGGGCCGCCGGCCTGTTGCTGACGGCACTCGCGCCGGCCGCCCGGGCCGATGATTACCAGCTCAGCCACAACCAGAGGATTTCGTGCAGCCGCGGCCTGGCTCCGGGCAAGCTGAACACCGCGACCTGCAAGTCCTACACCTATCTCTTCAACACCAAGACCTCGGAATATTTCCGCTGCCAGGTCTCGCTGGCGCTGACCCGCGACAACAAGGAAGTTATCAACGTCCAGACCGACGGCGCCTGCACCAAGAAGCCGCGCATCTTTGAGACCGATGGCCACTACGATTTCGACGCCACCGAGACCGAGCCGCCGAACACCAATTCGTTCTTCGGCCCTGGTGGCTACTCGGTTTGGGCCGCCGACGTCAGCGCGCAGAAGGTGCGCGGCTGCATCATCATCTCCTCCGGCCTCGGCTCCGACATCTCCAAATGCCTGGACATGGCCTTCCAGTGAGGGGCTGACCAGACCTGACTGCGCCACCTCGCCGCACTCGCCGGGTTCCCCAAAAATCGAGCCAGGACAGCCATTTATCGCAGTCCTGTTTGACTTTTGGATGGGTTGACCCGCACCCCTCATCCGGCCAACTTCCCGGCCGGTTTGGGGAGTAGAAAGATCATGAAACGGACGATTTTCGGCGTGGCCACGGCTCTTGCTCTGGCGGCGTCGGCACCTTGCGCGCAGGCGCAATCCTTCATCAACGTGCTGACCGGCGGCACCTCCGGCGTCTACTATCCGCTCGGGGTCGCGATCGGGAAGATCTACGGCGACAAGATTCCGAACGTGAAGACGCAGGTGCAGGCCACCAAGGCGTCGGTCGAGAATCTGATCCTGCTCCAGCAGGGCCGCGGCGAACTGGCGTTCACGCTGGGCGACTCGCTGAAAGCCGCCTGGGACGGTGAGGAGGAGGCGGGCTTCAAGACCAAGCTCGACAAGCTCAGGACCATCGGCGCGATCTATCCGAACTACATCCAGATCGTCGCGACCGCCGAGAGCGGCATCAAGACGCTGGCGGACCTCAAGGGCAAGAGCCTGTCGGTCGGCGCGCCGAAATCTGGTACGGAGCTGAATTCGCGCGCGATCCTGGCGGCGGCCGGCATGAGCTACAAGGATCTCGGCAAGGTGGAGTATCTGCCGTTTGCCGAATCCGTCGATCTCATGAAAAACCGCCAGCTCGGCGCGACGCTGCAATCGGCCGGCCTTGGCGTGGCCTCGCTGAAGGATCTGTCGACCTCGAGCCCGATCGTTGTGGTGTCGGTGCCGAAGGAGACCGTCGACAAGATCGGCCTGCCGTTCATCGCGGCAACCATTCCCGCAAATACTTACACCGGGCAGGACAAGGACGTGCCAACCGCGGCCGTGGTCAACTATCTCGTCACCAGCTCGGCGGTGTCGGACGATCTCGCCTACCAGATGACAAAACTGGTCTACGAGTCGCTGCCCGAGCTCGCCAACGCGCATGCGGCCGGCAAGGAGATCAAGCTCGAGACGGCCGCCAGCGGCAGCCCGGTTCCGCTGCACCCCGGCGCGATCCGCTATTACAAGGAAAAAGGGCTGATCAAGTAATCAGCTCTCGTTATCGGACGTCATGGCCGGGCTTGTCCCGGCCATCCACGTTCTAAGAGCAGGCGAGAAAGTCCGTGGATGCCCGGGACAAGCCCGGGCATGACGGTCTGGAGGCGCTGTGCAATGTTATAAGCGCCACGGCGATCGGCGCGGGGACATATCGATGTTGCAAGCAGAGGGCAGCGAAGCGCCCATCAAGGTCGAGTTCGACAATTTCGAGCACGGTTTTCCGGAAGGCTTTGGCCCGGGCTGGTGGGGCGCTCTTGCGTACTGGAGCGGCATCGCCTTCGCGACCTTCCAGCTTTATGTCGCGGCCTTCAACTATCTGCCGAGCCAGGTGGTGCGCGGCGTCCACGTCGGTTTCCTCATTCTCCTCACCTTCGGCCTGATCGGCAACTTCACCGCCAAAAGCGATTTCGGCCGCGCGATCGGCTGGCTGATCGGCGGCGCCGGCTTTCTGTGCGGGCTCTATCAGTGGATATTCTATGCGGATCTCATCGCGCGTGACGGCGATCCGACGCGCCTCGATCTTATGGTCGGCACGCTGCTCGCCGTCCTGATCTTCGAGGGGACGCGGCGGCTGATGGGCGCGGCGCTCCCGCTGATGTGCGGCGCCTGCCTCGTCTACTGGTTCTTCGGCCAGTATCTGCCGTCGCCGCTCAACCATCGCGGCTATGATTTCGACCAGATCGTCACGCATCTGTCGTTCGGCACCGAGGGCTTCTACGGCGTGCCGATCTACGTCTCGGCGACCTATATCTTCCTCTTCATCCTGTTCGGCTCGTTCCTGGAGCGCGCCGGCATGATCCAGCTCTTCACCGACGTTTCTCTTGGGTTATTCGGCAGGACCCGCGGCGGCCCGGCCAAGGTCGCGGTGTTCGCCTCGGGCATGATGGGCACGATCTCCGGCTCCGGCGTTGCCAACGTCGTCACCGTCGGCCAGTTCACCATTCCGCTGATGATCAGGTTCGGCTATCGCCGCGCGTTCGCGGCCGGCGTCGAGGCGACGGCCTCGATGGGTGGGCAGATCATGCCGCCGGTGATGGGCGCGGTTGCCTTCATCATGGCGGAGACGCTCGGTGTGCAGTACTCGGAGGTCGTGAAGGCGGCCGCGATTCCCGCGATGCTCTATTTCGCCTCCGCTTTCTGGATGGTGCATCTGGAAGCCGGCAAGCACGGCCTCACCGGCATGAAGAAGTCGGAGACCCCGAGCGCCTGGAAGGCGCTGGTGAAGGGTTGGTACCTCGTGTTGCCGCTCGCAGCCCTCGTCTACATGCTGTTCGAAGGCTTTACGCCACTCTATGCCGGTAGCATGGGCCTCGCGCTCACAGTTGGTCTGATCCTTGGGACCGCCATCACGACGGGCGCGTCTTCGATGGCGATCCGCTACATCTTCTGGATCGGACTCGCGCTCGTCGTTGCCGCGCTGTCGCGCGACGGCCTTCAGATCGTGCCGGTCGCCTGCGTCGTCGTCGCATTGATCGTGATCACTGCGTTCGTGCGTGGCGGATTTTCCGCCTTGCGCGCCTGCCGCGATGCGCTAGCCGAAAGCGCGAAATCCGCCATCACCGTCGGCATGGCCTGCGCCATCGTCGGCGTCATCATCGGCATGATGTCGCAGACCGGCGTCGGAACCATCTTCGGCGGCTGGGTGATCGGCCTCGGCGAGAAGAGCCTGTTCCTGGCGCTGATCATGACCATGCTGCTGTCGATCCTGCTCGGCACCGGCATCCCGACCATCCCGACCTACATCATCACGGCAGCGCTCGCGGCGCCCGCGCTGGCGAAACTCGGCGTGCCGCTGATCGCGAGCCACATGTTCGCGTTCTATTACGGCATCATGGCCGACCTCTCGCCGCCGGTGGCACTGGCAGCGTTAGCCGCAGCACCGATCGCGAAGGAAAACCCGGACAAGATCGGCTGGGAGGCGATGCGCATCGCGCTCGCCGGCTACGTCATCCCCTTCATCTTCGTCTATTCGCCGGCGCTGATGCTGCAGGCCGGCGATCCCATGGCTGCCAAGCTCGGCTTCTACGGCGCGGTGGCATTGGCGGCCTTGAAGGCCCTGGTGGCGATCGCCCTATTCGGCATGGTCGCGATCGGCTTTTTGTTCACGCGGCTGACGCTGCTCGAACGTGTCGTCGCGCTTGCTGGCGCGCTGTGCCTGCTCGGCGACTTCCCGTTCAGCGACACCGCGGGCTTCCTGCTCGCCGCGGCGATCGTGCTGTGGCAGTGGCGGCAGCGTCCGCCGGCGCCGGTCGAGGCGGTGTGAGCCTCTGCTTCGTCACAGCCTCAGGCGTGAAGGCGCTGGCGCTGTCCGCGTTCACGCTGGTGTGGACGCATTCGATCGCGAAGGTCGACTGGCAGGAAGACTGGCGCGTCACCCCCGCCGGGCTCGAACTGACGCAGGCCCGCGTGAAGGGCACCGGCCCCGGCATGGAGCCGCCGCCCGAGGCGCGGCTGGTCGACGGCTGGTTTCAGTGGAGGCCCGCGCGGGCGCCAATGCCGGAGGTCGTGCTGGGCAATTCGGGCGCGGCTGGCGAATGGCGGCTATGCCATGACGGCAAGTGCCGGACGTTGTCCGAGATTGTCGGTCATCCCATTGGTGCTAACGTCACAAAGATGAGCGTCTGCAAAGATCCGTAGCCCGGATGGTGCGCAGCGCAATCTGGGGAAAGCGACCTCGGATTGCGCTGCGCTCCATCCGGGCTACAAAGAACAACAACACGGGAGACACGCGATGGATCGGCTCAAGGGCAAGGTTGCAATGGTGGTGGGCGCCGGCTCGATCGGACCCGGTTGGGGCAACGGCAAGGCCACCGCGGTGACCTTTGCACGCGAGGGCGCGCAGGTGTTTTGCGTCGATCGCAACGGCGCGGCCGCCGAGGAGACCGCGAAGATCATCACGGACGAAGGCGGCAAGGCGAGCGCGTTCACAACCGACGTCTCGCATGAGCGCGAGGTCGAGGCGATGGTCGCAGCGTGCCTGAAGGCCTACGGCCGCATCGACGTACTCGACAATAATGTCGGCATCGCCGAGATGGGCAGCGTCGTCGAAGTGACCGAGGAGAGCTGGGACCGCGTCTTCAGCGTCAACCTCAAGAGCGCCTATTTCGCCATGAAGCACGTCATCCCTTTGATGGTGAAACAGGGCGGCGGCTCGATCATCAACATCTCCTCGATCGCCTCGATCCGCCACATGGGCATCTCCTACGTCACCTACGGCACCTCAAAGGCGGCGATGAACCAGATGACGCGCACCACCGCGATCGAATTCGCGCGCCACCATGTCCGCGTCAACGCGATCCTGCCCGGCCTGATGAAGACGCCGATGGTGGAGCATTCCGCCGGTCTCGCCGCCAGCTATGCCAAGGGCGACGTCGAAGCGATGTGGCGGGCGCGCGATGCGCAAGTGCCGATGGGCCACATGGGCGACGCCTTCGACGTCGCTAACGCCGCGCTGTTTCTGGCCTCGGACGAAGCGAAATATGTGACGGGGATCGAGCTCGTGGTGGACGGCGGGATCACGTGCAAGGCGGGGGCTTAAAGCACTTCAGTCAGTTCCGTCATCCTGAGGTGCGAGCCATGGGGCGCAACGCGCGCCATGGGGAGCCTCGAAGGATGAGCGGCCACGATGCAGCCGGGCCGTCGCCCTTCGAGGGCGCTGAAGAAGCGGCCGCCTCAGGGTGACGGGTTACGTGGGCTGCTTTATTGCGCCAGCGCGAGAATCCCGCCGGCGAGTGAATGCCATGCCGCCGTTTCGCTGATCGGCCAGTTCAGCACCTTCACCGCCAGCAGCGCGAGCGTGCCGGTGATGTAGACCGGGTGCACGCGGCCCCCGGTGCGCCAGTCGCGCACCATGGCGACGACGAGCAGCAGCGAGGCGACCACGGCCGGCGCGATCGTGACCGGCACCGGCGGCGGCCCGGGCGGTCCGGGAGGTGCGAGGAAGGTGAGAAACCAGCGCGCGATCGCGGCATCAAGGATAGAGACCGCCGCGAGCAGCATCAGACGTTTGTGAATCTCAGGCTTTCGCGTGTTCATGATCGCCAGCACGAATACACCAGCGAAGAACGCGATCCCGCTCATCGGCACGATCGAGAAGGCGATGCCGGCCTCTTTCTGTCCGAGCGCCGCGGAATGCTGCATCACATGCACGGAGGCAAGGAAGCCGAAGATCGTCATCGCGGTCGCGAGCGAAACGCCGGCGATGCCGAGCGCACGGTGATTGACCACGCGACCTGAGGCGGCGAGCCAGGTCTGGATCACGAAATAGAGAGACCAGGTGAAGAACAATAGACCATGGAAATGAATGACGGGACTTGCGGACAGTGTCCGTTGCGCGAGCGGCACAAAATAGGTCGGTGCGAAGCCGAGAAAAGCGGTGGCCGCGCAGGCCATTGCCATGTGGAGATAGAAATATCGTGCGGGCGCCGCATCTTGCGCGCGCACACGACGGTCGTCGATCAGGGTCGTCATCTGGAGTGTGTCTGAAGAGATGGCGTTTGGTTCAAGCCCCTAACCACCTGTGCAGGGCGCTGGTCGTGTCCAACAGGATTTTAACCGCCGGCGCTCAATTCTGCGCGATCGAGCTCTTCCTCAATCCGATGGAACGCATCGTCGCCGATCACTTCCTTTGCGCGAAGGTCGAAGATCGACTTTCTCGCGGCCGCGATTCCACGACGGCGTAGCGGGTCGGCGGGCAGTTCGCCGTTGGCGATGCCGCCATGGGGATCGTCGTCGGCCTGCATCAGGATGGCGCGATATTCGAGCCGCAGGATTTCCGCTTCCTCCGACGGATCGTCCTCGATCGCGTCGAGCGCCGCGCGATAGGCGACGGCGCGGGCGCGCGCGACCTCGATGCCGACGGGATCGTCGTCCTTGAGACCGAACGCCAGGATCAGCGGCCGCAGCGTCAGGCCCTGCACGATTAGCGTGCCGAGCACGACGGCAAACGCCGAGAAGACGATGAAGTCACGATGCGGAAAGCTTTTCGGCAAGGCAAAGGCGGTGGCGAGGGTGACGAGGCCGCGCATGCCACACCAGGAGATGATGAGGCCGCCCTTGGCCGAGGCGACCTGCTTCGGGTCCTTGGCGTGATAGATCCCGTGCGCGATCAGCGCGCGCAGCGTCGTGCGGTAGAATGTGATCCAGGCCAGGCGCACCAGGACCACCGTGAGCAGGATCCAGGCCGCGGCCACGCAATACTCCCAGCGCACGTCCGCATCGAGCCGTGTCCAGATCGGCCGCATCTGCATGCCGATCAGCATGAAGGCGAGCACATTGAGCACGAACACCATGGTCTCCCACACCGCATAGGAAGGTACACGCAGCCGCGCAGGCATGCGTGCCCCCGCCGTGCGCGCGATGGTGATGCCGTAGACCACGATGGTGAGGATGCCGGAGAGCCCGAGATGTTCGGCGGCAATCCAGACCATGAAGGTGGTGGCGAACTGCACGATGATCGCGCTCGGCGCTTCCTTCACGCGTTCCATGAACAGCGGGATGATGCGGCCTGCGACCAGGCCCGCGACGACGCTGCCGACCAGCGCCAGCGCCATGGTCGGCGCGATCTGGCTCCATGCCAGATGCTCGGTGGCGACCGCGCCGACCGCGATGCGATAGATCAGGAGCGCGGTCGCGTCGTTGAGCAGGCTCTCGCCCTCCAGAACCTTGACCATGCGGTGAGGCAGCTTCACCTGGCTCAGGATCGCGACCGCGGCGGCCGCGTCCGGCGGGGCCACGATGGCGCCGAGCGCAACCGCGGCGACCCAGGGCATGTCAGGCATCAGCCGGTGCGCGACGTAGGCCACAGCGGCCGTGGTCAGGCCGACGGCGGCGACGACCAGGGTGGCGACCGGAACCCAATTGTTGCGGAGATCGCGCAACGACGTGTCGAAGGCGGCATCGAGCAGGACCGGTGCGACAAAAAGAGCCAATGCCAGATCGGGCTCCAGCGTCCAGGACGGGCTCGATGGCACAAACGCAATCAGCGCGCCCCCAATCGCGAGAAAGGTCGGGTAGGGGACCTTGATCCGCCGCGCCAGCGCCGATAATGCAACGGCGCCGAGCAGAAGCACAATGATCCATTCGAATGTCGACACGTTGACCCCCGAAACCGATTTGAGCGGCGCCACAAGCTAGCACCAATCCGGCCGTATGATGGATAGTGCGGCCATAAGGCAAGACCTCAACCCGGACCTTAACTCAAGACTTTCCAACTGTGGCGAGCATGCGTTCTCTCATTCAATGGTCCGGCGTCGGGTTGCTCTTCGCGCTCTCGTTCGCTGCCGCTCATGCTGCGACCGGCGGCGAACCGGCCGCGGTCCCGCAGGTCGACATCGCGCCCTGCCTCGCGGCTGCCGCAGCCGACGACATTGACAAGGCCGCCACGGCCTGCGCTGCCGTGATCGACAACGAGAAGACGGCGAAGGCCGACCTGATCAAGGCCCTGACCGCGCGCGGCGCGCTGTTTTCTCGGCGTGATCAGGTCGACCGCGCGATAGCCGATGACAGCCGCGCCCTGGAGCTCGATTCCGGTCTCGCCGATATCTTCAACGCGCGGGGCGAGCTCTGGCTGAGGAAGGGCGACAAGCCCAAGGCGGTGCAGGATTTCGCCGCGGCGTTGAAAATCGACCCGAACCACGAGAAGGCCAAGGCCAATCACAAGGCGATGGCGCGCGAGATCGAGCGGATCGGCGCGCAGATGGCGGTCGCGGGCAAGCCCAGCTTCAATTGCAGGGGTGCGCGCCGCCCCGTCGAGAAGGCGATCTGCGCCAACCGCGAGCTCGCCGATCTCGATCGCGAGGTCTTTGCGGCCAACGCGCGCGTCTTGCGCGAAGCGCGCAATGCAAGCGAAGCGAAGGCGCTTCAACGCGAGCAGGACGATTTCATCGCCCGCCGCAATGCCGGGTTCGGCCGGCCGGGGTACGATCTGAAGAAGGCGATGCAGGAGCGGCTGCGGCGGCTGAACGGGGCTGACGGGTATTGAGGCTCCTCGTGTCCCCGTAAGAGCGGGCGAGCAAGGGAGGGGTCGATACGCCCCTGACACGCCTCGATTTGAACCGATTCTTTGGCCGCCGCGACAATGGTGAAAGCCTGATGTCCCGGAGTCCTATGCCATGTGCGGCACGCATCCTTCCGCGCAAATGTTCTCGTTTGCAAAAATCTCGTTTCGCTCGCTCCTTCTCAGCGCGGCCATGAGCGTCATCCTCGTCGCCCCCGCGACGGCTGGTGTCGATTGCGTGATGGGGAGCAAGGCCGCCCCGGCTGAGCTGATCCCGGCCTGCAGCGCTATCGTCGACCAGGCCTCAAATCCATCCTCCGATCGCGCCGCGGCATTGCTGGTGCGCGCCGACGCCAATGCGCGGACCTCGGGCGGCCTCACGCAGGCGCTGCGAGATATCGATCGCGCCATTGCGCTCGATGGCAAAAACGCAAAAGCCTGGCGCCTGCGCGGCGATCTCCTCCGGGAGGCTGGCGGCGATCTCAACCGCGCCGCGGCGGACCTCAGCAAGGCCATCGAGCTCGATCCGCAGGATTCGGAATCTTACGAGCTGCGCGGCGTCGTCTACACCAACCAGCGCCGGCTAGATCGCGCGCTTGCCGATTACGACCAGGCGATCAAGCTGAAGCCTGACAATGCACAGGCCTGGTCCGACCGCGGCGTGACCTATTATCTCGGCGGCGACAACGAGAAGGCAATCCGCGATCTCAGCGAGGCGTTGCGGCTCGATCCGAACCGGCCGCGCAGCTACACCAATCGTGGCGCCGCCTACAAGAAGCTCGGCCAGCTCGAGAAGTCGGTTGCCGACGACGGCGAGGCGATCAGGCTCGATCCGAAGGTGCCCGAATATTACGACAATCGCGGGCTGTCGCTGGCTGCGATGGGCGAGTACGACAAGGCGATTGCCGATTACGATCAGGCGCTGCGGCTGGCGCCGCGGCCGAACTTCTTCACCAACCGCGGCGACTCCTATCACCTCAAGGGTGAGCTTGGCGCGGCGCTGAGCGACTACGAGGCCGCGCTGAAACTCGATCCGAATTTTGCGCAGACCTACAACAACCGCGCCGTGCTCTACAAGAAGACGGGCGAGCGCAGGAAGGCGCTGGCCGACTACGAAACCGCGCTCAAACTCGATCCCGGCAATGACAACGCCGCCGCCGGCCGCCGCGCTATGATCGCGGAGATCGCGAAATTCGGCGGCGAGCTGCTGCGGCCGCTCGCAGCGAATTCCGGCAATGGCCCGTCGTTCGATTGTGCCACTGCGAAGCGCGAGGTTGAGAAGGTAATTTGTGCCGATCCACAGCTGGGCGTGCTCGATCGCCAGATCGCCGAGACCTATGAGCGCGTGCTGAAATCGGCCAGGTCCCGCCCGGCCGGCGACCTCTGTCGCACCCAGCGCGATTTCCTCGCCGCCCGCAATACCAGCTTCGGCCGCCCGGGCTATGATCTGAAGAAGGTCATGCAGGAGCGGCTGCAGCGGCTGAATGCGATGGATAGCTGAGCATTGTTCTTTTGAGCTTGAACCGCGGCCCGTTCCCGGGAAAATACCCCTCAAACAAGGCCGGTACTTGATCCCTGTCATGGCGGAACGTTTGTCCTGCCACAAGGTCAAGGCCAGGCGGATAAGGGAACGGGAGCGCGGGAATGAACGTCCGAGGAAACGTCGACGGAAAAAGCCTCTATCACGAGGTTTATACGCGTTCGCTGGCCGATCCTGAGGGCTTTTGGGCCGAGGCGGCCAAGGAGATCGACTGGATCGAGCCGCCGAAAAAGATCTTCGATCCCTCGCAGGGCGTCTACGGCCGCTGGTACAGCGGTGGCGTCGTCAACACCTGCTACAACGCGCTCGACCGCCACGTCGAACGCGGCCGCGCCGACCAGATCGCGCTGATCCATGATTCGCCGCTGGCAAATAGCGTCACCAAACTCAGCTACGCCGAACTGCTGGCCGAAGTGCAGGCGCTCGCCGCCATCATGCAGGATTTTGGTGTCGCCAAGGGCGATCGCGTCATCCTCTATATGCCGATGGTCCCGGAGGCCGTCGTCGCGATGCTCGCCTGCGCGCGCATTGGCGCTGTGCACTCCGTGGTGTTCGGCGGCTTTGCCGCGAAAGAGCTCGCCACCCGCATCGACGATGCGCAGCCAAAGCTGATCCTGTCGGCGAGCTGCGGCATCGAGCCCGGCCGGATCGTGCAGTACAAGCCGCTGCTCGACGAGGCGATCAGGCTTGCGGGCGCAAAGCCGAAGGCCTGCATCGTGCTGCAACGTCCGCAGCTCGTCTGCGCCCTCACGCCCGGCCGCGACTATGATTGGGCGGGCCTGCGCCGCAAGGCGATGAACGACGGCAAGCAGGCGCCTTGCGTGCCCGTCGCCGCTACCGATCCGCTCTACATCCTCTATACCTCAGGCACGACCGGCATTCCCAAGGGCGTCGTGCGCGACAATGGCGGCCATCTTGTCGCGGTGAAATGGTCCATGTTCAACCTCTATGGCGTCAAGCCGGGTGAGGTCTGGTGGTGCGGCTCCGACATCGGCTGGGTGGTCGGCCACAGCTACATCGTCTACGGCCCGCTGCTGCACGGCGCGACCTCGATCATGTATGAGGGCAAGCCGGTCGGCACGCCCGATGCCGGCGCGTTCTGGCGCGTGATCAGCGAGCACAAGGCTGTCGCCTTCTTCACTGCGCCGACCGCGTTCCGCGCGATACGGAAAGAAGATCCGGAAGGAAAATTCATCCGGCAATACGACCTCTCGACGTTCCGCACGCTGTTCCTGGCCGGCGAGCGCGCCGATCCGCCGACGGTGGAATGGGCGGAGCAGCAGTTGAAAGTGCCTGTCATCGACCATTGGTGGCAGACCGAGACCGGCTGGTGTATCGCCGGCAATCCGGTTGGCTTAGGCCAGCTGCCGGTGAAGCACGGCTCGCCCACAGTGCCGATGCCGGGCTATCAGGTCGACGTGGTCGACGAAGCGGCAAAGCCGGTCGGTCCGAACACCATGGGCTCGATCGTCATCAAGCTTCCGATGCCGCCGGGCTGCCTGCCGACGCTGTGGAATCAGGACGAACGTTTCAAGGAAGCCTATCTCACCGAATTCCCCGGCTACTACAAAACGTCTGATGCCGGCTACAAGGACGAAGACGGCTATGTCTTCGTCATGGGCCGCACCGACGACATCATCAACGTCGCCGGCCATCGGCTCTCCACCGGCGGCATGGAGGAGATCCTGGCTTCGCATCCCGATGTCGCCGAATGCGCCGTGCTCGGCGTCAAGGACGCGATCAAGGGCGAGGTACCCTGCGGCTTCCTGGTGCTCAAGGCGGGTGTGAAGCGGGCCCCCGCCGAGATCGAGAAGGAGATCATCGCGCTGGTGCGCGACAAGCTCGGTCCCGTTGCCGCGTTCAAGCTCGCCATCACCGTCGGCCGCCTGCCCAAGACGCGCTCCGGAAAGATCTTGCGCGGCACCATCAAGAAGATAGCGGATGGTGAAGCTTGGACTATGCCGGCGACGATCGAGGACCCCAAGGTGCTCGACGAGATCGGCGACGCGCTGAAGGGGCGGGTGTGAATTTGCTTTGCGAGGATAGCCATTGAGGCGCGACGCCGCCTCTCCAATCCCGCTGTCATCGCCTGCGCAGGCAGGCCATTCCCCGCTTTCGCGGGGAATGACACTGGTAGCGGGAACGGCGTCCAGGGACTTACATTCTCCTCATTCCGCGCTAAACAGAGCGGGCCAATAGGGGACCTCGTATGCCACTCGCCGCTGCGCCGCGCCTGCTTGCAGCTGTGCTGCTTGCCATCATTCTCTCCGCCTGCTCCGCGCGCTACCAGACACCGGTGGCGATGGGCGGCGATGATGACGACGCGGTCTGCCAGGGCCGCGGCTATGCGGCCGGCTCGCCCGAATACGTGGCCTGTCGCAAGGACCGCGACGTCCAGCGCAGTGCCGCGACCACCCGCGCCGACCGTCGCCAGCGCGACCTCGGCGAATACATGCTGAACCATCCGGACCGGCCATGATGTAAGCAGCGGCACTATCCTGCCGCGACACATCTGCAACGCCGCAGCCGAATCGCAATCGCATTTGTCCTGATTTTGATCGGCATCAAATCCTTCACCATCGCCTTTCTGCTCTGACGCTGATGTCGCGCAACGAAGCGCGCACATGGCTGAAGGGGAGTGCAATGGACGGAATGATAAGAAACGTGGCGCGGCTCGCGGCGCTGGGTGCGGCGCTGGTGGGGGCTATTGCCTCGGCGCGGGCCGCCGATTTGCCGATCTACAAAAAGGCGCCGCCGTCGGTAGAAGCCTTCAATCCCTGGATGGTGCGTTTGCGGGTGCTAGGCGTGTTGCCGGATGCGGGCGGCTCCACCGTCAATGTCGCCGGCGTTCCATCGCTGTCGTCGCCGAATTCGGGCCTCTCGATCAGTGATCAGGTCGTGCCCGAGCTCGACATCAGCTATTTCTTCACCAGGAATATCGCGGCCGAGCTGATCCTCGGCGTGACCCGGCATTCGATCAGCGGCACCGGCTCGCTTGCAAATCTGCCGATCGGCAAGACCACGCTGCTGCCGCCGACGCTGACCCTGCAATATCACTTCGACAATTTCGGCGCGTTCAAGCCGTACATCGGCGCCGGCGTGAACTACACCGTGTTCTTCAACAATTCCGCCGCCAACGCGCCGGCCGCGATTGTCGGTCCGCCCGCGATCGTCGCCACCACCACGAGCTTGCATGTCAGCAACGCCTTCGGTGGCGCGGTGCAGTTCGGCTTCGACTACATGCTCGATCGGCACTGGGGCTTCAACGTCGACGTCAAGAAGCTCTGGTTGCGGCCGGACTATTCGGCGACGGTCAGTGGTCTGCCAGTGACCGGCACCGCGCATATCGACCCGTGGCTGGTCGGCGGCGGCGTGACGTATAAGTTCTGAAGTTTGCGGAAGCCACAAACAAAAACGCGGCGGGTTGGCCCCGCCGCGTTCGCATTCCCATTCGATGACCAGCAGGGAGCGGAGTCTTACTCCTCCTCCTGGTCCTGCTTCTTGCCGCCGAGCGTCTTCAGCTTGGCGAACACGGCATCGACGTTGAGATCGTCGCTGGACCTCTCCGCGGGTTCGTACTCGTCCTTCTTGGTGGTTTCGGAGGCCGGCAGCAGGGTGGCGCCGCCATAGGCTGCGTCGATCGGCTTTTCCTTGGCCGCGCGCGCGACCTCGAAATCGAGCTCGATCTGCGAGCAGAGGCCGAGGGTGACCGGATCAATCGGCGTCAGCTGGGAGGTGTTCCAGTGGGTGCGATCGCGGACACTGGCGATCGTGCTCTTGGTCGTGCCGACCAGGCGCATGATCTGGGCGTCCTTGAGCTCGGCATGGTTGCGCAGCAGCCAGAGGATGGCGCTCGGGCGCTCGTGGCGGCGCGAGACCGGGGTGTAGCGCGGGCCCTTGCGCTTGGGCTGCGGCGGCAGCACCACCTTGCTCTCCTGGAGGCGGAGCCGGTAGTCCGGGTTGTTCTCGCCCTTCTCGATCTCCTCGCGGGTCAGCTGGCCATTCGAGAGGGGATCCATGCCCTTGATGCCCTGGGCGGCGTCGCCATCGGCGATCGCGCGCACCTCGAGGGGGTGCATTTTGGTGAAATCGGCGACCTGATCGAAGGTCAGCGCGGTGTTGTCGAGCAGCCAGACGGCGGTCGCCTTGGGCATCAGAGGTGCGTTGCTCATGGCAAATCTCCTTTGTGCTTCGCCCACCCCTTTGGAGGCGAAACCGGTGGTCATCAGCGATGACTGGGAATTCGGGCTATATAAGCCCGGAGGGGGTAGCCACGCAATGGTTCTGCTATAGATAGTGCCTTGACAGCGCCCGAAAGGGGGCCCAATTCCCTCTGAAGTCCCTGTAAGACCGTACCCAAGCCCTATTCATTCATCGACCGCTTCCCGCCCATTTGGCGAGGTGATTCGGTCCCGAGATCGCTCAATGTCAGCCAAACCAGACCTCAAGATCGTGCTTTGTTCTCCCCGTGGCTTCTGCGCCGGGGTGGTCCGGGCGATCGACACCGTGGAACGGGCGCTCGATAAATACGGCGCGCCCGTCTATGTTCGCCATGAGATTGTGCACAATAAATACGTCGTCGATGGGTTGAAGAAGAAGGGCGCAATCTTCGTCGAGGAACTCGCCGAGATCCCGGAAAACACCACCGCGCCGGTGGTGTTCTCGGCCCATGGCGTGCCGAAATCGGTTCCGGCCGACGCCACGTCCCGCAATTTGTTCTCGCTGGATGCGACCTGCCCCCTGGTCACCAAGGTGCACCGCGAGGCCGCAATCCATTTCAAGCGCGGCCGTGAGATCTTCCTGATCGGCCATTCCCATCATCCGGAGGTGGTGGGCACGCTCGGGCAGCTCCCGACCGGCGCCGTGACCCTGATTGAGACCGCGGAGGACGCGAAGACCATCGCCCCGAAGGATCCCAACAACCTCGCCTTCGTGACCCAGACCACGCTGTCGATCGACGACACCGCGGAGATCGTGGCGCTCCTGAAGGAGCGCTTCCCGAACATCAACGGGCCGCACAAGGAAGACATCTGCTACGCCACCACCAACCGCCAGCTCGCGGTGAAGAAGGTGGCGCCGGTGGTCGACGCCCTGATCGTTGTCGGTGCGCCTAACTCGTCGAACTCGCAGCGCCTGCGCGAAGTCGCCGAGCGCGAGGGGTGCCCGATCGCCGTCCTGGCGCAGCGCGCCACCGAAATCGACTGGAAGCGGTTCGAGAACATCACCAGCCTCGGCATCACCGCTGGCGCCTCCGCCCCGGAAGTGATCGTCGAGGAGATCATGGACGCGTTCGCCGAGCGCTTCACGCTGCATGTGGAGACGGTCTCGGCCGCGGAAGAGAACGAGTTCTTCCCGCTGCCGCGTCAGGTGCGCCCCGAAGCCGCCGCCGAGTAGACCTTCATGGCGGTCTACACCGACGTTGCCGCCGACAAGCTTGCGGACTTCCTCAACCAATACGATCTCGGCGAGTTGCTCTCCTACAAGGGCATCGCCGAGGGCGTCGAAAATTCCAACTTCCTGCTGCATACGACCAAGGGATCGTTCATCCTCACGCTCTATGAGAAGCGCGTGGCGAAGAACGATCTGCCGTTCTTCCTCGCGCTGATGACGCATCTGGCCGAGCACGGCGTCAACTGCCCGCTGCCGGTGAAGGGCGCGGACGGCGAGGCGTTACGCGAGCTGTCGGGCCGGCCGGCCGCGATCATCACCTTTCTCGAAGGCGTCTGGCCGCGCAAGCCGAACGCGGCCCATTGCGCCGGCGTCGGCGAGGGGCTCGCCAGGATGCATCTGGCCGGCGCGAATTTCGCGATCAGGCGTGCGAACGCGCTGTCGGTTCCGGGCTGGCGGCCGCTGTTCGATGCCGCGTCACAGCGGGCCGACGAGGTGCAGCCCGGCCTGCGCGCGTTCCTGAGCCACGAGCTCGATTACATCGAGAGCGGGGTCTGGCCGACGCAGCTGCCCGAAGGCGTGATTCACGCCGACCTCTTCAACGACAACGTCTTCTTCCTCGGCGACAAGCTGTCGGGGATCATCGACTTCACCTTCGCCTGCAATGATATGCTGGCTTATGACGTCGCGATCTGCCTCAACGCCTGGTGCTTCGAGCCGGATCATTCCTTCAACGTCACCAAGGCGCGGGCCTTCCTCAATGCCTATGGCCGCGTGCGAAAGCTGTCCGAGGCGGAAGAAGCCGCGCTGCCGCTGCTCGCGCGCGGAGCCGCGATGCGCTTCCTGCTGACGCGGCTGGTCGACTGGCTAAACGTTCCGCCCGGCGCGCTGGTTCGGCCGAAGGATCCGCTGGAATATGTCCGCAAGCTGCGCTTCCACCAGAGCGTTTCCAGCGTGCGCGACTACGGGCTGTCGCCGTCGGGGCTGGTGGCGTGAGCGAGCTTCCGATTGTCACGATCTACACCGACGGCGCCTGCTCGGGAAATCCGGGGCCCGGCGGCTGGGGCGCGATCCTGAAGTTCGGCGACAAGGAAAAAGAACTGAACGGCGGTGAGCGCCACACCACCAACAACCAGATGGAATTGATGGCGGCGATCTCAGCGTTGGAAGCGCTGAAGAAGCCGTGCACCGTCGATCTCTATACCGACAGCCAATATGTCCGTCAGGGCATCACCGGCTGGATCCACGGCTGGAAGCGCAACGGCTGGCGCACCGCCGACAAGAAGCCGGTGAAAAATGTCGAGCTATGGCAGCGCCTCGATGCCGCGCTGAAGCAGCACGAGATCCGCTGGCACTGGGTCAAGGGCCACGCAGGGCATCCCGAGAACGAACGCGCCGACCAGCTCGCGCGCGACGGGATCGTGAAGGCGCGGTTGCAGGCGCGGGTGGCGGAGTAGGTCTCTCCGTTCGTCATCGCCCGGCTTGACCCGGCCATCCACGTCTTGCCGCGCACGACCAAGAACGTGGATGCCCGGGACAAGCCCGGGCATGACGCCATTCTTCGAAAGGGCTAGGTCTGAAGCTTACAGTTGCCCGAGCAGCGTATCGCCGCCGGATACCTCGACCTTGCCGGGCATCGCCTCGAGGTTCAGCTTCTTGACCACGCCGTCCTCGACCAGCATCGAATAGCGCTTGGAGCGGATGCCGAGACCGTTGCCGGAGGCGTCGAGCTCCATGCCGATCGCCTTGGCGAAGTCGGCATTGCCGTCGGCCAGGAAAATGGCCTCGTCGCGTTGGTCGGTGTCGCGCTTCCACGCGTTCATGACGAAGGCGTCGTTGACGGAGACGATGGCGATGGTGTCGACGCCCTTGTCCTTCATGGCGTAGGCGTTGAGGAAGATGCTCGGCAGATGCATCTTGTGGCAGGTGCCGGTATAGGCGCCGGGCACCGCGAACAGCGCCACTTTCTTGCCCTTGAATATCTCATCGGTGGTCTTCACCTGCGGACCTTCCGCCGTCATCACGCGGAATTTCGCCTCGGGCAGCTTGTCGCCAGTCTGGATCGCCATCGTTAGTCTCCCTGAAAATCGGTCCCGCTTTTTAGACCGTGCGGCGGGCCTGCACAATATTGCCGACACGGATAGTGATACGGGAAGCGGTGAGGGCGGGACCCTTCACCGTTATGTCATCAGCCGGCGAACCCGCCGCCGTCGAGGAAGGCCTGCTCGTCCGGGGTGGTGTCACGGCCGAGCAGACGGTTGCGGTGAGGAAAGCGGCCAAACCGCCGGATGATATCGGCGTGCTCACGCGCGTATTTCAGGTTTTCGGCATTGTCGGTGTTTTGAAACAGCGCGACGCAGTGCAATTGGTCGGGCAGGTGCTCGGAATGCATGAAAGGCAAATAGAGGAATTCGAGCAGCACCGGGTCGATCCTTTGATCTGCACCCCGCGCAATGGCGCGGCGGGCGACGTCGCGCGCCAGCGCGTCGCTGGCAAAGGCCTGCGACGTGCCCCGAAACATATTGCGTGGAAACTGGTCGAGCACGATGACGAGCGCGAGTGCGCCCTCGTCGGTCTCCTCCCATGACGCGAGCTCGCCGGCGACCGCCTTCTGCCACAGCGCGAGAAAGCGGCGCCTGACCTCCGCGTCGAATGCGTCGTCGCGCTCGTACCAGGCATCGCGGCCGGCCTCGTGCCAGAAGGCGAGGATGCCGGCCGGGCTGATGTTGCCGAAATCAGTCATGAACGAAAGAGGCGCTTAGGCCGCCTCCGCCTTCTTCTCGTCGCGCAGCTGCCGGCGCAGGATCTTGCCGACATTGGTCTTCGGCAGGTCGGTGCGGAATTCGATGTGCTTGGGCACCTTGTAGCCCGTCAGCTGCTCCTGGCAGAACTTGACCAGGGCCTCCGCCGTGAGGTTCGGGTCTTTCTTGACCACGAACGCCTTCACCGCCTCTCCCGACTTGGAATCGGGAATGCCGATGACCGCGCATTCGAGCACCCCCGGGTTGCTCGCGATCACTTCCTCGATCTCGTTCGGATAGACGTTGAAGCCGGAGACCAGGATCATGTCCTTCTTGCGGTCGACGATCTTGGTGTATCCCCTCTCGTCCATGATGCCGATGTCCCCGGTGCGAAAATAACCGTCCGCGGTCATCACCTTGGCGGTCTCCTCCGGCCTGTTCCAGTAGCCCGACATCACCTGCGGGCCCTTGGCGCAGATCTCGCCGGGCTGGCCGAGCGGCATCTCGTTGCCGTCGTCGTCGCGGATCGAGATCCAGGTCGAGGGCACGGGGATGCCGATGGTGCCGTTGAACTCGGGATCGGTCGTGGTGTTGCAGGTCAGCGTCGGAGATGTCTCCGACAGGCCGTAGCCTTCGGCGATGGAGCAGCCCGTGATCGCCTTCCACTGCTCGGCGACCGGGCGCTGCACCGCCATGCCGCCACCGTTCGAGATCTTCAGCTTGGAGAAGTCGAGCTTCTTGAAGTCGGGATGGTGCATCAGGCCGTTGTAGAGCGTGTTCACGGCCGGGAAGTTGTTGACCTGATACTTCGCCAATTCCTTGATGAAGCCCGGGATGTCGCGCGGATTGGGGATCAGGAGATTGCAGCCGCCGGCGCGCACGGCGAGCAGGTAGCAGGCCGTCAGGGCGAAGATGTGATAGAGCGGCAGCGCGCAGACGACCATGAGTTGATCGACATGCGGCGGCGCGGCCATCGCCGGCTGCAGCCAAGCGTCGTTCTGCAGGACGTTAGCGACGATATTGCGGTGGAGCAGGGTGGCGCCCTTGGACACGCCGGTGGTACCGCCGGTATATTGCAGGAAGGCGACGTCGCCCGGCGACAGCTTCGGCTTGTTGAAGGCCAGAGAGCGGCCGGCGGAGATCGCGTCGTTGAAGGACACCGCGCCTGGTAGCGACCAGGCCGGCACCATCTTCTTGACGCGGCGGACGACCAGATTGACGATCACGCCCTTGAAGCCGAGCAGGTCGCCCATGCTGCCGACGATGACGTGCTTGACTTGCGTCTTCGCGATCACCTGCTCGACGGTGTGGGCGAAATTCTCCAGCACGATGATGGCTTCGGCGCCGGAATCCTTGAGCTGGTGCTCGAGCTCGCGCGGCGTGTAGAGCGGATTGACATTGACCACCGCGAAACCGGCGCGCAGCACGGCTGCGGTCGCAATCGGATATTGCAGCACGTTCGGCATCATGATCGCAACTCGGGCGCCCCGTTGCAGGCCTCGCCCTTGCAGGTAGGACGCCATCGCCAGCGACATCTGGTCGAGGTCGCGATAGCTGATCGACTTGTCCATGCAGATGAACGCCTTGCGGTCGGCGAACTTGGCGAAGCTCTCCTCCAGGAGGTCGACCAGCGATGAATATTGCGTCGGCTCGATATCGGCGGGGACGCCGGGCGGATATTGCTTAAGCCAGATGCGCTCCATGGAAACTCCCCTCATTGACCAGAGCCCGTTGTGTCTCGGGCTTGCCTCATTGCCGTCAGTATCGAGCCTGCCGGAACGGGTGGCAAGCGGTCGAGGCTTAAGACAAACGTCAGGGAGTGGCTACCGGAATCCTCGCAAACGGCGCTGCCGCAAGTGCGAAGTGCGGCGCGGTCTCGCCTCGCGTCGGCGTTAACTGTTGTTGGCCGGCTTGGCGGGCTTGGTGGCGGCCTTGGGCTTGGCGGGCTTGGCCGCCTGCTCGCCGCCAGCCGCAGGCTTTGCCACTGCGTCGGGCTTGGCTGCGGCGTGCTTGGTGCCGGCCGGCTTGGCTGCGGACTTGCCGTCGGCCGACTTGGCGGCCGCCACTGGCTTGGCGTCGGGCTTCGCCGCCGCCGTCTTTGCATCCTTCGGCTTGTCTGCTGGCTTGTCTGCCGCGTCGGGCCTTTTGGCGACGCGCGACTTCTTGCCACGCGGCTTTGGCGTGACCTGCTGGTCGGCATCGGCCGCGACAGCCGCGATCAGGGCGGTCCCGGTGCGGGTCGGGCCGGTATAGACCAGCACGGGCTCGGCCGCTGCCGGGGCCGAGGCCATCAGCTCGGAGGCCTTCATCAGCGGCGGCTGAAGCCCGGCCGTGAAGAAGGTGACCTGGGCTTCGCCCCCCGTGGCGGAGGCCGATCCGGACAGGCCGCCATTGGTCGCGATCAGCGCGTCGTCATCGTCGCTGGCCGGCCGCTTGCGATGGCCGCCGCACATGTCGTCACGCAGGTTCGGCGGCGAGGCATCGACCGGCACCAGCTTGTCGACGGTGCCGAGTGAGGGCCGGAGCCAGGTGAGATTGTCTTGCGAGAAGCCGCGTTCCAGCAGCTGCGCCGCCTTCACCGCGCGCGCGGTCCCGGAGTTGGCGCCCAGCACGACGGCGATCAGCCGGCGGCCGTTGCGGGTGGCCGATGCGACGAGATTGTAGCCGGAGGCGCAGATGAAGCCGGTCTTGAAACCGTCGGCGCCGGGATAGCGACCGATCAGCTTGTTGAAATTGCCGGTGACGCGCTTGCCGAAGCGGATTGCCGGAATGTGCACGAAATACTCGTACTCGGGCAGATCGCGCAGGAACGAGCGTGCGAGAATGCCGAGATCCCGCGCGGAGGTGATCTGTCCGTCGGCGGGCAGGCCGTTCGGATTGACGTAGCTCGTCTGCGTCATGCCGAGCTTCTGCGCGGTGTCGTTCATCAGCGCCGAGAAACCGTCGATCGAACCGCCGACGCCTTCGGCGAGCACGACGGCCATATCGTTCGCCGATTTCACCATCATCATCTTGAGTGCGTTGTCGACGGTAAGCTGCGTCCCCGGGCGAAATCCCATCTTCGAGGGCGACTGCGAGGCTGCCGTCGGCGACACCGTGAGCAGTGTGTCGAGTGTGAGCCTGCCGTCCTTGACCGCCTTCAGCGTCACATAGGCGGTCATGATCTTGGTGACCGAGGCCGGATACCAGGGAATGGTCGCGTTTTCCGCCTGCAGCACCTTGCCGCTGTCGGCCTCGATCAGGAGCAGCGCTTCGGCGCTCGCCGCGCGCGGCGTGAGCAACGCGGCACATGCGAGTGCCGCGGCGAACAGGTTGAACAAGGATTGACGAAGCAGCGGGCGAAGAGCGTGCACTATCCGATTCCGGTCCTTGGAGACCCGCCGGTTCCGGTCGGCTCTCGTGATCTGATGTTCGGTTCTGAATCCAGCGCCGCCGCTTGCGGCGCCGCAAACCTATACCGGCTCGTGCGTCGGGAATAGGGGCATCAGCGGGGTATTCCGCAATGAAATGGGCCGAATTTCGACGATACCATGGGGACTTGCCAAGGCGACCTGCTAAGACTTGCCAAGGCGACCTGCTAAGGCGACTTGGCGGCAGTCGCAGCAGCCTCAGCCGCTGTCACGCTGGCCCGTGCGTTCTCCTGAACCATGAACTGCGCCCTGGCGAGGTCGGCGAAATGGCCGTCTTTGGCCACGAGTTCATCGAAAGTTCCGCTTTCGATCACACGCCCGTTCTCGAACACCAGGATCTGCGTGGCATTGCGGATGGTGGAGAGACGGTGGGCGATCACGAAGGTGGTGCGGCCTTTCATCACTTCGTCGAGAGCGGTATTCACCTTGGCCTCGGTGACCGCGTCGAGCGCGCTGGTCGCCTCGTCCAGGATCAGGATCGGCGGATCCTTCAGCAATGCACGGGCGATCGATAGCCGCTGGCGCTCACCGCCCGACAGCATGCGGCCGCGCTCGCCGGCGTTGGTCTCGAAGCCGCCGCTGCGCTCGATGAATTCGAGCGCCTGCGCGCGCTCCGCCGCCTTGCGCATCTCGGCCTCGGTGGCATCAGGCTTGCCGACGCGCAGATTCTCCGCGATCGAGCGGTTGAACAGCAGCGCCTCCTGAAAGACCACGCCGATGTTCCGCCGCAGCGAAGTCAGCGTCACCCCGCGCACGTCCATGCCGTCGATCCTGATGAAGCCGGACTGCGGATCGAAGGCGCGATGCAGCAGCGCAATCGCCGTCGACTTGCCGGCGCCGGTCGCGCCGACCAGCGCGATGGTCTGGCCGGGAAGCGCGGTGAAGGAGAGGTCCTCGACCGCCGGCCGCTTGCCGTCATAGGAGAAGGTGACGTCGTTGAATTCGACGAGGCCGGAGAGCCGACCCGCATCGATCGCGTCATGCCGGTCGTGCACCGCAGGCACCGCATCGAGCACGTTGAAGAACTCGCGCAGGCGCGGGGCTTCCATGAAAACGTTGTTGATGAAGCTCACGACCTGCTCCAGCTTCTGGATCAGCATCGTCGCGAAGCTCACGAACATCACGATCTCGCCGACCGAGGTCAGCCCCTGGTCGTGCAGCGCGATGCCGAAAGTGAAGATCGCGAGCACCGTGATCGTGGTGGAGGCGCGCGTGATGACGGTGACGAGTGCCCACCACGACAGCACAGGCATTTGCGCCGCTAGCAACTGGTCGGCGACGGAGCGCAGGCCCTTCACCTCGGACTCGACGCGGACGAAACTCTGTACCAGCGCGACGTTGCCAAGCGCGTCGGAAGCGCGCGCGGAAAGCTCGCTGTAGTGCTCCTCCACCTCCATCTGCATGCCGAAGGTTCTGCGCACCACGAAAGTGGTCAGCGCGGTGAAGACGATGCAGAGCACGAACAGCAGGATTGCAAGCCGCCAGTTCAAGTAGAGCGACAGCGGCAGCAGCACCACGACCGAGAGGATGGCGGCAAAATGCTCGCGGAAGAAGCCCAGCCACAGCCGCCACAGCGCATCGGTGCCGTTGAGCATGACCTTCATCAGCCGGCCCGAATGGGTACCGGAGTGGAAGGTCAGCGGCAGTTGCAGGATGTGCTCGAAATAGTCCGTCAGGACCGCCTGCCGCTGGCGGTGGGAGAGCCGGTCGGCCTGCAACGCCACGAGCGCGCTGCAGGCGATGGTGAACAGCCCGAATGCGACCCATGCAACCAGGAACGGCCAGGCCGAGTTGGAGCCTGCGACCGTCTTGCCGGAGAGAACATCGACGATCCGGCCGAACAGTACCGGCTCGGCGAATTGCGAGCCCGCAAGCAGGAGATTGACGATCGCGAGCAGCCAGCCCAGCCGTGCCTCCTTGCCGAGCAGCTCGAGAACGCGGGTGTAGAGGCGAAGAATGGGCATGGGCGAGGAGCTCGGGCGGATAGAACGGAGTGAGCCCATACTCTAATCAGGGATCGGCTGCGAGATATAGCGGAAGCTGTCGGTTTTGCTCAGTTGATCAACCGCCCTGCGACTGGCGGCAAGAACCCGCCGTCGAAGATGTCGCCCGCCGCCGGCCGTTTGCGGAATTTGAAATCCTGCCCGATCTGGTCGATCGAGCGATCCATGCGCGCCGGGTCGATGTCGCCGAGGCCGTTGCGACGGACCTCGTCAGTCAGGATGTTGTCGACGAGGACGGTGCGCAGGCGCTCCAGCTCAAGATCGCGGTCGCCGTCGTCGATGCGGCTCGCGCCCTCGCCCGCCGCGCGCGCCGGATCCTTGACGGTCGCGTTGATGCCGGCGATCAATGCGCGGACGAATCCCTTCACGGTGTCCGGCTTGGCCGCGGCGAAAGCCGGGTTGACCACGACGGCAAAGCCGTAGGCCTCGCAACCATAATCGGCATAGCGAAGCACGACGAGATCGCCGCCTGGCACGCCGCGGTCGCGCAGGTTCACTGCCGAGAGATAGCTGAAGCCGGCGACGGCATCGACCTGTCCCGCGGAGAGGATTGGCTCGCGCACCGCGGCGCTTATCTTGTGGAATTTCACGTGATTCGTGTCGATGCCGTTCTGCTGCGCCAGCGCCGGCCACAGCCGCATCGACAGATCGCTATCGGCAACGCCGACGGTCTTGCCGTCCAGGTCGGGCAGGAGGTGGATACCACGGCTCCTGCGGGCGATGATCGCGTAGGGCGCGCGGTTGAACAGCACGAACACCGCCTTGACCGGTGCCGCATCCTTGTCGCGGAAACGGATCAATTCGTTGATGTCGACCAGCGCGAGCTCGCTGTCGCCCTTGGCGACGCGCGCAAGCGCCTCCGGCGATCCGGCCGCGCTGCTGAAGGAGACGTTGAGACGTTCGGCGCCGAAGCTGCCGTCCTTTGCGGCAAGAAAGAACGGCGCCATGCTCGCATCGATCGGGCGGTCGAAGGTGAAGTGGATCGCAATGGAAGGCACGGCGGTTTCGGCGGCCGAGACATCGCGCGCCGTCAGCGCGGCAAGCAAGATTGCAAGGGCCGGCAGGCAGCGAAGGGCAGTGGTCCTGAATCCGAACATCAGTCGCGCCGGTCCCGCATTGTTGTGGTTTCGTCACGCTCGCAGCGCCGGCGGGCATCGCAGTCTGTTTGCGCCAATATGAACGGCGGATGAGCGGCGGTTGCGTCACGATCACGCAACCCCGTTCAGCTTGTGTTGGGGGAGGGGAACCCAACATGGGATGCGGGTGTTTGAGAGACACGAGCCTGTCATCAGGCACCATTCGAGGTCCCAAGGAGGGTCCAGGACATGTTTGATAGATTTTCGGGATTTGCCGGCCGTAAGGCCGTTCTCGCTACCACCGCGGTGCTGGCGCTGACCGCAATGGCTCCGACCGCTTCATACGCGGGCGGCCGTCATTGGCATGGTGGCGGCGGCGCGGCCTTTGCCGGCGCGGCCATTGCCGGTGCTATCGGCACCGGCCTCGCAATCGCAGCGACCCGTGACGCCTACGCTTATGATGCTCCTGCCTATTACGGCGGCGGCCCGGTCTACTACGACGACGGTCCGGTCTATTACGGCGGCGACTCGTATATCGGTCCGCGCCCGTATCACCGTTGCGGCGGCCCGTACCAATCCGCGCAGGGCGGCCAAGGTAACCTTTCGACTTGCTACTAGCTTTGGCTATCAAGGTTTGACCAGCCGGCCGTCGCGCTTGCCGCGACGGCCGGCTTTTTGCTTTTGTTGTCGTGCGTTAACGTCCCCGCTATGGGTTTAGAGTAGCTTTGCGTACATGAGTGATTCGCTTGAGCGGCTATATCTGGCTGTGCTCGCGGCCAAAGATCTCGATCCGGCAACATCGCGTACGGCCCGGCTGTTTCAGCGTGGGCCGTCCAAAATGGCGAAAAAACTGGCCGAAGAGGCCATCGAGGTCGTCATCGATGCGGTCAATGGCGACACCGAGGCCGTGGTCCGGGAAAGCGCCGATCTGCTCTACAATCTCACCGTGCTCTGGGCCTCGGCCGGCGTGCGCCCCGAGGACGTCTGGCGCGAGATGACGCGGCGTGAAGACATGCTCGGCATCGCGGAGAAACTGCCGAAATCGGCGATGAAGCTGCCCAAAGTTGCGTCACCGCGCGTCGCCGCCAGGCGGCCAATCGTCGCGCTCGAAGGCCGCACCGCGCGCAAACGCCACTAGTATTGGCACAAATCGGTCCCATCTCGGCATGGACAAATCCGTCCCATGGTGCTTCATCGCGGCGCCATGCTGAAACGTATCTACGACTGGTGCATCGACGCCGCTCACAAGCCTTACGCGCTCTGGATCATGGGCGCCGTGGCTTTCGCTGAAAGCTCCTTCTTTCCCGTCCCCCCGGACGTGATGCTGATCCCGATGTCTCTGGCGCGCCCGCAGCGCGCCTGGGTCTATGCGGCGATCTGCACTGCCACTTCGGTGCTGGGGGGCCTGTTGGGCTACGCGATCGGTGCGCTGCTCTTCGACTCGGTCGGCCATTGGCTGATCGAAGTCTATGGCCTCGGCGGCAAGGTCGACGCCTTCCGCGCCTCCTATGCCGAATGGGGCGCCGTGATCATCCTGCTCAAGGGCCTGACACCGATCCCCTACAAGCTCGTGACCATCACGTCCGGCTTTGCCGGCTACAATATCGGGCTCTTCATTCTGTGCTCGATCGTGGCGCGTGGCGGGCGCTTCTTTATCGTGGCGATCCTGCTCAACCGCTACGGCGACTGGATCCGGGTCAGGATCGAGAAGCATCTCGGATTGGTGGTTGCAGTCGGCGCCGCGGTGCTCGTGCTCGGCTTTGTCGTCGCCGTCAAATTGATCTAACCCCAAGGCGCTTTGCCACCGCGCCAGGTTCGGCTACGGTTGGCGTCATGATGCTTTCATCCGGCATTCCGGTCCTGCGACTGCGGACGCTGACATTTGCGGTGCTTTCGCTCCTGCTGGGTACCGGTGGTACCGGATGGCCGCAATCCGCGCCGCCGGCGCTCGGCTTGCAGGAGCAAGGACAGCAGGCCGCACCGGCGCCCTCGACAGCTCCTTCGTCGCCGCCGGCGCATGAGGAAAATCCCGGGCTGATCAACGAAATGGGCAAGCTGTTCGACAAGCTGCCCTCGATCCTGCCGCCGATCAAAAGCCCGAGCGAGACCATGAACGATTTGTCGCGCCTGGCGAAGCCGTCGACCATGGTGTCGGGGCGCGTGGCCTGTCCGGCCTCGTCGAACGGCGCGCCCGACTGCAAGCTCGCCGCCGACAAACTCTGCCAGAGCAAGGGCTACACGGAAGGCAAGAGCCTGAATGCCGACTCCGCGGAAAAGTGCTCGGCCAAGGTTCTGATCCCGGGCAGGCAACGCAAACCGGATGACTGCCGCACGGATACCTTCGTCACCAGCGCGCTGTGTCAGAACTGAGGACGTCGCGCGAGCAAGCAAGGAGCGCCCATGAGCCGCACGGAGCAGGACTTCCTCGGACAGCGTGAGATCGCCGACGACATCTATTACGGCGTCCAGACCATCCGCGGGAAGGAGAACTTCCACATCACCGGCATTCCGATGAACCAGGAGCCTTACTTCGTGAAGGCGCTTGGTTACGTCAAGAAAGCCGCCGCCATGGCCAACCGCGATCTCGGCGCGGTGGACGCCAAAGTCGCGGACGCCATCATCGTGGGCTGCGATCGCGTCATCGCCGGCGATATGATGGACCAGTTCGTCACCGACTTCATCCAGGGCGGGGCCGGCACCTCCACCAACATGAACGCCAACGAGGTGATCGCCAATCTCGCGCTGGAATCGCTCGGCTTTGCGAAGGGCGACTACCAGCACGTCAGCCCCAACGATCACGTCAATTACGGCCAGTCGACCAACGACACCTATCCGACCGCCTTTCGGCTGGCGCTGATCCTGCGGCTCGAGAGCTACATGACGGCGCTGCGTCAGCTCCAGGAGGCGTTCTTCGCCAAGGGCAGGGAGTTCGATCGCGTGCTGAAGATGGGGCGCACCCATTTGCAGGACGCGGTGCCGATGTCACTCGGCGCCGAATTCCGCGGTTGGGGCACCACCATGGGCGAGGAGGTCGATCGAATCTCCGAGGCCCGCGCGCTGCTGCGCGAGATCAATCTCGGCGCCACCGCGATCGGCACCTCGGTCACCGCGGCGCACGGCTATCCCAAGCTCGCGGTCCGGCATCTGAGCGCGCTCACCGGTGTCGACTTCATCCTTGCAGGCGACCTCGTCGAGGCGACGTCGGATACCGGCGCCTATGTGCAGCTCTCCGGCGTCCTCAAGCGCACCGCGAGCAAGCTGACCAAGATCTGCAACGACATCCGCCTGCTCGCCTCCGGCCCGCGTGCCGGATTCAACGAGATCAACCTGCCGCAGCTTCAGCCGGGCTCCTCGATCATGCCCGGCAAGGTCAATCCTGTGATCCCCGAGGTCGTCAACCAGACCAGCTTCCTCGTGATCGGGCTCGACACCACCGTGACGCTTGCGGCGTCCGCGGGTCAGCTCCAGCTCAATGTGATGGAGCCGGTGATCTCGTTCGCGCTGTTCTTCTCGATCCGCACCATGGAGCGCGCGGTCAACAGCCTGCGCGAGAATTGCGTGGTGGGCATCACTGCCAACGAGGAGCATACCCGCAACATGGTGCTGAACTCGTTGGGTATCGTCACCGTGATGAAGCCGCTGCTCGGCTACAAGCAATGTGCCGAGATCGCGCGCGAGGGCTACAAGAGCGGCAAGTCGCTGCACCAGATCGTCGTGGTCGAGCGCAAGCTGCTGACCCAGGAGAAATGGGATGAGATGTTCTCGTTCGAGCGGCTGATCAATCCGGATCTGATTGCGTGATGGCGTCGTCCCGCGTTGAATTCCGCGCGTTGGAATTGCGGTAACGACGTCCTCCACGGCGCCAAAACGCAATACTTGACAGTGGAAAGATTGCCTTGTTGGTATCGCTCCCAACTTCGATGTGACCGGCCAACAGAGGATCGTCTCGCAATGTCCATGCCTGCCTTGTTCAAGGGACGCCTGTCGATCCCCGTGATCGGTTCGCCGCTCTTCATCATCTCGGTGCCCGATCTCGTGATCGCGCAGTGCAAGGCGGGCGTGGTCGGCTCGTTTCCCTCGCTGAACGCGCGGCCGCCGGAGCTGCTTGACGAGTGGCTGGCGCGGATCACCGAAGAGCTCGCGGCCTATGACCGCGCGCATCCCGACAAGCCGTCGGCACCGTTTGCGGTCAACCAGATCGTGCACAAGTCGAACAACCGGCTCGACCACGACATGCAGCTCTGCGCCAAGTACAAGGTGCCGATGATCATCTCGTCGCTCGGCGCGCGCGAGGAGCTCAATCAGGCGGTGCACGGCTGGGGCGGCATCGTCTTCCACGATGTGATCAACCAGAAGTTTGCGCACAAGGCGATCGAGAAGGGCGCCGACGGCCTGATCCTGGTCGCGGCGGGCGCCGGCGGCCATGCCGGCACGATCTCGCCCTTGGCGTTCGTCGCCGAGACACGAAAATGGTTCGACGGCCCGATCGCGCTGTCGGGCGCGATCGGCAACGGCAAGGCGATCCGCGCCGCGCGCATTCTCGGCGCCGACTTTGCCTATATCGGCTCGGCCTTCATCGCCACCAAGGAAGCTAATGCGGTCGAGAAATACAAGGAGATGATCGCGGGCGCGACGGCCGACGACATCGTCTATTCCAACCTCTTCACCGGCGTGCACGGCAATTACCTGAAGCCGTCGATCCTCGCCGCCGGTATGGATCCGGACAACCTGCCGACCTCCGATCCCTCCAAGATGAACTTCGGCACCGACGCCTCCGGCGAGCGCGCCAAGCCAAAAGCCTGGAAGGAGATCTGGGGTTCGGGCCAGGGCGTCGGCAGCATCGACGGCATCGTGCCCGCCGCCGAAATGATCGCGCGCTTCAAGAAGGAATACGACGAGGCGGTCGATCCGCCGTTGTGAACTTAGTCGTCCCGGCCTAGTGCGCAATTGCGCACGGGGGGCCGGGACGACTACTCTTGCTGAGCGCCGGATGTGCATCACGGAGAAACGATGACCCCCATCTACCGCGTCGACGGCGACAGCGTCGTCACCAGCCCCGATGCTGCGGGCCCGTGGGACCGGCGTATGCAGCACGGTTCGGCGCCGGCCTCGCTGGTGACGTGGGCGGCTGAGCGCATTCCGACGCCTGTCACGATGGACATCGCGCGCGTCACCATCGACCTGATGCGCCCGGTGCCGGTGGCGCCGCTCACGATCGCGACCGAGATCTTGCGCGAAGGTCGCAAGATCCAGCTCTGCGGGGTCAAGTTGCTCGCCAACGGCGTCCAGGTGGTCGGCGCTACCGTGCTCAAGATCAAGCGCCAGGCGCTGACGCTGCCCGAGGACGTCAAGGCGCTGCCGGTTACGCTGCCGTCGCCGGAGGACTCGCTGCTCGAGGACGGTCATGCCGCTACCAGCCCGTTCGTACGTTCAGTCTCGATGCGCGCCGCGCGCGGCCGCTTCGGCCAGGCCGGTGCCGGCGCGATCTGGTTTCGCGTCGACCATCCCTTGGTCGCGGGCGAAACGCTGTCGCAGGCGATGCGCGCCGTGGTCGCGGCCGATTTTTCCAACGGCACCGCTTCGACGCTCGACTTCCGCGCCTGGACCTACATCAACGCTGATCTCACCGTGAGCTTTGCGCGCCAGCCGGTCGGCGAATGGATCCTGCTCGACGGTGATTCCTGGATCGGCCCCGATGGTGTCGGGCTTGCGATGTCACGGCTGGCGGACCGGACGGGGTATTTTGGCCGCGCGGTGCAGAGCCTGGTGATCGAGAAGCGGTGAGGGGCGGCCTGAGACTGCGTGGCGTCACGGGCAGGAGCTACCCCACCATCCGGTCCCGCCCGCTCCAGAATTCCCCGCGCAGCACTTTCTTGTCGACCTTGCCGACGCCGGTCATCGGCAAGTGCCTGACGAACTTGATCTGCTTGGGCGCGTGAGCCGAGCCCTTTCGCGTCCTCACCATGCTGATCAGCTCATCGGCATCGGGCGTAGCGCCCTCACGCGGCACGACGACGGCCGTAACGGCCTCACCCCATTTCTCGTCGGGGATGCCGACGACCGCTACCATGGCCACATCGGCGTGCTGTGACAGCACGTCCTCGATTTCCCGCGGAAAGATGTTGAAGCCGCCGGAGACGATCATGTCCTTCTTGCGGTCAAGGATGAACATGTAACCGCGTTCATCCTTGCGCGCGATGTCGCCGGTATGGACCCATCCGTTCTTGAGCGTCTCGGCGGTGGTGTCGGGCCGCTTCCAGTACTCCGCCATCGCGTGCGGGGCGCGCACGCAGATCTCGCCGGCTTCGCCCGTCTTCACCTCCTGATCGTTGTCGTCGAGGATCCGGACCTCGCAGGCCGCGATCGGGAAGCCGCAGGACAGGAACAGTTCGGGCGCCTTGGGATCGTGATCCGCCTTGCGCAGCACCGAGATTGGATAGCATTCGGTCTGGCCGTAAAGCTGTGAGAACACCGGCCCGATTCGTTCGATGCCCTCCATCAGCCGGCTCGGCGACATCGCGGAGGCGCCGTAGAGCACCAGCTCGAGCGAGGAGAGGTCGGTCCTGCTCAATGCGGGATGATCGAGCAGCACATAGATCATGGTCGGCACGAACAGCGTGAAGTTGATGGGCTCGCGCGCGATCGTCGCCAGTACCGCCTCGGGATCAAAACCCTTCAGCATGTGCACGGTGCCGCCCCGCATCAGGGTCGGCAGCACCTTCGTGCCGGCGACATGGCTGATCGGTGCTACCGCGAGGTAGTGCGCGCCATCGGGGATCTCGAAGTCGGCGAGGATCGCGGCCGCGGCCCCGGCATTTTCGCGGTGGTAGCGCAACGCACCCTTGGATTTGCCGGTCGTGCCACCGGTGTAATTCAGCGTGGAGAGATCGCCGGGGCCGGCGAGGCAATGCGCGCTGGCATGGCCTTCGATCTCGATCGTCTGCAAGAGATCGACGCCATAGTCGGCCGGTCCCACGGTGAAGACCGCCTTGAGCCAGCCCGCCTGCGCGGCGAGCTCGCCGCCGCGATCGCGGAAGGCGGCCGCATCGACCACCAGCACCTCGGCCTCGGAATCCTCGAGCTGGAACAGCTGGTCTCCCTGCGACCCCAAAGGATGCAGCCAGGTGACGCAGAGCCGCGACAATTGCGCGGCGACGCCGGCGCACCAGGTGTCGGCGCGGTTCGCGGTGAGGAAGGCGACCCGCGCGCCGGGCTGCAATGCAAGCCGCATGAACACCCGCTGGATGCGCCCGATCAGGTCGATGGCGCCCTGATAGCTCAGCGATCCACCGGGCCACGCGAACGCGGTTCGGTCCGGATAGCGCGACAGCGCCCGCAGCGCCTGCGCGCAAGTCGGGGACGATGCGTGGAGCGGATCGGACATATGTTTCCTCGCTGCTTTGTCATCGGCTTCTGGCGTGCCAATGTTTGCCGCGACGCTAGCATAGGGAATGCGGGATGGAACGACAAAGCCCGCGCGAGGGGAGGCATGCGTGACGTCAGATCGGCTGCAACGTTTCCACGGTCGTCTCGCCCTGCCGCTGATTGCCGCGCCGATGTTTCTGGTATCGGGCGTCGAGCTCATGGTCGCGGCCTGCCGCAACGGCGTGATCGGCAGCTTCCCCAGCGTGAATTGCCGTAGCACCGAACAACTCGATGAATGGCTCACTGACATCGAAGCGCGGCTGCGGCGGCATGAAGATCAAACCGGCCGAAAGGCCGCGCCGCTTTGTCCAAACCTGATCGTGCACCGCTCCAATGCACGGCTGGAGCAGGATCTCGCCGTGTTGCTGCAACACAGGCCGGAGATCGTCATCACTTCGGTCGGCTCGCCCACGCCGGTGCTCAAGCCACTGCACGATGCCGGCGCATTGGTGTTTGCGGATGTTGCCTCGATCCGCCACGCCGAACGCGCGGCGGAAGCAGGTGCCGATGGACTCGTGCTGCTCACTGCGGGCGCTGGCGGGCAGACCGGCTGGCTCAACCCGTTCGCGTTCGTCCGAGCGGTGCGCGCGTTCTACGATGGCATCATCGTGCTCGCGGGTGGCATCAGCGACGGCCACGCATTGCGCGCGGCCGAAGTGCTCGGCTGCGATCTCGGCTACATGGGCACGAAGTTCATCGCGACCCACGAGAGCATGGCGGACGAGCGTCACAAGCGAATGCTGGTCGACGGTAGCGCGGACGACATTCTGCTGACCACCGCGTTCACGGGACTTCAAACCAGCATGCTGAAGCCGTCGATCGTCGCCGCGGGGCTCGATCCCGACGACCTGCCGGCGCGCGGGTCCATCGACATCGCCAAGGACATCGACGTTACCGCACGGGAGAACCGGCCAAAGCGCTGGCGCGATATCTGGAGCGGTGGGCACTCGACATCCGGGGTGACCGATGTGCTCGCCATTGACGATCTCGTCGCACGGACCGTCGCCGAGTATCGAGGGGCGGGTGGCCGCGTCTCCCCGTGAAAATGCGGAGGCCGACAGGGCCCGTCGTCCCATCACAGTTAATCGAGCGCTCCTCCGAAGCCCCCACTTAACGGCAGATTAACCAACGCCCGGCAAGAATCCCTCTCACGGCGCCAATCAGGACCGAGAGGGACAGGCGATGGACTTCGACTTTCTCAACGCCAAGACGGCGGCTTCGCTGGACGAAATTCGCATTCGCGTAGCCCACGCTCTGGCCCGCCATCCGCTGTGCCGCAATGTGCGCTTCGACATCGTCAGCGTCCCCCGCACCCGCCGGGGCGGCAATTGGACAGTGGCGCTGCAGTCGGTCGAGCCGCGTGGAGTCTGGGAGGCCTCGGAGATCGTGGCCGACATCCAAGACGCTTACGATCTGGCGCTAGCTGCCTGATTTTGTTGAACTTTCTAGGCGATGTCGCCGTAGTCCGCGCGATTGCCGCCGCGATGGCACGGTTAAGCCTTAATTTTCGCCCAGTTTCCGGGCAGTGATCACGTGGACTTGAAGCCGGTTGCGGAGAGACGTTTGTCGAAAGCCATCACCATCGTCGTGCTGACCTGCTTCCTCGTCCTCGGCGCCGCCACCACTGCCATTCTCGGCCGCGACAGCGTGCCCAGCGTCAGCGCCGAAATGATCACGCAGGCGCCGGCACCCAAGCCGCTTGCAACCAATCGGGCGGCCAAGGCCGACCGTCTGGTTCCGACGCTGGCGCTAGCCTCGGCCGCGTTCGACCCGGTCCAGGTTCCTGCCGACAAGCTCTCGCAAATGCCCGTGCTGACCGAGCCGCTGCGCCAGGCGTTTGCCGCCGCCACGCCATCCGATTTCCCGATGCCCAAGGCGAGCGTGAACGAGGCTCCGGCCGCTGCAGAGATTCCTGCCGTCGAAGTCCCGGCCAAGCCGAAGGTCGTCGCCAAGCCGCAGCCGCAGAAATCCTATTCGCTGCTGTCCGACGTGCAGATTGCGGGCATCAGGGACCGTCTGAAGTTGTCGTCGTCGCAGGAATATTACTGGCCGTCGGTCGAGACCGCGCTGCGCAACGTTGTCCGCAAGATCTCGGCAAACAAGCTGTCCAATCCGAACGTGCAGGGCGTGCCGATCGATCCCAATTGCGACGAGGTCCAGCAGCTGAAGTCGGCCGCGATGCCGCTGCTGTTCCAGCTGCGTGACGACCAGAAAGAGGAAGTGCGCAAGCTCGCCCGCATCATCGGGCTGGAGAAGGTCGCACAGCAGATCTGACGCGCAAGTTCCTCCCGGAACTGCGCCTGTATCGGGAACATCCGGCAATCGATAAGCGTTGCCCGCTCCAAAGAGGGAGTGGACCAATGCGCGCCTCGACAGCCTATTTCGTCGGTGCAGGCACCATCGTCGCAGCCATCGCCATTGGTCTCGGCGGCGGCATTGTCGCCGGCAATATCATGAATCCGGTATCGCCCAAGCAGGGGCCTGATACCAGCAAGATCGCGCAGCGCGCCGACGCCAAGCCCGCTACGACGAACGCGCCATCCGAGAGCCTGCAATATCTCACCGGCTCGCAAGCCTTCGGGGCCATGGTCGCCTCGCCAGCGCAGGCCGAAGCCAAATCCGAATCCAAGCCTGAAGCAAAATCCGAAGCTGCGAAGCCCGACACGCAGACCACTCAGGCCAACGCTGAACAGCCAGCGCAACAGCCTTCGCAGGCGGCCGCGGTGGAGCCGCCGAAACCGGCACCGGCATCGCCTCCGCAAGTCGCAAAGCCTGCCGAGCGACAGGCATCGACAGAGCCGTCATCCTCATCCGACAACGCCTATGCCAAGGCCAGGGATTCTGACGTCAAGCGCGCCACGTCTGAACGGCGCCGGACGGAGCGCCGTGAGCGTTGGGCCGAGCGCCGTCATTACGATTTCCGCGAGCCGCGTGGGATGCGCGACCGCACCGATTGGGACGACGTCGCGCGCAACATCCGCGAGGATTCCGATGCGCGCGATGTCGCCAGCCGGCCGCGCAGCGGCTTCCCGCAGATCAGGCTGTTCGGCGACGACGATTAGCATCCATCCTCGCCATCGCGCACGCGCCCGACCTATGACCGGCGCATCGACGTCTATTGTCTGACGGCATTGGCGCCGGCGAGATTTGTGCCGCGGACAACGACCACTCACCCGCCGTGCGACTCCACGACCTTGCGGCAGCCATCCGAAAGCTTCGACTTGTTCTCGCGCAGGCAGGCATTCATCTGCGGCGGCTTGCCGATGTGTTCGGCGCAGAATTTGCTCGCGTCGCTACGGCAGGTCATCTGCTCCTGTGGCGTCGGACCGGATTGTGCAGCGGCGGTCTGAGCGGTAGCGGCGAGCAGCAGCACGGCAAGAACCGAAATCTTCATAAAGCACCTCCTTGGGAATGTCGTTGGTCCCGCCTGGGATCAAGCGGGCCGGACCATCTCGCGAGGGCCGGGCGCAGGTCCATGCCATGTTCATGGCATCGGCCAGTCCGCCCCGCCGCCGTACCCCCATTTTCATGGCATGTATCAGCGCGCCGTCTTTTGTCATTCAGGCTGCACGTCGGCTGCGAGACCCGGTGATTGCATCGGGACGCCGAACGGGAAGCAGGAGAGCAAGATGTCGAAAAGAGCGGGAGCGCTGAGCGCCGGGCTGACGATTTTGGCGCTGGCAGGTGCGGCGATGGTTTCGCTGGGCACGAGCCCGGCGCAGGCGGTGGTCTATTGCAAGACAGTTGGCATACCCAAGGGCTGCGTGGTGCGGCCGACAGCGGCAGTGGTGGTTGCGCCGGCCGCCGCGGTCGCGGTCGCGACACCCGGGGTCGGTGCGCCCGGTGTCGGCGTGCGCGCAGGCACGCCGATGAATCGCGGTGGTCCGGTCAATCGCGTCGGCGTGCGCTGAGAAAGACGAAAGAGTTCGGGCGAAGGAGCATTGCGGACGAACCCCCCGTCCTCCGCAAGCAAATCATCCGGCCCGTCCCTCTCTCCGCGCGTCCCACACGTTCGGAGAGGGGGCTTTTCAGCCGACGGCGGCATCGCTGTCGGGGAAAATCTGCGGCAATTGTAACCGCACACGCGTGCCTGACGAATCTGAACTCAGATCTAGCGTCGCCCCGCAGCGCGCGGCACGGCTCCTCATGTTGCGAAGGCCTCGCGCGGTCTGGCTCGCGTCGGCGGCCCCGCCGCTGCCGACCGGCGCAGAACGATTCGCAAAGCCCCTGCCGTCATCCGCGATCCTGATCACACCGTACGGTCCCTGACCTTCGTCGACCGTCTCGATGGTGACCGCGATGCGGCGGGCGTCTGCGTGCTTGACTGCATTGGTCACGGCCTCGTCGAGGATGCGCACGATCTGGATGACATGCCATGGCCTGAGCTCGGGATGCAGCGGCAGCCCCTGCGGCGTCGCCACGTGCCAGTCGAGCGCGATGTCGTGCGGTCGCAATTGCGCGGTCGTGCGCTCGCGCCAGGAGCCGAGCGCGAGCATCAGGTCGCCGCCGATGTCGTCCATGGAATCGATGACGAGGCGGAGGTCCTTCAGCGCCGCGCGGGCCGCGTCGGTGATCGTCGCGCCCTCGTGGCCGCGCTCGGACAGTGCCACGATACTGATGAGCTGGCCGCCGAGGCCGTCATGCAGATCGCGCATCAGCCGCGTGCGCTCATTGGCGAGCGCGGCGGCCCGTGCACGCTCCTCCTCGCGGGCAAAGCTCGCCTTCAGCCGCTCCTCGGCCTCGCGAACGCGCGTCACGAGCTGGCCGGCAAAGCTGTCGACCTGGTTCAGCGCGCGCGCGAACCGCCAGGTCAGGCCGGCGCCGATCGCGACCAGCATCGCCGAATAGGACAGGCGCGAGAGGAAGATGCGCTCGTCGGTTACGATCTCGAACACCGACAGCATGTCGTGGACCCAGCAGATCAGCACGATAGTCACCGCGCAGCCGAGCGTGAAGCTTGCCGCGTCCTGCCGCCGCACCACCGCGGCAGCTGTGACACAGGCCATCAGGATCAGGCAGAGCCCGACGGTGGGAATCCCGAGCACGAGAAACAGAATGCGCGGCAGCGGCGGGCCGGCGATCAGCCCGACACCGAACACGATGAGCCCCGGCGTGAACAGCAACATGCCGTAGCGCGGCCAGCGCCAGCCGAAGAACAGCACGCCGAAGACGACGACCAGGGCGCTCTCGATCGGTGCGGACGCGAGCAACACTGCGGCGAGCCGGGAGGTGCTGACGGGGGGCACCGGTGGCGGCGCGAAGGCCTGCACCACGCCGAGTACCATCGCCACGGCCAGCACGCCGTAAACCGGCTCGCGGCGGCGCATCAGCCACATGATCGCCAGGATGACGGCGAGAATCGACTGCCAGGCGGAGAACACCACGGGCAACGTGACGAACATCAGCGTGCGTGTCTCGTAGGCGGGCCGCAAGGCCGTATCCGGCCCGACATAAACGGTGTCGAGAAATCCCTTGAGCGGTCCCCAGACCAACAGCCGCACCGTGATCTCGTTCGCGCCCTCGCGCAGCAGCGAGGACGGGATCGACCCGATCTGCGGGGTGTTGCGGTCGGGCCGGTTGGCATTGGCATCGCGTCGGGAATCCAGGACGACGACGCCGTTGATTGCGACTTCCACCGCGTTGCTGAAGCGCGGCAAGAATACCGACCATCCGGTCGTCCCATCGCTGCGGCGGAACGTGAAGGCGCCGGTGTAGAGCGGCGGGTCGGCCAGGGAATAGCGTGACGACGTGAAATGCGGCAGCGTCACGGGACGCGCCACGCCGTCCTCGCGCAGCGAGAATTCGCTCAATGCAAAGTCGTCGGGGTCGCTGGGCTGGAGCAGCCGCAGCCCGAGGATGGTCGCGACCAATATCAGCGCCTGGAGCAGCAGATAGGGCACGAGCCGCGAGACCAGCAGCCGGCGGCGCGCGGGTTTGACCGGTGCCTTCGCCGCGATCTCGCTCACAGCTTGATCAGGCCCTGCTGGACCGCTTCGAACACCGCTTCGCTGCGGGTGTGCACCTCGAGCTTGCGATAGATGTTCTTGATGTGACCGGGCACGGTCTGCCGGGACAGGCCGAGATGGCTCGCGATCTCGGCGTAGCTGAAACCCTTCGCGATCCCCCAGAGGATGTCGATCTCGCGTGGGGTGAGCCTGGCGGTGTTGAGCGCGGGACCGGGCGGAGGCTCGGCCGCATTCTGCGCGGTACCTTGTGTTCTGCGCACGATGAAGCGAGCGATCGAGGCCGAGATCGGCGAATGACCGGCGACCAGATCGCGCACGGTGGTGGCGATATCCGTGGGGAACGCATCCTTCAGGAGATAGCCGGTGGCGCCGACCGTGATCGCGGAGATCACGCTCTCTTCGTCGCCGAGGGCCGAGATCACCATGATCTCGGTGTCGGGAAAGCGTTGCCTTGTCTCGCGGATCAGCTCGACACCGTGGCCGTCGGGCAACCGCAGATCGGTGAGCAGCACGCGCGGCGCACGCTCGCCGAGCCCGGAGCGCGCCTCTGCGAGCGTGCCGGCGCTGCGGACCTCGTAGCCGGCCTTGACCAGCGCGTCGTGGAGCCGCCAGCAGGTCGGCGCGTCGTCCTCGACGAGGAGGATGGTGATGGCTTCACCCGTCTCGCCCTGTTCGGTCATGATCATCGTCCTGCACCGCGTGTCCCCCGCGGCGCAGGGCCAAGTTTAGCCGCGGTGCGGGCGCCGCGACACCCATAATCATGGGGGCGCGATGACTGTCGTCTTGTACCAGCCGCAAGCGTATGGCGACATTGCGCGCTGCTACTTGCTCGCCAGCGGCGATGCCGTCTTCGCCGAGGGCAGCGGAGGTGCGGGCAGGCGCTGCACCGTGATCTTCGCCGTGCCGGTGTTGTTGTGGTAGTACAGATCCGGCGGCCCCTGGATGATCTGGAGCCAGGACGGGACCATCCATTCCGGCATGAGCTGCGGCAAGATTTGCACCGCATCGTTTACGTAGAAGAACAGCTCGCCGGAGTCGGGCGCGACGAACTCGGCGACGACGCGGTCGGTCAGCCCTTCCTTTTTCCAGACCTGCCCTGCATCATCGAGCATGGCCGGCGGGATTGGCTCGAAATTTCCAAGCGTTTTCAGCCCGGCCTTGAACTGGTCGATGTCGTCGAGGCTGACTGGGTATTGATCCTGTCCTTCGACATCGTCCTCGGCAGGAACGGTCGGCTTCGTCCGGCGCGGCAATGCGTCAGCCGGGATCACGTTGACCGCCTGCAACGGTAGGTCATTCATTCCTTTCGTTCCGATGCGGACCACTGGTTGGAACCAGTTTGCTGCGTACAGACGCAGCTCGGGCAAAGCGACATAATGGCGTAGCCCGTGGGTCTGGAAGCCGTTCGCTCCACTCATGGTGGTGCGGTCGAACCAAGGGTCTTTGACCTCGACAAAGACGCGGTATTTGCGACCCTTCTCGACGGCGAGCCCGCTCCACCAGCAGAAGGCCTTGGTGTCGAACAGCGCAATTGCGTCGGTCGGCTCGTCGCGGACCGGCGTGCCGATGCGAGGTACAGCAGGATCCTGGCTCGTCGTGCAGACCTTTCCAAGCGCAACGCGCCCGGTGAAGAGGCTGTTCGACAGCAGAAGCGCCGCCGAGCCGAAGACCGCAACCAGAAAGACTGCGGGCACCACGCCCTTGGCTATGAACAGCCGCGCCGGACCGGCATTCATCCGCATCCAGTGCCCGAACTTCAGGAGAGGGCCTGGCTCGTCGAAGTGACTGCGGCTTGCCTTGCGGCGCGGCGTATTCCAGGCAAGACGCGCTCGCTCCTGGATCGTGTCGCGCAGCTCAGAGTTCTTGTTCCAGGCCCACCAAGTCAGTGCCACCACGAGCGAGGTCAGGAAAGGATAGTAAATCGCGACGTTGAGCCAGGGCGCTGCATAGGACGGCAGTACCTCCCTGGCGAGATTGGCGAGCGGGGCCACCACGGCGCCAAACACCCAGTCGATGTTGGCGATGATGGAGATCCCCTGGTGACCCACCGGATGTTTGGACCATTGCACCAGCGGATGCGCGATCAAGGGCCAGACGGCGATCACGCCAGCCATGAACAGCAGCGAGAAATAGGCGACGCGCCGCCACCATACGGTGTCGCGCGCGAGCGAGGCCATCTCGGCGTCCGGCATGCTCATCGCGGTGAAGGCATCGGCCTCCTTCTGCCGTCGTGGTCCCCTGGCCTTGGACAGATAGGCCGTCTTCATCGCCTCGCGAGTCCTCTCGTCGGCGAGGTCGAGCTTGTCGCGGTTCGGCATCAGCACCCGGGCATCGGCCGGAAGCATGATCGGCGCATAGTCGTCGCAGCCGTGCAGCATGCGTTCGACGACGGCGAGATGCACGACCGGCGGGCCGCCGTTCTCGGCGCCTTCGAGTATCGGCCGCGGGCCGTAGCGATACAGTACCGCGGCTCCGCTGCGTGAATCGTGCATCGGCCCGATCGCGGACTGGTACTCGCGGAAATGCTCGATCGTGCCGTTCTGGAAGCGGAGCCGGCCGTCGAGCTGATCAGCCATCCAGACCAGGGGCACAAAGGACAGCGTGGATTCCGGATAGCCGCCGCCGATGTCGGAATGGACGCCGGTGAACCACACCTCCTCGACCGTCTGGCCGGGCGCCAAATGGCTCTGGTCGATCCGCAACGGATGGAAGGTGGTACGCTCGTCGTCCAGCGCCAGCGCATGCGAGATGTGCTTCACCTTGCGCGAGGGCCGATGATTGCGGAACGAGATGGGCCAGATCGCCCAGTCGATCGCGACGCGCAGCTCCTCGATCGGGACGCCGAAGGCCTCGACCGTGTCGAATAGCCCGAGAAATTCGATGTCGATCTCCTTGCGGCCGTTCATCGCCGCGCGGACATCGGCGTACGTGCGATGCCGGAAGATCGCATGATAGAGATAGAGCAGAGCATCGCGGATGAAGCGCGCGATCCAGATCGTCGGCAGGCTCTTCTTCAACGGAACGGTGTCGCGGCGGTATTCCCGCCACGCGGCCATGGCGTTGCGCTCCATCTCCGCGTGAGACACCGGCGCACCGTCGATCTCCGCCGGCACCAGGCCCTGGCTCGCGATCAGCGACGCCAGCGTGCGCGCGGTGAAGGCGCCGCGGCTGAAGCCGAAGATGTAGATCTCGTCGCCCTCGCGCCAGTTCCAGCACAGGAAACGGTAGAGCTTGCGGACGTTGCCGGGCACGCCGATGCCCGTGGCACCGTCGAGCGCGGCGAGCGGCGCCCAGCCGGCGGTGCCGACGCCCTTGATGTAGTAGGCAATCTGGTCCGGCTGGGTGTGGTCGAGCGCCTCGTAGAGTCGCCAGACGCTGGATTCCTGGACGGTAAACGCATTGCCGGTGCCGTCGGCGAACAGCACCAGCTTGCGTTTTGCCGGGATGGCGGTGGTCGTCGCGTCGGAATGCATCTCGATATGCGCGCGTTCTGGTCCGGCAGAATCAGCGTTCGGCGCGCCATCATGGTGCGGCATGAGCCCCTCCGACAATGCGACGGGGACGCGCTTCAGGCCCGAGCCGGGCAGCACTCCCCAGCGTCAATCAATGGTTGCAATGGTTGCGTCGTGAAAATGAAGATGCATTTTGCACACAATCCCGCTGAGGTAGCAAGCAGGAAGCGCAGCCGCGGGACGATATGGGTGAAGCAGGCCAGTGATACGGCATTGCTCGCCCTGGATTGATGGGCTGGCGAGATCCGCGCGTTCGTCCAGGATGGCCCCTCTACGAAGCCTCTCCCCGCGGCGGCGGATATCGTCGGGCCAGCGCCGACAACGGCAAGTGTCGCTCGCCCTCCGGCAGCTCCCGATAGGCGAGCACGAGCGGCCGTTTCCAGTCACCGACGCCGAAATCCATCGCCATCCATTTCTGCGGTTCGGGGCCCTCGAGACCGCGCACCCAGACGAAATAGCGGGGGAGATCGTCGGCTTCCGTTTCCGTCGCGCGTCTCCTGGCCATCGAAGCTGCTCGCTGCATCAATACATGTTGCCCCACGATATAGGGACTGGCACGGCGAAGTCGAACCGGCGAGAGAGGGCATGCCGGAAAGCACGCGGCCCTCTCCTGGCGAAGTGTCCCAGGGATGCGGATGCGAGCCGTACGGCCGCCCGCTCTCGTCACTGCCAGAGTTCGCAGGTCGCAACCCGGTTGATGTCCGCGAGCCGCCGGCTGGTGTCGCCCTCGAGATCGAGGCTGGCGACCAGCGTCAGCAGGCGATGATAGGCCCCATCAGCGACCGCGACGGGCAGTGGAGCCTCATCGAACGTCTCGACATAGCTGCCGACGAGACCGCTCAACAGACGGCACAGGCCGCGCTGTTCGGGGTCATCGCGGCCGAGCGTCTCGAGCTTTTGCTGAAAGATACGGAAGGTCCGCAGGCCGTGGTGCTGTTGCGAAAGCCACGTGTGCAGGTCGTTCATATGAGCTCCTTCGAATTGCGGAAGAAGCTACCGGTTTATACAGGTGGGATGTGACGATTGCTAGGGAGGGGAAAGTCGAGACAGTCCGTCTTCGCCAAGAGGCTTCGCCGGACACGCTTCACCCTTTTGGGCTTGGCGCGGGCTGCGCCACGCGAAGCCCGAAAGGGCGAAGCGTGGTGCCCCTGGCCGGAATCGAACCAGCACTCCTTGCGGAACTCGATTTTGAGTCGAGCGCGTCTACCAGTTCCGCCACAGGGGCCCTCGGTCGGCCCTAACGCGGGCGTCGCGAAGCCGGCGGACTATAGCCATGGACAAAGCGGGGTCAACCCGCGCCAAAGTGATCCCGGCCGTTCTCGACAGCCGCGTGAGCCGGGGTTACAGCCTTGGAAAGGGACCATCGAAAAGGGGCTGCCGTGACGACCCAGAGTGCCGCAATACCTGCATTCAAATCGGCGGCCACCAGCCCGGCTCTGACTGCCTCGCTCGCTGTGACCCTGGTTGCGGCTGCCACGATCGCGGGCGCCTGGTTCTTCCAGCTGGTGCTCGGGATCGTGCCCTGTCCGCTCTGCCTGGAGCAGCGCTACGCCTATTACCTCGCGATCCCGCTCGGCTTGCTCATCGCACTCGCGGCGCGGGGCGGTGCGCCGAGGCCGCTGCTGCTCGCGGGCCTTGCGATCCTTGTGCTGGCGAGCCTCGCCAACGCCGGGCTCGGCACCTATCATTCCGGCGTCGAATGGGGCTTTTGGAAGGGGCCAACGGACTGCTCCGGTCCCGTCGTCAATCTCGGCAGCGCCACCGACCTGCTGTCGCGGCTCGACACCGTGAAAGTGGTCCGCTGCGACGAGGTGCAGTGGCGCTTTCTCGGCCTCTCGCTTGCCGGCTACAACGTGCTGATCTCGCTGCTGATGGCTGGGATCGCCGCGTCGGGATTCGTTGCGACGGCGAAGCGCTGAGGCTCAATCATCCACATCGTCCTGCGTCCGGCCGAACAGGTGCACGATGCCCGGCGTCGCGATCGTCACGAAGACGAAACGCGAGAGGTGATGGGCGCCGACGAAGATCGGGTCGATGTGCAGCGTCAGGGCCAGCGCCAGCATGGCATCCATCGCGCCCGGTGCGTAGGCGACCACGACGTCGGAGAATTTCACCTGCGTGGTGAGCGCCACGATGCCGACGAAGATCGCGGAGACGGCGATGGCGACGGCAAACGAGCCCAGCGCCGCGTTGATGTGGCCGGCGAGCGTCTTGATCCGCATCCGCGCGAAGCGGCTGCCGATCAGGGCGCCGATGCCGACCAGTGCTACGCCGCGTACCCAGTCCGGCAGGCCGCCCTCGACCCAGCCTGCGCCATGCAGCACGCTTGAGCCGATCATCGCGCCGAACATCCAGCTCGCCGGAAACTTGATCAGCCGCAGGACGAGCGCCGCGGCTAGCGAGGCCGCGACCAGCTCGACGAGGTCGAGCGGCGAGGCAATCGTCGTCGCCAGCGACGGCGCGACGGAGGGGGCGACGCCGGAGAACGCCAGCACCATCGGCAGCGCCGCGGTGAGGATGATGACGCGCATGGTCTGCACCACCGCGATCCCCGGCAAATCGGCGCCGCGCTCGACCGCCAAAATCGTGATCTGCGACAGCGCGCCGGGGCTGCCGGCAAGGAAGGCCGAGGTGCGGTCCCAGCCGTGGAAGCACTGGAGATAATAGCTGGAGCCGAAGGTCGAGCAAAAGGTCGCGAGCGCGAGCAGCCCGATGGTGAGCGGATAGGCACTGACCTGTTGAAGCAGGTGGCGCGAGACGACCGAGCCTAATGAAATGCCGAGCAGCACCAGCACGGTCTGGGTCAGGATCGGCGGCAGCGTCAGCTGGCGACCGGCGATCGCGGCGATCCCGACCGCGATCATCGAGCCCGAGATCAATCCCCCCGGAAGGCTCGCGAGCAGAAACACGAGGCCACCGGCGGTGCCAATGACGAGCGTTTCCACCGTGCTCAAGATCTTGGCACGGCTCGGCCATTCGAACGGCGGGGAGGCGGTGATTTGCTTCACACCGCCTTATCGCAAATCAGCGAGAGGCGCACAATTGCGGCCACGTCATGCCGCAATGCGCGCGCCTCTCGCCGAAGCCGGCGAGGACCGTGACGGGTTTACTTCTTGTCGGCGGGGGCGGCGGTCGCGCCAGCCTTGGCTTCCTTCATGCATTCGCGGCGGAATTTCTTGCGCTCCTTGCCCTTCAATCCTTTGGTATCTGCCTGCTTGGAGCATTCGAGCGATCCGGCCGAGCGCTCCTTCGGCGCCTTCTTGTCGGTGGTCGCGGCGGCATCGGTTTTGGCTGCCGGCGCGGCGGTCTGCGCGAAGGCAGTGCCGGTGGCGAGCAGGGAGGCGAGAGCGACGACGGCGAGGCGAGATGAGAAGGTCATGGTGCTGCACTCTTCTTGCGGGAATTGCGAAGGGCGCGAAAGTCGGCTGGCGTTGCTGAACGCGACATGAATAATTTGAACGTAGAGGATCACTATATTTTGGCGGCAGGAGCCATCGCTTCCTTGTCGCGAGCAGGCGGCACGCTAGGATAGCAATGCTCGGTTCACTTCCCCCGGGGGAAGATCAAGGAGGAGACCCAGGATGACCGTTCAATCAAAGTTGCTGTGTGCAGTTGCGCTGTCGGGATTTGCCGCGCTGGTGGCGAGTGCGCCGGCGCAGGCGCTGACCTCGCAGGAGTGCAGCGCGAAATACCAAGCCGCCAAGAAGGACGGCTCGCTCGGCACCACGAAGTGGAATGACTTCCGCAAGGCCCAGTGCGGCGCGGACGCGACGCCAGCGGCTGCGCCGACCGCGGCCGCTCCCGCTGCGCCCGCCGAGCCGAAGCAGGCGAAGAAGGAGGCCGCCCCGGCTGCTGCGCCGACCCTGCCGGCCGGCCCCGCGATCTATCCGAACGCGGTCGATCCGAAATACGCCAAGGAGACCCCCGGCAAGGGGCGCCTGCACACCTGCGTCGACCAGTACAATGCCAACAAGACCACCAACGGCAATGGCGGCATGAAGTGGATCGAGAAGGGCGGCGGCTATTACAGCGAATGCAACAAGAAGCTGAAGGGCGCCGCCTGAAGCTTCAAGACGACGCAGAGGCCGGAGCCAAGCTCCGGCCTCTTGCTTTAATCCAGTAGCTTCTCGGCCGACTTCGCCACGAGCTGCGATCGCTTGCGCGGGCCGCGCTCGACGAACAGCAAGCTCTGGCCGAAGATGAAGCAGTAGAACAGGAAGGCCTGCGCTTCAGCTGCCTCGGTCTCGAGGCCGGTCGCGCGATAGAGTTCGGCGACGTGCTTCAGCCGCGCCGCGTCCACGTTCGCCACCGCTGCCGCGGCGCCCTCGTCCGAGCGGGCCCATTGCCGGATCGCAAGCTCGATTGCCATCCCGTCCGGATTGAGCCGCTCCGAATAGAGCTGGATCACTGCCCGCAGCCGTTCACGGGGCTCTTGGCCATCAAGACTCGTCTGCTGCGCGATCGCCGTTGAGCGCCCCTCGCGCCAGCGTTCCAGCATGGCACCGAGCAGGGCGGCACGGTCGGCGAAGCGGCGGTAGAAGCCGCCCTTGGTGACGCCCAGATTCTTGGCGAGCACCTCCACCCGCACCCCCTCGACCCCCGATCGGGCGAGCTCGGTGAGCCCTGCGTCGACCCAGACATCGCCTTTGCCGTCACTCATGCAGGCAGCCTCGCCGATTCTTGATACGGTGCCGTATTGCTAACGCGGGAGGGGGTTGATACGCTACCGTATCAATAATCAAAGGCAGAAAAGGCCAGGGAGAATTGCGATGGAGCAGGAGGCGACCTATCGCGGCACGGTCTATCCGTGGCAGTGCGATCACGTCGGCCATATGAACATCATGTGGTATGTCGGCAAATTCGACGAGGCCAACTGGATTCTGTTCGCCCGCCTCGGGCTGACGCCGAGCTATCTGCGCGGCTCCGGCCGCGGCATGGCCGCCGTGCAGCAGAACATCACCTACAAGCGCGAGCTGCTCGCCGGTGACATCGTCGAGATCCGCAGTCATCTGCTGGAGATCCGCGACAAATCGATCCGCTTCCGGCACGACATGACCAATGCCGAGACCGGCGAGATCGCCGCGTTCTGCGAGATCACGGGCGTGCACATGGACCGTAGCCAGCGCAAATCGGTGCCGTTCACGGATGCCATCCGCGAGGTCGCCTTGAGCCATCTCGTCGAGCCGGCGGAGGCCTGAATCATGGCCGCATTCGAGCCGAAGAACCCGGGCTATCGCGCGGCTGCCATCGCCATGTTCGACGGCCAGCCGGCGATGCACACGCTCGGCATCGTGATCGTCCGCCTTGCGCCGGGCGAAGTCGAACTGGCCATGCTGCATTCGCCGGCGCTCACACAACAGAACGGCTTTGTCCACGCCGGCATCATTACCGCAGGGCTCGACAACGCCTGTGGTGTTGCCGCCTTCACTCTGATGCCGCGCGAGGCCGATATCCTCACCGTCGAGTTCAAGACCACGCTGCTCGCGCCGGCGCGGGGCGAGCGTTTCGTCTTCAAAGCAGAGGTGGTCAAGCCCGGCCGCACGTTGACCTTTTGCGAGGCCAAGGCGTTTGCCGAGCACGAGGGCAAGGTCACGTTGATCGCCACGATGACCGGGACACTGATGGCAATGCTGCCCCGCGCTTCGGCTTCGCACGAGCCGCGCACGACCACCGCATAGCGGTGATTGACAAGACTGCGGGCGCGTCCCTTGATACTCCGGTCATGCTTGCAAGCCTTGGTCTCATTCTGCTCCGCCAGTTGATCGGCGAAGCCGTCGTGCGCAGCCTCGGGCTGCCGATGCCAGGCCCGGTGCTTGGCCTCTTGCTGCTCCTCATCCTGCTGCTCGCGCGCGACCGCTTTGCGCTTCTCGCGCGCGGGCCGCTGCGCGATGATGGCGTCGAGACGGCGAGCAGGGGTCTATTGGCGCATCTGTCGCTGCTGTTCGTACCGGCCGGGGTCGGGGTCGTGCAAAAGCTCGACCTGCTCGCATCCCACGGCATCGCTATCATCCTCGTGCTCGCGCTATCGGTGGTCGTCACGCTGCTCGCAACCGTACTCACCTTCCGCCTGGTCAGCCGCCTGTTGAGGCAACAGGACGCGCGATGAAGGACAATCCGTTCTCGCTCTGGGTCTATCTCTCGCAGTCGCCGTTGCTTTGGTTGACCGTGACGCTGCTGGTCTATGCGAGCACGGACGCGGTGTCGCTGGCAACGCGGCGCCATCCTCTCGCCAATCCCGTGCTGCATGCGATGTGGATCGTCGGCGCGTTTCTGCTGTTGACCGGCACCTCCTATACGACCTATTTCGCCGGCGCGCAGTTCGTGCATTTCCTCTTGGGGCCCGCGACGGTCGCGCTGGCCGTTCCCCTCTACGAGAACCGCAAGCGCGTCGTCGCGTCGATCGTGCCGATGCTGGTGGCGCTGGTCGCGGGATCGGTAACCGCCGTGGTGTCCGTGGTGTTGCTGGCCCAACTCGCCGGTCTGCCGCGCGACGTGGTTCTGTCGCTCGCGCCGAAATCCGTCACGGCCGGCGTTGCCATGGGCATCGCCGAATCCCTGCATGCCGATCCCTCGCTTGCTGCGGTTGCCGTCATCCTCACGGGCATCATGGGCGCGATCATCGTGACGCCGCTGATGAACCGCACCGGTATCAGCGATTTCCGCGCCCGCGGCTTTGCCGCCGGCCTTGCCGCGCACGGGATCGGGACCGCGCGCGCGTTCCAGGTCGACGAGATCGCCGGCGTCTTCTCCGGGATCGCCATGAGCCTGAACGCTTTGGTGACCTCCTTCCTGGTACCTTTGGCGGTCACGCTGCTGGTGCGATGACATCGGCACCGCGACACTCTATATGAGCTGTAACAATTCCCAGTCTCGAACCGTATCGACGGAGATGGGACCGAAATGGAACGAGATATGGCTGGATTCAGGAACAAGGGCCTTGTGCCGACGCGGCGCGCGGCGCTGACGCTGATTGGGGCGGGCGCCCTTGTCGCGGGTGGGATGACCTCGACGCGCGCGGCGACCGACGAAGACGAGGTGCTGACCGAAGCCAAGGTGCTGCGCGACCCCGATGTTCCCGTCGCCGGTAATCCCGACGGGAATATCAGCATTATCGAATGGTCCGACTACAACTGCCCCTATTGCCGCAAGCTCGAGCCCGAGTTGCGTCAGGTCATCCAGGACGACGGCAAGGTCCGGCTGGTGATGAAGGACTGGCCGATCCTCGGGCCGGTTTCGGTCACGGCGGCGCGGACCGCGCTCGCGGCGAAATTCCAGGACAAGTACCACCAGGCCCATGACGCCATGATGGGCGTCAGCTCGCGCCTGACCGAGCCACGCATCAACGAATTGCTCGCGGCCGCCGGTGTTGACATGGATCGGTTGAAGCGCGATCTCGCAGACCGCGCCAAGGACATCGACGCCGTGCTCAAGCGCAACAACGAGCAGGCCGAAGCCTTCGGTTTCAGCGGCACCCCGTCCTTCATCGTCGGCAAGTACCGCGTGCCGGGCGTGCTCAGCATGAACGAGTTCGAGCAGGTCATCGCCGACGCCCGCAAGGCCAAGATGAACTGAGCCGAGCGATATTCACCGCGCAATACGAAGGCGCCGCCGCGGACCCGCGACGGCGCCTCATTTCATTCATGATACCAAATCGTTACTTCGAGGAGATGCGGATCCAGTCCTTGTGCGCGCGATCGCGCAGCGCGTCCCAATCGGCCTTGGCGACATCCCAGTTTACGATGGTGCGATTGGTCGTCGCGACCTCGCCATTGGCGACCGACGACGTCTGCATGGAGTCATAGACATACACGCCGCAGCCGAGCAACAGCGCGCCCAAAATCATTCCAAGAAACATCCGCATCGCGAAACCTCCAATGACGGGCGATAACGTCGACCCGGATCGATTGTTCCGCGACAGTGCGGCGCAGATAAGGACGATCCGTTCACGCTTCATTCAGCCACTGCACCAACTCCGCGTTGATCTCGCGTGGGTAGGTGTGGCTGAGGTCGTCGATCTCGCGATAGGTGACATTCGCGCCGGCGGCGGCGAGGGCCGCCTGGGTCTGCCGCGCGGTCTGCACCGGAAACATCCAGTCGAGCTTGCCGTGCGCGATGAAGATCGGCAGGCGCTGAAGGCGTGTGGCGTCAGCCATCTCCGCCATCAGCGGATGGAAGGTCGCCGACACCGGCGCAAGATGCGTGAAGGGCGATGCGCCTTCGAGCCCGGTGACGTAGCAGAAGGTGCCGCCGTCGCTCATGCCTGTCAGCAGCATGCGCGAGGCGTCGATGGCCCAGCGGCTGCGCACGGTTTCGAGAATGCGCATGAGGTTCGGCGTGTCGGAATCGTCACCCATCAGTGCCCAGGTCGGGCCGGTCGCGGTGGGCGCCACCAGGATCGCACCAAGACTGCGGGCGTCGCGCAGCCAGCTCCACAGAAAACCGCGGCCGTTGCCGCTGCCGCCATGCAGCGCCATCACCAGCGGCATGGCGCGGTCGGGCGTGTAATATTCGGGTACGTAGACCGAAAAGCCGCCGCGGCTGCCGGGCTCGTTGTGATCGTGGATGATGCCGGTGTGCGCGTCCGCGCCGGCTTCGAGCCGCGACAACAGGTCGGCATTCTCGCGATTGGCGGCGTTGAGGAAGAAGCTGCTCACCGGCGGAAACTGCACTGCGAGCGGATAGAGTGCCTCCTGCGCGCGTGGCACGTGGCGCAGCGCGCGGAAGACCGCGACGAGATCGCCATTGCCACGTTCGACCTCGCGGATGCCGGCGAAGGCGGCGAGCGTCTCGTCGCAGGCACGGTCGAGTCGCTCGCGCAGTCCGGTGAATTGCTCCGGCCAATCTCCGATTGCCGCGCGCGCCGTTTGCAACGCCTCGTCGGGAGAGCCGATCGCGTTCATCACGGAGCCGAACGCCGGTGGGTGCAGTTTTCGCTGAAAGAAGGCGAGCGCTTCCAGCGCATTGAGCAGCGGCGGCAGCACGGCCACGATGTCGTCAACGACGGCCTCGCTCATCGTCGCGTCCTTGCGTCAGTTCTGATTGTCAGTGCAGCTTTGGCGCCTTCAAGAGCTTGTAGCGATCGGTCGAGGTCACCGTGACGTCGAAGGTGACGCCTTCATGGTGTACCGTCAGCGGCACGTCGACGCCGGCGGCGCCGAGGCCCCACAGCTTGTTGTAGAAGCCGGTCTGGCTCGTCACCTTCTCGCCATCGACCGCGAGGATGACGTCGCCGGTCTTGAGCTCGGCGCGGGCGGCCGGACCATTGGCAGAGATCCCGATCACCACCACGCGGTTGTCGATCTCTGTCGAATAGAGTCCAAGCCATGGCCGTGCCGGCTTGTTGACGCGACCGAACTTGCGCAGATCGTCCAGGATCGGCTTCAACAGGTCGATCGGCACGATCATGTTGACGTGCTCGGCCTTGCCGTCGCGCTCGCGTTCGAGCTGGAGCGAGCCGATGCCGATCAGCTCGCCGTGTTCGTTGAGGAGCGCCGTGCCGCCCCAGTTCGGGTGCGCGGGATGGGTGAAGACGGCCTCGTCCAGCAGATATTCCCAGTAGCCGGCGAATTCCTGCTTGGCCACGATCTGGCTCGCGACCGAACGCGTGCGTCCGCCGGCGCCGCCGACCACGACGCGGTCGCCGAGCCGGGTCTCGGCCGAGATGCCGAGCGGCAAGGGGTCGACGTCGAGCTGGCCGAGCGCCTGCACCAGGCCAAAGCCGGTGACGGCATCGAAGCCGAGCACATGTCCCTCCACCACGCGCCCGTCTCCGACGTGCAGCCAAACGGACTCTGCTTCGGTGATGAGGTAACCGATGGTGAGCACCAGCCCGTGATCGATCACGACGCCGTTGCCGGCGCGTTCGGTGCCCAGTGTCTCGGCACTGAAGGCGTCCGGCGGGATGATGGCATGCAGGCCGACGACGGAGGCGAGCGCACGGTCGAGATCGAAACCGTAATCGCTCGCACGCGGCTGATTGGCCGGCGGCACTCTCCATTCGGTCAGGGCGGGCATGGAGTTCTCCTGGCTGAGTGCATCGCTCGGCGCGGCTAGCGTAAAGACGCGCGAGGCACGCATAATTTAGGCCGGGGGAGGCCGTCTTGAAAGCCTCGCTCCCCAACTATTCCGAAGCGTCGTATGAAATTTTTGAAAGGCACTGGAACGGTTCATGCAAGGTCGGTCGGGCGACCTCCGGCATTGGCCGCATGGCTGCTCTCCGGCGAGGTGCTAGGCGCCGTACAATGAAGCTGCTAACCATTGCCGCTTCGTTTGACCTAGGGATCACGGACCGAAGCATGGACAACCGCAGCGACATCTGGCGTGGCATCGACACGATCAAGGCACGTTTCATCGACCTCAGTGACAAGGTCTGGGGCATGCCCGAAGTCTGCTACACCGAGGCGCGGTCCGCCGCAGAACATCTCGCCGAGTTGCGTCATCAGGGTTTTCGCATCACCGAGCAGGTCGCGGGCATTCCGACCGCGGTGATGGGCGAATGGGGCGAGGGCGGACCGGTCATTGCCTTCATGGGGGAATATGATGCGCTGCCGGGCCTCAGCCAGGAGGCGGGTGTCGCGGAGCATCGTCCGGTCGAGACCGGCGGCCACGGCCATGGCTGCGGCCACAATCTGCTCGGTTCCGCAGCTCTCCTCGCCGCGACGGCGGTGAAGGACTGGCTTGCCGAGAACAAGGTGCCGGGCCGCGTGCGCTACTACGGCTGCCCCGCGGAAGAGGGCGGCGCGGCAAAAGCCTTCATGGTGCGCTCCGGCGCATTCGAAGACGCCGACATCGCCATCACCTGGCATCCGCACAGCTTCTGGGAGGTCGCGGTGACGCCGTCACTCGCCAACACCCGCGCCGATTTCATCTTCACCGGCCGCACCTCGCATGCGGCGGCCTCGCCGCATCTCGGCCGCTCCGCGCTCGACGCCGTGGAGCTGATGAATGTCGGCGTGAACTATATGCGCGAGCACATGCCCAGCGACGCGCGCGTGCACTACGCGCTGCTCGACACCGGCGGCATCGCTCCGAACGTGGTGCAGGCGCATGCGCGCGTGCGCTATTCGATCCGCGCCCGTGATCTGCCTGGCATGAACGAGCTGGTCGGACGCGTGAGCAAGATCGCGGAGGGCGCGGCGCTGATGACCGAGACCAAGGTCGAGATGAAGATCATCTCCGCGGTCTCCAACATCCTGCCGAACACGCCGCTGGAGCAGGCGCTGCACCGGGTCATGGAAGAGCTCGGACCGCCGCATTTCGACGACGCAGACAAGGGCTTTGCCACGGAGATCCGCGCGACGCTGAGCGACAAGGACATCGAGTCGGTCTATTACGCGATCGGCATGGAGCCGACCGACCGGCCGCTGGCCGACTTCCTGGTGCCACTCGATGCCAAGCGCAATCCGCTGGTCGGCTCGACCGACGTCGGCGACGTGAGCTGGGTGGTGCCGACCGTGCAGGTCCACGCACCCACGGTTGCAATCGGTACGCCCTTCCACACCTGGCAGGTGGTCGCGCAGGGCAAGAGCGCGCATGCGCACAAGGCCATGGTGCAGGCCGCCAAGGCGATGGCCGGCATCGGCATCAAGGCGCTGACGGACCCGGAGCTGATCAAGGCTGCCAAGGCGGACCTCGAGAAGCGCACCGCCAAGACACCTTACGTCTGTCCGCTGCCAGACCACGTCGCGCCGCCGCTCGACATGTCCGTGGCGTAGAATTCGCCTCGATACTTCGTCTGATCCGGCGAACAAATTTTCTGCAGTGCAGCGCGGAATCCAGCCTGTTTTGATGCTGGATTGCCGAATGGATGGGCTGCGGAATATGGTTTTGCCCAACAGACAGTCAGAAGACCGTTTGCATACACACGGTCGCAGTTGACGCGCACCCCATTCGGTGTGCCATCTACCGCCAGCCAAGCCCGGTGGTCGCCTCGCGCGACCGCCTGCATCCATACGGGAACCAGACGGGGGACAACCATGCTGGATAAAGAACTGCGTTCGATGATCGGTGACGTGAAGGACGGGCGGATGGATCGCCGTGCCTTCATTCAACGCCTGGCTGCCGTGGGTCTCACCGCGCCTTTGGCCAACCAGATCCTCGCGCTCGGCGGGGTCGCCATGGCTGAGGGCGTCTCGACCTACAAGCCGACCAAGCGCGGCGGCGGTGGTGCGCTCAAGCTGCTGTGGTGGCAGGGGCCGACCCTGCTCAATCCGCATTTCGCCACCGGCACCAAGGACCAGGACGGCTCGCGCCTGTTCTACGAACCGCTCGCCTGCTGGGATCCCGACGGCAACATGAAGCTGGTTCTCGCGACGGAGATTCCCTCGACCCAGAACGGCCTGCTCGCGGCCGACGGCAAGTCGGTGACCTGGAAGCTGAAACCCGGCGTCAAATGGCACGATGGCAAACCCTTCACCGCCGATGACGTGGTCTTCACCTGGGAATACATCATCGATCCCGCGACCGCGGCCGTCACTGTCGCGACCTACCGCGATATTACGGTTGAGAAGGTGGATGATCTGACAGTCCGCCTCGGCTTCAAGAAGCCGACGCCGTTCTGGGCCGATGCCTTCGTCGGCGCGACCGGACAGATTCTGCCTAAGCACCTGTTTGCCGAGTTCAAAGGCTCGAAGTCCCGTGAGGCGCCGGCCAACCTCGCCCCGGTCGGCACCGGCCCCTACAAATTCGTCGAGTTCAAGCCCGGCGATCTCATCCGGGGCGTGATCAATCCCGACTATCACATGCCGAACCGTCCCCATTTCGATACGATCGAGATGAAGGGCGGCGGCGATGCCGTCTCGGCGGCGCGCGCGGTGATCCAGACCGGCGAATATGATTTCGGCTGGAATATCCAGGTCGAGGACGACGTGCTGCTGCGTCTGGAGAAGGGCGGCAAGGGCAAGACCATCTACGCCGTAGGCGGCGATACCGAGTTCATCGCGCTCAACTTCACCGATCCGACCACCGAGGTCGACGGCGAGCGCTCCTCGATAAAGACCAAGCATCCGCTGTTCTCGGATCCGGCCGTGCGCAAGGCGCTGTCGCTGCTGGTCGATCGCGAGTCCATCAAGAAAGCCATCTATGGCCGCGCCGGCCGCACTACCGCGAACTTCCTCAACGGTCCCGAAAAGTTCGTCTCCAAGAACACCACATGGGAGTTCAGCGTCGAGAAGGCCTCGAAGATCCTCGACGATGCCGGCTGGAAGCCCGGCGCCGACGGCATTCGCGAGAAGGACGGCAAGAGGCTGAAGATCGTGTATCAGACCTCGATCAACGGCCCGCGCCAGAAGACCCAGGCGATCGTCAAGCAGGCCTGTCAGAAGGCCGGCATCGATGTGGAATTGAAGTCCGTCGTGGCCTCTGTGTTCTTCTCCTCGGACGTTGCCAATCCCGACACGTACGCCAAATTTTACGCGGACATCGAGATGTTCCAGATCCCGATGAGCCAGCCGGATCCCGCCCAGCACATGCGCCGCTATCATTCGAGCAATGTCGCGGCCAAGGAGAACAAGTGGCAGGGCACCAATTTCCCGCGCTGGATCAACAAGGACTATGACGCGACCATCGACGCCGCCGACGGTGAGATGGATCCGGTCAAGCGTGTGGCGCTCTACATCAAGGCCAATGATCTCCTGTTCCAGGACACCGTGTTCATCCCGGCGCAGCATCGGCTGAAGGTGGAGGCGAGCGCCAACACGCTGCGTCCGGTGATCAGCGGCTGGGCCAACGAGACCGACAATTTGTTCGACTGGTACCGCGAGGAATGATCACGCACGCCTAGAGCGGTCCTTCTTCATGAGCCAGTATGTCCTGCGTCGCCTCCTGATCGCGATTCCGAGCCTGCTCGGAATTTCGCTCGTGCTGTTCGTCGTGCTCGCGCTAGCCCCGGGCGATCCCTTCTCGGAGCTGGCGACCAATCCGAACGTTCCGCCCGAAGTCGCTCTCGCGCTTCGGGCGAAGTTCGGCCTCGACGATCCGATCTACCTTCGTTACCTGCACTGGCTCAACGCCATGCTGCACGGCGACTGGGGTTTCTCCTTTGTCAGCCGGATGAACGTCGACACGCTCATTCTCCAGCGACTGCCAACGACGCTCTACGTGATCGGCTCGGCGCAGATTCTGGCGCTCCTGATCGCGATCCCGGTCGGGGTCTATGCCGCGACGAAGCCGTATTCGCTGTTCGACCAGGTTGCCAACACGCTGGCCTTCGTCGGCTTCTCGCTTCCGACCTTCTTCACCGGCATCCTGTTCATCCTGATCTTTTCGGTCACGCTGGACTGGCTGCCCTTCGTCTACACCACGGACATCAAGGGCACGGGCATTCACTGGCTGGCGGAGACGATCCGTCAGGCGATCATGCCGGTGGCGGTGCTCGGCCTGTTCCAGGCGGCGTCGATGACGCGCTTCGTGCGCTCGGCGATGCTCGACGTGATCCGGCTCGACTACGTCACCACCGCGCGCGCCAAGGGCATCGGCCAGCGGCGGGTGATTATCAAGCACGTGATGCGCAACGCGATGATCCCGGTCGTCACGCTGATTGCGTTGCAAATCCCGGCGGTGTTCGGCGGCGCCATCGTCACCGAGCAGATTTTCCGCATCCCCGGCATCGGCTCGCTGCTGATCTCCTCCATCCTTTCCAACGACACGCCGGTGGTGATGGCCGTCACCTTCGTCTTTGCGTGCCTGGTCGTGCTGTTCAATCTCATCGCGGACGTTCTTTATGGCTGGCTTGACCCTCGCATCTCCCTCCGCTGAGCGGCGCGTCTACTCGCCCTGGCGCGAGACGTGGCGGCGCTATAGCCGCCACAAGCTTGCGGTGGTCAGTGCGTTCCTGCTCCTCGTTCTGATCCTGGCGGTGGTGGTCGGCCCCTTTGTCTGGCGGGTCAAGATCGACGACATCGATATCGTGGCGGGCATGCAGGGGCCGTCGCTGGCCCATCCTTTCGGCACCGACGATCTCGGGCAGGACATCCTCGCCCGCATGATCTATGGCGGGCGCATCTCGCTCGCGGTCGGCCTCGCCGCGATGCTGGTCTCGGTCTTTGTCGGCGTGCTGATCGGCGCGCTCGCCGGCATGTCGCGCGGTGCGCTCGGTCATGGGCTGATGTGGCTCACCGATCTCTTTCTGTCGCTGCCGCAATTGCCCCTGCTGCTGCTGCTGATCTATCTCTTCCGCGACGGGCTGAAGGCGGCTTTCGGCCCCGAGGGCGGCATTTTCATCCTGATCGTGCTCGTGATCGGTGGCTTGCGCTGGATGCCGGTCGCGCGCCTCGTTCGCGCCCAGTTCCTGTCGATCCGCGAGAAGGAATTCGTCGAAGCCGCGCGCGCTCTCGGGGCAAGCCCGGTGCGGCAGGTGGTGCGCCATATCCTGCCCAATGCCCTCGGTCCGGTGATCATCGCCGGCACCATCGACGTGGCCGCCGCCATCATCGCGGAATCAACGCTGTCCTTCCTCGGCCTCGGCTTCCCTCCGGATACGCCGACCTGGGGTCGGCTGCTCTATGACGCCAAGGATTTTCTCGACATCGGCCCGCACTGGGCGCTGTTTCCGGGCGGCGCGATCTTCATCGCGGTGGTCGCCATCAACTTCATCGGCGACGGCTTGCGTGACGCGCTCGATGCGCGGCGGGTGATCTGATGGCGCCGCTGCTCGAGATCAAGGGACTGAAAACCCACTTCTCCACGGACGACGGCATCCTCCAGGCCGTCGACGGAGTCGATATTTCCATCAACCGCGGCGAGACGCTCTGCGTCGTCGGCGAATCCGGCTGCGGCAAGACCGTCACTGCGATGTCGATCCTGAAGCTGATCGCGATGCCGCCGGGCCGCATCGCGGCAGGCGAGATCATCTTCGAGGGCCGCGATCTCGTGCCGCTGACGAGCAGTCAACTCGACGAGATCCGCGCCAAGGAGATTGGCTTCATCTTCCAGGAGCCGATGACCTCGCTCAATCCGGTTCTGACCATCGGCGAGCAGATCGCCGAAAGCCTGCGCCGCCATGAGAACGTCACCAGGAAACAGGCGCTCGAGCGCACCATCGAGATGCTCAAGCTGGTGCAGATTCCCAACGCCGAAGGCCGCGTGCACAACTATCCGCATCAGTTCTCCGGCGGCATGCGCCAGCGCGTGATGATCGCGATGGCGCTCGCCTGCAAGCCGAAGCTGATCATCGCCGACGAGCCCACCACGGCCCTCGACGTCACCATTCAGGCGCAGATCCTCGACTTGCTCCAGGATATGAAGGAACGTTTCGGCATGGCGGTGATGCTGATCACCCATGCCATGGGAGTCGTCGCCGAGACCGCGCAGCGCGTCGTGGTGATGTACGCCGGCAAGGTGGTGGAGGAGGCGCCTGTCGACGACCTCTTCGGCAATCCCGGCCATCCCTATACCCAGGGACTGATCCGCTCGATCCCGCGCATCGATCTCGACAGCGAGCACAAGGTGCGGCTGGAGGCGATCGGCGGCTCGGTGCCGATCCTGATCAACCCACCGGTCGGCTGCCGCTTCGCTCCGCGTTGTCGCCACGCCATGAGCGTCTGCTCCGAGAGGGAGCCGCTGCTGCGCGAGATCGCGCCCGGCCACCGCATGGCCTGTCATTTGGGAGATACGCAGTTGGGAGGCGCAGCATGACCGAGCCCTTGCTCCGCGTCAGCGGCCTGAAGAAATATTTTCCCGTGCATGGCGGCCTGCTGTCGCGTCAGGTCGGCAGCGTTTATGCGGTGGACGGAGTCTCGTTCTCGGTCAACCGCGGCGAGACGCTCGGCCTCGTCGGCGAATCCGGCTGCGGCAAGTCGACGACGGGCCGCTGCGTGCTGCGCCTGATCGAGCCGACCGACGGGGAGGTCGTGTTCGATGGTCAGGATGTTCGCCAGCTCGGCGGCACCGATTTGCGCGCGATGCGGCGGAACATGCAGCTCGTGTTCCAGGACCCGTTCGCCTCCCTCAATCCGCGCATGACGGTCGGCGCCATCCTCGGCGAAGCGCTGATCATCCATAAGCTCGGCTCATCGGCCAAGGAGCGGGAGGATCGCGTCGCGAGCCTGCTGGTGAAGGTGGGGCTCAAGGCCGAGCACATGCGCCGCTATCCGCATGAGTTTTCCGGCGGTCAGCGCCAGCGCATCGTGATCGCGCGTGCGCTCGCGGTCGAGCCGAAACTGATCGTCTGCGACGAACCGGTGTCGGCGCTCGACGTCTCGATCCAGGCTCAGGTCATCAACTTGCTGGAAGATCTCCAGGCCGACTTGAACCTCACCTATCTCTTCGTCGCGCACGATTTGTCGGTGGTCGAGCACATCTCCGACCGCGTCGCGGTGATGTACCTTGGCCGTATCGTCGAGCTCGCCAAGGCCAGCGACCTCTACCGCAATCCGCAGCATCCCTACACGAGGGCGCTGCTGTCGGCGGTGCCGGTGCCCGATCCCAAGCTCAAGCGCGAGCGCATCCGCCTCAAGGGCGACGTTCCGAGCCCGATGAAGCCGCCGTCGGGCTGCCACTTCCACACCCGCTGTCCTATCGCCCAGCCGCGTTGCGCCGAAAGCGCGCCGGAGCTGAAGGAGGGAGCGGGCGGGCACCTTGTGGCGTGTCATCTCGCCTGACGCCTGGAAAAGCGGAGCGCGCATTCATGCGTGAAGCAGGCCGTGCTCCGAAAGGGCCTGCCTGAACGCTTCAACCGAAGTGTGGTGATGCGCGAACAGACCCGCCTCTCTCGCGCCGGCGACATTGGCCATGAGATCGTCGACGAACAGGACGCTCTCCGGTTTGACGTCGAGCTCCGACAGACAGAGGCGGTAGCAGCGCGGGTCCGGCTTCGCTGTCTTGAACCGGGCCGAGGCGTAGATTCGCGAGCCGAACAGCGGCGGCAATTCCGGCAGCAACGCAGCAATATGGTCGGCGACCAGCGTGGTGTTGTTAGTCAGGACGGCAATGTCGACGGTTTGACGCAAGCTGCCGGCAATCTCCAGCATGGCACGATCGGCCTGCATTGAACGGCGTCGCGCCTCGATCCACTCGTCCAGTGATAGCGGATAGCCGATGCGGTCGCCGAAACCCCGCAAATAGTCCGCGGCATCGAGAGTGCCGGAATCGCCGAGCAGCTCGAAACCGCTGTCCCAGATCGCCTTGTGGACGGATTCGCTCGTAGCCCCCGCAAGCTTCGCCAGCCATGCGACACGCTTTGCCCTGTCGTAGTCGCAGAGGACATTGTCCATGTCGAAGAGGACGAGCTTGATTCCACCAGTCACAGCGGCACTCTCGGATTGGCCGAACATCCGGCCGTGATCCCAGCCATACCGCGCTGGAGCGCAGGCGACAAATCCAGAGCAACAGTCGATCCCGTCACGCGCTTCTCGCGGGCCAGGGAACGACCTGTGCCGACATCGCCAGCCGGTCCAGGCCGTTGTCCTTGGCGGCGTAGAGCGCGCGATCGGCGGCGGCGACCAGCGTGCTGCAGTCCGTCGTGGGTTGGGACGGCAGACTCGTCGCGGCGCCAACACTTGCAGTCATCAGGGGGGAGGGGATTGTCGCTTTAACCAGGCTGGCTCAAGCGTCGGCTTGGCCCGGTGTTCTGCCTCACTCGTCCAGCGTGAAGCCGACGCGCAGCGTAACCTGGTAGTGGCGCACGGCACCGTTCTCGATATGGCCGCGCGTTTGCACCACCTCGAACCATTTCATCTCACGAACGGTCTTGGCGGCCCGGCTGACCGCGTTCTTGATCGCGTCCTCGATCGAGGTCTCGGATGATCCGACCAGTTCCAGGATCTTGTAGACGTGATCCGTCTCGCTTGTGGCCATGACTATTCTCCCCTTGTGCTGTGGCAGGGCTGGACACGTCTGGCGCGGACCGTTGGCGTGCGCGAGACATCCGGCCTTCACTCTGAACGGTCGGCGGCGCATCGAGTTCCGTCCCCGGCGAGAGCCTGCCGCGCGCCTGCCGGGCACCGCCCTGGCGCTTCCATTTTTTGTAAGTGCACGAAAATCTGGATCGCATGTCCGGCCAGCGCTCCCGAATTGACGCGCGGTCGCGGGCCTGCCCTTGCCCGTCCCGATACGAGCGAGCTAACCTCGGCTTTCCTCTGGCATCTTCGAAGAGCGGTGATGATCGCGCGTTGGACGAGGGGCGTTCTGGCTGCGATCGGTCTCTGCGTTGTGCCTGCGCCGGCCCTCGCGCAGGACGATCCCGACGGTGCCCCGGTGAGCATGTCGCTGCAGGTGACGACCGATCCCTCCGCCATCGCGTGCCGCCGGCTGGAAACGGTCAATCCGGCCTCGCTGATCTTCTTGCCGCTGCGCCGGACCTTCAACGAGGATTTTGACGAGCACCCGCTGGCGAACGGACGCTGGGTGCCGCATTACGCCGGCGGTGCGGCCTGGCCGGAGGCGCGCTACTGGGGCGGCGACGGCTCCGACTTCAAGCGCAAGACCAGCGCCAATGGCGAGCAACAGATCTATGTCGATCCGCGCTACGCGGGGCGGGCCGCGGCGCCGCTCGGGCTCGATCCGTTCAAGGTCAAGGACGGCGTGCTGTCGATCGTCGCCAGCCGCACCCCGCCGGAATTGAAACCGGTGCTGTTCAACAACGAGTACATTTCCGGGATACTTACGACCCAGGGCACGTTCGCGCAGAAGCACGGCTATTTCGAGATCCGCGCCAAGGTGCCGGTCGGGCATGCGGTGTGGCCGGCGTTCTGGATGCTGGCGGATGACGGCGGCTGGCCGCCGGAGGTCGATGTGCTGGAAGGCCGCGGCGAAAAGCCGGGCGATCTCGTGATGACGACGCATTGGCGGATTCCCTCGACCCAGAAGATCCAGTCCTGCGGCTTCGACTTCGCGGTCGGAGACGCTTCGAGCGCATTCCACACTTATGGTGTACTGTGGGAAGAGGATCGCCTTGTCTATTTCATCGACCGCAGGCCGGTGTCCGACATCAAGGTGCCGATCGGTTTCGACGACCCCATGTACATGATCGTCAATCTCGCGATCGGATCGAAATTCTTTCTCGGCGTCGGACCTGTCGACGCGGAGTCGCCCCCGGCCGTCGCATTCGAGATCGACCGGATTTCCGTCTATCAGATCGATATGGAGCAGGCCCGGAGATAGCAATGGCAGCTGATTTCTCGCGGCGCGATTTTGCAAAGCTCGCGGGCCTTGCGGCGGTCGGCGCAACGGCAGGTGCCAAGGCGGCGGAGAAGGCTGCGGTCGATGAAACGCTGATCGTGCCCGACCGCCACGCGCCCGCGCCCTTCCCGAAGAATTTTCTCTGGGGGACGGCGACTTCGTCCTATCAGATCGAAGGCGCCGTCGAAGAGGACGGTCGCGGCAAGTCGATCTGGGACACCTTCAGTCACACGCCCGGCAGAATCGAGGACGGCACGACCGGCGACCGCGCCAACGAACACTATCGTCGCTACAAGGACGACGTGACGCTGATCAAGGCGCTCGGCGTCAAGGCTTACCGTTTCTCGATCGCCTGGCCGCGGGTGTTTCCGGAAGGATCGGGACAACCCAATCCCAAAGGGCTCGACTTCTACAACCGTCTCGTCGACGAGCTGCTCGCGAACGGCATCGAGCCCTACGCCACGCTCTATCACTGGGACCTTCCGCAGGCGCTCCAGGACCGCGCCGGCGGCTGGCAGTCCAGCGACACCTCGAAGGCTTTTGCCGACTACGCCGCCTACGTCGCCCAGCGCCTGACCGATCGCGTGAAGAATATTTTCACCGTCAACGAGGTCGGGCGCTTCGTGAATTTCGGCTATGGCTGGGGCATCGACGCGCCCGGACTCAAGCTGCCGGCGGCGCAACTCAATCAGGCCCGCCATCACGTCGCGCTGGCGCATGGGCTGGCGGTGCAGGCGATCCGCGCCTCAGGGCGCGCCGGCACCCGCGTCGGCGCGGCCGAGAACATTGCCGCCTGCGTGCCGGCGATCGCGACACCCGAAAACATCCGCGCGGCCGAGATCGCGACGCGCGAGCTCAACGCCGGCTTCCTCGGTGTGGTGCTGGAGGGCAAATACACCGACGGTTTCCTCGCCTATGCCGGCGCGGACGCTCCGAAATTCACGCCTGATGAATTGAAGATCATCGGCACGCCGAACGACTTCGTCGGCCTCAACATCTACGCGCCGCAATATTACATCACGGCCTCCGATCGTGCGCCCGGCTTCCATGTACTGCCGTTCCCGACCTCGTTCCCGCACATGAACTCGGAATGGTTACGGGTTGGCCCCGAGGTCATCTACTGGGCGCCGCGCATCGCCGCAAAGATCTGGAACATCGACGATATCTATATCAGCGAGAACGGTACCTCGTCGGAGGACAAGCTCGCCGCCGACGGCCAGGTCTACGACCTCGACCGCATCATGTTCCTGCGCAACTACCTGACCCAGATGCAGCGCGCGATTACCGAAGGCGTCCCAATTCGCGGCTATTTCCTGTGGAGCCTGATGGACAATTTCGAATGGATTTTTGGTTACGGAAAGCGGTTTGGCCTGTACCGCGTCGATTTCGAGACGCAGGCGAGGGTGCCGAAGCTGAGCGCGGCGTTCTATCGCGACGTGGTCGCGCGGAATGCGATCGGGATGTGAGACCAGACGCAGACCTTACGGATCCAGCTCCGTATCCCAGTAGAGATAATCCAGCCAGCTGTCGTGCAGATAGTTCGGTGGGAACAGGCGGCCGTTGCGGTGGAGCTGGTGCACGGTCGGCGCGAACGCATGTTGGCGCGGAAACATCCTGGCCTGCACCGGCGTCAGATTGCCCTTGCGCAGATTGCAGGGCGAGCACGCCGCGACCACGTTCTCCCAGGTGGTCTGGCCGCCTTTGCTGCGCGGGATGATGTGGTCGAAGGTGAGGTCTTCGGGCGAGCCGCAATACTGGCAGGCGAAACGATCGCGCAGGAAGACGTTAAATCGGGTGAAGGCAGGATGGGTGGTCGGCTTGACGAAGGATTTGAGCGAGACGACGCTCGGCAACTGCATTTGCAGTGTGGGACTATGGACCGCCTGATCGTAATGCGCGACGATGTTGACGCGGTCGAGGAATACCGCCTTGATCGCGTCCTGCCACGACCACAAAGACAGTGGGTAGTAACTCAGCGGCCGGAAGTCCGCATTCAGCACCAACACCGGCCAATGGCCTTGCGAGACATGTGCGTTCAAGTAACGCTCCTGGCCTCCAATGTACGCTGCGAAGCAGCACGTAACTGACATACTACATGCAGCGTGACGGGATTGTGAAGCCCGTCGAGCGACTTATTCCGGCACAAGCAATGCGGCACGGGGGTGGCAAACCGCGCAAAACGCCGTGATTTCCAGGTCCGGGGCCGTGGAGGCAGCGTCCTCCCGACAGCGCAACGTGGATGTGCCGAGGCAGCTACTCCCGTACCCGCTCCAGCTTCTGCAAACATCGCGTCGCGCGCACCGCGGCCGGCATCTCCTCATCCGGAAAGCTGGTCTTCCAGTCGGTGACGCCGACCTCGCCGACATAAATGTCGCCCCGGGAATCCAGCGCAATGCCATGCGGTGCCAGGAACTTGCCGCTCGCAACGCCCGGGCCTTCCTCGCCGCCGAGCCGCGCGATGCGGTTGCCCTTGGCGTCCACGATCGAGAGCCGCGGGCCGAGATTGGGCACCTTGCGGTTGACCGCGAGGCCGGGCCCGAGTTCTCCGATGACGAAGGTCGGGCTCTTGCTGCCGCCGCAGCAGCATAGCGCACAAGGCCGGTGCAGATTGTTCCATTGCGTCTCGTACTTGCCGTTGCCATCGAACACCTGCACGCGGTGGTTCTCGCGGTCGGCGACATAGACAAAGCCGTCGGCATCTGTGGCGATGTTGTGGACGATGTTGAACTGGCCGGGATCGGTGCCGGGCTCGCCCCAGCTTGTCATCAGCTTGCCATCGGGCGTGAATTTGTGCACGCGCGCATTGCCATAGCCGTCGGAGACGTAGATTTCGCCCTTCGGCGACAGCGCCGTGTGGGTACAGCGGTGGAAGGGGTCGCCGCTCATGAACGGCGACGGCTTCTCGGGGATGCCGATCGTCAGCAGCACCTTGCCGTCGGTGGTGCACTTGCGCACGGTGTGGTCGCCGTCATCGGTGCAATAAAGATTGTCGTCGGCATCGATGTGCAGGCCATGGGCGCGCGAGAACAGGCCTTCGCCCCAACTGCGCAAGAAATTGCCCTCGCGGTCCAGCACGACCATCGGATGGGCCCCGCGGTTGAAGACGTAGACGCGGTCCTTGCTGTCGACCGCGACCGAAGCGACGTCGGTGAGCTGCCATCCGTCCGGCAGCTTTGCGAAGTTCTCAACGACGCGGTAGCGGTGCTCGCCGGTGCCGAGAATGGCTGGCATTGGTGTTCTCCTCTTATTCGTGTCGGCGATGCGCGATCGTCTCCACACTGTCATTGCGAGCGCAGCGAAGCAATCCAGACTGCGTCCGCGGAAGACACTGGATTGCTTCGCTGCGCTCGCAATGACGAGGAGGCTCAAATTGCGCCCGCCTCACGCCCCAAAATCCCTTCCTCGATCGCCTTGATCTGGAGCGCGAGATATTTCGAGTTGATCCGGCATTGCGCGAGGCTGCCAGCGATGAACCAGAGGCCGGGTTGCCCAGTGCGCGCATACATGTTGCGAAGCTCGAGGCCGTCGCCAAAGCCCCAGATCGGGCCGACGCGGTCGGCGACGCCGTCGCCGAACAGTTTTTGCACCAGATATTCCTGTGTCTTGTAACCGGTCGAAAGCACGATCAGGTCGGCCGGAAGGGTCGTGCCGTCCTTCATCCGCGCCCCCTCGGCGACGAAGCTCTCGATGTCGGAAAACTGCCTGAGCTTGATCGCACCCTCGACGATGAGGTTGGAGCAGCCGACATTGAAATAATAGCCGCCGCCACGGGTGAGATATTTGAACTGCCAGCCGGTGCCGGCCTCGCCGAAATCGAGCTTGAAGCCGACCTTGCGCAGGCCGTCGAGCAGCTCGTTATCGAGCTCCTTCGACTGCTCCGTCAGCATCACATGGGTCTTCTTCGCCAGCGGCGTCGGCATCGAGGCCGCGATCAAATCGTTGTCCTCGAGCGTGCCCTCATTGTAGGTCGCGTAGGCAAGTTGGGCCGACGGCTCGATATTGGTGACCAGCGTGGGTGAACGCTGCACCAGCGTCACTTCCGCGCCACTCGAGTGAAGGTCCTGCGCGATGTCGTGACCGCTATTGCCGGTGCCGATGACGATGGCGCGTTTTCCTGTCCAGTTTTCGCCGTCCTCGTAGCGGCTCGAATGCAGCAGCGTGCCCTTGAAGTTATCGAGGGTTGGAATAACAGGCACATTGGCGATGCCGCTGACGCCGGTAGCCATCACAACATGGCGCGGGTGCGTGGTCCGTTTGCCACCGTCGGCGCCTCGCAACGTGACGGTCCAGTTGCCCTTGGCATCGTCGTAGGCGCCGCATTCGAATTCGGTTCCGGTCCAGAAGTTCAGCTCCATCGCGTCGACGTAAGCTTCGAACCAGTTGGCAAGCTTGTCCTTGGGGATATAGGTCGGCCAGTTCGGCGGAAACGGCATGTAGGGCAGATGATTGACCTGCACCTGGTTGTGCAGGGTCAGCGCGTGGTAGCGCCTGCGCCAATTGTCTCCGATCCGCGCCTCGCGATCGACGATCAGGGTGTCGATTTTCAACTGCTTCAGCCGCGCCGCGATCGCGAGCCCGGCCTGGCCGCCGCCGACCACCAGCACGGCTGGATCGCGACCGGTGTAGTCGCGCGAGGCGTTGCGCAGGTCGAGCCAGTTCGGTCCACGGAAGTCGCGCGAATAAGCCTGGCCGCGCGGCCGGGAGGCGCCGAGTTGCTCCTCGAAGCCCTTGAGCTCGTCGAGCGCGGTGAGGAGCGTCCACGCTTTCAGGCGATCGCCGTCGGTGGCGTCGGGTACGAGCCGGACGATGCCGCTACCGCGGCCGATTGCGGTCTCGAAATTGAAGATCGCTTCGATCGTGTTGGTCCCGGCACGCGTCACCCAGCGCGGTGGCGCTCGGTTCGGCGCGATCTTGAAGCTGCCCGGCGCGACCTTTGCCGCGAGCGTTGTCAGCTCCCGCTTGATCGAGTCGCCGCCGGCGATGGTTTGCAGGTTCCAGCTCAGTGCCAGCACATCGCGCCAATAGCTGTCGGCGACGAAAAGAGGGTCCAGCCCAGCGCCACCGGGTACGCCAAACGTGCGCTCGAATTCATCGAGCCAGGCTTGCGCGGATGCGGCAATATCCTTCGTCCTGTCCAGCATGCGCGACCTCGTGCCGTCTTCGCGGCGTTTCCTCTAGGGTCGAAAGCTATACTGTTTCGCGGACGACCCATAGCCGATTACCCGAGCAGTGAGAGCATGTGCCCCTGCTTCAGCGGAATGCGCCCGTCAGCCCGTGAGAGAGGCCTGCGGCACTCTCGCGGTGTTTGAGAACGGACACGCGAAAAAGGCTCCACCTCGGTGGAGCCTCCCTCGCGCTCTTGGGATTCACAGCCGCTCGCGTCGCGGCGAGCGGAACATCCCTACCTCACCCGCGTGCCGGCGCCGTACAACTCACGCTCACGGCCGACATCGTCAGGCGACAGCGGCGGGCTTGCGGCGTCGAAGCCGTTCCAGCCGGACTTTTGCCAGGCGGCGCTCCGTTCCTGCAGGTTCACGGCCTTCTCGTGCAATAGGGCATCGAGACGTGAGCGGTCCTGGTCGGGCACCCGCGCCGATACCAGCGTTCCGCCGCGACGGACGCCCTCCGCGTACCGCGACGCATCGTCCTTGGAAACGCCGGCTTCGGTCAGCGCGCCAACGATGCCGCCCGTCGCGGCGCCCGCTGCGGCACCAACTGCCGTAGAAGCCAGCCATCCGGCAGCAACCACCGGCCCGAGCCCCGGAATAGCCAGCAAGCCGAGTCCTGCAAGCAGGCCCGCCGCGCTTCCGATTCCAGCGCCGATGCCGGCGCCCGTACCGGCGCCTTCGGCGCGGTCATCGACGCCGTCGCGGTCACGGTCGACCTTGCCGGTGGAGGAGGAGCCGTACCAATTATCGGAGTTGTTCGCGACGATGCTGATGTCGGAGTGCGGCACGCCCGCGGCCTCCAGACGCCTGACCGCACGTTCCGCATCCGAATAGGTGTCATAAAGTCGAGAAATGGTGGTGGTCATGTTTTATCCTCCTTACTTGGCGGGGTTCACGTTGCCCTGGAAATCGACGCTCACGTCCGCCTTGGTCCCAGCCTTGTCGGCCTTGCCGCGCCAGACGCCGTCGTCGTCCTTTTGCAGGCCGGAAACATTGGAATAGCCCGCGCCCTCGATCTTCGACTTGGCCTGTCCCTCGGTGAAGCTGTTGCGGCCAGCAACCGGTGCGTTGGAGTTGTTGTGATCAGAGCTGTTGACGGCGTTGTTGCCCGGCCCGCTTTGTGCCTTTTGGGACTGTGCGCTTACGGGCATTGATCCGAGCAGCAGGACAGCCGCAGCGAGCGAAATTAGACGTGACATAGTTTATCCTCCGGCAGTGATTGTGCCGGTCGACAACAGACGAGATTCGAATTGGTTGCTCTTCCATTTGCGACGGAAGCGCGCGTCTTCAAACTGCTCGATATTGAAGAGGCCCAGGAACGATTGCCACTCGTTCCCGTTTATACGGTCTCGCTCTCTCGGACGCGTCGCCTGTTTTCACGCCGCCCAATAGGGCTCCCGCAGCTTGCGCTTGAAAATCTTTCCCGTGGCCTCGCGCGGCAGCGCGTCGCGGAATTCGACGTCCTTGGGCACCTTGAAATTGGCAAGCCGCTCGCGCAGGAACAATCGGACAGCGTCGGCCGTGAGTTCGGCACCCGATTCAGGCTCGACAAAGGCGCACAGCCGTTCGCCGAATTCCGCGTCCGGGATGCCGAACACGGCACAGTCGCGCACGCCGGGCATTCCGATCAGCGCGTTCTCAATCTCCGCGGGATAGATGTTGACGCCGCCGGAGATCACCATGTCGCGCTTGCGGTCGCACAGGAACAGATAGCCGTCCGCGTCGAGGTAACCGACGTCGCCGACGCTGACGAGGCCGTCACGACCGGCCTCGGCCCTTGCCTGCGACCTGCCGTGATAGTCGAAATCGGGCACTGCCGTCTGGCGCATGTAGATCTCGCCGACTTCGTCGGCACCGCACGGGCTGCCGTCATCGCGGAAGATCCTGACGATGCCGCCTTCGATGGCGCGGCCGACCGTGCCGGGCTTCTTCAGTGCTTCCTCGGCCGAGTGCCACACCGGGATCCCGGTCTCCGTGGAGCCGAAATATTCGTTGATGACCGGTCCCCACCAGTCGATCATGGCGCGCTTGACGTCTGGCGGGCAGGGCGCGGCGCCGTGCACGACGAAACGCAGCGACGAGAGGTCGTAACGCTGTCTGACCGCTTCGGGCAACCGCAGCAGCCGGACGAACATGGTCGGCACCATGTGAATATGCGTGACGCGGTGGCGCTCGATCAGTGCCAGCAGTTCCTCCGCATCGAACCGCGCCTGGAGAATGATGGTGCAGCTGCTCCGAAATGCCAACATGCCGTAGGAATGCGGCGCCGAGTGATACATCGGGCCGTTGATCAGCACGATTTGGTCTTCCCGCGGCTTGATGCCATAGGCGATCGCGCCGACGCGTTCGGAGGCGGCCGCCTGTTCGGGCTGCATCGGCATACGCCGCACGCCCTTCGGCATGCCCGTCGTGCCCGATGTGTAGATCATCGCTGCGGCCCGCCGCGGCGGCTCCTGCGCTTGCGGATGGCCGTCGCGCCAGCGGTCCCAATCGGTCAGTCCCACCGGGATCTCGGTCAGCTCCCGAGGGATCGAGAAGGTCGCTGCGAGTTCGGGCGGCGTCGCGACCACCAGGAGAAGCACATCCGCCGGTACGTCCTCCCGGATCTGCGGCAGCAAATCTGCATGGCAGACGAGGATCTTCGCTCCGCTGTCGGCTAGGATGTAACGGACCTCCTCGGCCTTCAAATGCCAGTTGATCGGCACCACCGGACTGCCCAGCGCGGCGGAGGCCGCAACCACCTCGAACAGGGCGAAATCGTTGCGCAGCATCATCGCGACGGGCGCGGCCTCGGCAAGCCCCAGGGCGCGGAAGCCGCTCATCGCCCGCTTGATCCGGGCCCGGATTTCTTCATAGCTGATCTGGCGTTCGCCGCTGATGATCATGGCGTCTCCTCATTCTGCTCGTCTAGCGATCATCCAGCACGTCGCCGAAGCCGACCCAGCTCTTGCCGTTGAAGCGCCGCAGCTGAAGCTGCTGGAAAGGCAGATAGTCGTCGGGACCGGTCGTAACAGCCATTCCCGGCAGCAGCAGCGGCAGCTTCACATCCTTCAGCGAGGCCGCCTGGCGCATGATGTTGTCGCGGCTGATATCATCCTTGCACGCCCTCAGCACCGTCATCAGCAGCGTGGCATAGTGATAGCCCGCGGCGTAGTTGGAGTTGGAGAGGTCCGCGGTCGGCATGTAGCGCTTCATGAAGGCGAAGTAGTCCTTCACGCCGGGATCGTCGGCCCATTGCGGGTCCATCGTGTCCTTCTGGTTGCTGGACGAGATCAGGCCGACCGCGTTGTCGAGCCCTGCCGGTTCCAGGAAAGAGATCGACGACGCAGAGGTCGGCACGAAGAACAGCTCCGGCTTCCAGCCGATCTCGGCCACGCCCTTGACCATCTGCGAGGTGAATTTTCCGAGCACCACGCCGAACAACACGTTGGCGCCAGACGCCTTGAGTGTCGAGAGTTGCGAGCTGATCGTCGGCGCGCTGGTCTCGTAGCTCGCCTCCGCGATGATCATGCTTGCGGCCTTGGGCCCGAGCGCTCGCTTGAAGCCGGCAACATAGTCGCGGCCGAAATCGTCGTTCTGCGAGAGGATCGCGATCTTGGCGTCGGGCTTGGCCTGCAAAATGTATTTGGCATAGACCACGCCCTCGGATTCGTAGGCCGCCATGCCCGGCATCGTCCACGGGTTCTTCTGTGGTTCGGCCCATTTGGTGGCGCCGGAGAGCACGAACAGCTGCGGCACTTTCTTGGCGTTGAGATAGCGCTGCACGGCGCTGTTGGTGGCGGTGCCGAGCGAGCCGAACATCATCAGCACCTCCTCTTGCTCCACCAGCTTGCGGGTCTGCTCGACGGTCTTGGGCGGCGAATAGGCGTCGTCCAGCGTGATGAACTTGACCTTGCGGCCGTTGATGCCGCCATCGGCATTGACCTTCTCGAAGAACGCTTCCTGCGTCCGTCCGATCGCGCCGAAGCCGGACGCCGGGCCGCTGTAGGGCAGGGTCTGCCCAATGCGGATCTCGTCGCTGCCTTCGGCATGGGCGCTGCCGCCAGCGAGCGTCAGCAACGACATGCCGATCAGTGCGGCTGCCAGCTTCATGGTGTCCTCCCGTTTTATTGTCGGTCCGAGTCCTTAGGCGCTGGCGCGCATCAGGAAATCCTCTCGGGCCTGATCGAATTCCCGTTTCATCCGGTCGACGAGCTCGGCGACCGGCGGTGCATCGGCGATCTGGCCGATGCCCTGGCCCGAGCCCCAGATGTCGCGCCACGCCTTGGACTTCATGTTGCCGCCGGAGCCGAAGTTCATCTTGGTCTTGTCGGCGGCCGGCAGATTGTCCGGATCGAGACCAGCCGCGGCGATCGAAGGGCCGAGATAGTTGCCGTGCACGCCGGTGAAGAGGTTGGTGTAGACGATGTCGTGCGCGGCATGCTGCGTCAGCGCCGACTTGTAGGCTTCGTCAGCGTTGGCTTCCTTCGTCGCGATGAAGCGCGTGCCCATATAGGCGAGGTCGGCGCCCAGCGTCAGCGCAGAGGCGATTGCGAAGCCGTCGCTGATTGCGCCCGACAGCAGGATCGCGCCGTCGAACCATTGCTTGACCTCGCGTACCAGTGCGAAAGGCGAGAGCGTTCCTGCATGTCCTCCAGCGCCGGCGCAAACCAGGATCAGGCCGTCGACACCTTGCTCGGCGGCCTTGCGCGCGTGCTTGACGTTGATGACGTCGTGGAACACGAGGCCGCCGTAGGAATGTGCGGCCTCCACGAGCTCGGCGGGCGGTCGCAGCGAGGTGATGATGATGGGCGCCCTGTGCTTCACACAGGTCTCCATGTCCTTCATCAGCCGGTCGTTGGAGGCGTGGCAAATCTGGTTGACGGCGTAGGGTGCGACCTTCTTGCCGGGATTGCGCGACTTGTATTCGCCGAGTTCATTCTCGATGCGGCTCAGCCATTCGTCGAGCTTTTCCACCGGACGGGCATTGAGCGCCGGAAACGAGCCGACGATACCGGCCTTGCACTGGGCGATCACCAGCTCCGGGCCTGAGACGAGGAAGAGCGGCGAGCCGACCACGGGCAGCTCGAGCGAATCCTTCAAGAGAGCGGGCAGCGCCATGATGTCCTCCCGAAAACGCAGCCCGCCGGCAGGCGGATGACGAGGCGTTTCCCTGTTTGATTGTCGCGGGCGAGTTGCCGCCCATGTTTCATTTCACGCCATTATAGGGGTTGGAGTGCGGCCTCCCATCGTCCAATATTGAACAGACAACTATTCAGATTTGAACAGAGGCCGCTGATGGACTGGGACCTTTGCAAGACCTTCGTCGCGGTCGCCGATACCGGCAGCTTCACCGGCGCGGCACGTCGGCTGCACAGCAGCCATCCCACCGTCAGCCGCAAGATCGCGGCGCTGGAAGCCCAGCTCGGCACCAGGCTGGTGGCGCGCGCCGCCGACGGCCTGGCGCTGACCGCGGATGGACGGACACTGCGCGAGCACGCCGAGGCGATGGCGGCGGCGGCGCTGCGGGCGGAGACAGCAGTCTCGGCGGGAGGGCACAAGGCGCGCGGTACCGTCAAGCTGTCGATCGGCGCGACGCTGGCCTCGCATTGGCTGATGCCGCGCCTGCCTGCTTTTCTGCGCGCGCATGATCACGTCCAGCTCGAGATCATCACCCATCCGTTTCCGGCGAGCGTGCGCCGGCGCGAGGCGGACGTGGTGCTGCGACCCTTCGACAGCGGCGAGGAAAATCTGGTCGGCCGCAAGATCGGCCGTCTCGGCACCGGATTCTACGCCTCCCGGGAGTACGCTGGCGGGCGGTCCTTGCCGGAACGGCGCGGCGAGTGGAAGGGGCACAGCGTCATCGGTTTCGCCGACCAGACCTCCAACGTCCAGCTTGCGCGCTGGAGCGACGTCGTCACACGTCAGGCCAGGGTGGTGATGCGCTGCTCGTCCCAGGGCGACATGTTGGCGGCGGTCCGCGCCGGACTCGGAATCTCCGCCCTGTCGTGCTTCGTCGCCGAAAGCTATCCCGATCTCGTGCGTGTCGCGCCGCAGAAGCTCGCCAGCGTGGCGGACCTGTGGCTGCTGGCCCATCCCGACCTCGTCGAGCTGCCGGCGGTGCGGGCCGTCGTCGACTTCGTCGCCGATTGCGCCCGGACCGATCGCGCTAGGCTGCGGGGTTAAGCTGATCCCGCGATGACGCCCTCGCGTTTTTTTACCGCGCGGTAGTAGCTCCACCATAGATGCGCCGCCGCACCGCGCAGGGGGCGCCAGGGTTCGGCGAGCGGCGCCATCTGCTTCTCCGTCGGCCGCGCCTGCAAGCCAAGCCCGATGCGGATGCCTTCCTGCACGGCGAGGTCGCCGGCCGGCCAAGCGTCGCCATGGCCGAGGCAGAACAGCAGATAGACGTCCGCCGTCCACGGTCCGATGCCGGGCAGTGCGATCAGCGTGTGATGCGCGGCATCGGCGTCTTCTTCGGCGAGCACGTCGAGGTTCAGCCGCTGTGCGGTGATCTCGCGCGCGAGATGTTTCAGCGTCTTGATCTTGGCGGCGGACAGGCCGAGCCGCCCCAGCCGGTCGGTGCGGGCGCGGCGCACCGCCTCGTGATCGAACGGATCGAACGCGGCGGACAGCCGTCCCCAGATCGCTGCAGCGCTCGCTGTGGAGAGCTGCTGTCCGCAAACGATGTGGGCAAGCCCCGCAAAGCCCGGCTCGCGCCGGCGCAATGCCGGCATGCCGGCAGTCGCGAGCACGGGCTTCAGCCGCGGATCGCGCTTGATGAGCGCGTGGACGGCCTCTTCGAGATCGGATTGGGTTTCGAGGTGGATGGTCATGGCAATCGTCAACTCTCTCCGGCGTCATGGCCAGGCTTCCACGCGGCCATCCACGTCTTTCCAACCGTGCATTATTATTAGCACGGCTGGTGGTCATCGCATTCTCGGCGATCTTGACACGATCGGTGCGCCGCACCGAAGAACGTGGATGGCCGGGACACAGGCGAGCGGAAGCGACGCCGTCCGTCTGGACGGCTATGCCTGGCCATGATGAATTCCGAAGCATGTCGCCACCCGTTTTCCGATTTGCCCCCAGCCCGAATGGCTACCTGCATCTCGGCCACGCTTATTCCGCGCTGCTCAATTTCGATCGCGCGCGCGAGACCGGCGGGCGGTTTTTGTTGCGGATCGAGGACATCGACACGACGCGTTGCCGACCGGAATATGAGACAGCGATCTACGAAGACCTCGCCTGGCTCGGCATTGCCTGGGAGACGCCGGTGCGGCGGCAGTCGGAGCATCTCGACGCGTATCGGGCGGCGCTGGACAGGCTCTCGGCGCTCGGCCTGGTCTATCCCGCCTTCGAAAGCCGCGCCGAGATCACAAGGCTGGTTACGGCGCGTGAAGCGGATGGCCCGTGGCCGCGCGATCCCGACGGCGCGCCGCTCTATCCCGGCGACGCCAGATCGCTGTCCGCCGACGAGCGCGATCGCCTCGTCGACGCCGGCGCGCCTTATGCGCTTCGGCTCGACATGGCGGCGGCCTGCCGCCGCGCCGTCGGTCTGAGTTGGAACGAAATGGGCGAGGGCCCCGATGGTGAGCGTGGCGTCGTCCCGGCGCGGCCAGAAGCCTGGGGCGACGTCATTGTGGCCCGCAAGGAGACGCCAACGAGCTACCATCTGTCCGTCGTTGTCGACGATGCGCTCCAGGACATCAGCGAAATCGTGCGGGGCCAGGACCTGTTCCACGCCACTTCGGTCCACCGTCTGCTTCAGGCTCTGCTCCGCCTGCCCGAACCCGTCTACCGCCACCATGGGCTAGTTCGCGACGAGGGCGGCCGGAAGCTGTCGAAATCAACCAGCTCGACCGGCCTTTGTGAACTGCGCGCTGTCGGCGCCACGCCGGCCGGTATCCGCCAGCTGGTGGGATTAGGTTAAGTTTCTCTGGGGGTTAGCCAAACGGCGCCGTGACTCCAGGTGTTCCGCCGTGCCATGCTCGCCTGACAGCCCGGGGTTCGAAGGCGATACTTCGAAGGGGAGTTATGGCGGCGAAAACGCGCGCAGCGCGCACTACGGGGACGTCCAAGCGAGTGGCTGGGAAGCGCTCCGGGCCGACCGCCCGGTTGCGCAAGCGCAGCACCAAGCGTGTCGAGCCGGACGTCGTCCAGGCCGCGCTTGCCGCCTTTGCCCATGAGGTCCGCACCCCCCTGACCGGCATTCTCGCGATCAGCGACTTGCTCGCGACTTCGGATCTCGGTGAACGGGAAAGACGCTGGGCCGACACGATCAAGGCCGGTGCCGAGCATCTGGCGAACCTTGCCACCTTGTTCGTCGATGCGGCCAGAACCGGCAAGGGGACGGGCAAGGGCGTCGGAGGTGGAAGCACGCTGCGGCAGGATTTGTTCGACCTGCGGACCCTTGCCCGGAACGCTGGCGATTCGCTGGCCGGTCGCGCCGCGGCCAAGGGTCTCCAGGCCGAGGTCGATATCTCGGAGAAGCTGCCGGGGCTGGTAGTCGGTGATCCCGTCCGCCTGCGCGCCGCGCTCGAGAATCTGATCGACAATGCCGTGAAATTCACCGAGCACGGCGGCGTGGCGCTCACGGTCGCGCCTTGGCGTTCCGCCAAGAGCAAGGGAAAGACCAAGAGCAGAGGCAAAGCCAAGGGCAAAGGCAGCGTCGGTGTCGCCTTCGCGGTGTCCGACAGCGGCATCGGCCTCACCATGGCCGAGATCAAGCGGCTGTTCCGCCCGTTTACCCAGGCCAATGTCACCATTGCCTCGCGCTTCGGCGGCGCCGGCCTGGGCCTGTCGTCGGTGAAGCAGCTGGCGCGCGCGATGGGCGGCGACATCACGGTCGCCCCTCGGCCCGGCGGCGGCGCCACCTTCACGTTGACGGTGTCGGTGGATGCCACAGGATCGGGCAAGTCCAGCAAGTCGAAGGGCGAAGCCGAGATGGATGCGGTCCCGGCGCTGCGCTTGCTCAGCGTGGAGGACAATCCGTTCGGGCGCGTCGTGCTCAACACCATCCTGACCGAGCTCGGCCATCATGCCGAGTTCATCGGGCGCGGCGAGGACGCGGTGAACCGGCTTGCGCAGGGCGCCTTCGACGCGGTGCTGATGGACATGGTGCTGCCGGGCATCAATGGCGTCGAGGCGATCAGGCGGATCCGCACCATGGCGACGCCGCTGGCTCAGATACCCATCATCGGGGTGTCCGGTCGCGGAGAGGACGAAGTCGCCTCACGCGAGGCCGGCGCCGACGCCTTTCTGGTCAAGCCTGTGTCTCCGCGGGCGCTAGCGACTGCGCTGCTTGCAGCGACACGCCGTGAGGAAGTCGCGACTTAATGATCGCGGCGTTGAGTTCGCCGCCGTAGACGAAGATCGCGGCAATGAAATACAGGAACACCAGCGCGATGATCACCGAGGCGAGCCCGGCATACATCGTCACGTAATTGTTGGCGAAGCGCGCGAGGTACTGGCCGAATACGATGCCCGAGATCAGCGACGCCACGATGGTGAAGACGATGCCGGGCAGGATCTGAAGGAACCGGCGCCGTCCCGCCGGCAGCCAGGTATGCAGGATCATCAACGCCACCACCAACGCGCCGACGGTGATGCCGTAACGCAGCCAGGTGAGGATCCTCTCGTTGGATTCAACGAACAGCGGAATGTGCGCACGCGCGGCCTCGATGAGCAGCGGTCCGAGCACGATCAGAAATGCCATGGCGAGCGCGGTGAAGGCCGCAATCAGCGTGTAGGCGATCGATTCCAGCCGTAGCCAGTACCATGGCCGCATCTCCACGACCGCATAGGCGCGGTTCAGTGCGACCCGCAGCGCCTCGACGCCGTTGGAGGCGAAGTAGACCGACAGCACCGCGCCGATGGTGAATAGGCCGGTGCGGGTCGTGGTCAGCACGTCGTGGACTTCCCCCGAGATCGAATCCGCGACCTGCTTGGGCCAGACCTGGAGCATGAGGCTCGCAGCCTGGTCGGCGAGTTCCTTGGAGCCGAAGAAGCCGGCTAGCGATGTCAGGACGATCAGGAACGGGAATAGCGCCATCAGCGTCGACAGCGCGATATGGCTCGCGATCGCCCAGCCATCGTCGGCCAGGAACGTGTAGAACGCGTCCATCACGACGACGTAGATGGTGCGGATTGCCTTCACGCGCCACCTGCACTGCTGTTGCTGCTTCCTCTTTCCGCGCGCGGGAAACGCATTCCGACCTCTCCCCGCAGGCGGGGAGAGGCGAAGAGGATGGGCAATTCGCGCAAATCGGAAATCATCTAGCTAGCTTCTGATATTATTGGCTTAAAAGCCAGATCGGGAACGCCATGGCGGACCGGCGCGCAGGGTGTTATCTACCCTCGAATGGCATCTCTCCTGAGTACTTTCATCCTGCCGATCGCGGTCGGCGCCGTGGCGTTGGTGCTGCTGCTCGGTCTCATCAACATGATGCGCGGCGGCTCGCCCAGCACCTCGCAGAAGCTGATGCGCTGGCGCGTGCTGCTTCAGTTCGTGGCGATCGTCATCGCGATGGTCGCCGTATGGGCGATGGGGCGTTAACATGGTCGTGCTCAACCGCATCTATACGAAAACCGGTGACGACGGCACGACAGCGCTCGGCTCGGGCGAACGCCGGCCGAAATACGATCTGCGCATCGAGGCCTATGGCACGGTCGACGAGACCAATGCTGCGATCGGCGTGGTCCGGCTTCACACCAGGGATGCCCCCGAGCTCGACGCGATGCTTGGCCGCATCCAGAACGATCTGTTCGACCTCGGCGCGGACCTCGCGGTGCCCGAACGTGAGGGCAAGGCGGAGCGGCTGCGGGTGGTGGCGAGCCAGGTCGAGCGACTCGAGCGCGACATCGACGCGCTCAACGACAAGCTGGCACCGCTGACCTCCTTCGTGCTGCCGGGCGGCACGCCCGCCGCCGCCTACCTCCATGTCGCCCGCACGATTTGCCGCAGGGCGGAACGCGTGATGGTGGAACTGGCGGCCCGGCCGGAAGAGCCTGTTGGTGCCGCTGGCATCCAGTATATGAATCGCCTGTCAGACTTCCTGTTCGTCGCCAGCCGCGCCAGTAATGATGACGGCGCCGGCGACGTGCTCTGGGTTCCGGGCCAGAATCGCTGACCCATTAGGCCGCGCATTTCTGGGCGCCAAAATTAGACCCCTTCGCGCGTTGACCGGGCCGGATCAGGCCTTTAGGTTCCGCGCCAGTTGATAACCCCCTCCCAGATTGAGTGAAAGAGGATCGATGAAGGTCTTGGTACCGGTAAAGCGGGTGGTCGATTACAACGTCAAGGTCCGCGTCAAGAGCGATGGATCGGGCGTTGAACTCGCCAACGTCAAAATGTCGATGAACCCGTTCGACGAAATCGCGGTCGAAGAAGCGCTGCGCCTGAAGGAAGCCGGCAAGGCGACCGAAGTCGTGGTGGTCTCCATCGGACCGGCGCAGGCGTCGGAAACGATCCGCACCGGTCTCGCCATGGGCGCCGATCGCGGCATCCTGGTGAAGGCCGAGGGCGCGGTCGAGCCGCTCGCGGTCGCCAAGATCCTGAAGAAGATTGCGGACGAAGAGCAGCCGGGCCTGATCATTCTCGGCAAGCAGGCGATCGACGATGACAGCAATCAGACCGGCCAGATGCTGGCCGCGCTGCTCGGCTGGTCGCAGGCGACCTTCGCCTCGAAGCTCGAGGTTGAAGGCAGCGACTTCAAGGTCACCCGCGAAGTTGACGGCGGCTTGCAGACCGTGAAGCTGAAGGGACCGGCGATCGTCACCACCGATCTCCGTCTCAACGAGCCGCGCTACGCTTCGCTGCCCAACATCATGAAGGCCAAAAAGAAGCCGATCGCGGACAAGACCGCCGCCGATTACGGGGTCGATCTCACTGCGCGCCTCGAGGTTCTCAACACGACCGAGCCGGCGGGCCGTAAGGCGGGCGTCAAGGTCAAGGACGTCGCCGAGCTGGTGTCGAAACTCAAGAACGAAGCCGGGGTGCTCTGATGACGACGCTTCTGATTGCCGAACACGACAACGCGTCGCTCAAGGATGCGACCAACAAGGCCCTGACCGCGGCGGCCGCGCTCGGCGCGGACGTCGAGGTTCTGGTGGCGGGCGAGAACGCCAAGGCCGCGGCGGACGCCGCCGCAAAGCTTGCCGGTGTGAAGAAGGTGCTGCTCGCCGACGGCGCCCTTTACGCGCACGATCTGGCCGAGCCGCTGGCCGCGCTGATCGTCTCTCTGGCGCCGTCCTATGACGCCATCGTCGCGCCCGCGACCTCGCGCTTCAAGAACGTGATGCCGCGCGTCGCAGCCCTGCTCGACGTCATGCAGGTCTCGGAGATCACCAAGGTGATCGCCCCCGACACCTATGAGCGCCCGATCTACGCCGGCAACGCCATCCAGACGGTGAAGTCGAAGGACGCCAAGAAGGTCATCACGGTGCGCACCTCCACCTTTGCCGCAGCGGGTGAAGGCGGCAGCGCGTCGGTCGAGAGCGTCGCGGCGGCGGCCGATCCGGGCTTGTCGTCCTTTGTCGGCGAGGAAGTCGCAAAGAGCGATCGTCCCGAGCTGACCTCGGCCAAGATCATCGTCTCCGGTGGCCGCGCCATGCAGAGCCGCGAGAACTTCGCAAAGTATATCGAGCCGCTCGCCGACAAGCTCGGCGCCGGCGTCGGCGCTTCGCGCGCGGCGGTGGATGCGGGCTATGCGCCGAACGACTGGCAGGTCGGCCAGACCGGCAAGGTCGTGGCCCCCGAGCTCTATGTCGCGGTCGGCATTTCCGGCGCGATCCAGCATCTGGCCGGCATGAAGGACTCCAAGGTGATCGTCGCGATCAACAAGGACGAGGACGCGCCGATCTTCCAGGTTGCCGATTACGGCCTGGTCGCCGACCTCTACCAGGCGGTTCCGGAGCTGACCGCCGAACTCGGCAAGCTCGGCAAGTAAAACGCGCTAAAACACCGGCCGGAGCTATAAACTCCGGCCGGTGTTGCGTTTTGAGGCGTTTTCTTTGGCGTGGGACACGCCTTCGAAGCGATCCAATCTAGGTTTCGAGGCCGGGTTCTGATTAAATTGGATCTCCCGGCTCGGGGGATAGGCAGGCGCGGTTGATAGTGCGCCGTTCCGGTGGATGACATTATGGCGGCAGTAATCAAGAAAGTCGGCGTGATCGGCGCGGGGCAGATGGGCAATGGCATCGCGCATGTCGCTGCGCTGGCCGGCTTCGACGTGGTGCTCAACGATATTTCGACCGACCGCCTCAAGTCAGGCATGGCCACGATCAACGGCAATTTGACGCGCCAGGTCTCCAAGAAGGCCGTCAGCGAGGACGACAAAGCCAAGGCGATGGCGCGTATCGTGGCCGGCGAAAAGCTGGACGATCTCGCGGATTGCGATCTCGTGATCGAGACCGCGGTCGAGAAGGAAGAGGTCAAGCGCAAGATTTTCCACGATCTCTGCGCCGTGTTGAAGCCGGAAGCGATCGTCGCCTCCGATACCTCCTCGATCTCGATCACCCGGCTCGCCGCCGCCACCGACCGGCCCGAACGCTTCATCGGCATTCACTTCATGAATCCGGTGCCGCTGATGGAGCTGGTGGAGCTGATCCGCGGCATCGCCACCGACGACCAGACCTTCGAGGCGTCAAAGGAATTCGTCGGCAAGCTCGGCAAGCAGGTCGCAGTCTCCGAAGATTTCCCGGCCTTCATCGTCAACCGCATCCTGCTGCCGATGATCAACGAGGCGATTTACACGCTGTATGAAGGCGTGGGCAACGTCGAGGCAATCGACGCAGCGATGAAGCTCGGGGCGCACCATCCGATGGGCCCGCTGGAGCTCGCCGATTTCATCGGCCTCGATACCTGCCTGTCGATCATGCAGGTGCTGCATGAGGGCCTCGCCGACTCCAAGTACCGCCCGTGCCCGCTGCTGGTGAAATACGTCGAGGCTGGCTGGCTCGGTCGCAAGACCCAGCGCGGTTTTTACGACTACCGCGGCGCCAAGCCGGTTCCGACGCGATAAGCCGGTCTCGTGCCCCGGCTCTGCGGTGCGTCACTTCGTGCCGCGCCGCGTCCGGGACACGGACAAAGCCTACCTTACGGCGCTTCGCGACAATTCATGTCCCGTTAACCGCTCGCCTCTAGGTTACGGCCGGTACGAGGGTTTGCGTAATGGACATCATGGCGATGGTCAGCAGCATGCTGGCCTCTCAGCAAGGCGCGCTGCAGTCGAATATCTCGGCGACGCTGATGAAGCAGAACGCGGATGCGGAGAAATCCACCGTCCTGACGCTGCTCGGCGCCGGACAGCCCTCGCTTGCCAATGTCGGCGCCGGCGTCGGCAGCAACCTCAACGTCACCGCCTAAACATCATCGCTTAGAACGACGCCGCGGCTTTGCCGGTCGCAGCCCGGATCAGCTTGAGCGCATCCTCGCTCGCCCATTCCGCCGGCCCCGCGATCGTCGCGATCTCGCAGCCTTGGGGATCGACCAGCACCGAGGTGGGCATGCCTAAAGCCCGGCCTATTGCCTTAAGATCCTGAAAAACCTTGGCTTTCTGGTCATTGAAATAGCCGAGCCTGATAAGATTGGCCTCTTTCAGGAACGTCTTGGGCTTTTCGGGGTCGCGGGTGTCGATATTGATCGCCACCACCTCGAAATTCGGGCCCGAAAGCTTGCCCTGGAGCTCGTCCAGCGCCGGCATTTCCTTGCGGCAGGGCACACACCAAGTGGCCCAGAGGTTCACCAGCAGCGTCTTGCCGCGGAAATCCGACAGCTTCTTCGGCTTGCCGTCGGCGTCCTCGAAGGCCAGGTCCGGCAGCTTCAGCGGTGCGCTCGCCATGGTCAGCGCCGCCACCTCGCCATGGGCGAGCGGGGCGATCTTCCGTGCGGTGTTCACCGCCGCCCGGCAGGCGGGATCGCCGGATGGGGCCCGGCCCAGGCCCAGCCCGTACAGCGCGGCAAAGCCGGCCAGGCCCCCGACCACCACGGTGAGGATGACGACGGGGATACGGCGCGTGGCCGACCGTGCTGTCCGTTGGTCGAGCCTATCGTTGGGGTCGAGCATATCGTTTGTCATCCGGTCGCAGATATGGCTATCAGAGGCCTCTTAATACGGCTGGCAGCCGTCAGCAAACGTGCGGCGGCGACAGGCAGGGCGTGAGCAGGGGATCATGAGCAACAAGATGTGGGGCGGCCGGTTCTCGGAACGTCCCGACGAGATCATGGAAGAGATCAACGTCTCCATCGACGTCGATCGTCACCTCTTTGCCCAGGACATTGCCGCGTCCAAGGCCCACGCCGCGATGCTGGCCGCGCAGGGCATCATCACGGCCTCTGATGCGAAAAATATCGGCAAGGGTCTAGACACGATTTTGTCAGAGATCGGCAAGGGCGGCTTCGAATTCAAGCGCGCGCTCGAGGACATTCACATGAATGTCGAGAGCCGCCTGTCCGAGCTGATCGGCCCGGCCGCCGGCCGACTCCACACCGCGCGCTCGCGCAACGACCAGGTCGCGACCGATTTCCGTCTCTATGTCCGCGATGTCCTCGATGAAACCGACGCCGCGCTCGCCGCGTTCCAGCAGGCGCTGGTGGAGCGCGCGCTGGAGCATGCCGGAACGGTCATGCCCGGCTTTACGCACCTGCAGACCGCGCAGCCGGTGACCTTCGGCCACCATCTGCTCGCCTATGTCGAGATGGCCGCGCGCGATCGCGGCCGTTTCCAGGACGCGCGCAAGCGGCTGAACGAATCCCCGCTCGGAGCTGCCGCGCTCGCCGGTACCTCGTTCCCGATCGACCGTCACGCCACGGCGAAGGCGCTCGGTTTTGATCGTCCGATGGCGAACTCGCTCGATGCGGTCTCCGATCGCGACTTCGTGCTGGAGACGCTGTCGGCGGCCTCGATCTGCGCCGTGCACATGTCGCGCTTTGCCGAGGAGATCGTGATCTGGACCTCGCCGCTGGTCGGCATGATCCGCCTCAGCGACAAGTTCACCACGGGATCCTCGATCATGCCGCAGAAGCGGAATCCTGACGCCGCCGAGCTGGTGCGCGCCAAGACCGGCCGCGTGATCGGCGCGCTCAATGGGCTGCTGATCGTGATGAAGGGACTGCCGCTCGCCTATCAAAAGGACATGCAGGAAGACAAGCAGGGCGCCATGGAAGGCTTCGCCGCGCTGTCGCTCGCGATCCGCGCCATGACCGGCATGGTCCGGGATCTCGTGCCTGATGAAGCGAAGATGAAGACGGCCGCAGGCGAGGGCTACGCCACCGCGACCGATCTTGCCGACTGGCTGGTGCGGACGCTGAAGATGCCGTTCCGCGAGGCCCATCACGTCACCGGCCGCATCGTCGCGAAAGCCGCCGAGGGCGGCGTGGCGCTGCACGAGCTGCCGCTGAGGGAGATGCAGGCGATCGAAGCGAAGATCACGAAAGACGTGCTCGGCGTGCTCTCGGTCGAATCGTCGGTGAAGAGCCGGACCAGCTTCGGCGGCACCGCGCCGAAGAACGTGGCGTCGCAGGCCAAGGCCTGGCTGAAGCGGCTGGAAAAAGAGCGAAAATTGGGCTGAGGGGCAAAATTTCGCTTATGTTTCATGGCCATCCGGGTCTCGCCAGAGCGCGCCAATCTCTGTATGGTGCGCCGCGCGTAGTGGGGATTTCGTCGTGACGTCAAAGTTTCGCCCGGCCAGCTCGGGGTGGGCCATCATTGTCTTGAGCCTGACGGCGCTCGCGCTTGCCGGCTGTGGCCGCAAGGGCCCGCTGGATCTGCCGCCGACCGCCTCCAGCGCGTCCACGGCCAACGTCGCGCCGCCGACCGACACCGAGACCGAAGCCCAGAGGACGCCGAGCGTGTTCAATCCCACCTATGGCGCCGACGCCGCACCGGCGGCGACCAAGGGCAGGAAGAAACCGTTTATCCTCGACCCGCTTCTGGACGAAAGACCCAGCCGATAGGCTGGGGCAACTGAGCCAACGCCATGAACCATTTTGACTATCGCAACGGCGTGCTGCACGCCGAGGCGGTGAACCTGTCAGAGCTGGCCGCAGCCGTCGGCACGCCGTTCTACTGCTATTCGACCGCAACGCTCGAGCGGCACTATCGCGTTTTCGCTGACGCTTTCGCCGGCGAGAAGGTGCTGGTCTGCTACGCCATGAAGGCGAACTCCAATCAGTCGGTACTGCGCACACTGGCCAGGCTGGGGGCCGGCGCCGACGTGGTCTCCGGCGGCGAATTGAAGCGCGCGCTGGCCGCCGGCATCCCGGCAAGCAAGATCCTGTTCTCCGGCGTCGGCAAGACGGAAGACGAGCTGCGCGCCGCGCTGGCCGCCGACATCCTCTGCCTTAACGTCGAATCCGAGCCCGAGCTCGAGCTGCTGTCGCGCCTTGCGACAGAGACGGGCAAGACCGCGCGGATCTCGATCCGTGTCAATCCAGACGTCGATGCCGGCACGCACGCAAAGATCTCGACTGGCAAATCCGAGAACAAGTTCGGCATTCCGATCGCGCATGCCCGTGAGGTCTATGCCCGCGCCGCAAAGCTGCCGGGCATCGAGGTCACAGGTACCGACGTGCATATCGGCAGCCAGATCACCGACCTCTCCAAGATGGAGATCGCGTTCCGCATCCTCTCAGAATTCGTGCAGACGCTGCGCGCCGACGGCCACAACATCTCGCATGTCGATTTCGGCGGCGGTCTCGGCATTCCCTATTACATGGACCGCGAGGCGCCGCCGGCGCCCGACGCCTATGCCGCCATGGTCAAGCGCGTCAGCCACAATCTCGGCTGCACGCTGATGTTCGAGCCGGGTCGCATGATCGTCGGCAATGCCGGCATCCTGGTCGCCAAGGTGATTTACGTGAAGCACGGCGACGGCAAGAATTTCGTCATCATCGATGCCGCCATGAACGATCTGATCCGCCCGACACTTTACGAGGCCCATCACGACATTCTGCCGGTGACGCAGCCCGCGAAGGGGGCGGCCACAATCATGGCCGACGTCGTCGGTCCGGTCTGCGAGACCGGCGACTACCTCGCACTCGATCGCACGCTGCCGACGCCAAAGCCCGGCGACCTCATCGCCATCATGACCGCCGGCGCCTACGGCGCAGTGCAGGCCGGCACCTACAATACGAGACCTCTGGTGCCCGAGGTGCTGGTGAAGGGCGACCAGTACGCCGTCGTGCGTCCGCGCATCGAAGTCGAGCAACTGATCGCGATGGATACGCCGGCGCCCTGGTTGTGATTGTGTGATCGTCGACGATGAGCGCAGCTACCCCTGCGCCCATCGCTGCATTGATTCCTACTTCTTGAACCGGTCCCTGATCGCGGCGAGGCCGGAATCATAGACGCCGCCGAGGGCATCGATCGCGTCCTTCTCCCGCCCCGGGTCGGGCGTGTAGATGCCGGTCCATGTCACCACCGACGCGCCTTCACCTTTTGCCGTGACCTTGATGGTCGACTTGTACTGGCTCACCGGCAGTGGGCTCGACAGGAACGCGTAGGAATAGCTGTAGTCTTTGTCGCTCCGCGCAGTCTGCGTCTCCACGAACGAGGCCTTGCCGTCCCTGGTGACGAGCGTCCGGGTTGGCGGCGACTTGCCGTCCGTAATGCACTGCCCTACCGGCGGCAGCCAATCCTTGATCGCGCAGAACGGCCCGATGACGGACCACACCTCGGCCGCAGCACTGCTGACCTCGATGCTCCTCGTCAGATTGGCTGCGGACGCCGGCATGACGCCGACGCCCAGGCCGAGGGTGCAAATCGCGGCGCTGCGAAGCGAAACGAGCAATCTGGAAGCCGCTGAATCGTATTTCTTCATGGTAATCTCCTGTGTCCGGCGGGCCGCGATTGCGGCGGCCGGCTTGCCAATGCCGGTCGAATAGACGCTCACCACGGTCCGCGGCCAGTTCAGAGAATGAATCGCCGCTGATACAGAAACTGAACTAGGAAGCCGCGCGCATCGGCCCTAAGGTTCCGCCTTCGCTTGTCACGGAGGGCCGCATGACCATCGGCAGCTACAGGCAGTTCTGTCCGGTCGCGATGGCGGCCGAGATATTATGCACGCGCTGGACCGTCGTGCTCCTTCGCGAACTCATTGCCGGCTCGACGCGCTTCAACGAGCTGCGCCGCGGCGTTCCGCGGATGTCGCCTGCCTTGCTCTCTCAACGTCTCAAGGAACTCGAAGCTGCAGGCATCGTCATCCGCCAGCCGTCGGCTTCCGAGCGCGGCGTGATCGAGTATCAGCTGACCGCCGCCGGACGCGAACTCGGCCCCATCGTCGAGGCGTTCGGCATCTGGGGCCAGCGCCGCATCGAGTCGGATCTGTCGCTTCAGCATCTCGATGTCCAGCTGTTGATGTGGGACATGCGGCGGAATTTGAACACGACGCCGATGCCGACCCGCCGCAGCGTGCTGCAGTTCGCGTATCCGGAATTACCTTCGACGCAGCGATTGTGGTGGCTGATCGTCGATCCCGACGACAGTGTCGATCTCTGCTCGATTGATCCCGGTTTCGATGTTGACCTATACGTGTCGGTTGATCTGCGCACCATGACGGCGATCTGGATGGGACTTGATACCGTGCGCGCGGCCGTCGCAAGCCGGCGCATGCTGCTTACCGGCGACCGGCAGCTTGCCGCGGCCATGCAAAGCTGGCTGGGCCTCAGCCCGTTCGCCAAGGAACGCAAGCTGGCGAGCTGATCCAGGGCGGCGCAATTCAGTATTTGTATCGCCCCGCTACAGTTCCCGTACTGGCGAGCCCCGGCCGTGTTCTGGCACCCAAGTGATGCCCGCCCCTATCAACGCGGAGCTGAACTCGAGCCAGGAGACACGACATGACAGCGTATCTGATCGCAGACATCAAAGTGACTGACGGAAAGTGGGTGCCGGACTACGCGGCGTCCGTCCACGAGCTGGTGCACAAGCACGGCGGCAAGTATCTCTCGCGCAGCGGCAATGTGAAGACGCTGGAAGGTGCGCCTTTAGACACGTCGCTGATCGCGATCATGTCGTTTCCCACGGCGAAAGCGGCGGAGTCCTTCGTCACTGATCCCGCCTACGGCCGCTTCGCGGCAGCGCGCAGGGGCGGCAGCGAGAGTCGCTTCCAGTTGATCGACGATACCGACTTGGCCGGCACGATCCCCTATCTCGCCAAGGCTTGAACCGCGTCTTTGGCAAAAACTCGGCCGCAGGCGCAGACGTGCCCGGCCAACACAGGAGATTGGAATGAACGATTCACTGGCCGGCGCCGGCCTGCCTCGCATGTTTTTCGCAGCTTGCAGCGTGGCCTTCCTGATCGGATTGTCCGGCGCCGCGTCGGCCCGGGTGACGCGGTGCGACATTACGTGGGTCAGCTGCAACAACACCTCTGCGAAATGCTCGAGCGAGAGACGGTGCATGCGCAGGTGCGACGAGAAGTATATCAAGTGCAGTGGGGGTTCTGCCTCCCTGCAACTGGATCAGCCGATCGACCTTCTGGAACTTGGCAGACGCCGCTCCTAGCAGATCGATCCAAGGAGGACAACGCAGCGCCGGTCGTCGGCGCTGCGTTCTCGTGTTGGCGCTAGCTGGCCGGCCTGCCGCCCACCACAACACCCGCCTTCTTCTCGATCGGCTTGATCGCCGCGGTGAAATCGGACTCGGCGCCTTCCGCGCTGATGACCGTCTCCCACAACCGGCCGACCGCATCCGCGACCTCCATCGACAGGCCGAGCTGCTTCATCTCCTCCAGCGCCAGCCGCACGTCCTTCACCATCAGTCCCGTGGCGAAGCCGAAGTCGAAGCTGCGCGGCAGCACCGAGCGCGGAAACTTGTCGCGGCTCGCGGTATTCATGCCGGAGCCGGCATTGATGACGTCGATCATCACGGCAGGATCGAGCCCCGCCTTGACGCCCATCACCACCGCTTCCGAGGTCGCCACGATCGCGGTGGCCGACAACAAATTGTTGGCAAGCTTCATGGTCTGCGCCGCGCCGGGCTTCTCGCCGATGAAGAACACTTTTCCGATGATGTCGAGCGCGGGCTTGAGCAGCTCGAACTCGGTCTTCGGCCCCGAGACCATCACCGCCAGCGTGCCCTTCTCGGCGCCGCCGACGCCGCCGGAGACGGGGCAGTCGATCTGCACGATGTCATGCTTGGCGAGCAGGCCGTGAATCTTCACCGCCATCGCTGAACCGACGGTGGAGAGATCGATGAAGCGTTTTACGCGGCTCCCCTCGATCACGCCGTTCGGCCCCGTCGCAACCGCGAGCGAGGCCTGCAGCGAGGGCAGGCTCGCCATGACCGTCTCGACCTGGTCGGCGACGTCCTTCGGCGACGTCGCCGCAGTGGCGCCGCGCGCCACCAGCTTGTCGACGACCTCCTGGCGCGTGTCGAACACGACGAGTCGGTTGCCGGCCTCGATCAGCCGCCGCGCCATCGGGAAACCCATGTTTCCGAGGCCGATGAATCCGATGTCCATGGTGTTTCCTTGTGTTGGATATTCGTTGTTGTTGATCGGCGCGCTTCCATCCTCGGTGTCGTCCTGGCGAAAGCCGGGACCCATTACCCCAGGGAGAGGTTGTGGCGCGAAGTGGCAACTCCGAGTGCCCGTAACCACACCTGCCGGTGGCTATGGGTCCTGGCTTTCGCCAGGACGACATGGGGACGTCGCGGCCCCGTCCCTCACACCGGCCCCCCTCACGCCTTGCCGTCGATCTCCGCGAACACCTCGCGCGCGATCCGAAAGCTGTCGACGGCGGCCGGCATGCCGCCATAGATTGCGACCTGCATCAGGATCTCGCGGATCTCGTCGCGGCTGACGCCGTTGGTGAGTGCGCCCTTCAGATGCGCGCGGAATTCGTGCTGACGATTGAGGATCGCGATCATCGCGATGTTGAGCATGCTGCGGGTTTTGCGCGGCAGCTCCTCGCGGCCCCACACCGTGCCCCAGCAATATTCGTTGAGCATCTCCTGGAACGGACGATTGAAGTCGTCGACGGTCTTCAGGGCGTTGTTGACATAGGCCTCGCCCAGCACCGCTTTGCGGACTTCCAGGCCCTTGTCGTGCATCTTTTTGTCCATGGCGTTTCCTTTGCTTCTCTTACGTTTTCCTTGGCTGGCGGCGCGGAAATTACGGGGTTGCGGCGTGCCAGTCACGTCCTCGTGTTATGCGGGAAAAGGGGTGTCTCCCGTACAGGAACGGATGCCTCAGTGCTGCCGTTGTGGTACGCTTCTCTACCGGGCAACCTGGAGAGTTGATTGAACGGCGTCACCCCCGACCCGTCAGACCCGATCCGCGATGGCGACGCTCTGTCGCGGCTGAAGCTGGCGCAAGCCCTGCAGCGGGCCACTTATGCCATCGCGTGGGAGCGTGCCTGGCCGAATTTGGCGCGGCTTCTCACTGTCGTCGGCCTGTTCCTGGCGGTCTCCTGGGCCGGCCTCTGGCTGGCGCTGCCGTTCATTGCCCGCGCCATCGGGCTCGTCGTTTTCGCCGGCATCGCAATTGTCGTCCTGTTCCCGTTGACTCGCTTTCGCTGGCCGAGCCGCGAGGAGGCGCTGGCGCGGCTCGACCGCGGCTCCGGCATCCGTCATCGGCCGGCCACCACGCTAACGGACACGCTGAGCTCGCAGGACCCGGTTGCGCAGGCCTTGTGGCGGGCGCAGCGCGAGCGCACCCTGACTTCGATCAAGCGCATCCGCGCCGGTCTGCCGAAGCCCCGGCTCGCTCTGCATGATCCCTGGGCGCTGCGCGCGCTGGTCATGGTGATGCTGGTTGCGACCTTCTTCGCGGCCGGCGACGAGCGCGCGATGCGGCTCGGGGCCGCCTTCCACTGGAACGGCATGCTCGCGCCGACGAATGTTCGCGTCGATGCCTGGGTTACGCCGCCGCTCTACACCGGCAAGCCGCCGGTCATCCTGTCGGCTGCGAACAAGGAGGCCGCCGCGCTGCCGGCCAGCGGCCCGCTTGCCGTTCCCGCAGGCTCGACCCTGATCGTTCGCTCCTCCGGCGGCAGCCTTGATGTTGTCGTCTCCGGCGGCCTCAAGGAAGTCGCGCCTACCGAAGCCGCGCCCAAGGGCACCAACGAGAAGCATTTTGCCATCAGCGGCGACGGCACCGCGCATGTCCGCGCGCCCTCCGGCCAGCCGCAATGGGCGTTTGCGGCAACGCCGGACCGCGCGCCGACGATCGCGCTGGCCAAGGATCCCGAGCGGCAGGCCCGTGGCGGACTCCAGCTCACTTACAAGATCGAGGACGATTACGGCGTCACCGGCGCCGACGCGCAAATCGGCCTGCGCCCCGCCGATGCCAAAGATGGCAGCAAGGAGGCCGACACCAAGGCCGCCGCGCGGCCGCTATTCCAGCCTCCGCAATTCCCGCTCGTGCTGCCGAATGCGCGCACCCGCAACGGCGTCGGCCAGACGGTGAAGGACCTCAGCGAGGATCCCTATGCCGGTGCCGACGTCACGCTGACCCTGACCGCCAAGGACGAGGCCGGCAACGAGGCCAGGAGCGAGCCCTTCAACATGCGCCTGCCCGAGCGGCTGTTCACCAACTCGCTCTCGCGCGCGCTGGTCGAGCAGCGCCGCATCCTCGCGCTCGACGCCAACAAGAATTCGGATGTCTACGCCGCGCTCGATGCGCTGATGATCGCGCCCGAATTGTTCACTCCGGATGCGGGCTGCTATCTCGGCCTGCGCAGTCTGGCGCAGCAGCTGGAAGCCGCCCGCACCGACGACGCGCTGCGCGAGGTGGTGGGAAGCATGTGGGCGTTCGCGGTCACCATCGAGGACGACGGTGTCGCCGGCAGCGTCAACGCCGCGCTGCGCTCGGCCCAGGACGCGCTCAAGCGGGCGCTGGAACGCGGTGCCAGCGAGGACGAGATCAAGGCGCTGACGCAAAAGCTTCGCGAGGCGATGGCCGGCAAGGTGCGCGATCTCGCCCGGCGCGCCGAGCAAAATCCGCTTGGACCGCGGCAGCCATTCCCGGCAGAGGTTCAGCTCATCCTCGACAAGTCCGTCGAGCTGAAACAAAAGACCCAGAACGCCACGCCCGAGCAGCTCGAAGAGCTGGCTAAGCAGCAGGACGCATTGCGCGAGCAGCTTCAGGCCTATCGCAAGTCGGCGAACAACCGGGCGAAGGCGGGCAACGACGGGGCCAACCAGTCGACGCGGGACCGTAAATGCGGAAGCTAGCACGCGTGCCACTCTTGAAGGCGATCTCGATCGCCTGCCTCGCCTTCCTGTTGGGAGGCGTCTCGCCCGTGGCTGCCCAGCAGGATCTGGATGTCGATGCCCTGCTCGATGGCGCTGAAAAGGCGATGCAGGATTCCGGCGACAGCCTCAGGCAGAAGGAATCCGGCAAGAGCCTGAACAATCAATCCGATGCGATTCAGAAGCTCGAGGACTACAAGCGTGCGACGGAAAAGAGCCAATCCTCCAATCGCGATCGTTCCGTCATCACGCAGCGCGACCTGGACGAATTGCTGAAGCAAATCGAGAAGGCGGCGCGCGAAGGCAATAAAGAAGCGGCCCAGCGCATGCTCGAGCAGCTCGCGCAGATCATGGAAAATCTCCAGATGGCGCAGCCCGGGCAATCCGGCGACAGCGACATGGAGCAGGCGCTCAACGAACTCAGCGACATGATCCGCAAGCAGCAGCAATTGCGCGACAAGACTTTCAAGCAGGGGCAGGATTCCCGGCGTGAGCGCTCGCGCGGCAAGCAGCAGGGCGACCAGTCGATGTCGGACCTGCAGCAGGATCAGCAGTCGCTGCGCGATCGTCTGAAGAAGCTGCAGGACGAACTCGCCAAGCGCGGCCTCGCGCAGAAGGGGCAAAAGGGCCAGAAGAGCCAGGGCCAGAAAGGGCAGAAGGGTCAGCAGGGCGAGCAGGGACAGCCAGGCCAGGATGGCGATCAGGACGGCGACCAGGGCGATGACGACGGCAGTCTGGACGCCGCCGACGGGGCCATGGGCGATGCCGGCTCGCAGCTCGGCGAGGGCAATTCGGACGGTGCCGTGGACTCGCAAGGGAAAGCTCTCGAGGCCTTGCGCAAGGGCGCGCAGAAGATGGCCGAGGCGATGCAGCAGGGCGATGGCGACGGGCAGGGCGATGGTCCGGGCAACCGTGCCGGCCGCCAGCAGAGCGGGGGTAATCAGACTGATCCGCTCGGCCGGCCCCTTCACGGGCGCGATCTGAGCGACGACTACACGGTGAAGATCCCCGGCGAGATCGACGCGCAGCGCGTCCGCCGCATCCTCGAGGAGCTGCGCCGCCGCTTAGGGGATAGCTCGCGCCCGCAGATCGAGCTCGACTACATCGAGCGGCTGCTGAAGGATTTTTGAGTTCTCTGTCATCGCCCGGCTTGACCGGGCGATCCAGTACTCCGAGACGGTTGTGATTCAATCGAGAGGCCGCGGCGTACTGGATGCCCCGGTCAAGCCGGGGCATGACAGCGGAATACGTGGCGCCCGCGCTATGCCTTCTTCGCCGCCAGCGCATCTGCCACCGCCGTGCGGATGTCGGCGACCGAAAACGGCTTGGTCACGACGTCATGCACCAGCGCATTGAGGTTTGAGGCGCGCTCGCGCTGGTCGGCAAAGCCGGTCATCAGCAGAATGGTCAAATCGGGGAAATCGCGTGCGACCGAAAGCGCCAGCGCGATGCCATCCATCACCGGCATCTGGATGTCGGTGAGCAGCAGGTCGAACCCGCCGTTCGCGCGAGTCAGGATCTCCAGCGCCTCGGTGCCGTCTTGCGCGGTGACGATCTCGTGGCCGTCCATGGCGATGGCCCGCGCCACCAGCTGGCGCATCGAATCCTCGTCGTCGGCGATCAGGATTTTGGACATGAGACCAACCTTGGGATCAATCTCGCCACGAACTTTGCCTGCGAGACCTGCGAAGTCGATTATACGCTGCCGCCGGCGACGTCGCGCCGGTTGAAGAAGCGAACGTCGATATTGCGGCCCTCCGGCGGCGGCGAAGCCAGGCGCGAGCGGAAGAAGGCGCGCTCGCCGGGCTGTAGCACGGTCTGTTCCAGAACGGCGTTCCAGGCGTAGATTTCCGCGCCTTGTGCGTCGCGCACCGCGAAGCGCAACCGGGGAATGTCGAGCGGCTTTTTGCCCTGGCCTACGATCACGCCCTCGATCACCAGTACCTGCTTACCGTCCACGGTCTCGCTGGAGAGCTTGACGTCCTTGAAGGCCAGTGCGCGCAGGTTAACTTCAAGGCCGACCATCCTGTAGAAGGCGGCCGTCTGCGGCAGCAGCCGCACCATGTCGCCGCGCCAGATCACCAGCGCCAGCACCAGCGCGCCCAGGGCGGCGCAGGCGGTTGGCAGGCCAAAAAGGGATTTTCGCGGGGCAGCCGTGGGAACCGGACGGCGCACCCGCGCGCCGCGGCGGCGGCCGAACAGGCCGCGGAACCAGGACTGGTGCTGTTCGCCGACGACTTCCTCCTCGGCGGACCGGGCGGCCGCCGACCATTCGTCCTCGGTGTCCCCGGCTTCCTGGTCCGGCCAGTCGCTGGCGATAGAGGGGCTGTCAACGACAGGCGCCTCAGCGGCGCCCTCGTCCTGGGCATAGGAGTTCCACTGCTCGGCGAGATCGGACTGGTCGTCGGCCTGGCTGGCGGCGGCCATGGCCGGGACGGATGCCTCCTCGATGGCATCCTCGGCATGGGCGACCCAGGTTTCCTTGCATCGGGAACAGCGCACGGTCCGGCCGTTCGCCCCAAGGCTCGCGGGCTTGATGGCGTAGGATGTCGTACAATGAGGGCAGACGATATGCATGGACGAGCCTTGATGCATGGACAAGTCTTGACGGTGACACGGTCGCGGAGAACCGAGCGGGAAAGATGCTACCAATCATGCTACAGGACGACCGTTAACGAACCGGAAACCATAACGGCCGCAAAACCCGCTGATCGCCTATGGCGGAGCACAGCCGTGCGGGCCGCGGCCTCTCTCGAACGGAGCTGAGCTTGGTTCGGTTCGAAAATGTCGGATTGCGTTACGGCCTGGGGCCCGAGGTCCTGCGCGACCTCAACTTCCAGATCCCGGCGCATTCCTTCCAGTTTCTCACCGGCCCGTCCGGCGCCGGCAAGACCTCGTTGCTGCGCCTGTTGTTCCTGTCGCATCGCCCGACGCGGGGCCTCGTCAATTTGTTCGGTCACGACATCTCGCAGCTCGGCAAGGACGAGATCGCAAACTTGCGCAAGCGCATCGGCATCGTGCTCCAGGATTTCCGTCTGCTCGACCACATGACCACCTATGAGAACGTCGCGCTGCCGTTCCGCGTCATGGGCCGCAGCGAATCGAGCTACCGCAAGGAGGTCATCGACCTCCTGAAATGGGTCGGGCTCGGCGAGCGCATGGACGCGCTGCCGCCGATCCTGTCCGGCGGCGAAAAGCAGCGCGCGGCGATCGCCCGCGCCGTGATCTCGCGGCCGCAGCTGCTGCTGGCCGACGAGCCGACCGGCAGCGTCGATCCGACGCTCGGTCGCCGCCTGCTGCGGCTGTTCATCGAGCTCAACAAGTCAGGCACGGCCGTCATCATCGCCACCCACGATATCGCCCTGATGGACCAGTACGAGGCGCGACGCTTCGTGCTGCACCAGGGACGGCTGCACGTCTATGAGTAGGCCCGACGAACGCGGCGTGCTGGTCGATCTCGGACAGGAGGGGCCGCCGCTTCCGGCCCGGGCGCGCAACATGTCGCCGATCGTGCCGCGCGCCTCGATCCACGGCCGCGCGCTGGTCGCCGTCGTTGCCATCATGACCTTCCTGGCTTCGATGACGACCGGCACGGTGCTGCTGGTGAGCGCCTCCGCCGCCGAATGGCAGTCGGACGTCGCGAGCGAAATCACCATCCAGGTCCGCCCGCAGACGGGACGCGATCTCGAACGCGACACCGCGGCGGTAACCGAGGCCATGCGCGCGCAAGCCGGCATCGTCGAGGTCAAGCCGTTCACCAAGGACGAGAGCGGCAAGCTGCTCGAGCCCTGGCTCGGCACCGGCCTGTCGATGGACGATCTGCCGGTGCCGCGCATGATCATCGCGCGCGTGCAGCCCGGCACGGCGCTCGATCTCGTCGCCTTGCGCGCCCGCGTGACCCAGGTGGCGCCAAGCGCCAGCGTCGACGATCACCGCGCATGGATCGAGCGCATGCGCTCGATGACCAACGCCACCGTGCTCGCCGGCCTCGGCATCCTCGCGCTCGTCATCGTCGCCACCATCATCTCGGTGTCGTTCGCGACCCGGGGTGCCATGGCGGCGAACCGTCCGATCGTCGAGGTGCTGCATTTCGTCGGCGCCGGCGACCGCTACATTGCCAACCGCTTCCTGCGTCATTTCCTCAGGCTGGGGCTGGAGGGCGGCGTGATCGGCGGCGGCGCCGCCATGCTGGTGTTCGGCTTCTCCGAGTCGATTGCAGGCTGGTTTTCCGGCACCCCCGTCGGCGACCAGTTCGCCGCGCTGCTCGGCACCTTCTCGCTGCGGCCGTCCGGCTACATCGTGCTTGCGGTGCAGGCCGTGCTGATCGGCGCCATCACCGCAGTCGCCTCGCGCCAGACGCTGTTCGCGACGCTGAATGATGTCGATTGAGGCCGACAGACCGGACTCCACTTCGCCTCAAAACGTCCTAAAATCGCCTCTGGGAAGGGATCACCGACATCGCATGACCGCGCCGACCGACGATCGATCGCCGAAACTGCCGCGCGGCTGGCTGCGCGCGGCCGTGATCTCGACGATTGCGCTCGCTTTCGTCGGCGCCGCGGCGGGCTTCATTGCGTTTCTGTCGCAATTGCGCGGCGCCGAGATCGCGCCGGACCGCAGGGCGGACGGCATCGTGGTGCTGACCGGCGGCTCATCGCGGGTGTCGGATGCGATGGAGCTGCTCGCTGCCGGCTACGGCAGGAGGCTCCTGATCTCCGGCGTGCACCCGACCTCGACGGCGAGCGACATCTCCCGGACGTTGCCGGAGAACCAGTCCTTCATGCGTTGCTGCGTCGATCTCGACCGCACCGCGGTCTCGACCCGCGGCAATGCCGCGGAAGCGCGGCGCTGGGCCGCGGGGCGCGGCTTCAAATCGCTGATCGTCGTCACCTCGAACTATCACATGCCGCGCGCGCTGGTGGAATTCTCGCATGCGATGCCGGAGACGACACTGATCCCGTTCGTGGTGGTCGGCGACAAATGGCGCGAGGAGCCGTGGTGGACCTCCGCGTCCACCTTGCGGCTGTTGCTGTCGGAGTATGTCAAGTACATCGCGGCCGAGCTCAGGGTGCGGCTGGAGGATTTCGGGATTGACCTTTCGCCCGAGATGTCGGAGCAGCCTCCCGGGCTTCAACCGAAGCGGCCCGCCACCGCACAGGCCAACTGATCGGCAATTGATCGGATCCTCGATGTTCTTGATTTTCCTGCGATCGCTCGTGTTCAACGTGCTGTTCTACACCGTGCTGGTGTGCCTCGCGATCGTGGCGCTGCCGACCTTCGCATTGCCGCCGCGCGCCATGCTCACGGTCGCGCAATGGTGGGCGAAGGCGACGCTGTTTCTGATGCGGGCGGTCTGCAACATCAAGGTGGAATTCCGCGGCCTCGAAAAGATTCCGACGGGACCATTGGTCGTCGTGGCGAAGCACCAGTCGTTCTGGGAGACGTTCGTCCTGCCGGGTTTTTTCGACCGTCCGATTTTCATCCTCAAGCGTCAGCTCATGCAGATCCCGGTGTTCGGTCAGTTCCTGGTCAAGACCGGGATGATCGCGATCGACCGCAACGCCGGCGTCAAGGCGCTGCTGGACATGACGCGGCGGGCCCGTGAGGCGGTGCGCAGCGGCGGGCAGCTCGTGATCTTTCCCGAAGGCACGCGCCGTGCCCCGGGCGCGCCACCGGACTACAAGAGCGGCTTCGCGCAGATCTACTCGTCCTGCGGTGCGCAGTGCCTGCCGATCGCGCTCAATTCCGGCCTGTTCTGGCCGCGCCGCACCTTCATGCGCTATCCCGGCACGCTGGTGGTGGAATTCCTCGATCCGCTGCCGCCAGGCTTGCCCAAGGACGAGTTTCTCTCCCGTGTGCAAACGGCGATCGAAGACGCGACCGGCCGCCTTGTCGAAGCGGGCCGCAGGGAGCAGGAGCAGCTGATCGGCTCGGCGCCGAGCTATGCGCCGTCCGAGAGCTAGCGGTTTTCCCGACCGTCCACTGGAGCCGGCGCGTGCTGAGAATGCGCATCACCATGCAGCATCGTGGCGAGCTGATGCAGCGGCGCATCGCGAAAACCTTCGGCCTCGATGGCCTTCACCGTCGCGGTCACGTAGTCGCGGTTGGCGCCGGACTGGCCGTGGCCCTGGAGCACGTGGCGATGCTGGTCGGCGAGCGACAGCCGGCCCGCATATTGCACATGGCCGCGGTCGACGACATAGGCGAGCGCGGAGACGCGCTGCCGTGCGTCGTTCTCCAGCCACACCGAGCGCATGACTTCGCGATAGACCGACGTCACCTGCTCGCGCGCGCGCAAATAGCCGACGACGTCGGCGCGGTTCTTTTCGGCGACGCGGAAGGCGATGCCGCGGCAGGCGCCGCCGCGGTCGAGGCCGAGCACCAGACCCGGCTTCTCCGGCGTGCCACGGTGCACGAAGGAATAGACACAGAGCGCGCGATGCTCGCCGACCAGCCGCGCCGGGACGCGCTCCTCGAATTCGAAGCCCGGCCGCCACATCAGCGAGCCGTAGCCGAACACCCAGAGGTCGCCCTTGGCAGTGGTGACGGAGGGGAGGGTGATTTCCGACATTTCGGGCACGGCTACCAGAACCGCGCCCCCAAACGAAGCGAATTCTCCGCCTTTCGGAGCATGCCAAGCTCGCTTACATTTGACAAAATCAGGGGTCAAAGGGTCGCCGCATGTCCGATATGACCGTTGCCGCAGGCCGGCGCTCCCGTTGGGGCCTTTTCATCGCCCCTGTCATCCTCCTGATCCTCGCGGTGGCGTGGAGCGGGTTCTGGTTCTATGCGGCGTCGCAGGCCGAAATCGCCGCCGATGCCTGGCGCGCGAAGGAGGCCAAATCCGGCCGTATTTATGATTGCGCCAAGCGCTCGGTCGCGGGCTTCCCCTTCCGCTTCGAGGTCCAGTGTTCCGGCGCCAGCGTCGCCCTGGTGTCGCAGAACGCCAGCAAGACGCCGTTCACGGCGAAGCTCGACAACATCCTGGTCCTCGCCCAGGTCTACGATCCCAAGCGCGTCATCGCCGAATTCACCGCACCCGCGACGCTCACTGACGGCGTCACGCAAAACACCTTCGTCGTGAACTGGAGCAAGGGTCGCAGCAGCGTGGTCGGCTTGCCCGCCGTGCCGGAGCGCGCCTCCATCGTGTTCGAGGAGCCCACCGTCAATCGTGTTGACGGCGGCGTGCAGGTGCCGCTCGCGCGTGCAAAACAAATCGAGCTGCATGGACGCCTTGCGGATGGATCGCCGTCCGATCATCCCGTGATCGAGACCGTGCTCCAGATCGCGCAGGGCAGCATCCAGGGCGTTCATCCTCTGCTCGCCGAGCCGTTCGAGGCCGACACGCGGGCGAAGATCACCGGACTGTCCGACCTCACGCCAAAGCCGTGGCCGCAGCGCTTCCGCGAGATCCAGGCCGCCGGCGGCCATATCGAGATCGTGCAGTCCCGCATCCAGCAGGGCGAGATGATCGCGGTTGCGGCCGGCACGCTCGGCCTCTCGGCCAATGGCCGTCTCGACGGCGAGTTGCAGATGACGGTGACGGGCCTCGAGCGCGTGATCCCCGCGCTCGGCATCGAGAAGATGCTGGAGGAGGGGGTGCCGCAGGCAACCCTCGATCGTGTCGCGCCCGGCGTGAAGTCGCAGGACCTCAACAATCTGTTCGGCGCGCTCGACCGCGCCGTTCCCGGCCTCGGCAAGGTCATCAAGCAGAACGCCAATGCCGGCGTTGCCGCCGGCATCAATTCGATCGGCACCGAGAGCACGCTGGAAGGCAAGAAAGCCCGCAGCTTCCCGCTGAAGTTCGTCGACGGCAATGTGCTGCTCGGCCCGGTCAAGGTCGGCCAGATCCCGCCGCTGTATTGATTGCTCCGTCATTGCGAGCGAAGCGAAGCAATCCAGACTTTCTCTTCGGAGACAGTCTGGATTGCTTCGTCGCTGCGCTCCTCGCAATGACGGAGGTGAGAGGGGTGGCTACGGCTTCTTCAGCGCCGCATGCGGCCGGCCGAAGTCGGGCGCGGCGGAATCTTGGCCGATTTCGACGATGCCGCGGCGGATGGCGCGGGTTCGGGTGAAGTGGTCGAACAGCGCCTCGCCGTCGCCGCGGCGGATGGCGCGGGTGAGCTTGGCGAGGTCCTCGGTGAAGGTGCCGAGCATCTCCAGCACGGCTTCCTTGTTGGCGAGGAAGACGTCGCGCCACATCGTCGGATCGGACGCCGCGATGCGCGTGAAGTCGCGAAAGCCGCCGGCGGAGAACTTGATGACCTCGGACTCCGTCACCTGCGCCAGCTCGTCGGCGGTGCCGACGATGGTGTAGGCGATCAGATGCGGCAGATGGCTGGTGATCGCGAGCACGAGATCATGATGATCCGGCGTCATGATCTCGACCTTGGCGCCCATCGCAGCCCAGAACGCGCGCAGGCGGTCGGTAGCAGCCGCATCGACGCCCTCCGGCGGGGTGAGGATGCACCAGCGGTTGATGAAGAGCTCGGCGAAGCCTGAATCGGGGCCCGAATGCTCGGTGCCCGCGACGGGATGCGCCGGCACGAAATGGATGCCGTTCGGCAGATGCGGCGCCATATCCCTGACGATGGCGCCCTTGACCGAGCCTACGTCGGAGATGATCGCACCGGGCTTGAGGTGCGCGGCGATCTCCTGCGCCACCGGCCCGCAGGCGCCGACGGGAATGCAGAGAATGACGAGATCGGCGTCCTTCACGGCTTCCGCATTGGTCGCCACGACCTGATCGACGATGCCGAGCTCCATCACGCGTGCGCGCGTCTTCTCCGAGCGCGCGGTGGTGACGATCTCGCCAGCCAGGCCCTGGAGCTTCGCAGCGCGCGCGATCGAGCCGCCGATCAGGCCGAAGCCGATCAGCGCGACGCGCTGGAAGTGCGCGGTCGCGCTCATCGTCCGGCCATGAAGTCGCGCAGGCCCTCGACGACGAGGCGGTTGGCCTCCTCGGTGCCGATGGTCATGCGCAGCGAATGCGGCAGGCCGTAGTTCTTCAAGCCGCGCAGCACCAGCCCGCGCCTGGTGAGGAAGGCGTCGGCTGCGTCCGAGGTCTTGCCCTCGGTCGGGAAGTGGATCAGCACGAAATTGGCGACGCTCGGCGTCACCTTCAGCCCGAGCTTGCCGATCTCCTCGGCGAGCCAGTTGCGCCAGGTTTCGGTGAACTGTTTCGACATGGCCTGGTGCGCGGTATCCTCGATCGCGGCAACGGCAGCGTACATCGCCGGCGTCGACACGTTGAAGGGACCGCGGATGCGGTTGACCGCGTCGATGATGTGCTCGGGGCCGAACATCCAGCCGATGCGCAGCGCCGCGAGACCATGGATCTTGGAGAAGGTGTGGGTCACGACCGTGTTCTCGGTCGTCGCCACCAGCTCGATCCCCATCTCGTAATCGTTACGCGAGACGTAGTCGCAATAGGCTGCGTCCAGCACCAGCAGCACGTGCGAGGGCAGGCCGGCGCGCAGGCGCTTGACCTCATCGAACGGCACATAGGTGCCGGTCGGATTGTTGGGATTGGCGAGCCAGACCAGCTTTGTCTTCGGCGTCACCGCCTTGAGGATGGCGTCGACATCGCAGGTGAGGTTCTTCTCGGCCGCGACGACATTCTTCGCGCCGACCGCCATGGTTGCGATCGGGTAGACCAGGAAGCCGTGCGTGGTCGAGATCGCCTCGTCGCCGTGGCTGAGATAGGTGTGGGCGAGCAGATTGAGGATCTCGTCCGAGCCGGCGCCGCAGATGATGCGGTTGGGATCGAGCCCGAAGGTGCGCCCGATCGCTTCGCGCAGCACGCGCGAGGTTCCTTCCGGATAGTCTTCCAGATGATCCGCAACGTGCTTGAACGCCTCGATCGCCTTCGGCGAGGGCCCGAACGGCGTCTCGTTGGCCGAGAGCTTGAACACCTTGCGGCCGGGCTCTGCCACCGGAGTCTTGCCGGGCGTGTAGGGCGCAATATCGAGAATGCCGGGATTCGGCACAGGGCGGGACATCTTCAACTCCGGAATGGCAGGCGGTTCGCGACTTACGATTTCGACCCGGTCGGGGGCACCGTATAGCGCGTTGCGTGGCTGCCGACGAGGGCCGTGGAGCGCACCGAGGCCCCCGCCTCGATCAGGGCAGCCTTGATTTTGTCGAGGCTGCTCGTCGCGGTGACCGAGACCAGCAGCGCGGCGCCGTCGAAGGCGGTATCGGGCACGGCCACGATCTCGGCGAGCGGCGACAGGGCGCGCGCGACCTCGGCGTTCCACCCCGACACGCGCACGCTGAAGGTCTCGACCTCCGTCACAAGCGCGCTGTCGGCGACGCGCGAGACCGCGAACACGGGCAACGCCGCCGGATGGTCGGCGCGCTCGACGAACGGCAGCCGCGCGATGATCTTTGGCGCACCTTCTGCCTCGAGCTCCAGCCACCATGGTGTGCGGCTGGAGGTCGCCGAGACCAGCGCGAGGTCGCCCTTGGATTTCGCGACGGCCTCGACCGCCGCTTGCGCGCTGAAATGCGCGACGTAAGGCACGGTGAATCCGAAATGGAAGCGCACGGAATCGCGCATCGCCGGCTCGCTCGCAGAGATGTCGGCATGGACCGAGAACGGCGCCTGGACATAGGTGAAGGTCGCGATGATGACGCGCCAGATGCTCTCGACGGTGTCGAGCGGCAGGATGCCGCGATGACGCTGCACGAGGTCGCGCATCATGGCGGCCTCACGCGCAGGCCGAAACGCCGAGCCGACCTCCTGGGTCTGCTTCACGTGGATCAGGCGGTCGATGATGTCGCCGCGCTGCATCAGCAGGCGATGCATGCCCTCGTCGATCGCGTCGATCTCCTTGCGCAATTCCTGGAGCGATGGTGGCGCGGGCGGACGTTGGGACATGTCTGTGAGGTGCTGTTGAGAGGCGTTCCAATACGGATCAGGCGAGCCGTCACCGCTGCGATGAATGCCTGATTAGGCAGTCGGGGCTGCGAAAGCAAAGAGAAATGCAAAGGCAAATTCGGGGCCGTTCCGCCCGCGTCTCGACAGGTGAACTTGGTCGATCCGGGCCGCGACTTGACGAAAACCGTCCAAGACGGTAGTTTTTAGCCGTTCCGTGGTCATTTGAGCCGGCCGGCTTGCAGCCACGTTAAAAAACTCGCTAAACAGGCCGGGGACCCTTTCGATCCCGGCCGAACCTATCGTTCAGGCCGGGTTTTTCATGGCCTGATGTCAATGCGGTCACCAATACGATCGCAAACGAGGTCGATGGTCAGATGGTTGGCGTCCAGTCAATTCCGAGTCCCGCGATCACCTCCGACGAGCGGTCGCACGAGGTGGATCATCCGAGCTCGCAGGTCGCGCAGTTCGGCACGGAGCAGCCGCTGCGGCTGGATTGCGGTGTCGATCTCAGCCCGTTCCAGATCGCTTACCAGACTTACGGCGAGCTGAATGCCGATCGCTCCAACGCGATCCTGATCTGCCATGCGCTGACCGGCGACCAGCACGTCGCCAATGTGCACCCTGTCACCGGCAAGCCCGGCTGGTGGGAGACCCTGGTCGGCCCTGGTCGACCGCTCGATCCCCGCGAGTATTTTATCATCTGCTCCAACGTGATCGGCGGCTGCATGGGCTCGACCGGTCCGGCATCGATCAATCCCGCGACCGGCAAGGTTTGGGGTCTCGATTTCCCCGTCATCACCATCCCCGACATGGTGCGCGCGCAGGCGATGCTGATCGACCGGCTCGGCATCGACACGCTGTTCGCGGTCGTCGGCGGCTCGATGGGCGGCATGCAAGTGCTGCAATGGACTGCGGCGTATCCGAGCCGCGTGTTCTCCGCGCTGGCGATTGCCTGCTCGACACGACACTCGGCACAGAACATCGCGTTCCACGAGCTTGGCCGCCAGGCCGTGATGGCCGATCCCGACTGGTACCATGGCGGCTATGCCGACCACGGTATTCATCCGCATCGCGGGCTCGCTGTCGCCCGGATGGCGGCGCACATTACCTATCTCTCGGACGCCGCGCTGCATCGGAAATTCGGCCGGCGCATGCAGGACCGCGAGCTGCCGACCTTCTCGTTCGACGCCGACTTCCAGGTCGAGTCCTATCTGCGCTACCAGGGCTCGTCTTTCGTCGAGCGCTTCGACGCCAACTCCTATCTCTATCTGACCCGCGCGATGGACTATTTCGACATCGCCGGTGACCATGGCGGCGTGCTGGCGAAGGCGTTCGCGGGAATCCAGACCCGCTTCTGCGTGGTTTCCTTCACCAGTGACTGGCTGTTCCCGACTTCGGAATCGCGCGCGCTGGTGCACGCGCTGAATGCGTCGAGTGCGCGGGTGTCGTTTGCCGAGATCGAGACCGATCGCGGTCACGACGCGTTCCTGCTCGACGTGCCCGAGTTCTTCGACATCGCCCGTGCCTTCCTGCAGTCGGCAGGCAAGGCGCGCGGGCTCACTGCCAAGAATGCCTAAAGGACGGCTAGCCATGTCTGTACAGGAAGCGTTGCCGCTGGGCGGCGTTGCGACCGGGCAGCCCGGTGATTTTCGCGCCGACCATGTGCTGGTGGCCGAGATGGTCAAGCCGGGCTCGAAGGTGCTCGACGTCGGCTGCGGCGAGGGCGACCTGCTCCAACTGCTGGAAACCCGCGGCGTCGACGGCCGCGGCATCGAGCTGTCGCGCGAGGGCGTCAACCGCTGCGTCGCCAAGGGTCTTGCGGTGGTGCAGGGCGATGCCGACACCGACCTCGTGAATTATCCGGATGACGCCTTCGACTACGTGATCCTGTCGCAAACCTTGCAGGCGACGCGGCAGCCGAAAGTGGTGCTGGAGAATTTGCTGCGCATCGGCCGCCGCGCCATCGTGTCGTTCCCGAATTTCGGCTTCTGGAAGATGCGGCTCCAGCTCCTGATCGGCGGCCACATGCCGCGCACGGAGAATCTGCCGGCAAGCTGGTATGACACCGCCAACATCCATTTCTGTACCATCAAGGACTTCGTCGAACTCTGCGACGCGATCGACGTCAAGATGGAACGTGCCGAGGCGCTCGACCTCTACGGCCGCCCGCTGCGGCTGCGGATGCCCTGGTGGGTGTGGAATCTGTTCGGCGAGCAGGGCGTGTTTCTGCTGACGCGGGGCGGCAGGAAGTAGTTTTTCGTCATTTCGAGCGTAGCGCTAATGCGCCGCCAGCGATCTCGGATCGCGTACCGGCCATCTTCCCGCTTCCACCAGCGTGACGAACCGTTCCACCGTTTCGTTGAACAGGGCGGGCTCTTCGAGATTGAGCACGTGGCCGGACTTCGGAAACATGGCGAGCCCCGCCGCAGGCAGATGCTTCTTCAGGAACAGGCTTGCGCCCACGCACGGATCGTCCTCGTCGCCGCAGATGATGAGTGCCGGCGTCGTGGCGCCTCTGATCGCGTCCGTCATCGTAAAGATCGAGGGACGGCCGGCCTGAAACCCGCGCATCGTCCGCGCCGATCCCTTGGCGTCGTGCCGCGCCAGGGCGGCGTAGAAATCGGCGTGGCCACGCGGGTCCTTCACCAGGAAGGGAATCCGGCTCGGCGCCTCGCGCGTGACTTTTGCGACTTCGGCTGAGCCGAGCATCTCGAATTGCTCCGCGTTGGCGCGGCACTGCTTGCGCCAGGCGTCGAGGTTCTCGATCTCCGAGCCTGAGCCGACGCCGGCGAGCGTCATCGACAGCGCGCGTTGGGGCGCGTTGAGCCCGATCTGGAGCGACGAATAGGCGCCCATCGAGAGGCCGACGAAGTGCGCGCGATCGATCTTCAGATGGTCGAGCACCGCGAGCGCATCGGTATAGAAATGCGTATAGCCGTAGACCTCGCCATCAGGCACGTCCGATGGCGTGTAGCCGCGCGCGGAATAGGTGATGCAGCGATGGCCGCGCGAAAAGTAGCGCATCTGCGGCTCCCAATTGGTGTAGTCGGCCGCGAATTCGTGCAGAAAAATAATCGGCGTGCCCGCGCCTGCTTCTTCGAAGTAGAGACGACAATTGTCTTTCGTGAGGGCGTGAGGCATCCGGTTTTCTCCCTGAGGTGGCTGCGGCATTGGAATGCCGTCCTGCGGTCAGCGCATATGATGCTAACACTTGTTAATCATCGTCCAAAATCTTCGCGACCGCGTCTTGTTCTCGCCACATCGGGATACTGATACAGCCCGCGGATGTCGGCCACCGCACGGGCCGATTGGGAAGTGGGGGTGTCAACGAAGGATGAAGAATGTTCGAGTTGTTTGCGTCTCGCCTGTCGCGCTGTGTCGTCGCGCTGGCTGTTTTCTTCGCGGCGATCGCCGCACTCGCCTTTCCGGCGTCAGCACGACCTCATCGTCATAGCACAGAGCGGTACGCTTACGCTTACGCGCATCACGCCAGCAGACATCATCATTATTCCCGATATCACGCACGCAGCTCGCGCTTCGAGCGCGGCGCGGCGCAATTGCAGGCGAGCGGCTTCGGCAACACCTTCGCCAGCTATGACCCGAACGCCAATAGCGGCGGCATCGCCATGAGCGGCAGCGGTGGAATGGCCACGAGCGGCAGCGGTGGAATGGCCACGAGCGGCAGCGGTGGAATGGCCACGAGCGGCAGCGGTGGGATGGCCATGAGCGGCAGCGGTGCAATGGCCATGAGCGGCAACGCTGGAATGATTACCAGCGGCGGGATGACCACGCGCGCCAGCCGTCGAATCGCCACGAGGCGTGGCGGTGGCCTGGCCACTGACGCGAATGTCGGCGGCATGGCCAATAGCGCGACGAGCAGCGGCGGCTTTGGCGGCGGGTCGGGCCTCGTGTCCGAGGCGCGCCGCTATGTCGGCGGCAATCCGACCGGCCGCGGCAGCCTGTGGTGCGCGCGGTTCATGAACATGGTGCTTGAGAAAACCGGTCACCGTGGCACCGGCTCCGATATGGCGAATTCGTTCGCGCATTACGGCACGCGCGTCTCCGGTCCGCAGGTCGGCGCCATCGCGGTCATGTCGCGCGGCGGCCGGGGCGGTCATGTTGGCATCATCACCGGTGTCGACGCGCAAGGGAATCCGATCATGATCTCAGGCAATAACGGCAACCGCGTCCGCGAAGCACCGGTCTCGCGCGGCCGGATCTATGCCTATGTGATGCCGAATTGAGGTTTCTTCTCCCCGTCATTGCGAGGAACGAAGCGACGAGGCAATCCAGACCGTCTCAGCAGATAGATATCTGGATTGCTTCGCTGCGCTCGCAATGACGGAGTACGTGGAGCCGGCGCCGCGTCACACCAGCTTCGGCTGTTCCAACGCAACCGCGTCGCCCACGCCGATGTCGCCGTCGGCGATCACCTCGGCATAGATGCCGCAGTCCATGTGGCCGAGATTGCTCGAGAGCGTAGCCGGGATTTCGAGATCGCGCCTCGCGGTATCAGGGTCGACATTGGTGGCCGGGCAGCGCTTGATGCGCTTGACCACTTGCAGCCGGGCCTGCCCGATCGCCAGCGTCTGGCCGACGAGGTCGAGTTCGGACCAGGCCGGCCAGCCCTTCACGTAGAGATTGGCGCGGAAGCGCAGCGGGTGGACGACGGCGCCGCCAAGCATGGTCTCGAGCGCGCGGACGCTGTCGAGATTGATGATGGACACGACCTTGCGGGCGACGTCGGAAAAGCTGTGGTCACGGCCGGACAGGACCTTGGGCGGGCCCTTCAGCTCCGGCTGAAAGTTGTCCCTGAAATAGTCCTCGATGGCGGCGCGCCCGGCCGCGGTCTCGAGATCCCCACTGGCGACGATCTGGCCGTCCTTGCGGATGATCAGGCGGTTGGTCGCGTCCTCGAACCGGCTGTCGAGCGAAGCCAGCCGCTCATTCCGCGCCAGCATCAGGAACTGGGTCTTCGGCTTCCACTGCGGCTCTTCCGGATCGAAGCCGCTGGGGCCGTTCTCGATGGCGTAGCGGCGGTCGGCGGGCAGGGTCTGGCCGGCTCGCAGGAAGACGCGGGGCAGGGGCTCCGGCGTCAGGCCCTTGATCGGGTAGCGGTAGAGGCCGGTGATCTCGGCGGTCTGGCTGGCTGTCATTGCGCTAGGTGTCATGCCGCTACTTAGGGGATTCGGCCCACCGGCGCCAAGCGGCGGGTCCGCGCACGAAATTGTGAACTCGCCTCTTCCGGTCCGAAGCCTCGCTTCCCACATCTGGGTCAGGCCGGCGCCAGCGCCAGCGCCGGCTGATAACGACCGTTACCGGTTGAGAAACGTCAATGCGGTAATCGGAAACCCAATGAAGATGTCGTTTGGAGTGCCTTAGAGGGCTCCAGGGGCAGGCCGAGGGAAACCACGATATGAACATCGACAAATATACCGAACGCTCCAGAGGCTTCGTCCAGTCCGCGCAGTCGCTTGCGGTGCGCGAAGGGCACCAGCAGTTTTCGACCCTGCACGTTCTGAAAGTGCTGCTGGACGACAATGAAGGCCTCGCTGCCGGCCTGATCGACCGCGCCGGCGGCAATTCCCGCGCAATCCTGAAGGCGACCGAGGACGCCCTGAGCAAGGTGCCGAAGGTCTCAGGCGGCGGCGCCGGCCAGATCTATCTGGCGCCCGAACTTGCCCGCACTTTCGACGCGGCTGAGAAGGCCGGCGAGAAGGCCGGCGACAGCTTTGTCACCGTCGAGCGGCTGCTGCTCGGTCTTGCCTTGGAGAAAAACAGCGAGGCGGGCGCGATCCTGGCCAAGGGCGGCGTCACCCCGCAGAACCTCAACGCGGCGATCGAAGCGCTGCGCAAGGGCCGGACCGCGGACTCCGCAACCGCCGAGAACGCCTATGACGCGCTGAAGAAATATGCCCGCGACCTCACCCAGGCGGCGCGCGACGGCAAGCTCGATCCGGTCATCGGCCGCGACGAGGAGATCCGCCGCACGATCCAGGTGCTGTCGCGCCGGACCAAGAACAATCCCGTCCTGATCGGCGAGCCCGGTGTCGGCAAGACTGCCATCGCCGAGGGCCTGGCGCTGCGCATCGTCAACGGCGACGTGCCGGAGAGCCTGAAGGACAAGAGGCTGTTGTCGCTCGACCTCGGCTCGCTGATTGCAGGTGCAAAATATCGCGGCGAGTTCGAGGAGCGGTTGAAGGCCGTGCTCCAGGAGGTGACCGGAAGCGAGGGCAATTTCGTCCTGTTCATCGACGAGATGCACACGCTGATCGGCGCCGGCAAGGGCGATGGCGCGATGGACGCGTCCAACCTGCTCAAGCCTGCGCTCGCCCGCGGCGAGCTGCACTGCATCGGCGCGACCACGCTCGACGAGTACCAGAAGCACGTCGAGAAGGACGCGGCGCTGGCGCGGCGTTTCCAGCCGATCTTCGTCAGCGAGCCTTCGGTCGAGGATACGATCTCCATTCTGCGCGGGCTGAAGGACAAATACGAGCAGCACCATGGCGTGCGGATCACCGATTCCGCGCTGGTCGCCGCCACGACGCTGTCCAACCGCTACATCACCGACCGCTTCCTGCCGGACAAGGCGATCGACCTCATGGACGAGGCGGCCGCGCGGCTCAAGATGCAGGTCGATTCCAAGCCGGAAGAGCTGGATTCGATGGATCGGGAAATCATCCGGCTGAAGATCGAACAGGAAGCATTGAAGAAAGAGAGCGATGCCGGTTCGAAGAGCCGCCTGCAGACCTTGGAGAAGGAACTGGCCGACCTCGAGGAGAAGTCCGCGGCGCTCACCGCACGCTGGAGCGCGGAGAAGAACAAGCTGTCCGACGCCCAGAAGCTGAAGGCCGAGCTCGACGGCTTGCGGGTCGAACTTGCCAACGCGCAGCGCCGCGGTGAATTCCAGAAGGCCGGTGAGCTGGCCTATGGCCGGATCCCCGAGCTCGAAAAGCAGCTTGCAGACATCGAGGCCAAGGAAAACTCCGGCGAGATGATGGAGGAGGCGGTCACCGCCAACCATATCGCGCAGGTGGTCTCGCGCTGGACCGGCGTGCCCGTCGATAAGATGCTGGAAGGCGAGAAGGACAAGCTCCTGAGAATGGAGGACTCGCTCGGCAAGCGCGTCGTCGGCCAGGCCGAGGCCGTGCGTGCGGTCGCGACCGCCGTGCGCCGTTCCCGCGCGGGGCTGCAGGATCCGAACCGGCCGACCGGCTCGTTCATGTTCCTGGGGCCGACCGGCGTCGGCAAGACCGAGCTGACGAAAGCGCTCGCCGAATATCTGTTCAACGACGAGACCGCGATGGTTCGCCTCGACATGTCCGAGTACATGGAGAAGCACTCGGTCTCGCGGCTGATCGGCGCGCCTCCGGGCTATGTCGGCTATGACGAGGGCGGTGCACTGACCGAAGCGGTGCGGCGCCGGCCCTACCAGGTGGTGCTGTTCGACGAGATCGAGAAGGCGCATCCCGACGTCTTCAATGTCCTGTTGCAGGTGCTCGACGACGGCCGCCTTACCGACGGCCAGGGTCGCACCGTCGACTTCCGCAACACGCTGATCATCATGACCTCGAACCTCGGTTCGGAGTTTCTGGTGAACCAGCCGGAGGGCGAGGACACTTCGGCCGTGCGCGAGCAGGTGATGGGAATGGTGCGGGGGCATTTCCGCCCCGAATTCCTCAACCGCGTCGACGAGATCATCCTGTTCCATCGCTTGCAGAGGAGCGAGATGGGCCGGATCGTCGAAATCCAGTTCGCGCGGCTGCAAAAGCTTTTGACCGATCGCAAGATCGTGCTGACGCTCGACGCTGCGGGCCGCGACTGGCTCGCCGCCAAGGGCTGGGATCCCGCCTACGGCGCACGGCCGCTGAAGCGCGTGATCCAGCGCCACGTCCAGGATCCGCTCGCCGAGATGATCCTGGCCGGCGACGTCAAGGACGGCGACAGCGTTGCGATCTCGTCGGAAGGCAACGTGCTGACCTTCAACGGCAAGGCGCCGCAGACCGCGGAGATCGCCCAGTTCGAGGCGCCGGTGTCGAAGCGCAAGCTGAACTGATCGCCGGCATTCGAAGCCTGAAGCCACAAGCCGCCCCGGAGATGTCGACCTCTCCGGGGCGGTTTGTCTTGCGGGTTGTTGGCGAACTTACTGCGGGGACTTATTTCTTCGTGACTTTGTAGATCGCGTTCTCGATGTCAGAAGAGAAATAGATCGTGCCGGATTCCCCGATGCCGACGCCCGTCGGGATGTGGGTTGGCAGTCCTCCGGGCGCACCCGTCAGGCCGATCGGAAGATTGGCGGCGATCTCGGTGACCTTGCCGGTCTCCGGCGCGATCTCGATCAATCGCTTGGCACCGACCTCCGCCACGATCAGCTTGCCGTCCCTGGCGCGTGCGATCCCCTCGGGCATTTTCAGGTCCTTGGCGAGCACGGTCTTTTCGCCGTTCGTCTCGATTTTGGACACGACGCCCGCGAAGGCTTCGGTGACAAAGACCTCGCCGCTCGATCCGCCGACGAGCCCGACCGGGCCTTCGAGGCCGCCGATCAGCGGGGTGCGGTCCTTGCCGTGCTCGCCGCTGACGCGGACCAGCGATTTGGTGCCAAGCTCGGCCACCAGAATGCTGCCGTCCGCGAGCACGAGCGCGTCGTGCGGCGCCTTGAAGCCGTGCAGCATGTCGCGGGTGGCGCCGGTCTTGCCGTCGATCACCTGAACCGTGCCGGTGAACCAGCTCGACAGCACCACATCGTTGCCCTTCGCGGTCGCGTTCATCGGATATTCGAGCGTGACGCCGGCGGCGTGCATGCGGGCTTTCTCGATGACCTCGCCGGTCGCGCCGTCCACCGTGCGATAAGCGAACACGTCGGCGACGTGGATCGTATCCTTGCCGCTCTCTGACGTGACGCCGATGCCGCCGGGCAAAGCGAGCTTGCCGATGATGACCTGCCGCGCCTGGCCGGTCGCCGGATCGACCTCCTGAATGCCGTTGTCGGCCATGTTGGAGACGTAGATTCGGTCCTTGTCGTCGATCGCGAGATTGTCCAGCGACGGCTTCAATTGCGCGACCATGGTCTTGGTGCCCGACTTGGGATCGACCCGAACGAGCTGGCCGAGCGCGGTGTCGACCACCCAGAGATTGCCCTTGGAATCGAAGTTCACCGCGGCCGGGACCTTGAAGCCGTCGGCGACGACGGTCAGCTCGGCCTTGTCGACGTCGACCTTTGCGACCTGTCCCTTGAACCAGAGCGGACCGTAGAGCTTGTCGTCGGGACCGAACTCGAAGCCGTTGAGGCCGCCCATCTTCTCCATGATCTGGCGCGGCGGTTTGACGCCCTCGACGTCGATCTCATAGAGCGTGTCGCCGAGGAACACGGTGGTGGCGTACAGCCTGCCGTCCTTGCGGAAGGCGAGCGAATTGATACCGGGAAGGCCGCTGGCGAGCTTCTTGATCGGGCCGTCGCCCTTGCGCGAATAGAGATCGCCGGCCAGGAATCCGGTCCAGGCCATGGTGCCGTCGGGCGCGAACGCGATGTCGTCCGCCATTCCGATCGGAGCGGGGATTGCAACCTTGGCGGTACCGGCGGCGATGTCGACCTCGTAGAGCGCCGCGCCCGCGACGCTGCCGGCAAACAGATGGCCGGCCTTGTCGATCGCAAGCCCGTGCACGCCGTGGAACGCCGAGCCCGGGACGAGCCGGGTGACCTCGTAGTTTTCGGCCGAAACGCCGGTTGCGGAGACAATCGCAGCGACGAAGGCTGCGCAGGCGAGCCTGTTCTTCATGGCGAGACCTCCCGTTTTTTGGAAAGTATTCGCTCCTCATTCCGCTTTGGCAAACGAAACTTGACGTTGTGACGCCGCCAAGCGGGCGTCGCGCGACGACGTGAAATCCAGATCGTGTTTGAAGTCCGGATCGTGTTTGAAGATGTCCGGCCGATCTCGGCCGGTTCGCCGACTTTAGCGGTTGGTGACCTGCAGCGGACCGCCGGTTGCGTCTGACATCCGGGCGATCGCGCCGGCGCGGCCGCTCATCATGCCATCGAGCCGGTCGCGCTCCTTCTCGAAGCCGGCCAGCATCGGCCCTTCCAGCGAGCGGCCGCGCGGCAATTTTACGCGCAGCGGATCGACGAAGCGGCCGTTGACCAGGATTTCGTAGTGGACGTGCGGGCCGGTCGACGCGCCGGTCGAACCGACGAAGCCGATCACCTGGCCCTGCCGCACCTTCTTGCCGGGCTCCATGCCCTTGGCGAAGGCCGACATGTGGCCGTAGGCGGTCTCGTAGCCGTTGTTATGCTTGATGCGGATGTATTTGCCGTAGCCGCCCTCGGGGCCGGCCTTCTCGATCACGCCGTTGCCGGAAGCGAAGATCGGCGTGCCGTAGGAGGTGGCCCAGTCGACGCCGGTATGCATCTTCACATAACCGAGGATGGGGTGACGGCGGCCGCCGAAGCCGGAGCGCATGATGGCGTTGTTGACGGGCTTGCGCACCAGGAACTTCTTCGCGCTCTTGCCGGTCTCGTCATAGTAGTCGACGACGCCGTCGTCGGGGCTCTGGTAGCGGTAGTATTTCTTGGTCTCGCCGCCGAGCGTGAGCGAAGCGAACAGCACGTCGTTCTTTTCGCTCGCGGTCACGCCTTCGTCTTCGCCGGCGTAGAACACGTCGAATGAATCGCCCGGCGCCACCTTGCGCTGGAAATCGACGTCGTAGGAATAGATCTTGATCATGTCGTCGATGACGGGCATCGGCACTTTGTTGCGCATCGCGGTCTCGTAGATGCTCTGATAGAGCCGCACGCCCGTGCCGTCATCGTCGTCATCGTCGTCGCTGTTGGCGTTCGCCGCCGCCTCGGCGACGGTATTCATGCTGGAGACGTCGACCGCGACGTATTTGCCGAGATCGGACAGCGCCGCGATCGCCTCGACCATGGTCTCGTTGGCGATCACGACGCGGTAGGGCTGCAGACGGGCGCCGGGGCTTGCGGGCGCCATCAGGATGCGCAGCTTCTCGCCTTCCTTCAGGCCGCCGTCGCGGCCGCGCGGACCGAGTGTCGCGGTGATCGCCTTGATCTCCTCGGCCGTGGCGCCGAGATCGCGCAGCACGCCGGCGACGCTGTCGCCCTTCTTGACCACGTGGACGCGTTCGCCGTTGGGATTGCCGCCGGTGATCTGTTCCTTGGTCTTCGGCAGCAGCGTGACGTTCTCCGGCACCACGCGCGTCTCGAAGCCGGCATAGGGATCGGACGGCGACACTTCGGTGGCATAGGCGCTTCTGATCTCGGACGGGCCGGTCGCGCCGGAGACGTCGGCCGCAGCATTGGAGAGCGCGGCGTAACGCACCCCGCCATTGCCGCGCCAATTGGCGGCATCGCGCACCCGCATCAGGATGTCGTCGAGCGCCACCACTGCGGAAATCTTGGCTTTCGGCAGCACCTGGGAGAGGTCCTTGGTGACGAACGAGACCTCGGCGTCGGGTTCGACGGCTTCCGGATTGTTCGGATCCTCGGATGCCGTCTTCGGATCGGAGCCGACATCGGTGAGAAGGCGCTGGGCGTTGAACGGCGGGATCTTCGCCGACAGATCGCTCGTCGTCATCGACAGATTGCCGGCGATCCGGATGAAGGGACGTACCCGCATCACGTCGCGGTTGCCGACGCGGGCGACGGTCGAGACGCGCACGATGTTGCGCGAGGCCGTGGATTCGTTCGGGGGCGGCAGGCGGTCGCTCTTGTGCAGCGTCGCGGCGCGATCGGCTGCGCCGAATGCGCCGCGCAGCGCGCCTTCGACGCGCTCCGGCACCTTGGCGAAGGTCATCTCGCCATCGAGCGAAGCGAAAACGGCGCCGCCGATCAGGGCTGCGCCGCAAAGTCCGGTTAGAATCGTCCCGCTGAACCATTGCACCGAGACACGGCGGCGATCGATGACCGCGGCTTCGGAACCATCGACGGACAGCGGCGGCTCGTGGCCGAGATCGATGATCCCGGTCTCACGCCCGTAAGCGCCGCGTGACGTCCTGTGGTTCAACCCAAGTCCCCCAATCAACGACCCGAGAGCCCGATTTCGAGCGCCCGTTCCGAGCTGTCCTGTCTCAAGCCCCTCCTTACGCCGCCCTCTTCGGGGCGTCTCTGGAAAAGGCAAGCCGCATAGGCGTCCGCGGTCAGAAGGCCCAGATGACGGACCGGCCGAAATTACGAACAGCTAAGCGGAAAAAGATCTCTCGATGTGTCTCGAATGTCTGAAGAAGGCCGCTTCATCGGATGATCGCCTTCCTCTGACCCCACACGAACCGCTGGCAGCCCCCACTGGCATCCCTGCGATTCAAGCTTTGTCTGTACCAGAACGCCGGGGGATTGTGGCTCAAGTACGGCGCCTAATATGGAAAAGTTTCGCTAAACGGCCGGGCGCCAGGGGCCTTCCACGGGCGGGCGCCCCTAGCCGCGTCAGGTCGCGACCGAGCCGCCTTCAAGGCTCCTCCATGCCACCTCCGGAGCCCCGTCGGGCCCAAACTTTTTTTGGGTTCTTTCTCCGCGCCGGCCCGATCCAGCCGCTCGGCGCCTCTCTAACTCACTGGAATCGCCAATGTTTTCGCAACAATCCACCGTGCGACGATTTTCTGACAATCGGCGTTGACAACCCCGATGGGTGGGGCCTATAACCCGACCACTGAGCGCGGCGCCGCCGGGTCACTGACCAAGGCGAGCGAACGCGCCACTGATGCTCCTCACCTTGTTGAGTGACACAACAGTCGACGTAAGTCGATTGGAGTTCATCCATCGTCGGTAAGGGTGTCGGAACCCTTCCTCTCTGGAAGGTTGGGGCCTCCTGGTCCCGGGCTGTTTGACAAGTGAAGATGAAGAAAGAGAAACGTGGACGGCGGAGTCCTTGCGGGTCTCGCATTTAAAGAGCTTCGGCTTTTTGAATCGGGGCCGGACGAAAGACTTCGGCGGTACACGTTTTAAGGTTACACCATCGTTGCCAGCGATGTGAATCGCGGGCAGCTCATCGACTTCGGTCGATGAAAAATGGTGGGACCTCGTCAAAACGTTGTGATCAGCCGGTTCAAAGTTCAAGTCCAACTTGAGAGTTTGATCCTGGCTCAGAGCGAACGCTGGCGGCAGGCTTAACACATGCAAGTCGAGCGGGCGTAGCAATACGTCAGCGGCAGACGGGTGAGTAACGCGTGGGAACATACCTTTTGGTTCGGAACAACACAGGGAAACTTGTGCTAATACCGGATAAGCCCTTACGGGGAAAGATTTATCGCCGAAAGATTGGCCCGCGTCTGATTAGCTAGTTGGTGAGGTAATGGCTCACCAAGGCGACGATCAGTAGCTGGTCTGAGAGGATGATCAGCCACATTGGGACTGAGACACGGCCCAAACTCCTACGGGAGGCAGCAGTGGGGAATATTGGACAATGGGCGCAAGCCTGATCCAGCCATGCCGCGTGAGTGATGAAGGCCCTAGGGTTGTAAAGCTCTTTTGTGCGGGAAGATAATGACGGTACCGCAAGAATAAGCCCCGGCTAACTTCGTGCCAGCAGCCGCGGTAATACGAAGGGGGCTAGCGTTGCTCGGAATCACTGGGCGTAAAGGGTGCGTAGGCGGGTCTTTAAGTCAGGGGTGAAATCCTGGAGCTCAACTCCAGAACTGCCTTTGATACTGAGGATCTTGAGTTCGGGAGAGGTGAGTGGAACTGCGAGTGTAGAGGTGAAATTCGTAGATATTCGCAAGAACACCAGTGGCGAAGGCGGCTCACTGGCCCGATACTGACGCTGAGGCACGAAAGCGTGGGGAGCAAACAGGATTAGATACCCTGGTAGTCCACGCCGTAAACGATGAATGCCAGCCGTTAGTGGGTTTACTCACTAGTGGCGCAGCTAACGCTTTAAGCATTCCGCCTGGGGAGTACGGTCGCAAGATTAAAACTCAAAGGAATTGACGGGGGCCCGCACAAGCGGTGGAGCATGTGGTTTAATTCGACGCAACGCGCAGAACCTTACCAGCCCTTGACATGTCCAGGACCGGTCGCAGAGATGTGACCTTCTCTTCGGAGCCTGGAACACAGGTGCTGCATGGCTGTCGTCAGCTCGTGTCGTGAGATGTTGGGTTAAGTCCCGCAACGAGCGCAACCCCCGTCCTTAGTTGCTACCATTTAGTTGAGCACTCTAAGGAGACTGCCGGTGATAAGCCGCGAGGAAGGTGGGGATGACGTCAAGTCCTCATGGCCCTTACGGGCTGGGCTACACACGTGCTACAATGGCGGTGACAATGGGACGCTAAGGGGCAACCCTTCGCAAATCTCAAAAAGCCGTCTCAGTTCGGATTGGGCTCTGCAACTCGAGCCCATGAAGTTGGAATCGCTAGTAATCGTGGATCAGCACGCCACGGTGAATACGTTCCCGGGCCTTGTACACACCGCCCGTCACACCATGGGAGTTGGTTTTACCTGAAGACGGTGCGCTAACCCGCAAGGGAGGCAGCCGGCCACGGTAGGGTCAGCGACTGGGGTGAAGTCGTAACAAGGTAGCCGTAGGGGAACCTGCGGCTGGATCACCTCCTTTCTAAGGATGGTTCTTCAGAAGCTTGCTTCTATCGAACCGTTTTAGAAACATCAGTGGCCAACGGTCGTCAGGATCGTTGAGCTGCATTGGCGGGATTTCGCCGTCTTCGTTTCTCTTTCTTCGCGGACGAACACGCGCTGGGGCTGCAACCTTGCAGAATCCCTGGTCCTTGACTGGATATGCGTTAGGGGCTTGTAGCTCAGTTGGTTAGAGCGCGCGCTTGATAAGCGTGAGGTCGGAAGTTCAAGTCTTCCCAGGCCCACCACACTCATCGAGTGAGCATTCGTCTTCTGGTTACGGGGCCATAGCTCAGCTGGGAGAGCGCGTGCTTTGCAAGCATGAGGTCGTCGGTTCGATCCCGTCTGGCTCCACCAGATGGTTTGATCACCGACTACTCATACCGTCGTCCGCGAAACATCACTTCGCACTTACTAGTCCGGATGGACAGTAAGCTGCGTGATTTCTGACATCGTAAAGAGGAGATCGATCCGAGTTGGATCGGGCAACAAGCAATTGTTGCGCGATACTTCATTATCTCCGGATCATTTCGGCGCTCGTGCGTCTTCCAGGGCAGCTCACAAGGCTGCATCTGAAGACAAGCGAGTTGTAAATGATCCTTTTAGCGAAGCTTGACCGCCTCGCTATCGGAACGATCTTACGAAGCAAGCTGGTCTTTCTAATCATTGTCCGGCTGCAGATAGCGTTCATCGAGGGCGCGTGCCTTAGAGACTTAGGTTTCTTGGTAATTCTGCAGACAACATTCTGCCGAGTGTGTGGACATTGATAATGAGAGCAATCAAGTGCCTTAAGGGTGTTCGGTGGATGCCTTGGCGCTGAGAGGCGATGAAGGACGTGCTACGCTGCGATAAGCCGTGGGGAGCTGCGAAGAAGCTTTGATCCATGGATTTCCGAATGGGGAAACCCACCTTCGATAGCCGGAACTCCAAGACCTCAGTCGAAAGACTGTGGTGTGGGGTTCGAACAGAAATGTGAGATGCCTAAGCCTTTAGATTTCGATCGAAGAGGTTTTGGATTTCCGGTTATCAAAAGAAGGTATGAGACTTCTGAATACATAGGAGGTTTCAAGCAAACCCAGGGAACTGAAACATCTAAGTACCTGGAGGAAAGGACATCAA